>DASVQS010000033.1:0-108903 GCA_036389015.1 Allosphingosinicella sp. | reverse complement strand
CTCGAGATGTTGCCGCCGGTGCCGCCGTAGGTGAGGCTCGGGCACGAGCTGTCGCAGGTCGTGACGGCGTTGGTGAAGGCGACGCCTGCCTTCTGCCACCAGCCGGTCGCCGGAGCGCCCGACGTTCCGGCGGAGTCGGAGGAATAGTTGACAGTGAAGCCATAGCCCGCCGAACTGTCCACGCCCCGGTAGCGGTAGTAGGCCGTCGCCGAGCCGTTGCCCGGGCAGCCCGACGGCCCCGGGCTTCCGCCGCCCGGGCAGCGGTCAACGAAGTCCCAGTTGAGGGTGAAGACGGTGCCGTCCGGACGAACCATCTTGATCGGGACGAAGCAGGTGCCGGTCGTATAAGTGGAATCGAGACAGGCGAAGCCGGATAATGTGGGGCTTCGGGTGGTCTGCTTCTTGTACTCGATGGTCGTGCCGTCCCCGGCGGTGTAGCGGTAGCCGGTGGTGATCTGGACCAGCGTTGCGCCGTTCTGCTTGGTCGAGGTGAAGGTCGAGCCGCTCAGGGTGAAGGTGTCGGAAAAGTCGCCGAGCTGGACGTACCAGGTGCCGCCCGAATCGTAGAACAGGCCGCTGCTCCAATTGTCGACAAAGGCGCCGCCGCCCGTCCAGTAATGGACGAGGCTGACCGCTCCGGCGCCGCTTCCGATCGAGGCGCCGCCGGGCGAGAAGCTGAGGCGCCCCGAGACGAGATCGACTCCGTTTCCGTCGACGGCGGGAAAGCGGCCCGGCGCCGCGGTCGGGCCGGTCTGAGCCGCAGCGGGCGAGGCGGCGACTGCGCTGAAGAAGGTGCCGGCGAGAAGGGCGCACGCCAGCGCGCGCGTCCGGACGGACGTGGTCATCAGGTCTCTCCAAAAATTCGCGCCGCTCGATGCGGCCTGTTTTATGGGCTTCGAGGCTGACGCCTCCGCCGATTTACGGCGGCGGCGGGTTGGGCGAGCCGGTGACCGTGACGTTGGTGCGGTTGTCCGCCTTGTCGTGGCTGTAATTGGCGGTGACGTTGTTGTTCACCGTTCCACTGCGCTCGATCTTCACCAGCCGCCCCTTGGCGTCGTAGGTGTAGACGATCGTTTCGGCGGCGAGCGCTGCCGCCGCCATGGCCGCCGCCGCGCCGGCCAGCAGGATCGCGATCCTGTCCCTGTTCCTCATCGTCTAGCTCCTGTCCTTTGGCCGGCAGAACAGAAGTAGAACACATTCAGACTTCTAATGCAAATCCTATTTTCGATAGGAAGCCGCATATTTTGATCCGAATTGGAGTTCGTTGGCCGGGAGAGGCCGCCATGATCGATTTTCCCGCTCGATCTGAGCGTTTTTCCTCGCTTCCGCCGATGACGATCAGCGCCTAGGCGTGGCGCGCAAACCCAAAAGAGGAGAGGCGGGATTATGGACGCGAAGACTGGTGAGATGGGCGGCTGCCCGGTGGAGAAGCCGACGACGGTGCGCTCGCTGCTCGGGCGGACCAACCGCGACTGGTGGCCCGAGGCGCTTCCGCTCGACATCCTCAACCAGGGCGGCCTTTCGCCCGACCCGATGGGCGCCGACTTCGATTATGCCGAGGCGTTCGGCAAGCTCGACTACCAGGCGCTCAAGGCCGACCTCGCCGCGATGCTGACCGACTCCAAGCCCTGGTGGCCGGCCGATTACGGCAATTACGGCGGGCTGATGATCCGAATGGCGTGGCACGCCGCGGGCACCTACCGCACCGCCGACGGCCGCGGCGGCGCCAACAGCGGCCAGCAGCGCTTCGCTCCGCTCAATTCGTGGCCGGACAACGGCAATCTCGACAAGGCTCGGCGGCTGTTGTGGCCGATCAAGCGCAAATACGGCAAGTCGATCAGCTGGGCCGACCTCTTCATCCTCGCCGGCAACGTCGCGATCGAGTCGATGGGCGGCCCGGTGTTCGGCTTCGGCGGCGGCCGCCGCGACGTGTTCGAGCCCGAGCGCGACATCTACTGGGGCTCGGAGGAGCAGTTCGTCGGCCATCCCGACAACAAGACGAGGATCCTTCCCGAGGAGCAGCTCGAGCTCGAGAATCCCCTGGCGGCGATCCAGATGGGCCTCATCTACGTCAATCCCGAAGGCCCCGGCGGAGTGCCCGACCCGCTCCAGTCGGCGCGCGACATCAAGATCACCTTCGAGCGGATGGCGATGAACCACGAGGAGACGGTGGCTCTGACCGCCGGCGGCCATACCTTCGGCAAGGCGCACGGCGCCGGCGACCCGAGCCTGGTCGACGCCGCGCCCGAGGCGGCCGACATCGCCCTCCAGGGCCTGGGCTGGGCGAGCGCTCACGAAAGCGGCTTCGGCGAGCACACCATCACCAGCGGCATCGAGGGCAGCTGGGTGAACACTCCGACCGAGTGGTCGGAGAATTATTTCCGGCTCCTGCTCGACTATGAATATGAGCTGGTGCGCTCGCCCGCCGGGGCGCAGCAATGGCAGCCCATAAACCAGCGCGAGGAGGACATGGCGCCGGCCGCGCACGATCCCTCCAGGCGGGTTCCGACGATGATGACCACCGCCGACATGGCGCTTCGCGAGGATCCCGAATTCCGGGCGATCTCGGAGAGGTTCCGCAACGACCACGAGGCGTTCAAGGACGCCTTCGCCCGCGCCTGGTTCAAGCTCACCCACCGCGACATGGGGCCGAAGGTCCGCTACCTCGGGCCGGAGGTTCCGGAGGAGGATCTGATCTGGCAGGACCCGGTTCCGCCGGGCCGGGCTCCGTCCGACGCTCAGCTGTCCGAGTTCAGGTCGAAGATCCTCGATTCCGGGTTCAGCGTCGGGCAGCTGGTCAAGACCGCCTGGGCCTCGGCCTCGACCTACCGCCGCTCCGACCATCGCGGCGGCGCCAACGGCGCCCGCGTGCGGCTCGAGCCGCAGCGCGGCTGGGCGGTCAACGAGCCCGAGGAGCTGGGCGCGATACTCGCCCGGATCGACTCGCTTCGCGGGCCGCTGTCGATGGCCGACGCGATCGTCCTCGCCGGCACCGCCGCGGTCGAGAAGGCGGCGCGCGACGCCGGCTTCGACGTCGAAGTCCCGTTCACCGGCGGCCGCGGCGACGCGACCCAGGAGTGGACCGACGCCGAGAGCTTCGCGGTGATGGAGCCGGTCGCCGACGGCTTCCGCAACTATCTCAAGACCAAGCACAGCGTGAAGACCGAGGAGCTTCTGCTCGACCGGGCCTCGCTGCTCGGACTGTCGGTGCCCGAGATGACGGTCCTGCTCGGCGGCCTGCGGGTGCTCGGCGCGAACTACCAGGACAAGCCGGAAGGCGTCTTCACCAACCGCAAGGGGCAGCTGACCAACGACTTCTTCGTCAACCTGCTCGACAACGACACCTTCTGGGAAGTGGTCGACACGAGTGCCGACGAGGAGTTCATCGGCTACGACCGCGGCGGCCGGCACGAAAAGTGGCGCGCGACCCGCACCGACCTCATTTTCGGCGCCAACAGCCAGCTCCGGGCCGTCGCCGAGGTGTACGCCGACGCCGGCCACGAGGAGAAGTTCGTGCACGACTTCGTGCAGGCCTGGACCAAAGTCATGAACGCCGACCGCTTCGACCTGCCGCAGAACCCGGACAGCGTCGAGCCGATCGGAATCGCCGAGCCGGCCCAATAGGATGAGGACAGGCGGCGGGCTTCACGTAAGCCCGCCGCGGGTCCATCATCCGGGCCGTTGAGAGGGAGAGGCACGATGCTCCGCTCGGAAATCGAGGGGCTTGATCCCCGGCGGCAATATTGGGTGCCGTCGGTCATCGCGCCTCGACGGAACTGGTCCGTCGCCCCCGGCTGCCGCAAGGGCGCGCGGTTCCTGGTCGACCACCGCACCCTGCGGCCAAGCCGGGACGAGTTCGAACCCTTCGACAGCGAGTTCGCCTGCCTGGGCTGGATCATGCGCCATCGCAGCCAGCTCAACCGCACCCTGTGCGGGGCGAGGATCAGGGCGGTGCTCCTGGACCGCTGGCTTCTCGGCCTGGACTGAGCGCCCGCATGATGTCGCGAAGCTCGGCGGCGAGCAGCTGGAACTCGCTTTCGCGCGGGCTCGACCGCCGCCAGACGAGCGCGATGCTCCGGTAGCCATGGTCGGAGCGAAGCGGCTTGGCGACGATCCCCGTATTGTCGAGGATCCCGGCCTCGATCGCCATCGAGGGGATGAAGGTGACTCCGAGGCCGTTGTCGACCATCTGGACGAGGGTGTGCAGCGACGTTCCCATCATCGCCGCATGAGCCCGCAGATCGGGCCGGTTGCAGGCCGACAGGGCATGGTCCTTGAGGCAATGGCCGTCCTCGAGAAGGAGCAGCCGGCTCTCGTCGATCGCTTCCACCGCCACCATTTTCCCTTCCGGAGCCTCGCCCGCCGGAAAGGCGACGAACAGCGGATCGTCGAACAGGGCGACCGAAGCGACCTCGCCGCAGCTGAAGGGGAGGGCGAGCAGGACGCAGTCGAGCTGCCCGCGCTGGAGCGCTTCGCAGGCGGCCTGGCTGGTCTCCTCGCGAAGATAGAGCCTGAGGTTGGGCCACTCGTCGCGAAGCCGGGGCAGCATCGCCGGCAGTAGGAAGGGCGCGATCGTCGGGATCACCCCCATCCTCAGGTCGCCGGTCAGCGGCTGGCCGGCGGCCCGCGCCATGTCGGCCAGCTCCTCCGCCTCCCTCAGCACCCGCCGCGCCTTGTCCGCGATCCTGGCACCGAGTGGGGTGAAGCCGACCACGCGCCGGTTGCGCTCGACCAGGGTGACCCCGATCAGCGATTCGAGCTCCCGGATGCTGGCCGACAGGGTCGACTGGGTGACGAAGCAGCTTTCCGCCGCCCTGCCGAAATGGCCGGTGTCCTGGAGGGTCACCAGATACTGGAGCTGCTTCAGGGTCGGAAGATAGACCGTCATCGCTTTTCCCGATCAATTTGATCGTTCTAAATGCCTTGAACGATCAAGGCCAGCCTCCTACATGCTGCACTGCACAAGCGTGCAACCAGCGAGAAATTCAGGAGAAAAGAAGCAGTCATGCTCACCGTCGGCGATAAGATTCCCTCCCTCACCGTCCCAGTCCAGCAGGGCAGCGCCCTTCCCGCGGGCGAGACGCTCGATCTCGGCGAGACCAACGGCAAGTGGAAGATCCTCTTCTACTGGCCCAAGGACTTCACCTTCGTCTGCCCGACCGAGATCATCGGCTATGGCGAGCTCGCCCAGGATTTCGCGGACCGCGACGCGGTCCTGATCGGCGCCTCGACCGACACCGACTTCGTCCATCACGCCTGGCGCCAGGCGGACGAGCGCCTCGCGGCGGCCGATTTCCCCTGGATCGCCGACAACAAGAAGGAGCTGGCCAACGCGCTCGGAATCATCGCTCCCGACGCCGGGGTCGCCTATCGCGCTACCTTCGTCATCGATCCCGACAACGTCATCCAGCACGTCACGGTGAACGGCCTCAACGTCGGCCGCAACCCGCAGGAGACCCTGCGCATCCTCGACGCGCTCCAGACCGACGAGCTCTGCCCCTGCAACTGGCAGGAAGGCGAGGAGGTCCTGCGTCCGGCGGCTTAGCCCCCCTGTGCCGCCAATGCAGACCTCGCAACGGGGGCGCGGGAGCTTCGGCTTCCGCGCCCCTTAACTTTCCAGGAGTTTCCATGTCCCTCAAGCAGTTCGCCGATTCCCTTCCCGATTATGCGAAGGACCTTCGGCTCAACATGTCCTCCTTGCTCAACGACCAGTCGCTCGGCGACCAGCGCAAATTCGGGCTGCTGCTCGCCTGCGCCCACGGCACCGGTTACAAGCCGATCGTCGCCGCGGCCGAGGCCGAAGCCGAAGGCAAGCTGAGCGGCGAGGCGGCCAACGCGGCCCGGGCGGCGGCGGCGGTGATGGCGATGAACAACGTCTATTACCGCTTCGTCCACCTCGCCTCGAACCCGGAATACGGCACCCTCCCGGCCCGCCTCCGGATGAACGTCATCGGAGCGCCGCGCATCGCGAAGGAGGATTTCGAGCTGTTCAGCCTCGCGGTCAGCGCGATGAACGGCTGCGGCATGTGCATCGACAGCCACGAGCGCGTCCTCCAGCAGCACAAGGTCAAGGCCGAGACGATCCAGACCGCGGTCCGAATCGCGTCGGTGGTGAAGGCCGTCGCTACGGTTCACTCGACTTTGTAATCTGAAAATCCTCCCCGGCATTTGCCGGGGAGGGGGACCATGCGAAGCATGGTGGAGGGGCCTTGCGGACTCCGAAGAGCCCCTCCACCGCGCTTCGCGCGGTCCCCCTGCCCTGCAAAAGTGGTAAGGCGGACCCCGGCATAACTGATTGTCGATACCGCTCAGTCCCCCTGTTCCTCTTCCTCGAACGTCGCCGCCACGTCGCCGTTGGCGGAAAGCCGCACCCGGTCGCCTTCGATCCCGGCGACGAGGCCGAGCGAGATGTAATGGTGGTGGCCCTCGTGAGAGCCCTGGCCGCTGTCGGCTTTGGTAAGCTTGATCCTGTCGCCGTCGACATGATCGACGGTCCCGACATGGACTCCGTCGGCCCCGATCACTTCCATATGCTCCCGGATCGCTTCGCGGTCGGTCATCTGATGTCCTTTCAGGCTTGCGGGTCGAGGAATCGCCGGACCCGTCCGGCGAACGTGATGGATAGCGTTCGAGAGGCTCGGCGGTTGCGGCGCCGGCCGTCTCGTATTTTCAATTCGCGCTGGGGACGCGATCCCAGCTCACTGGGCATCAGCGAGATAGGTGTGGAGCGCGGCGACGACCTGGGCACCGTCACCGACCGCGGCCGCCACCCTCTTGACCGAGCCGGCGCGAACGTCGCCGACGGCGAACACTCCGGGCCGGCTCGTCTCGAGCGGAAGGCAGCCGGAGCGCGCCTCCGGCCCGGTAAGCAGGAAGCCGCGCGGGTCGAGGCGGAGTCCGGATCCGACGAGCCAGTCGGTGTTCGGGTCGGCGCCGATGAAGAGGAAGAGATGACGGGCCGGGCGGCGGGTCTCCGAGTCCGAACCGCGAGCGCGCCAGCCTATTGCCGAAAGCGAATCGCCCTCGCCGTCGAGCGACGAGATCTGGGCGCCGGTCACCACCTCGACGTTGGCCAGGCCCGCGATCCGCTCGACGAGATAGGCCGACATCGTCTCCGCGAGCGGCCGCCGGGCGAGCAAGGTCACGCGGGCCGCGTGGCCGGCAAGGAAGACCACCGCCTGGCCCGCGGAATTGCCGCCGCCGACCAGCGCCACCTGCTCGCCGGCGACCAGCTTCGCCTCGAGCGGCGAGGCCCAGTAATGGACCGAGGCGCCTTCGAACTGGTGGAGGTTGGGGACGTCGAGACGTCGGTAACGGGCGCCGGTGGCGAGAACGACGGCGCGCGCCCGGACTCGCTCGCCGGTCGCGAGGCCGAGCCGGCGAGCCGAGCCGTCGTCGCATTCGAGCCTCACGGCTTCGTCGGGGATCGCCATCTCGACCCCGAACTTGCGCGCCTGGTTGAAGGCCCGGCCCATCAGCGCGATTCCCGAAATCCCGGTCGGGAAGCCCAGGTAATTTTCGATCCGAGACGACGCTCCGGCCTGGCCGCCGAAAGCCCGGCAGTCGAGCACGAGCACCGAAAGGCCCTCGGAGGCGGCGTAGACTGCGGTGGCGAGGCCAGCCGGACCGGCGCCCACGACGGCGACGTCGAAGACCCGCTCCGGATCGATCGGCCCGACCATTCCCAGGCAGCGGGCAAGCGAATTCTCGGTCGGGTTGCGGAGCAGCTGGCCGCTCGGACAAAGCACGATCGGGAGCTCTTCGGCGGCGACGTGGAAGCGTTCGATCAGCGCCGAGGCGGCCTCGTCACCCTCCGGGTCGAGCCTCTGGTGGGGATGACCGTTGCGGGCGAGGAAGCCCTCCAGCCGAAGCACGTCCTGATTGCCCTCCCGGCCGACGATCACCGGGCCGCCGAGGCCGATCTCGAGCAGGCCGACCCGGCGGAGGATCAGGGCGCGCATGATGCGCTCGCCGATCTCCGCCTCGCCGACGAGGAGCGCCCGCAGCCGGTCGGGCGGGATGACGAGCGCCTCCACCGCCCCGACCGCCTGGGCGTCGACCAGCGCCGGAGCTCCGGAGAGCTGAGCGAGCTCGCCGAGGAACGCGCCCGGGCGGTGGATCACGATGAGCTGCGCCTCGCCGCCCTCGACATGCTGGGTGACCTCGACCTCGCCTTCGAGCACGAGGCTCAGGCCGTGGCCGCTTTCGCCGGTCCTGACCAGCATCTCGCCCGGCGCGTAGCGGCGTGGAACGCCGAAGCGGCCGACCCGCCGGATTTCGGCCGGCGAGAGCAAGGGATACATTTGCGCTCGGCGCGCTTCGCGCAACGGGGAAGTGATCTCGTGCCTGGGGGGAGTCTCGGCCATGGCCGCGCCCTAGAACAAGCGCCGCCCCGTGGCGAGGCATTGGGTGCCCCGTGTCACGATCCGCGCGCGGCAAGCGCCGACTGCACTTCGCCATGCCTTTCCCGATCGAGCGGCCAGCGCGAGGCGACCGAGGCTGCCAGGATCATCAGCACGACCGGCGCGACGACGAACAGCAGGGTCATTCCCCAGATGGCGCTTTCGGTGTTGGTCGCTCCGGGCCTGGGCTGGAAGCCGATCAGGCTCAGGATCGGGTAGATGATCGCCACCGGCATGGCGTAGCTGATCTTCTGGGTGCTGGTGAGCAGGGCCTGGAGGAGGGCATTGCGGTCGAGGCCGGTTTCGAGGCGGTCGACGTCCGCGGCATCGTTCATCATCGCCCGAAGCAGCGAAGGCGCGGCGATGTAGGGGAGGCCGACGATGGCCATGGCGGGAATGGCGCCGGCCATTCCGAACGACCGCGGCAGGAAGCTCAGCCCGAGCTGGAAGATCGCGTAAGCGAGCGCCGCCGCGGCCAGCGCGCGGTGCTTGCCGATCCGCCGGGCCAGCGCGATCCACAGCGGCGCAGCGGCGAAGCCGGCGACGAAATAGATGAGCAGGAGCAGGCTGGCCTCCCGCGCCGCGAAGCCCAGCCGGTGCTCGAAATAGAAAAGGAACATGGCTCCGGTGATTCCGGGCGCGACGCTTGTCAGGATGTCGAGCAGGACGAGCCGGAGGAGGAGGGGGTTGCGGGCAAGCGCCTTGATCTCCTTCCAGCTCGCGTGCGGCCGCTCGCCGACCCGGTCCCGCTCGCGGACGGCGGCGGCCATCAGCAGGACGGTGAGCGGCGCCGTCGCGATGACGAACCAGCCCATGGCGTGGATCCCGCCGGCGGGGGTGCCGCCGCCGGCCAGCGGCGGAAGCAGCAGGACGAGGATCATCCCGAGCACCTGCGCCGCCATCCACCAGGAGAAGACGCGCGAGCGGTCGTGATAATCGTCCGACAGGGTCGAGCCCCAGCCGAGCTGAGCCACCGCGGTCAGCGAATAGCCCAGGTAGAGGACCATCAGGAAGCAGAAGGCGGCGAGGCCGCTGAGCCCGGGCTCGGCCATGAACACCAGCCAGACCCCCGCCGCGAGGGTGAGCCCGCCGCCGATCAGCCAGGGCCGGTAGCGGCCGAAGCGGCCGCTGGTGCGGTCCATCCAGTGGCCGAGCAGTGGATCGAGCGGCAGGTCGATCGCCCGGACGAGGAAGAAGACCAGCCCGACGACGGCTAGGTCCATCCCCAGCGAGCCGGCGTAATAAGGCGGCAGGTAGACAATCATCGGAAGCCCGACGGCGCCGATCGGCAGGCCCGGGCCGGAGAAGGCGGTCAACGTGCCGCGTCTAAGCATAATCCTCCCCGCCTTGTCGCCGGGCCGACGATATGGGCTCGAATCGACGCTGTCGAACTGAAAGCGGATTCTCCGCCATTGCGGCGAAGGCCGGAATCCATGACCGCGGTCGGTGGGAAAGTCATTACGCGGTGTTCCTGGAATCCGGCTTTGGCCGGGATGACAAGCCCTTGCGAAACAATTGAACTTGCGCTCGCGCCTGTGTTAGCGCGCCGTCTTCCGGTCGGTGGGTTCCGGGCAAGGAAGGGCGTGGGGCCGTGTCGCAAGGGCAAGCCGAGGGCGACGGGCCCACAAGGACCGCCGAGGCGGCGCTCAAGGCCAGCGAGGAGCGGCTGAGGGTCGCCCAGGCCGCCGGCGGAGTCGGCACGTTCGAATATATTCCCGAGGGCGAGCGGATGCTCGTCTCCCCCGAATTCTGCCGGATCTGGGGGGTCGAGGTGGTCGAGGAGGCGCCGATCTCCTTCTTCATGGCGCTCCTCCACCCCGACGATCACGACCGGGTCGACGCCGCCCATGACGAGACCGCCGAGACCGCCTTCGATCCGATCGAATATCGCATCATCCGGCCCGACACCGGGGAGGTTCGCTGGCTGGCGCGCCGCGGCGAGGCGATCCGCGATCCCTCGACCGGAGCGATCCGCTGGTACGGGGTCGTCTTCGACATCAGCGACCGCAAGTCGGCCGAGGAGGCGCTCAGGGAGCGCGAGGGCCAGCTCTCGGCCTTCATCGACCAGGCGACCGCGGGCTTCGCCCAGGTCGACCTCGACGGCCGCTTCACGCTCGTGAACGACCGTTTCTGCGAGATCGCCGGGCGCAGCCGAGAGGAGCTGCTGAGCCTGAACCTGCTCGAGATCACCCATCCCGACGATCGCCCGGCGAACGTCCCCAAGTTCGAGCGGGCCGTGCGCGACGGCACGCCCTACTCGCATGAGAAACGCTACGTCCGGCCCGACGGCTCGATCGTCTGGGTCAACAACAGCGTCTCGGTCATCCGCCGCCCGTCCGGTGAGCCTTACGGCGTCCTCGCCGTCAGCATCGACGTCACCGAGCGCAGGACGGCTGAGGCGGCGGTCCACGAGAACGAAGCCCGGCTGCGGGCGCTTACCGACAATCTTCCCGGCGGAATGGTCTATCAGGTCTCGACCGGCCGAAACGGCAGCGAGCGCCGCTTCCTGTTCGTCTCGCAAAGCTGCGAGAAGCTGACCGGCTATCCCGCCGAATCGATCCTCGCCGACGCCACCGTCGCTTATGGGATGATCGACCCCGCCGACGCTCCTTCGCTCGCCGCCACCGAGGCCGCGGCCATCGCCGAAGTCCGGCAATTCGACGTTCAATGCCGGTTCCGCCGCGCCGACGGCGCCATTCGCTGGTCCCGAATCATTTCGGCGCCCCGGACCCAGTCCGACGGCTCGCTGGTCTGGGACGGGATCATGATCGACGTGACCGACCAGAAACGTGCGGAGGAGATGCTCCGCGATCTCAACGAGACCCTCGAGCAGCGGGTCGCCGAGCGCGCCGAAGACCTCGCCCTCGCCCAGGAAGCGCTTCGCCAGGCGCAGAAGATGGAGGCGATGGGCCAGTTGACCGGAGGAGTCGCCCACGATTTCAACAATCTTCTGACCCCGATCATCGGGAGCCTCGACCTGCTCCACCGCAAGGCGCTGGGCGGAGAGCGCGAGCAGAGGCTGGTCGAAGGCGCGCTCCAGTCGGCCGAGCGCGCCAAGACCCTGGTGCAGCGCCTGCTCGCCTTCGCCCGCCGCCAGCCGCTTCAGGCCGGCCCGGTCGACCTGGCCGAGCTGGTGCGCGGAATGGTGGAGCTGGTCGCGAGCACGTCGGGCCCCCGGATCCGGATCGAGACCCGGATGGACCCGGCGCTGCCTTACGCCCGGGCCGACGCCAACCAGCTCGAAATGGCGATACTGAACCTCGCCGTGAACGCTCGCGACGCGATGCCCGGCGGCGGCGTCCTCACCATCGCCGCGGCGGCCGAGACGGTCGCGGCGGGGCAGGTCGCGGGCCTCGCCCCCGGCCGCTACGTCCGCCTCACGGTGGCCGACAGCGGCGTCGGCATGGACGAGGCGACCCTGGCGCGGGCGGTCGAGCCGTTCTTCTCGACGAAGGGTGTCGGCCGGGGCACCGGGCTCGGGCTGTCGATGGTTCACGGCCTCGCCGCGCAACTGGGCGGAGCCCTGACGCTCGACAGCCGGCGAGGGGAGGGGACGGTCGCCGGCCTGTGGCTTCCGGTCTCGGAATCGCCGCCGGCGCTCGCCGTCGCCCGCCGCGAGGCCGAAGCGATGCCCAGCGCCACTGCCGGAACCGTCCTCCTCGTCGACGACGAGCCGCTCGTGCGGGCAAGCACCGCCGACATGCTAGCCGAGATGGGCTATGAGGTGGTGGAGGCCGATTCCGGCGCCGACGCTTTGGCCCTGGTCGACCTGCGGGTGCCGGACCTCGTCATCACCGACCATCTCATGCCCGGCCTCTCGGGCACCGACCTCGCACTGATCCTAGCCGCCGAGCGGCCTGGCCTGCCGGTCCTTATCGTCTCCGGCTATGCCGAGCTGGACGGCCTCCCCGCCGACCTTCCCCGGCTCACCAAGCCCTTCCGCCAGGCCGACCTCGCCGACTGCGTCGCCCGGCTTCGCCGGGCCTGATACATTTTGCGACAATTTCCCGGTCCGCCGGGGATAGGCGAGCGACAAAGGCCGCCGATGTGGGACGAGGCGCCCGACCGGCGCGCGATCAGGAGATTGAGATGACCAGCAAGTTGAAATTGGGCCTCGCCGCCGCCGCCGGAGCGGTCGCGCTCACGGCCGGAGGCGCGACGCTTTATGCGCAGAGCGGCGCGCTCCACGGCCCGATGGCGAAGTTCGACTCGGATTCGAGCGGGACGATCAGCCTCGCCGAGGCGCGCACGGGAGCGGCCGCGATGTTCGCCGGCGCCGACGCGGACAAGGACGGCCGCGCCACCCGCGAGGAGATGATGGCCTATCACGCCAAGATGGGCGACCATCGCCGCGGCGAGCATGGCGGCCATGGTCCCGGCGGGCCCCATGGTGCCGGCGGGCCGGGCGGTCCGGGCGGTCCGGGCGGGCCGGGCAGACCGGGCGGGCCGATGCATCTCGATTCCGACGGCGACGGCGCCGTCACCCTCGCCGAGATGCAGGCCGGAATCGACGCCCATTTCGCGAAGCTCGACGCCAATCGCGACGGCTCGATCGACGCCGCCGAGATGCGCGCCGCTCACGAGGCGCGTCGCGGCGGGCGCTGAGGGGGAACGGGGACAGTCACTAGTGACTGTCCCCGGTGACTGTCCCTAATATTAAGCCATGGCGAGCTCCGGAGAGCCTCACATCCTGCTCGTCGACGACGAACGGTCGATCCGCGACCCGCTCGCCCAATATCTGGCGCGCAACGGGCTTCGGATCTCCAAGGCGAAGGACGGCACCGAGGCGCGCCAGGCGCTCGCCGCTTATGCGGTCGATCTCATCCTTCTCGACATCATGATGCCCGGCGAGGACGGCCTCGCCTTGTGCGCCCACGTCCGCGCGACGAGCGGAATTCCCGTGATATTGCTCACCGCCCGGGCGGAGGAGACCGACCGGATCGTCGGACTCGAGATCGGCGCCGACGATTATGTCACCAAGCCCTTCAGCCCGAGAGAGCTTCTGGCGCGCATCAAATCCGTGCTCCGCCGCTCCGGCGAGCGGCCATCGCGGCTCCGGGCCGCCGACGCCGACGCTTACGCCTTCGGGCCGTGGGTGCTTCGAACCGGCGAGCGCGAGCTGATCGATTCGCAAGGGGTCGCCGTCCCGCTCTCGACGGGCGAGTACAACCTCCTGCTCGCGCTCGTCACCCACGCCCGCCGGATCCTCACCCGCGACCAGCTGCTCGACCTCGCCGAGGGCCGCGAGCTCGCCGCCTTCGAGCGAAGCGTCGACAACATGGTCAGCCGCCTCAGGCGCAAGATCGAGCCCGATCCCAAGAATCCGGTCCTGCTCAAGACCGTCCGGGGCGGCGGCTACATGCTCGCCGCCGACGTGCGCCGCCCATGACTAGGCTCGCGCTGTTTCCCCGCGAAGGCCGCGACCCAGTTCGGGCGCCGCGCCGCCGGGCCCCGGCCTTCGCCGGGGGGCGGCGCCGCCCGTGAGGCGGCTGCTCCCCTCCAGCCTGCTCGGCCAGATGCTGCTTCTGATCGGCGCCGCCCTGCTCGTCGCCCAGGCGGTCAATTTCGCCTTCCTCCTTAACGAGCAGCAGAAACTGAGCCTGGCGCGCAACGAGGGGCCGGCGATCGGCCGTTTCACCCAGGCCGCTTCGGTGCTCGCCTCGAGCCGGCCGGAGGCGCGCGAGCCACTGCTCTCGGCCCACCGCATGGGCCCGGCCGCGATCTATCGGCTGGTCCCCCAAAGCGCGATCGACCGCGAAGGGATGGAGCGCCAGGCCGGGATCGAGGCTCGGCTCGCCGCCTCGCTGCGCGAGGCCGGGGTTCCGGTCCGGGCGGTGCGCGCGGCTTCACCGGTGGGGGTCTCGCGGATCCACGGGCCGCCGGGCCACGGCCATCATGAAGCACGAAGGATATTGCGCCTCGCCGCCCAGCTCGACGACGGTCGCTGGCTCGACGCCCGCTTCGACGCCCCCGGCGCCGACCGCTGGCTGATCCACCGCCTGCTGCTCGCGACGACGGTCCTGTTCCTCCTCGTCTTCGGAGCGGCCTGGTGGATCGCCCGACGGCTCGCCCGGCCGCTTCGCGACCTCACCCGCGCCGCCGAGGGCTTCCGGGGGCACGCGCCCGCCGAGCCGGTGGCTCCGACCGGTCCCTCGGACGTGCGCCGCGCGGTCGAGGCGTTCAACGCGATGAACCGCCGGACCCTCGCCTTGCTCGACGAGAAGGACCGCATGCTGGGCGCGATCGGCCACGACCTGCGCACCCCGCTGGCGTCGCTTCGGATCCGCGCCGAGAACATGGGCCCCGAGGAGGAGCGCCAGCGGCTGGTCGCCACCGTCGAGGAGATGGCGGCGACCCTCGACGACATCCTCACCCTGGCGCGCACCGGGCGAGCGCGCGAGCCGGTGCGCCTGGTCGACCTCGCCGCTCTCGCCGACGCGGTCGTCGAGGAGTTTCGCGAGCTTGGCCTGGCGGCGGCGTTCCAGCCGTCGCCGCGCGCGGTCCTTGCGGTTCAGCCGAACCTGCTCCGGCGGGCGCTGCGCAATCTTCTTGACAATGCGGTGACCTACGGCGGCGGGGCGATCGTGACGGTCGGGGAGCGTCCGGGCGAGATCGAGATAAGGGTCGAGGACGAGGGCCCCGGCATTCCCGCCGACCGCCTCGAGGAAGTGCTCGACCCCTTCCGCCGCCTCGAGACTTCGCGCAACCGCGAGAGCGGCGGCGCCGGCCTCGGCCTCGCCATCGCCAGTGCGGTGGCGCAGGCTCACGGGGGGCGGCTGGTGCTGGTCAACCGGACGGAAGGCGGCCTGAAGGCCAGCCTCGTGCTTCCCAAGTAGCCCGTCAGGCGGCTTGCACCTCGAGGAAGCGGTCGGGCGGGCGGTGCTCGCGGATGAAGTCGATGAAGGCGCGAAGCTTGGGGAGCATCTGGGTGCGGCTCGGATAATAGAGATAGGCGCCGGGCGACCAGGCGGCATGCTCCTCGAGGACGAGCTCGAGCCGGCCGTCGGCGAGCGCCTCGGCGACCAGGGGTTCGGCGAGGTAGGCGAGGCCGACTCCGCGCAGCGCGGCCGCCTTGCTGACGTCGAGATCGTTGACGATCAAAGGCCCCTGGACGGCGATTTCGAGCGGCTGGCCGGCGACCTCGAAATGCCAGCGGAAGATCGCTCCCGTGGTCGGCGCCCGTGCCCGGATGCAGCGGTGGTCGCGAAGGTCGGACGGGACGAGCGGCCGTCCGTGCCTGGCGAAATAATCGGCCGAGCCCGCGACGACCAGCCGGAACGGCGGGGTCAGCCGGATCCCGATCATGTCGGCCTCGAGATAATCGCCCATCCGGATTCCGGCGTCGAAGCCCCGCTCGACGAGATCGATCAGTTCGTCCTCGCCGCAAATCTCGACCTCGACCTCGGGATAGGCCGCGGAGAATCCTTCGATCACCGGCTCGATCAGGAAGGGGATGGCGGCGCGCGGGACGTTGAGGCGGAGCAGTCCGGCCGGGCGCTCGCCGAAGCTTCGGGCCGCCTCGAAAGCGGCGGTGAGGCCGGCGAAGGCGGGATGGGCGTGCTCGAGGAAGCGCTCACCGGCCTCGGTCAGTCCGACGCTCCGGGTCGTCCGGGTCAGCAGGGGCACTCCGACCCGAGCCTCCAGCGCGCGGATCGTCTGGCTGATCGCCGAGGGCGAGAGACCCAGGTCATCGGCGGCGGCGCGGAAGCTGCGCCGTTCGGCGACCCGAAGGAAAGCCTCGACTCCGTCGAGCTGGTTGCGGGCGATTATGTATTCCTGCTTCATGGCCCATCGACATTATAGCGGATTATAAAAGAAATCCAGAGCGCCTATCTCCGACCTACATTCAGGGAAGGACCCAAATCATGCGCAATCTCATCGCCACCCTCGCCGGCCTCATCGTCGCCGGTACCGTCGCCCTCACCTCGGCTCCCGTTTCCGCCGCCGACGCCCGTTGCGACGCGCTTCCGCAGCAGATCCGCGGCGCCCTCGCAGGCGCCGAGCCGGCCGTCGCGCAGAACGCCGCCCGCCGGCTGCGGACCGGCGAGGCCCTGTGCCGCGCCAACAACCAGCGCGCCGCCGCCAAGGAGTTCCAGGTCGCCCTCAAGCTGCTCGGCGCGAACGGGACGGGGACGAGCCTGGCCGGCAAGTAAACTTTGCCTCCCCATCGCAGATGGGGAGGGGGACCGTGCGAAGCAGGGTGGAGGGGTGACCTGGCGTTGGTCGTGTGAGGTCACCCCTCCACCACCTTCGGTGGTCCCCCTCCCCATGCTTCGCATTGGGGGGCAAGAAACCGTCCCATTCCGGGAGTCGGGCCTTAGCGCTCCGGCGTGATCATGCTATCCACCAGCGCGATGCTGCTGCGATTGCTCCCTTTTTGCGCGCTTCTCGGCCCGCTCGCCGCCTGCGAGCAGGCCCCTGCGCCCATCGCTCCGCCCACACCGAAAGCCGCATCCGCTCCGCTCCAGCCGGTCCGCGTCTCCGCCGAGATCGCCGCATTCTACCGCGAGCGCGGTAGCCGGCCGCTCTGGGTCAGCCGCCAAGGCCCCCGCCCGGAGGCGCTGAGGCTCGCCGGCGAGATCGCGCGTGCGGCCGAGCACGGCCTCGATCCGGCCCGATACGGCGCCGCGGAGCTCGCCGCAGCGCTCGATTCCGCCAGGTCGGGCGATCCCGCCGCCCGGGCCCGGGCCGATCTGCTGCTCTCGCGCGCTTACGCCGCCTTCGTTCGCGACCTTCACGTCCCCGCTCGCGGCGCCAGAGCCGTCACCTGGGTCGATGCCGACCTCGCGCCGGAGCCGCCCGATCCGCGCGTCCTGCTCGAGGCCGCCGCCGCCGCTCCGGACCTCGGCCGCCACCTCGACCAGGCGCTGGCGATGAACCCGCTCTACGTCGCGCTGAGCCGGGGCTACGCCCGCCGGCGGGCCGCCTCCCCCAGTCTGCCGGCGGCGGAGGAAAAGGCGATCCGGACCAATCTCGATCGTGCCCGGCTGATCCCGGCGCTGCCCGGCCGCTACGTCATTGTCGATTCCGGCTCGGCGCGGCTGTGGATGATCGACGGCGGCCGGGTCGAGGGGCCGATGCGCGTGATCGTCGGCAAGCCCAGCATGCAGACCCCGACGATGGCGGGCTATATTCGCTACGTCACCCTCAATCCCTGGTGGAACGTCCCGCCCGATCTCGCCCGCGAGCGCGCGAAACGGGTGCTGAAGTCCGGCCCCGGGGTCCTCGCCCGCGAGAATATGGAATTGCTGTCCGACTGGAGCGACCGGCCGCGAGTCATTTCCGCGTCGCAGGTGAACTGGCGGGCGGTGGCGAGCGGCAAGACCAGCCTGCGCATGCGCCAGCGGCCGGGCGGAAGCAACGTGATGGGGGCGATGAAGTTCATGTTTCCCAACCGGCTGGGGATCTACCTCCACGATTTCCCCGACAAGAGCCTCTTTACCCGCGCCGACCGGCGCATCAGCTCGGGCTGCGTCCGGCTCGAGGACGCGCCCCGCCTCGCGCGCTTCCTGTTCGGCGGCCCCGCGCCCCGCCCGGCCGGCTCCGCGCCGGAGCAGCGGGTCGACCTGCCCGAGCCCGTGCCCGTCTATATCACCTATCTGACCGCTCTCCCCGATCCGGCCCTCGGAGTGGCCCTGCAAAGGGACGTTTACGCCCGCGACGAGCGGCGGTCGTCCGGCCGCCGGGCTTGAGCCGCGGGCTTCACCACCCGCTCGGCTTGGGCTATCGCGCGTCGAGGCTGCCAGCGAAAAGGGCAAGACGTGCGTAAATCCGGAATAGCCCTTCTTCCCCTCGCCCTGCTCGCCGGCTGCGCCGGCTATGCGGCCGATTACTGGAAGCCCAAGAACAGCCTGATCGCGCCGCAGCTGCCCCGCTACGGAGTGAGCGCAGAGCAGAGCCGCTGCGTCGGCGAGCGGCTCACGAAGAATCTGACCGTCTGGCAGCTCCGCCAGCTCGCCGACATCGCGAGGCGGCTCGTCCCCAAGGCCGGCAACCCGCTCAGCCCGCGCGACCTCGCCTATGTGGCCGGCCTCGTCCAGGATCCCAAGGTGGGTCCCGAGGTGAAGGCGACGCTCGACGCCTGCGGCGCCACCAGTGCGGCCGCGCCCGCCGTGCCGGCTACCGTCCCGGGTCCGGCGATCCCGCAGCAGGGGACGACTCCCGGTCTCGAGCCCGGCGCGACTCCGCCTCAGGCGCTGCGCTGGATCGATCTCGGCGCGGCCGCCACCGGCCAGCGCATCGCCATCGACATCACCTCGGTGGTGATGACGGCGGAGAAGAGGGAGGGCTGGTTCCGGCTCTCCAACCCGGGCGAAGCCGCGCCGAGCCTCGACGCCTACCGCCTGCGGGTCGACTGCCCCGGCCGCACGATCACCCCGACCGCGGCCCGCAAGTACAGCCCCGACGGAAAGGTCGCCCAGCATGAGGACTATACCGCCGCCTGGCAGCAGCCGCTTCCGATCGAGGCGGGGACGGTGATGGAGATCGCGTGGAAGCGGCTGTGCGAGTGAGCGGCGGCGGCCTCGCTATTGCGCGGCCGACCTGCTAGCATGTCCCCATCACCTGATCGTGCCCGCAAGCATCGCGTGACAGGGAGACGCAAGGGCTCCCGCTTGCAGCGCGGAAGGCAAACCATGGAACAGACCTACTGGCTTGGCCGAACACGCACCTCGGTCGCCAATGCGCGGCGAGCGGCCACGGCCGAGGGCCGGCTGGTCCACCTCGACCTGGCCGGCCGCTACAGCGTCAAGGCTGCCGCTGCCGCGCCGCGTGCGCCCTGGGCGGATCCCGCGGCGGGCCCGGCCACGCCGCTGCCGACGATCGCCAATGCTGGCTATTACGAGCGGCTCGAGACCGGGGCGCGGTGGCTCGCCGCGCGCGCCAAGGCGGGCGTCGAACGGGAAGGACATCTCGGCAATGCCAATCGCTATGCGCGATTGCGGCTCGACGCCGCCGCCGCCGCCTCAGGGAGGCGCTGAGATGGCCGGCCCCCCGGACCGCGAACGCCCGACCACCGTCGAGCGCGCCTTCGAGCTCGCCCGTTCGGGCCAGTGCGACAATCTCCCCGCCATCGTGGCGGCGCTGAAGGGCGAGCGTCACGAATCGGTCGATGCGCATCTCGCCGGGCCCTCGATCCGCAAGGATTTGCGGAAGGTTTGGGAGGCGCAAGTCAAGGTCGCGCCGGGGGAAAGCAGCGAAGCCTAGCCTTTGACGTGCGCCTTCAGACGGGAGAGCGCGTCTTCCCATCTGGCGGCGGCCTCCTCCAGCCAGCCGCGCGCCTCGGCCAGACGTTCCGGGCGCGAGACGTCGAGCGTCTCATCGGTTACGGTCCCCCTTTTCCGGGGAAGGATGTCCAATGATCACCGTCACCGCCTTCAAATGGGTGCCGCCCTTCGCGCAGGGGCTGGTGCGCGACCTCAGGGTGCGCTGGGCGCTCGAGGAAGCCGGGCTTCGCTACGAGGTGAAGCTGCTCGCCGACGGCGAGAAGGACGGCGCCGACTATCGCTCCTGGCAGCCTTTCGGTCAGGTGCCCGCTTATGAGGAGAACGGCCTGAAGCTGTTCGAATCCGGCGCGATCGTCCTTCGCGTCGCCGAGCGCAGCGAGAACCTCCTTCCCGGCGATCCGGCGGCTCGCGCGCGGGCGGTGGAATGGCTGTTCGCGGCGCTGAACTCGATCGAGCCGATGATCCAGACCCTCGCCGCGATCGATCTCTTCTATGGCGGGGAGGAATGGGCGAAGCTCAGGCGCCCCGGCGCCGAGGCGATGGCGAGGAAGCGTCTCGCCGAGCTCGCGGCCGCGCTGGGCGACAAGCCGTTCCTCGACGGTCCACGCTTCACCGCCGGCGACCTGATGATGGCGACGGTGCTGAGGATCCTCCGCCATACCGAATTGGTGGCGGAGGAGGGGCTCGCCGATTATCTCGCGCGCTGCGAGTCGCGCCCGGCTTTCCAGCGGGCTCTGGGGGGGCAGATGGCGGCGTTCGAGGAAAATTAGCGGGAGCCGAAGGCGTCGGTCGCGAGCCGATTATACGCACCCGGCGGCTGCTACGTCGAAGCTCAATAATAGCCGCGCCGCCCCGGGCTGAGCGAACGGCGGCGATCCGGTTTCCAGGATCTGCGTCCCCGCTGCGTGGGGTGATTGTCGGGGTCCTGGCGCAACACCCTCAGGACGATGCGCTTGACCCCTTCGCGGTGGTACATCTGCCGCTTCCGCTTCGCTTTCCGAATCTTGTCGTAGGTGGTGATGTTGCGGCCCCGCGAAGGGGCCACTCCGAAGCTCAGCGAATGCCGGCCGGCCTCGGCGATCATATCGAGCATCCGGTTCACTCCGGTGTTGGCCGTGGTCTCGCCCTTCTCGAGAACATCCTCGCGTCGCGCCCGATCCCAGTAAGTGTGGCCCTTGCCGGTCGAGGTGAAAAATTCCGAGCCCTTGCTGGTCGTGTGCTGGGCTTCGCCATGCTTGGTCGCATAGCCGCTGTATTCGGTCTCGAGGCGAAGCCGCGAGGCGATCCGGAAGGTTGCCTTGAACTGCTTCTTCTGAGCCTTGCTCATCGTCACCTTACCGGCGCCCTTGGCGATGTTGTACATGGTCGCGGTCGAAATCTGCTCGTCCATGCCGGGCAGGGCAGCACGATAGAGCCGGTTGAACTCCTCTTTGTCGCCGCGCATCCCCGCCTTCATCGCTTCGTCGACCTTGCTCTCGTTGTGCTCCGGGAGGCCCGAATTTTGCTGTTCGAGAGCGATCTCCTTGTCCATCTGCTGGAGGGCGGCGCTGTAGTCCGTCGTCGAGGCGACGATCTCCTTGGCAATCGTCTCGCCCAGCTTTTCGCTTCTGAGGTGCATGTCCGAGTGGGTCGACGGCTTGACCACCCACTTGCCGTGCATCTTGACCTTGTCCGACTTGCCGAACCCGGTCGGGTCGGTGAAAGTGATCGGGTTGCCCTCGACATAGGCATAGAGGTTGGGGCCGTCGACCTCGCCCATCGGGTCCGCGGTCAGCCAGCGGCCCCAGCCGGCTATGTAATAGCGGCCGCCAAAATAGGAGAGGCCGGTTTCGCCGTCGCGCTCCTTGCCGGCGAAGGCGAGCCGGGCCGGGAGATCGGGCGAAGCCGGCTGCAGCGCGACGCTGAAGCCGCCGTAAGGATAATAATCCTGGAAGCGCTGGACTCCGCCGTCCGCGCCCAGTTCGAGGGTCACCGAGCCCAGCCGATCGGTCACCAGATAGCTCGGCCGCAGCTTCGTCCCGTCGATGGCGACGAAGAGCATGTCGCCATGGGCGCCGGGGACCAGAAGCGAGGTCCGGGTGACGGACCCGCCGACCTCGACATAGGCCGCGCCGAGGCGATAGACGTCGCTCTCCGCCAGCGCCTTGCGCAGGCGGATTCCATCGAGTCCGTAACGGTAGCAGGCCTCCGGTGCCGGAGCGCCGGTCGGAGTCGCGCTGGCGAGCCGGTCGTCGAAATCGTAAGCGAGAGCCATGCCGTCGGCGAGCGCGAGCAGATTGCCGGCCGGGTCGAAGAAGCTGTCGACGTCGCGTCCGGGAGCCACCATGGAGCTCGCCACCGCACGATTGGACGTCGCCGCGACGCTGAGCTCGATCGCGGCGCCGGACCCGGCGATGGCGGTGAGGTTGCCGCCCGGATCGTAGGCCAGAGACTGCCGGTAGCTGTGCCACGGAGGAGTCCCGGGCGCCTCCTCCCAGCCGGTCGCTTCGGTCAGCCGGTAGAGACCGTCGAACGTGAACTGCTTCTCCAGCGGCTGCGCGGCGCCGCCCATCAGCGCCGCCGCGGCCCCGTCGACGATTGTCGAAACATTGCCTTGGGGGTCGTAGAAATAATTGAGATCCTGGAGGCTCGAAGCGTCGGCCGGGCTCGAGACTGAGCTGGCGACGAGCTCCCCGGTCAGCGGATCGTAGGCCCAGGCGAGGGCGACGCCGTCGCCGTAGCGCGCCGCGGTCGGCTGGCCGTAGGCGTCGGCGACGAGCCCCGTCTCGACGGCCGTCGGTCCGGCCGCGCCGGCCGGAGTCACGTCGACCTCCGCGGGCCAGCCGTTGCTGAAATAATGGCGGCCGATCTTCGAGCCGTCGGCGCATTGCTCCTCGATCAGCCGCCCGCCCGGGTCGTAGCGCCACCCCTGCGGCCAAACCGCCGCCTGCAGCGGCACCGTCTTGCTCCAGTCGAGCAGGCCCTGCGGCGCCTCGGCGAACTGCCGCGTCGCCTTCGCCTTGCGGCCGCCTATGTCGTAGGCGAGGATGATCTGGACTCCGGCCTGGTCATGCTGGCGGACGAGCCGGTTCACCGTTTGGGCGGCGGGGTCGGTTCCGTAGTCGAAGGTGGCGATCAGCGCCTCCGCTTCCGCCGCGGCGGATCTCAGCAGCCTCTTGAGCGGCCGCCGGATCGGCGTTGCGTAAACGGTCTCGATCCGGTCGCCCAGCGCGGTCCACTGGAAGATCGTGCCGCCGGCCGCGTCTCGAAGCACCAGCTCGTCGCCGGCGTCGGCCCGGGTGAACCGGACCGGACGGTCGAGCATGTCGTAAAGGACGGCGACGTTGAAGGCCCCGGTCAGGTGGCTGAGGCGCGGGTCCACGGTCTTCGTGACGAGGCCGCGGATGTCGAGAGTCAGCGAGGTCGACAGCGTCGTCTTCGAACCGCCTGGCTCGACGTTGATCTCGTCGACGCGCACGCAGCCGCCTTGCGGATCGAGCAGCCCGGAGGTGGGCGTGTCGGCGAGGGCCGCCGCTTGTTCTAGCGCCCGCTTTTCCGGGGGCGGAAGGTTCGGATCGTCGATGTGCGCCTGGTAGTAAGGCGACTGCAACACGGTATCGTCCGCATCCCATTGCTGGGCCGTCCAGGCGTCCGGGAAACGGCTGAGCAGGACGAAGCCCTTGGCGGTGTCGGTTCGGACCTGGCGGTCGAGCGCGTCATACTGGAAGCTGGTGAAGGCGCGGGCACCGGCCGGACGGAAGTCCGGTCCGTCCTGGAAGGCCGGCAGGTAGGTGCGAAGCACCCGGTCGTTATGGTCGTAGTCGATTCGGGCGACGCTGCGCCATGTCCAGCTGCCGTCGCCGGTACCGGCGCCGTTGGTGGCGGGGGTCTCGACCCGCTCGAGCTGTTCGACGTTGCGCCCGAAGCCGTCATGATAGCCGATTCGGACACCGGGCGGGACCTCGGCGTCGCCGGGCCAGGCGGGCGAGTTGCAATTGGCCATGGCGGCGACCGAAGCGACATAGGAGGGCTGGCTGCCCGCGCCCGTCCACTCGGCGTAGCCGCGCAGGAACAGGCCCTGGGCGCCCTGGAGATAGGCCATGGGGTCGGCGACCAGGGCGGCGAGGTCCGGAATCGGCTTGGGCTGATAATTGGCGAGGTCCATGCCGCCCTGCCATTGCCCTTCGACCAGGGCATGCTGCGAGATGAGGGCGAGCCGCTTGAGCGGGCCGTAGAGACCCTGCGTCGTCATCCCGTTCGCATCGGTCACCGACCAGGGCTCGAGCGCCTGGTAGTCCGGGATCATCGTCGTAGTAAAGCCGAGCGCATCGGTCGAGCGGATGGCGAACAGCCAGTAGGCATCGTAGCCGAGCACGGTGTGGGCGGAATCCGTCTGGAACGGGGTCTGGAACCCGATCGGCCGATAATAGCCCTCCGCGCCGGCATAATAGGCCCGGTCTCCGGGCGCCCACCATAGCCCCGCCTCCAGCTGCAGCCCGCCCGCTTGGAGCATGGCGTCGGTAACGGCGGCGCCATAGGCGTCCGCGACGAAGCTCGGCGGGAATACGGCGGCGGTGTCGTGATGGACAAGCGGCCGCGGCCCGCACTCGCCGAGCGGGAGGGGCGCGTCCTGGGCCTCGTTCCAGAAGTAGGAGCGGCCGCCGCCGAACAGCCGCGACTGCTTTCCCGAGCCGAACGGCTTCCCATAGTCGACCGGATGATCGAGTGCGCCGCCGACCGCTTCTTTCAGCATGTCGTAGCTAAGGTAGCGGCCCTGATCGGGCGCCAGTCCGGCGAGCTCATAATCCGCGGTTTCGAACAGGATTCCGATCAGGAAGATCGACCCCTCGTCCCGATTGACCCAGCTGTCGCGGCGGGCGGTCGAACGTATCGCCGCTTGCTCCGGAGTCTGCGGCGTTCGCCGCGCATAGGAGATCGCCGCCGACAGCGTCGGGTTGCCGTAGGAATCCCAGTCCAGCACCGCTTCCTGCTCGGTGCGCGGATCGTCGGCAACGCCTTCATAATGAAGCACCGCGCTCTCGCGCGGAGTGAGCATCACGCTCGCGGCGGCCTCGCCGAAGCGCGGCTGAAGCATCGTTACCGTCCCCGAATGCTGCTCGACGAGCAGCGGCACCGCTCCGATGGCGCCGTCCGCGCCGACGCTCCAGGTTTCGACCCGGATCGGCGAGCCGCCGAGTGCCGCGGTGGCGTCGCGCACCGTGCCGCTATTCTCCCCGCGCAGCGGCGGCGCCAGCAGACTTGGGCCGATCTCAAGCGCGTCGCTGTCGCCGGCGAAGAAGCGGGGCCGATAGGCGTCGATCTCGTTGGCCGGGCCGACGAAGGCGCCCGTGTAGGACCAGGTCCTGACGAGCTGGGCCGCGCCACCGATCGGATCGGCGCTCGATGCCGGGCCGGGGAAGCTCCACAGCTCCTCACTTGCGGCGCGCGCGTTGATGCTCTGGACGCAGCCGAAGCCGCGGAAACGGCGTTCGACCGGGTCGAAATAGCCGTCCCGATACTGGTGCTGCTCGCTGTTGGCGACGCCGTTCACGGCGTCGAGCTGGTCGAGCCGCTCGACGACGACGACCGGCATCGGCAGCCGGGTCAGCCACGGTTCCCCGCGCTCGCGGTCGGCGAGATAGAAAGCCGTGGAGCTGCGATAGGCGATTCGGGTGAAGCCGCCGATACCGTTGTCGGCGGCATTCATCAGGCCCGGGAATGCGTCGCCGCAAAAATCGAGATACCAGGTCTCGCTGGACGCGCCGCGCTGCGAGATCACCAGGCAGCCATAGCCGGTGCCGAGCAGGTCGGCGATCGCGACGGTGCAGTCGCGATCGACCAGGCAGGGGAAGTCGATCCGGATCGCGGCGCCGAAGCCGGTGATCCCCGCATTGGGATAGAGCTCGCCATGATCGGGGTAGACGAGCAGCAGGTCGGTGCTGCCGCCCGAGAAGCTGCCGAGCAGGATCCGGTCCGCGGTGATCTCAGGTCCGAATGCGGGAGCGTTCGCCCAGCCGATCCGCCCCCCGAACTGCCCGTAGCCGAGGTTCGGCCAGACCTCGACCCGGCCCGAGGCGATGTTGACCCGGTGCTCCAGCCCGTCGCCGAACATGTCGGCAAAGGTGCGAAGCACGGGCTCGTCGCCGGTTTCGATGTCGGCCGTCGCTCGCTTCGGCGGCAGGGTGAGCGCCGGGGCGAAGCCGTCCCTCCCCCGCGACAGATAGACTCGGGTCTGGTCGGGCGCGGCGACGAGCAGGTCGGCCATGCCGTCGCCGTCGAGATCCGCCCATTGGGCGCCGTAGCCGGCGGCTTCCGGAGCGTAGCTGGGAAAGGCCAGGAAGCCGTTCCAGCCGCCGTCGTTGCGGTTGAAGAAGTAACCGCCGTGATCGGGGGTGGTTGCGACCAGCGACAGGTGGCCGGTACCCGCGAGGTCGCGCAGCGCATAGCCCGGTGCGGTAGCCGCGCTCGGCAGCATCGGCAGCGGCTCGAGCGCTCCGTAACTCCCGCCGCCGAGCGGCGGCGCATAGCTCAGAGTCGAGTCCGCCGCGAAGACGATTCCGGGCAGGCCTTCGCCATGCAGGTCGGCGAAGGACAAAAGTGCGCCGCCCAGCGGCTGCGGCATCCCCTCGGTGCCGGCGATGGCAGCCTTGCGCCAGCTTGCGGCGTCCGGGCTGAACGGCGCGTAATCGAGGGTCAGCGGCGGCAGCGCCGCGGCGCGCAGCGTGCCGTCGGGCGCTCGGTTCTGGCCGGTGAGCCGCACCCGGGTGAGCATTTGGCCGGAGGGATCGGAATAAGTGAGGCTCAGCACCTCGTCGACGAGGGGACCGTCGATCGCCGCTTCGGGAAGATGGTTTACCGAGAATATGGTCTGGCACAGCCGCAACGTCTGCACCGGAAAGCCGGTACGGAACGAAGTCTGCGGATCGGACCGCGCCGGCCATGGCCGCACCGGTGCGGCGTGGCCGCTCAGCGGGTCGTATTCGCCGTAATCGAACACCATGGAGAAGGCGAAGCTCTCCTCCGTCGAATCGGCGGGACGGTAATTGCCGTAGCGTATCTCGGCGATATAGCGCTGCGCGGGCGACGGGAAGCTCGCCCCCGGCCAACCTTCATTGTCCTCCGCCTTGTAGACGAAGACGACTCGATCGCCGGAGGAATCGACATGCTCTTCCGGCAGCCAGCTGGAGACTCGCCACGGCGCTTCGGGGTCGGCGATCCGGGCGGTCGGAGTCCTGCCGAAGGTGGTTACTCCGTTGTTGCGGTCCCGCACCGTCCAGAAGATGTCGCCGGCCGGTCCGGTCCATTGCTCGATTCGGCTGGCGTTGCCGTCGATCCGGGTCCGGTAGAGCCGCACCGAATAAGCGACCCCGTCCTGGGTGACCGACCGCTGCACCGGCACCCAGCCGCCATGGCCGTCGGCGTCGAAGCCGGGAGTCAGCTCCTGGCCGTCGGGGCCGACAAAGGAGTCGGCGTCGGTATAGCGGGGAATGCCGGAGTCGAGCCGGCGCGAGAGGGTGGGCAGCGACAGCGACATGCCGAGCCCGAACGGTCCGTTGGCGCCGCCATGGGCATAATCGAGGCTTAGACCCGGCGTCAGCCGCGCCGCCGAAGCCTCCGGCAGCGGCAGGCTCATCGTCACTTGTCCGGTGAAGGAGGACGAGCCGAAGGTTTCGCCATAGGAGCGGCCCGGCTTGCGGTCCGGCACCGCCAGCCGAGGTGCCGGCGGAGTCCGAAGCGGCTGGCCGGTCCCGCCGGTCGGCCGCGAAGAGCCGCCGGGCCGGTTCGGGCTCATTGCTTTACTTCGCTGCCGGGCGCCGAGCCGTTTCCGGCGCGCTCACCGGCCGGCCTTCTGCGACTCGGGCAGTGAATCGTAGTTGATCTGAAGCGTGAAATCGCCGGTCACTACTCCGGACGTCAGCAGCAAATGCCCGTCCGCCGAGCCGTTCCACGCATCGCCGACGGCGATCTGGTGGATTCCGCCTCGATATTCGCCGACCGCGACCCGATTGATCGTGACCGGGCTGCCGTCCTCGGCCATCAGCCTGTCCTCCGGCGTCAACTGGGCCGCTCGGACCAGCTTGCCGCTCGCGAGTGCGAGCACCTGGTCGGGATTGCAGACCATGTCGACGGGCTCGTCGCCGTGGCTGATCCGGACCATGTCGGAACGGGCGAGGCTCGCCACCCCCGCGCTGAAGGTGACCGGCGCCGGGGTCCATTCGGGCTTGCCCCCGGAATCGAGCCTTGCGGTGCGCACCTCGCTTCCGACCGCGACCTCGTGCATCGTGGCCTCGCCTTCGGCCAAAGCCACCGTCGGGACTGCACCCATTAACCCACAGCAGCAGTAGCAATTGGCGATGTTCCACCCAGTATCGCCGGAGCCCTTCTGCGGTGTCTGCGCCAAGCACTTCGACAAGATCTGGTCGTATGGCCAATATTTAAATTCTTGAGGGATATTGTTCTCATAATAGATGCAGGCAATCATCTGCACCGGTCCGCCGGTCGGCATGTCCATGCAATATCGATGAATGGGTGGATTGTCCCAGTCGTCGCAATGATAGGGAGGGTCGAGATCGCCGCAGGCCGGCGTCAATCCCATCTCCTTCAGCTTTTCGAGGCATTTCTGCGGGTCGTAGGGCATCGCGGTTTCCTTTCCCTTCGATGGCTATGCCGATTCTCCGGCGCCCGAGGCGGTGAAGGTGGCCGAGTTGGCGTTCGGATCGACCCCTCCGCCGAAGATGTTGTGGAGGTTGCTGACCGTCACCTTGTAGCTGTCCCCGGCGGTGAACTTCGCCTCGAGGTGGACGATGAAGTTCTGGATGGGATCGACCGTCGCCTTGGTGATCTCGACCGAAGGGTCGGCGGCGTAATTGGCGACGTCGACCGCCTCTTGGGCGATCGGCGCGTAAGAGAGTGTGAGCGCGACTCCGCCCGTCTCCGGTGCCGCCGACTGGACGCCGATCAGGGGCACCGGCGGCCCGCCGCAGCATTCCGGCAGGGCGCCGCCGGCCAGGCCCGACTGCATCGCCGACAGCCGGCAGGCGACGGACGGAAATTCGACCGGGTCCCTGGGATCGCCGCCCGCATTGGCCGGGCTGATCAGGTTGAGGAGCGACTGCAGCTGCGTGAAGGCCGGCATCGCCGAACCGATCCAGCTGTTGCCGTACCAGACTCCGCGGCTGATCACTCCGAAGGCGAAATAATCGGCGGCGCCGGTGCCGACATAGCCTGACGGGGTGGTAGGCGGCAGGCCGATGAAGCGGCTGAGGCCGTGCGCCACCGCCATCATCAGCCCTTCGTAGCTCAGTCCGACCATCCGGGCGAGGCCGCCGCTGACGACGACGAACTTCTCGCCATATTCCTCGAACGCGTAGACGTTCGGCTCCATCCGGTACCAGTCGAGATAGTAATTGAACTCCGGGTAGAAGCCCTTGAGAACATGGAAGATGTTGGCGATCTCGCTTTTCGGCACCGGGTTTGACAGAGCGAGCTGCTGGCCATTCTCGAGAATGTCGAGCGCCTGGGCCTCGGTGAACATGCTGACCCCTTTGGCGGCGAGGTCCGGCAGCTGCCCGCCGTAGAAATGGAACTTGCCGTCCTGGACGGCGAGCTGCTTTCCGGCGGGCTGACGGCCTTCCGACGCGAAGGCGATGAGGCCGGTGCCGTGCTGATGCTCGGCATGCTGCTCCGAATAATCGTCCGAGCCGATCGTCGGACGGTCCGCATGGTCGTCCGGCTTCGTGGACTTGTGGAGCGTATCGTAGTTCATCTGAAGCGCGAAATCGCCGACCACGAGACCGCCGGCGAGCAGCAGATGACCGTCGGCGCTGCCGGTCCAGTAATTGCCGGTCGAAATGTGGTGAATGCCGCCCTTGAAATTGCCGACCGCGACCAGGTTGATCTTCACAGGGCTGCCGTCCTCGCCCATCAGCTGGTCGTGGAGGGTCAGGGTCTCGGCCCGCACCAGAGTGCCGTCGGCGAGAACGAGGACCTGGTCGGCGTTGCAGATGAGGTCGGTCGAATCGTCGCCGTGGTTGATGTAGATCATCGCCGGATGGTTGCCGCCCGCCACGCCGGCACTGAAGGTGACGTTGTCGACCCCCCAGACCGGCTTGCCGCCCTCGAGCTTCGCCGAGCGCACCTCGTTGCCGATCTTGAGCTCCTGGATCGCGACGGTCCCGTCCGGCACCGCGATCATCGTGTTGTAGGCGAAGCAACTGCAGCAGCAATAGCAATTGGCGACGGTCCAGCCGGTGCTGCCCGTGTTCTTCTGCGGCTGCTGCGCCAGGCACTTCGTGATCAGCTGGTCCGGCGGCCAGTAGAGCCACTGGGTGGGGGTCCCGTTAGAATAATAGATGCAGACCAGGGCCTGGACCGGCGCATAATAGGTCTGCTGCTGGCCGCAGAAGGCGTGGACGACCGGGCTGATCTGCTGCAGGTCGTCGCAATGAAAGGGGTTGCTGAGCGCTTCGCAGGCCGGAGTGAGACCCGCGTCGGTGAGCTTTTGTACGCAGACAGTCGGATCATATCCCATTTTTGTCCTCCCTGGTGGCGTGACGCCGATGTTCAGTTCTTGGAAACCGCCTTTTCACCCCAGCGGCTGAGTCCCGGCCTCTCCGGATCCGAGTCCGGACAGGCCTCGAAGGCCATTGCCGCCTTGCGGGCGACGGGGCAGCCGCAAAGCCGGCAGACGCTCCGGCTGCCCGCCGCCGTCCCCGCCAGCGCGTAGAGCCGACTGCGCGTTTCGGGCGGGGTCGAGAGATTGGGGCAGGCCTCGCAGGCGCTCAGCCGCCGCTCGAGAACCTCTTCATTGACCCGCGTGAAACCGGCCTTGCTCCACCGCCACAGAGCCTCCGCGGCGCGCTTCATCAATTCGGTTGCCGACAGGTCGGGCTCGGGAGCGGCCGGCGGATTGGCGAGCAGCTGCGACAGGAAGACCGGAGACTCGCGACTCACCAGGAGGTTCGTCGCGTAGGAGGGGCTGTGTAGTGCCGCGGCCAACACCCGCTCAGACACCGGCTCGCCCAGCCCCAATATAGATCCGAAACGGATGCATTGTTCCTCTATCGTCATGTTTTCAGTAACCTGGAGGTCGCTGAAGACGTTGCTTTCCGACTGAACGGCTTGGCTAGCCATAATGCAGACCCCCAACTTCTCTGTTCGCTCTACTTGACGACGAGATAATGCTCTGAAATATTCATATCTTCCTAGCCTGACTCATGCAACAGGCGAATTAACAAGTAAACAGGCTTATTCAAGCACTTGACAAGTGTCGAGGGGCGGCGGCGAGTCTTTGTCTTAATAGTTACCAGTTCCTGGATATGACTTCGCTCGTCTACGGATGATTCCCGGCCGAATGGAGGGCACAAGTGAGCGCACTTACCAAGAAGTCGCTGAAGAGCCTCGCCGCGCTCATGTCTGAACGAAATGCCGACACTCCCAGTCATCTTGATATTTTCTCGCTGACGGCCGAGCAGGCGGCGGAGTTCAACCTCAAGACGGATGAGGTTAAACAGGCGCGGCGGCAGCACAATCTCGCCGGCAATGCCGAACTCGCCGCCCGCCTCGACGAAAGGGGCCTGACCTCCGCCTTCCAGATCGCCGCAATGCCGAAGAGCCGGTTCGTCGCCGAGCATGGCGAGCCGCTCAGCCTCGACGAGGCGAGCGCCGAGGATCTCCACGAGCGCGCGCAACGCGTCGCCAATCGAACGATGCAACTGTTCGCCACCGTCCGTGGCGCCGTCGCTTCGCCCCATTCGCGGGCAATGGTGTCGAGCACTGTCGGCGACGACGTGGTCGCCTATTTCGAAAGCCTGCCGAGCTATCAGCAGCTGTTTGGAAGCCTCAATTATTGTGCCTGCGAGCAGTGCAAGTCGATCTTCGGTCCAGCCGCTTACTTCGTCGATCTGATGCGCATCATCGACGCCTACATCACCAAGCCCAACGAACAGCCGAATCCGCCGCCCTTCACTCTCAAGTCGCGGCGGCCGGATCTGTGGACCATCCCCCTGACGTGCGCGGCGACGAACGATGTCATGCCGGCGCTTTCGATCGTCAACCGCGTGCTGTTGGCGGCGGTGATGAAGGGGCTCGGCGCGGGGTCCGAGGACGCGCTGCTGAAGGAGATGGCGACGACGCTCGTCTATCCGCTGATGCTGCCGTTCAACTATCCGCTCGACCGGGTCCGGTTGCTTTGCCAGCAGGTCAAGGTCGCGCTCGGCGACGTCTATGCGGTCTGGGGAGCCACCGCCGACACCGTCGTCGAGGAAAGCCTCAATCTGTCGCCGGAGCGGGCGGCGATCGTCCGCGACGCGGTCAGCGATCCGGCGACGCTCGCCAAATTCTACAATGTCAGCGCCGCGCAGCTCCCCGACCTGGCGAAGGTCGCCTTCTTCATGGCGAAGACCGGCCTTACCATCCCGCAGGTCCAGGAAGTGATCGTGCAGGGCCTCACCGAGGACGAAATCGCCGCGGGCGCGCCAGCCTTCCTGTTCGTCAACCAGGGCGCCGGCGCCGATTTCCTCAAGCTCGACCTGACCGGCGACGATGCAACTTCGACCATCGTCAATCTCAGCAATGGCGCCCTCGACCGCATCAACCGGCTCCGCCGCCTCGCCGACGCGCAGGCTTGGTCCGCCTCGACGATGGACTGGTGCCTGCGCGCGGTGAAGAACGGCGCCGATCCGGCGATCGATCCGGCCGGGCTGGCCGGCGTCGCTCGCATCGCCCGGTTCTCGCAACTCTTCGCGCTGCCGCCGCTGCAGGCGGCGATGATGTTCGGACCGATCAAGAGCTACGGCGGCGACACCATGGATCCGGACACGCCCTCGCCGTTCGACGCCTTGTTCAACGGCCCGGCCACCGTCGCCCAATCGGGGCGCTACCAGCCCGCGGGAAACCCGCTGAACAGCCTCTACAAGACTCCCCCGCTGTCATGGACGCCGGGCTCCACCGAAGCCGCGGACATGGCCTCAATCACCCGCGTGGCCCTTGGTCTCGATCAGTCGCTCGCCTCGCTGAACAGCCTGGGGATCTTCTTGTTCGGCAAGAATGCAATCAAGCTGACTGTGGAGAATCTGTCCACGCTCTACCGGCACGGCCTGCTCAGCCGCTGCTTCGACCTGCCGATGGACCAATATGTACTGCTGCTCGAGCTCAACGCGATGGGCGGAAAGACGGTGTTCGCGGGTCCCGACCTCGACAAGCTGGTGGCGGCCTGGTCGTGGATGACCGCGTCGGGCCTCGACGTCTACACGCTCGCCTACGGCATGAGGGGCCTGCGCAGCCCCTATGTCGACCCGCTCTACGCGCCGGCCAATGTGCTTCCGTGGCTGACGAGCCTGCACGACATCGTGCCCGACGCCGGCGCGCCGGGGGCGGGCGACGCGATCGCGCAGGCGCTCGCCGTCTTCTTCGGCGCTGATCCGACTCTGGCGTCGCCCTGCCTGACGATGGCGCTGGCGGCGGTGGCGCTGCCCAAAGGCGTCGCCACCTGGCCCGAGGCGTTCCTCGCGGTCGATGCGAACGGCGTTCCGCTTTATCCCGATTATGTCGGTGCCGTGATCGACCGCGAGTCGCGCTGGCTCGTCCTGGCCGGCGCCGCGCCCCTGTCCGCGGCATTGGTGACCAGCGTCTCGACCTATCCCGCCGCTTACGGGCTTCCGGCCGACTTCAAGGCGATCGACTGGACGATGGTGGCGGACGTGATCGGCTTCGCCACCCTGCAGAAGCAGTTCGTCGACGTCCGCAACGACCTCATCCGCTACGTCACCCTCGTCCAAACGCAGGCGCCCGTCGAGCAGCAGATAGCGGCCCTCGCGGCCGCCACCGGCTGGGATCCCGGCCAGATCGGGCAATTGCTCGACGGAATCGCGTCGAACATGCCTAACCTCGCCGAGCAGATCGCGTTGATGAAGCTCGCCTTCAGGCAGATCGCCGCGTTCGGCGCCGACACCTTGTTTCTGACTCAGCTGGCCGGGTTGTCGACCCAGACCGCGGCGAACGGCTGGACCGCCTATGAGGACATGACGGACCTGTGCCAGGCGAAGATCAGCGCGCGAATGGGCCAGCGGCGCTGGTCGCAGATGGTGCTTCAGGTCGAGGGCGACCTTCAGGTGCACAAGCGCGATGCGCTGGTCGGGCTCGAGCTCACATTGCTCAATGCCCTCTATCCCGACATCACCACCCCGAACAACGTCTACGAATATCTGCTCACCGACGTCGAGACCGGCCCCGAGGCCCAGCTTTCCTACATCAAGGAAGGGCTGAACGCGCTTCAGCTCTACCTGCAGCGCTGCCGCCTGCGGCTCGAGCCCGGCATCGAGGTGATGGATATCCCGCCGGTCTGGTGGGAATGGATGATGGACTATCGCGTCTGGGAAGCGAACCGGCGAATCTTCGTCTATCCGGAGAACTACCTGCTGCCGCCGCTGCGCACGGACCAGACCAGCCTCTTCAAGCAGCTCGCCGCCGGCCTGCAGCAGTCCGAGATCACACCGGCCTACGTCGAATCCGCTTATGCGGGCTATCTGACCGGCTTTGCCGAAGTGGCCAGCCTGAAGCCCGTCGAAAGCTACCGCTGCACCGTCGACGACCCGAAGCGCGGCAAACTCAAGGCGATCTATCTGCTCGCGCGCACCGACACCTCACCCTACACTTTCTATTTCTGCCGCCAGCTCGAGGGCACGCCCTGGTCGGAATGGCAGAAGATCGATCTCGCGATCAGCTCGCCTTACGTAACGCCCGTTTACGCGTTCAACCGCTTGTTCCTGTTCTGGGTGGAAGTGAAGGCGGTCAGCGCGCCGAGCATCCAGGTCGGCACCAGCGGCGGGCAGACCAACAACGACGTCGTCTACCAGGCCACGCTCAAATATTCCTTCCCCGATCATCAGGGCAAATGGGTTCAGGCGCAGACGCTCGACGCCGACGTCGTGATGCTGTTCAAGGGCCAGGGCGACGATGCCGTTCCGCTCGCGTCCGATCCGCTCTTCGCCGACGACTGGGACCTCGACAGCGTGCCTTGGCGGCGGCTGACGGCGCTTCGGCTCGGTGCCGAAAACCTCCCTGACGGCACCGCCCCGTCGAACGAATATGAGCGGCTGGTGATCGGCTTCGGCCCCTATGTCGCGGACATTCCGACGCAGAATCCGGCACCGAACCCCAAAGCGCCCGAAAACCTCGCCGCCAAGAGCTTCGTCGCGAATCTCGAGGATCGGGTCTGGGACAATAACCGGATCGTGCTCGAGCGGATGTCGGGCGGGCTGACGCTCATGTCGAGCTGGATCCTGAACTCCAACCTTGAGGTGAGCTACCTCGGGCACAATCGCGAGTTCCTGCTCACCGACCCCTATCGCCCGGCGCCCCCGCTGTCGCAGTTCAGGCCCAATTTCGACGATCTCAACGGCTTCGTCCAGATCATGCCGACGGCGGCGCCGATCACCGCCGACAATTTCAGCGGCATGATCGAGCTGATCAACCTGTCTTCCGGACCGAGCTCCCTCGCCTCGACCGCCTTCGCTTCGGAAACCATCTCCTCGACGACTGCGACGGCGATCTTCAACGCCCTGGTGGCCGCCGGCGTTCTCAATGCGGGCGGAGTCATCCAGCAAGCCGCGATGGCGACGCTCGACCTCAATGCCGCGCTGGCGACGCTGCTCGGCAACGCCACGATCAGCGAGAACCAGCTGCCCGCGATCCTCGGCGTGCTTCTAATGAACCTGGGCAGCCCGTTGCTCTTCTCGACGGTGCTTGGAACGGAATCGCATATCACCAGCGTCAAGAACCAGCCTGGCTGGTTCCAGCTCGATGCCGGCCCTGAAAGCTTCCTCCTGCGCCCGGCGGACGATGCCGGCATGCCGCGATACAGCACGGTGAGCGACGGCGCGCTTCTGTCCCCGCCGCTGATCAACGCCAACAGCTTCGTGCTGCCGATGCTGGCGCAGCCGATCGATGCCACCCTGGCGACGCAGATCTTCTCGACCTTGCAAGCCTTCCAGATCATCGACGCGCGCGGAGTCGTCAACCGGGCCTTTCTGAACGCGGTGCCGCTGTCGACCGCGCTGGCCAATTTCAACCTCAACGGGGCGCAGCTGGCGGCGCTGAACGGTGTCGTGCTCAACATGCCGGCGGTCTACAATACCGACTTCGTCGGCGGACGAATCGATGAGGCCCTGTCGAAGCAGGTCTACGGTCTGCTTCAAAGCTTTTCGATCATCGACCAGGCGCAGCGTCTTCATCTCGAGCTTCTGACCAGCCAGATCCTGGCGAGCGTTCTCGCCAACATGCTGACCGCTGGCCAGCTGCTGCCGCGCGACGTCTCGACCATCTACCGGATCCTGGTCGAGAGCCCGGTGCCTCTCAACCTCAGCTACTGGAACGCCGAGAGCACGGCCGGCTTCACCACTCTCGCCGGAATCCGGTTCCAGGTGATGCGGCTCACCACCGCGGCGATCGGGCCGTTGAACCGCGCCTTCTTCACCGGCGGAATCGACAAGCTGCTCAGCCTCGAGACTCAGTCGATACCGGTGGTGCCGGTGCTGCCCTTCGACCGGCTTACGCCGAGCTCGCAGATCGAATGGCCGGACGCAATCGACGGCACCCAGGTCGATTTCGACGGGCTCTACGGCCAATATTTCTGGGAGCTTTATTATCACGGCCCGATGCTGGTCGCGTACAGCCTCGCCGCCAACCAGAAGTTCCGCGAATCGATCGCCTGGTTCCAATATGTGTTCGATCCGACCGCCAGGGAGGAGTTCGTCACTCCCACCACCTTCTCGACCGAATCGAATCAGGCGATCTCGCCGACCGCGTCGCAGGAAGCCTTCACTTCGTGCCAAAGCAATAATGTCGACGGCCAGCCGATCATCGACCCGAAGGGCCGGGTCAGCCCGAAATTCACCTCGGCGACTCCTCTCACCTTCCTGCCCAATACGTTGACGCCGGTGCAGGTCGAGATGATCCGCAACGTCCTGCTCAATTATCAGCTCGCCAGCCCCGCCTCCCATTACTGGATGTTCCGGCCGTTCCGGATGCACACGCTCGAGACCCTGACCTACATGCTGTCGGACGAGAATCCGGCGATGCTCGCCTACGAGAACGATCCGTTCAGCCCGTTCGCGATCGCGCGGCTGCGCATCGGCGCGTTCGAGAAGGCGACGGTGATGCAGTATATCGACACTCTGATCGACTGGGGCGACAGCCTGTTCGCGCTCGGCACCTGGGAGACGATCACCGCCGCCACGATGCTTTACGTCTATGCCGGCAATCTGCTCGGTCCGCGGCCGCAGCAGGTCGGAATCTGCCAGGACGAGGCGCCGGCCACCTTCGCCGACATCCAGACCCATTACGGCAACAGTCCCATTCCGGTGTTCCTGATCGAGCTCGAATCGACCCTGCCACCGGTCGGCTCGGGCAGCGGCGAGCCGGTAGCGGTCGAATCGCACGCCTTCAACGACCTCGGAGCCTATTTCTGCGTCCCGGAGAACGACCAGTTGATGAGCTATTGGGACCGGGTCGAGGCGCAGCTCTACAAGATCCGCCATTCGCTCGACATCAACGGCAATTTCCGGCTGCTGGCGCTGTTCGAGCCGCCGCTCGACCCGCTTGCGCTGATCAAGGCGGCGATGGGCTCGAACAACTTCCTGCCGTCGGGCGGAGGCTCGCAGAACCAGGCTCCGCCTTACCGTTTCGAAATGGTGCTCGGGCGGGCGCGGCAGCTTGCGTCGACGGCCGGCCAGTTCGGCGCTCAGCTGCAGGCCGCGCTCGAGCGCAAGGACGGCGAGGCGATGGAGGTGCTGCGCAACAATTTCGAGGGGCAGCTCCTCGCTTTGTCGACTCAGCTCGAGGAAGACCAGATCAGCCGTTGCCAGAATACGATTGTCGGGCTCACCGCCGCCCAGGCGGGCGCCAAGGCGCAGCTCGACCATTATACCGCACTGCTCGCGACGAACCTGATCCCCTCGGAGCAGACCAACCTCGACGCGATGACGACCGCGTTGGTGTTCAACGTGGCCGCCAACATCCTGCAGACCGCCTCGGCCATCGCTTATACCATCCCGCAGGTCGGCTCCCCGTTCGCGATGACCTATGGCGGCATCCAGGTCGGCTCGGCGCTCTCCGCCGGCGCCGCGACGGCGACCGTCGGCGCCGAGATCGCCAACTTCATCGGCCAGCGTGCGCTGACCATGGCCGGCTACGAACGGCGTACCCAGGACTGGACTCTCGCCCAGTCCAGCGCTCAGCACGAATATGATTCGCTGACGGCGCAGATCGCCGCCGCGCAGGACGACCTCGCCGCCGCCCAGCAGCAGCTCGTCGTGCACGATCGGCAGATCGCGCAGAACCAGGAAATGGCCAATTTCCTCGCCACCAAATTCTCCAACCAGGCGCTCTATCAATGGATGGCGGGCCGGCTGTCCGGTCTCTATTACCAGACCTATCGGTTGGCGATGCAGGCGGCGATCTCCGCCCAGGCCGCCTATCGCTACGAGACCGAGTCGACCCGGACCTTCATCGATTTCGACTATTGGGATCCTTCCCACGCCGGGCTGCTCGCCGGCGAGGGGCTGACTCTGGCGCTGGACCTGATGGAGGAATCCCATTCCGAGCTCGTCACGCGCCGGCTCGAGATCGAGCGGATGGTCTCGCTTGCCAGCCTCAACCCGCTCGCGCTCGATGCCCTTCGTCAGACCGGGACGTGCAGCTTCTCGCTGCCCGAGCTGATGTTCGATTACGATTATCCCGGCCAGTATTGCCGCCGGATCAAGTCGGTCTCGATCTCGATCCCCGCGATCGTCGGCCCTTATCAGAACATCCGCGCGACGCTGACCCAGACCAAGTCCTATGTGGCGGTGACGCCCAGCCTCGACAATGTGAAGTGGCTCGTCACCCACCAGGGCGACCAGCCGGCCAGCGTGTGGACGGACCAGAACGCCGCGAACCGGCAGATCGCCGTGTCGCGGGCGATCGACGACAGCGGCATGTTCGTGCTCAACTTCGACGATCCCCGCTATCTGCCGTTCGAAGGCACGGGCGCGGTCTCCGACTGGACGCTCGACATGCCGAAGGAGGCCAACCGGGTCGATTTCGATCAATTGTCCGACGTGATCGTCACCCTGCGCTACACCGCGCTGGCGGACGGTACGCTCCAGGGCGACGTCAAGGGCCTGCTCGCCAAGAACCCGCTGTCGGCCGGCTATTATGTCGACATCGCGCAATCCTACGCGACTCCTTGGCAGGCCTTCATGCAGGATCATTCGGAGCCTGACACGCAGCGCCTGAGCTTCGATTATGCGCCGGCCTGGATGGGCGCGCTGAAGAAGATGAGCCTGGCCGCCGCGGCCTTCCGGTTCACGGCCGCGCCCGACGTCACCTGGCCGGGGGCGTTCGTCATCGGCACTCTCAAGGTCGGCAGCCAGGCGCCGGTCGATATCAGCGTCGACGACACCGGTCTCGGTTCGCTGTCCGCGCCGGATTGGACGCTCGCGCAGATGAGCGGGACCTGGACGATCACGTTCGACCTCAAGGCCATCCGCGCCCAGTTGCCGGCCTTGCTCAAGGACAAGCAATGGATCGCTCCCGGCGAGCTTCTCGACATCGAGATGATGCTCGGCTGCTCGGTCACCCTGTATTGATACGGGAGTGGAGGGGCAGCCGCTTCGGTCCTCTGCCCGGCGCCTGGGGACGTAAAATAAAGTTCTGACACGCGGTGTCTGAATTTGCTCGGTTTTTTTGGACCGCCCAGCAGCCCCCAATACCTGAAGTTTTGACCTGCGGCTGGGTAGCCCCTTCATCTCAGGCCAGAACCGGCAAATAAAGTTCTGACACCAGCCAGCGCCGGGGAGGCCATCGAACCGCAGGCGCCTTCGTTGCCGACGACTCACTGCCCGCCTTCGGATGTCAACCCGTCTGGTGCGACCTGCTGTTGTATGAAGCGCTGGTTACAACAGCAGCTTGTAGATTCCGCCGAGAGAATGCTCACTAAGGGCGGCTCCCAAAACCAAGGAGCCGAATCATGTCCTTCTCTCACGACGATACCCAATTCTGCCACCTGCGCTCCCGGGCAGCCCGGCGAGCTCGACTTCGAGTACAGATCGACCCCGATCCGTCCCGTCCCTCGGGATCGGCCCCGGACCCGAGCGAGGCTATTTGCCTCGCCGGCTCCGGCCGGTCGGCGCGGCCTTCGCCGCCGGCTTGCCGCGCCCACCCCGCGGGCCGCCGCCCTTACGCCCAAGACCGATGGCATGCGCCATCTCGCGGCGCTGCTTCGCATAGTCCGCTGCGACCATCGGATATCCCGAAGGAAGGCCGAACTCGGCGCGGTACTGCTGAGGATCGAGGCCGTGCGCGGTCGCCAGATGCCGCTTGAGCGTCTTCTGCTTGCGTCCACAAGCCAGGCAGACGAGGTGATCGGGCTTCACCGAGGCGCGAATTGAGACAGCCGGTTTCGGTCGTGCCTCTTCCTGCGGCGGCTCAGCCGGCGGAGCACCCAAGCCGGCCAACGCGTCATGCACACGGGTCACCAGATTGGGCATATCTTCCACTGTTACGCGGTTATTGGCAACGTGCGCGGCCACAATATCCGCCGTCAGCTCAACCAACCTTATGGCGTCCATCCGCCCCTCCTCAATCGACGCAGAAATGCATTCGCACGACCGTCACGACAAAACCGCCTTCTCATTATCGGCACCTGCGACTCCTTAGGCAGATAGCAGGAGCAACCGCCGCAATCTCCTACACCTGTTCCTGCTTCGCGCTGCTGGCAGGGCCGCGGTTCCAATGCCAATGCTCTATACCGTTACTTTATATCCGGCGGCCCTAAGCTCTTTGATGATGTCCCACTTCACTTCGCCGACATGCTCGCGGAACTCTTTGTAGATCAGACCATGAATGTCGCTCGGAAGGGTCACGCCCTTCCTGAAGAGGCAACAGACTCGCTCTCTCCCCAGCTTGCCGAGAAAGAATCCCAGCTCGAAAATGACATTCTGCCGAGCACGACGCTCCACGTGCGCGTCCGCCGTGCCCTCTTCGGCCTGCACCGCGTCGTCTGGGGTGAGTAGGGCGATCGCAAACCCCACACCCTCCGAACTGTGCTTTTCGAATTTTTCCAATATCGTCCGGCCTCGGTCCGGATGGCGGTCCAGAATCACAGGTTCGAGGCCGATCTCCGACAGGAAATGCTCCAACTCGTGCTTCGCACGATCATCGTGGCCATGGACGATGAAAATCTTGTTGGACCTCACAGCATTGCGAGCCTCTCGGACCTGCTCAACGTATGCCGCCAGCGCCTCAAGCCCTTCGCCCTCGGGTGTCGTCAACCTTGCTGTCGGCTTCGTCGATCTGGCGTAGAAACTTGGGATAGTCGCTGGGTCGATCTCGCCTGTGGGCACGATCAGGACGAGGCCTTCCTCCTTTCGAGCGCGCTCGAGCCGAAGAAAGCCGTCCACCTCGGATCTCAGCCAATCCGTGCTGAGATACTCTTTCGACATCAAGACAATGATCAAATCGGGATGACGAAGAGCATCGTCCATCCTGACATGGTCGCCGAAGTCACCAGGCCCGTCCGGGAAAAAGTGCGTGAGATTGTTCCCATAAACCGCAGTGTCGCGGCTTTGCAGCCGGTCGATCAAAGCTTCGTAGAAAGCGGTCGCAGAGTCGCGGTCGAAGCTTACGGCAATCTTGAACGGGCCTTCCTGCCTCATGGCTACACCTCCATGAGTACAACGAGCAGGCACCCTGTTTTATCCAGAGGGTATTTACCATCCGGAGCCAACGGAGGGCGCTGCAGTTAGGCCCAATGGAGACCTGCTTCAGCTTAGAGGTCGTCATCCCGCTTCGGCCGCGCCTCTGCTAAGGCGGCCTGAAGGGCACCCTCAAGCTCAGGATGAAGCTTTGTGAACCAGGGAATAAGATCCTCAAAGTCAGGCGTGAATTCGGCAGCTTCGTGGAGCGCCCTCTCCATACGATCGTCATCGCCAAGGCGCATATATGCGTATGCGAGATCGACGGCGTGCCAGGAATCATAAGCGCGATCTGATTTTTCCGCTTCCTCACGAGCCCGCTGGATGCGACGAATTCTCTGGATGAGCTTGATCGCCTCGCGGTAATGCTCTTCGTCACCCGTCTGGTCGCCCAACGCGTTGTGGCAATATGCCATGTTCGCCAAAACGATATACAGGTGATCATAATTCGGCGTCGCCGGAAGCATGTCCTCGGCGAGATGACGTAGCAGCCGGAGAGCGAGCTCCGCCTGCCCCACGAAAAGCAGCGAGCGAGGTGCCATCAAGGCCGCTCGCACCTTCACGAACGGATCGACATTCTCGCTCAGCCAGCCGTCGGCCATCCGCCGGAGTCGATCATACTGCTCGTCTATGTCGTCGCGAGCTTGAGCATCGCTGCTGCCACTAGGCATTGCCAACCTCATTCAATCCACGGATCCCCCATCGGAGGGAAGCCACCGCTCCAACTCCCGAAGTGCCTGCTCGGCCACACGCTGGAGGTCCCGCCGAAGCAAAATCGCGCCCGGATTCTCAAGGCAGCGTTCCAAGAGCGTTTCCACCACCGTCAGCACGTTGACGAAAGACGCAAGCCGGTCTCTGAGTTCGGGCTTGACCTCGATGGTCGCGTTCAGTCCCTGCCTTACCGCAGGGAAGGCGAACTCGCCTATCCGGGGGCGGCCCGGTCTAGAGAGCGTGAGCAGCTGCCGGCGCAGATGGACCAGCTCGCGGTCGACCAGAAGCGCGATCACCTGCTGCCTGCGCGTAACAGCCGCTCGCTCCCGGTAGTCGGTGAACCACGCGATCAGCGCGGCCACGATGAGGTTCAAAACCGCGAGCATGATCTGCGGCGAATAGACGACTCGGCCCTCGGGCATGGCCGCCAGCCAAGTCGCCGCAGCCAAACCAGCGGCAGCAACGATCACGATCCCCCAGGCGGCGATCTTCGCCGAGGCCGGGCCCTCGATCCCCGACATCGAGGGGTTCAGCACTTCCAAACGAGGGGAAGGAGAGCCTGACTGCATTGCTCGACCATCCTTAGCTAGATGCCTGGCACCAGATCGTGGTGAAGTATCGCATCCTCACCGCCGCCTTACGCCCACACGACAACGGTTCCGATTTGCCGATCTGACGATCCTGAGCCGAGATCGTCAACTCCAACCAGGAATCAGCTCCTAAACGCCTCTTTGTAGGGTGGGGGCCATCCACCTTACCCCGCGGCCGTCTCTACTTCAGGGAAGACCTAAGGATCGGCTCATCCACGAGCCCTGCAACATAATCCTTCCATACCTCGCGAACGCCCGCGCGCCGCATGACCGCGGACACCGTGATCTTGCGACCGCTCTCCCGAACCTCGTCGAGCGCCCAGGCAATGCGCCGACGCTGAAACTCCTCCTTGGTCTCTTCTCGCGCCACGACTGCGGCGACCGCACGGGGAAGCTTCTTTTTGCGAACATAGATGCAACTCGGTCTGTCGATCTCCGTCTCGATCGAGCGCATGCACACCCGCACCAGAGGTCGCCGCGCCAGCACCGCATCCGCGGCCGGTCCGACCTTCGCCGCCAGCTCCGCATCGCGGGCAGCCCAGTCGAAGCGCGCCTCGACCCGCCGCCGGGGCCTCGACTGTCGCACCACCGGCTTGCGAGCCTTTCTGGGCTGCCTCTGGGACCGGCCGATGCGGTCACCCATCTTCGCCGGCGGTTTCCATTTCACCGGCAGTCTCAGCCGCGCAGCCGCAGCCGCCACGGCTCGCGGGTGGATTCCAAGGCGTGCCGCGGTCCCCCTCAAAGTCTCACCCTCACCGACCATCCTGATCACGGCAGGATCGAGAAGGGGACCGAACCGGCTGAATCGCGGCCCGCGAAGCCGGCCGTCCGGGCCGACGCTCATCGTGTAGGCATAGCCGCAGGCGCACTCGAAGTTGCCCTGGATGACGCCCCCGCCGAGCCGCAGTTCATGAACCTCGAGGATCGTCCTGTCCTCTCCGTGACCGGCCTCGGGATTGGGACAGCGCCAAGGGCCGGGCCCAAACACCGATTCGCGCTTGGGTAACGAATCCAGGAACACTCGGAACAGGACGTGAAGCAGCGAATGCGTCGCCTTGCGCTGGCGCCGGCAGAGCTCGAGCAGCCAGTTTTCAAAGCCGACGTCGGGATCGAGAATGCCCGGAATGTGCTGAAAGGTTTTGCCGTAGAAGGCGGCGAAGGCATCGATCACGGCCGGCACCTCCACCTGGCTACGGCTCCGGCAGAGCCCCGCATCCCAGAGGCGACCCCGGTAGAAGTCCGTCAGTTCCTCATAGCTCTCCACCTCGCCCGTGGACCGCAGAAGCGCAGCGCTCGCCACGGCGATGCTGCGAAGCCTCTCCATGACCATCCCAGAGACCCCGTCGAGCACCGGCGGCGCATCCTCGGGACAGGTCGCCGACGTCGCCGCCGCGAAGCCGTGCTGGCCCTTGGTCCAGAAGTCGACGGTGCTCTTGCGCAAGAGGCAGCCATGATCGGGGCAAACCAGCACTCCGGGAAGCTGATGGGACCGCCGCCACCACAGCTCGCCCTCCTGGCTGAGCATCTCCCCGCAGCATTCAGGACAGAAGCGCAGTGCCGAGACCTGCGGCACCACCGAGGCGTTCAGGCCCAGCCAGATGTGGATGGACGCCGATCCACCAGCCATGCGCTCGAAGGCCTCCTTCCGGCGCGCGGCCGGAAGGAAGGCGACGTGATATGGCAAATGCGTATGGTCGACGGCCAGGCCGTCCGGCGTCAGCACCCGACCGGCCGGCAGCCGCGCACAGAAGAGCGGCAGGTGCGAGGGCAGGTCGAACGTCGCCCGGATCGAACGGGTGCCGAACAGCTCTTCGTTCGTCGACGTGTAGGAGACGTTCATGACGTGCCGGTGGTAGCGGGCCGCCAGGCTGTAGAAGAGCTCGTCCTCGTAGAGCTTGGGGATGTAGGCCAATCGCGTCATGATCAGCCCTCCACCCCGATGCCACCGGCCGTGCCGGCGCAAACCATCGCCGCATGGACCTCATCCGCATGCGACGATGCCCCGCCCGCGGCGCGCAGGTCGAACGGATCGGCCGCCTCGGCGACGTCAGGCTCGTCGACCGCCTTCTTGCGCCGCGGCGGCTTGGGGGGCGCTTCCGCTTCGTAGCCCCTCGCTGCCTGAGTCACGGCGATCAGCAGCAAAGTGGGATCATCGGAAGATACCTTCTTCCGCGCCTCCGTGATCAACATCTCTGCGACATCGGGGGCGTAGCCCATCATCTTCAGCGCGGCGTGCAGATCCACCTCCCGGCCTGCGGACTGCGCCGGCGGCTCCGGCGCGGCCGCCGGGAGCTCCACCCCGGAGCCGCTGGACATCAAGGCCGACAGAAGATCGCCGAAATGCTCCTCCAAGGGCCTCAGATCGTCATACTTCGCGAGCGACTTCGACTTGTTGGCAAGCGCCCGAAGCATCGGCCGGATGAAGCGCAGGTCCTCTTTACCGATCTTGCGAACGAGCGCCGGAGTGATGACCTCCGCCGCCGACCGCGTCTCGCTCCGCCGCATCAGCCGCAGCTGGGCCAGCATGAAGATCTTGATGACGATGTCGACGATCCCCTGGCTCTCGTCCCAGAGAGCCTCAGACAGCTGCGGCGAGAGCGGCGTCAGCGTGCTCGTCCACTGAAGCCGGAACAGCACGCCCAGGAACCGCTCCCACTCCCGCCCCTGCTTCATGGGCTCGAACATCGCCGATGCATGGCCCTCGCCCCGACGCGCATTGCGAAACGTCGAGGTAAGAAGCGGCACCGCCGCCATCGTGCCCACCAGCAACACCGGCACGTTGATGACGTTGACGAGCGTCGTCAGCAGATTGAGGACATTGTCCTCGTCTATCTTCGCCGACCTCAGATACTGGATCTCGTCGACCACGAGGACCCCCAGCCGTTGCAGCTGAGCCACCTGCGCCATCCGCAGCACCATGTGCTCGGTCGCCAGACCGCCGAATTTCTTATAATATTTGGTGCCGATCAGAGCATCGACCTCGGCGAAAAAGGAGAGGCAGAGTTGTTTCGGCGATCCGGTCGACGGGCATTCGAGCCGCAGGTGGACGATCTGGTCGACCGTGACGGGCTCGACATGTCGCACCACCTGCGGCAGCTGCTCCAGCACCCGATTGATGATCGTCGTCTTGCCCATGCCGGACGGGCCGATCAGCTTCCCGCTGTAGGCGGTCGGGCGGAAGCGGGTCATCAACTCGGCCAGCCCCTTACCGGCCTCAGCCTGATCGGCCAGCTCCGCGAGCCGGCTCGCATAGCTCTGGTCTCCCAGCGACACGCCGTCATAACCTGAGCGGATGAGAACATGGAGCTGCGTTCCGAACACAGCCTGGTCGGTCGTAGGAATGAATGTCTTCTTGAGCCGCAGGACGACCAGTTGCTGCCGCAGATGGGGTGGGAGGCTCCGCTCATGCGGCGAGCAGGCGGGGAGCCGCTCCAGATCCTCATACATGCCCGGGAGCGTCGGAACCGGCGGCAGCCGGTTGACGAGCGGGTTGTCGTCATACTCGGGGATGCCGGTCCTGATATAACCTGAGTCAGCCACGGTCACCTCCTTGCGTGATATCGAAAATGTCGACGCCGTAATCGTCGTCGCCGTCTGCCTCGACCGGCGGCGGCAGAGCCGCATGAGCGTCCTCAGGGGGCCGCTCAGGGGCGAAAAGGAACGAGTCCTCCGCCCGCTGCATCTCCCGCTCCACCGCCTTGTTCGCCCGTAATTGCTTGAGGCGCTCACCGGCGGTTTCCCGCTCCGGCCGGCCTTGCCGCTCCTTTGCGGCATCGACGACTCGGCTCATGCGGTCGGTGGTCTGGATCGAGGACGTAAGCTCTTTGGTGCGGAGGAGCGCATGCGTGTGCTTGCGGTCCCACTCCTCGGCGTCGATCTCCCAGAAGGAGACGCCCTCATAGGCGCGACTTATGGCCTCGTTGATCCGGCAAACCTCATAGCCGAACAGCGTTCCCTCCATATGGAGATAGACCACGTTGGCGTCTCTCGGATCGTAGGAGATGCGTACGTCGAACCGCTTGCGGCGACCCCTCTCCAGCCAGCCGCGGTCGAGCATCTCCTGACTGAGATACCAGGTCCCGCGGAATTTCAGGCCGTGTTCGTCGATCTTCGCATTGGCCTCCGGCATCAGGCGGAAGCGGACGAACTCGGGAGGGAACGAACGGAACCGCCCGCTCCGGTTCGCTATCCCCCATCGCCAAAGATCGGAGGCAACCGGGGCGACCTCCTGGGAAGGCATCCCCGCGTCGCGATCATAGCCCTTCAGAACCACGTGATTATTGCGATGGAGCACGCCCAGAATGCAGATGTGGGTGATGTCCTCCAGGGTAAGCGCGGCCTCGAGCCGGTAGTCCTCGGCGCCGCGCTGACGGAAATCCGGATGCACCCAGCCGGGCACATAGGGCTCCATCTTCGCTGGAAGCACCTGGAAGGCGCTTTCGGCTACGCTCTTGTCGTCGCCCCGATAGGGCCTCGCCGTCTCGAGAATGACATTGAGATAATGGGCGAAGGCTTCCGCAACCGCGCCGGCTACCTCGCCACCGTCGTGCAGCAATCGGTCTCCAATATCGGCGTTGGGCCACTCGTCAGGATCGATCTCGACGCCGAACCGGCGGCAGAACTCAACCTTGTCCTCGCAGACGTTGGCGATCGCCATCGCGGCGCACACCCACGAAGCGTTCTCGATACCGACGTAAATCCCGACGATCAGCCGCGACCAGACGTCGCGCACGATGTAGAGGACGGGCCTTCCGACGATCCGCTTCGGGTTGATCCTCGAGACGCAATATACGTCGAGGATCGTCGCATCGATGACATACCTGGAGCCCGGGCCCCGTGTTTCAGCGGTCGTCGACCCCGGCAGTCCGCGCTGGGTCAGATCGAAAACACGCGGTCGCCGCTTCTGGCGCCGCAGGTGCAGGGAGTCGACGTACCGGTAGAAGTGATACTTGAACTGATCGATCGTAGGCGGGCCGCTCGTTCGAAATTCCGGCTTGAGGAGGATCTCGGGGAGCGGCTTGCCGTCAGTATAGACCTCGTCATAGCATACGATCCTACAAAAGGCCTCGTGGGCATCGCTGAGCCGAAGCCGACCGTTCTTCCGCCAAAGGTTCCAGATGACCTTGCGCAGGATCGCCCGCATCCTGCGGTTGAGGTTGAGGCCGGTTTCATCGCCGTGCTCCCGTGGACGGCCGAGCTTCTTTTCGCATTCGGCTCGCTCGACACCCTTCGCACCGCAGCGCGACCAGTTGCCGACAAGGGCGTTTCGGGTCTTCCCGCCGCGCCAATGCATCTGAAACCAAGCGAGGAGGCTGTTCTTATTGTATCCCTGCTCCACCAGGCTGCGCAGGTGAGCCCCGCGCCCGGCCGAAGTGTAGATGGCCGGTTCATCCTCGACCGCCTCCTGGATCGCCTTCCAGCGACGATCACGAGCATTCATCTCCTTCTCCGACAAGACGGCCCGACACGAAGCCGCCGCGAGCACGGGATCGCCAAGTGTCGCGCGGCCGGACTCGATTTCCTCTTCCAGCTCCTTCGACAGCTGGAACTGAGGTAACGAGGCGGCATCCGAGAGTTCGATGACGACCGCCTGATCACCTGCCGGGCTCAGCCAAAGCACAGCGAACCGGCGCTCCGCGGTCCCGTCGCCGATGGCCGGGAAGCTGATGACGTCGTTGACCTGCAGGTAGCTCAATGGATCGTGCCCGAAGGAAACGTCAGGGCGGCCAGGGGCCAACGAACATCGAACCGGCGCCTGAGGTCGAAGCTCGCAATCTTGACGCTGAGCAGCCAGCGCAACAGCGAGAGAGGCTCCCCGGCGACGAATGCGTCGGACAGCTCGAGCCTGGCGATGAGAGCCTGCAGCGGAACCTCGGAATCGACTCGCCTCATGATCCCCAGAAGCTCGCACCCGCGATCGCGCCAGTAATTCTCGCGCGGCCAGGGATTGCGGGCGACATTATGATAGGGATGGAGCCAGGCGAGATTGTCCCGCCGCACCTTCGGCAGGTGAAGTTCGGTCACCACCGTGAACGGGACGCCCTGAAGCTGCCAGTAGCGGCGCTCGATCTCGAGCTTCTCGAGCACCCGTCGGGCGCCGCGGCCGGCAAGGCTGCGCAGGTATTTGACGCTATAGGCATGACAGCCTGCGTGGCGCGTGAGCAGGAGATCGGTCGTCATCACGACGTCCGTCGCGGTCTTGGTGTCGCGAGGGTGGCGGACGCGCATCCCTCTGGCGATCCGCCTCGTCACCTCCCGATCGAGAGGGAACTGCTCCTGGATGTCGATCACATCGTCCTGCCAGTCGGCCTGGAAGAACGCGGAGGTCTCCAGATCCGAGAGCAGATGATGGAGGCGCGCCGTCTTGCGCCCGAGGATGCGGCTTCGCCGGCCGAGGGAGGGGACGTCCTGAACCCTCAGGAACGGCTTGTACTCCGGGCCGCTGCCGCTCCCGCGGCCCTCGGCTAAATACTGGGCGATCTTTGCCTCATCCATTGCGTACCGGCGCCTTCCCATCGAATCCTCCTAAGTTTGCGACTTGAATTTGCCATCTAGTCCGGTCGAGAGTTGGTGGCAACTTATAATCGAAAATTTCTTCTGAGTCCGCTAGCGACTGTCGTGACAAGGAGCTAGAAAAGCGGCGTGACCACGATCGAAGCTCTTACCGAGGCTTGGGGCGAGGAGCCGCCTGAGATCGAGCGCATTCGCTTTCTCTCGCTCCCCGACGACCGCCGAGCGGTCGCCGTGGACCGTATAAGGGTGCTTCAGCACCTCATCCGGCGTGATCCGCCGGCGACTCGCAAGGAGCAGGAGAAAATCGCCGGGCAACTCGGCATCGGCCTCAAGCGTCTCCAGGGTCTGATGCGGCAGTGGCGAGCACAACCGAGCGTGGACCTGGCGACCCCGCATGCCCGGCCGATCAAGAGGCCGCGGCGCCCGACCCCGCCGAAGCAGATCGCCGAACGAACCATCGATAAGGCGCTCGCCCGTGACCCTTGGGCACATGAGCCGCCCATCAGTCGCCGCGTCGCCGCAATCTGCGCGCGTCTCGGACTGACGCCTCCCGCGAGAACGACCATTCGACGAATGTTGGACCGGAAGGCCCAGGACATCCCGTTCGAACGCCGCTTTCCCGAGGGCTGGGAAACCGCAGGCACGCCTGAGCCGGAGCTTTTCGCCGGCGAGCACCTCCTCCTCATCCGCGAATATTTCCAGGCCGCGGTCCGAGTGGGCGCCGAGCAGGCGGAAAGGGCAAGCGCGGTCCTCCTGATCGACATGATCACAGGATTCGTTCTCGGGGCGAGCCCGGCAGCCGACCTTCCGGCGCTCGGATCTGAAGCTGCACGTGCCGTCTGTGGAAACGAGTCGTTCGATATTGGTTGCTTGCGGCCACCAAAGAAGCTGCTCGTGGCCTGCGATCTTCCTGCCACGACGAGTGCGCGGCTCCGCCGGGCCGCTGAAGACCTTGGCGTCGAAATCGACCATCCCCAGCGTCGGCATATCCGGCGCTGGACCGCCTCGCTTCTCTGGGCCGGCTTCGACCGCCTGCCACCGGTCCCCCCACCTTCGAGGCGATCGGAAGCCCCGCCCGCAGACTGGCCGATCATGTCGGATGCAGAATTTGAGTCCGTGCTCGACCACGCCATCCACCGGAATCGGATCGACAGGGAACGGACCCTCGATGAACGTGGCGGAGGAGCGACTGAAGGGGGCAAGGAATATGCCCGCATCATGAAGCTGCTTTTCGGAGAAGTTAGAGAAAACTGACTTCCGCGCGGTCGTTCGCACGACGGCGGAGGAAAGACGTGACAGACTTCGACTGGTCCGAGATTCCAGTGGACCGGCGACCCGAGGTTCGCCGCCGGATCGCGATCCTCGACCGCTTTTTCGCGATCGAAAATCCCTCTGCAGAGGATAGGCGGCTGGCGGCCGAGGAAATCGGGATTTCGGCATCGATGTTCTCAACGCTCGCCCGCGCATGGGCGAGAAGCAAAAACCCTGCCCATCTGCCTGGCGCACGCACACGTTCCCACGACCGGCCCGCCGGGCGATCGGTGCCTCCCGGGACTGAGGCGATCATCGCGGCCGTGATTCGGGAACTCGGACCCGCGGTGGAGCCGAGCGAGGGAATCCGCGAGGTGGAGGCACGGTGCCAGGCTGCAGGTCTCAAGGCGCCGACGCGACCGACGCTGCGTCGCCGATTCCGAATGGCTGCGGATCCAGACGGACCGGCTCCGCCCCAACCGACAGAGGGACTGACGATCGACTCCTGCGCCCTCGATCTTCCAACCCTCGTCGGCGACGACCTTCGCCTTCCGGTAGTAACGGCTGCCTTCGCTGAGCCCGGCGGCCGCATCATCGGCTATCGCTGCACCTTCGAACGTCATAGCGCGAAGGCTGCCGCCACACTGATTCGTGACCTGATCCGCGCCGAACCATTTCCGCTGGCGCCCCAGATCGTGCTCGTTGCGGCGTTCGAGCTCGAGTGGCGGCTCCTCGGCGAGCTGCTGCGTGATTGCGGATTTGCGACCGAGCAACGCATCAAGATGGCGTCCCGAGAATTCCGGCGTCTGGTGGGCGAAAGCCTCGGCGGCGTAAGGCTCGCGCAGAGGAAAACTACGGATCCCAGCGCCGATCCGAAGGCCATCGTAAAACCTCTTGCCGAAGCCACGGCTTTCGAGGTCGTCGCGGAGGCAATCTGCATCCACAACAGCAAGCGCCCTGCGCCCTCCCTGCCTCACATGGAGGATGCGCCGCCGGTCCCCGCTCGCCTCGATGCTCTGCTCGCCTGGCATCTGGCCATGCCCGAGCAGCCTGATTGAACGCGCGCAGCCGCCTCCAATCGCGCCTCGAACAAGGAAATCGTGCCACACGGCCGCCGGGCGAGGCCTGAAAATCCTTTCCGCTAGGCTGGTCATGAGATGGAAGCGAACAGCCGCGGTCATGATCGCGCGCCGTGACGCTCGCACCACGTAATCTGGCGGTGCGGCGGCGTCTCCATGCCACCATAAACTTGAGCCGCGACCCAGGCGAGCTCGTCCTCCAGCGCCTCGTCCGACACCTCTCGCCACCAAAATCGCACCGCCGGATACCAGCGGTAGCCACGCGTCTTCAAGGCTCCGCGTGCCGAGAAGGGCGCTCCAACAGCGTCGATCACCCAGCTCGGGCGCCTGGCGCGCTCGAGGACCTCCTTCATAACCGTCGTGCCCGACGAAAGTCGGTGATCGAGCAGGTGGAGGAGGGCGTTCACATCGCTCGAGGCCCGATGCGCCTCGTAGAACCAGCCGCACTGCCAGAGCAGCTGGCCGAGCGATCGCCCCTCGAAGCCCACCTCCCTCCAATCGATGTCGTTGAGGCTGCACGCCCATGCCAAGCCCGAGAGGCCGAGACGCTTCTCGACGAAGGGACGGTCGAACCCGGCGTTGTGGCTCAGGACTACGTCGGCCGAGGAGATGACGGACCTAGCCTCGCTCTCGGCAATAGCCTGCCCTTTGACGTCGTCATCGGTCAGGCCGGTGATCCGAGTGATTTCCGGCGATATGGGGACGCCGGGGTCCTCGAGCCAATTACGGGGCTTGCCCGTCATCACGATCCGGCCGTCGGTCGAGACGTAGACCCTCTGCAGCGCCAGCTCGATGACCTTGTCCGTCTCGTGGTCGGTGCCGGTCGTCTCGCAGTCGAGCACACATACCGAAAGCTCGTCCGTGCGCTCGAACCCGGCAGCGCCCCGCACCATCGGCTGAACGCGCCTCGCGATGCGGTAATCGCCGTGAGAGGCGAGGGCGCTTGCTAGGCTCGCGGCCGGCACCGGAATCGGGACCAGGTCTTCCAGCGTCACGCGAGGCGCCCGATCTCGAGGCGGAACTCCACCCTTTCCGCGGCATCGCCGGCGACGCCAAGAAGGACGACGAGGAGCCTCGAAAGGAAGTCGTCGCCGGACGCAATTCCGTCTGGCGTCCCCCGCACCTCCCGTATCACCGCCCGGTCGGCAGGATGCCCGTAGCGCTTGCGAAGCCTCGCCCGGGCCGCATTATCGTCCGCCGCCGTCATGAGCCACAGCACGCCGCCGCCGGCCAGACAATCGAGCTCCTCTATTGAGCAGGCGAAGAAGCGAAGGTTGAACGGGCGAGAAGCGCCAAGCCCGGCCGCCTCGGGCGCCGGGGCGCCAATGTCGCCATCGTCGGCAAGAGCGTCCACCTCCCCGGGATCCGCATCCAGGCCGAGGGAGAGGCCGTGCAGAAGGGCCGCCCTCAGAAAGCCGGTGCGATCCTGACAGGCTTCGAGCGGACGGCGGCCGCCGAAGAGCGCCCGAGGCGCAAGAAGCCAGGCCACCGGATCGTGTTCGATCCGCTCGCGCGCGAAACGCGCGCCCGTGTCCGCTGCAACGATCGCGAGCCGGCGAAGCCGGCGCTCCGTCGTAAGGACCGGGGCATCGCCACGGTCATCAGCTTCCAGGGGATCGAAGAGGTCAGACAATATGGGGCACGCAGCCAGCGGCTGCAGTGGGAATACCGGTGAAAAGGAGACAGAATCAGCAGCAGCGACGAGGTCCATGCAATCCTCCCATGAGGGCCTCCCGCATGTCGACAGGAGACAAGGCGCACCGGATATAGACGCCGTCTCCTGACTATTCAATACTTCTGGATATGTGGATAGCGTTTTTTGGAACAGAATTTTGTATGCGCAGCCTCACCCATCCACTATCGTGGATGGGTGGACGAGAAGACCGCCATTGCGATGTTTGCCGCCCTCGCCCAGGAGACACGCTTCTCCGCCTTTCGTCTCCTGGCGCAAAAACCCGACGGCCTGTCCTCCGGGGAAATCGCCACCCGGCTCAAGGTCCCGCAGAACACCATGTCGACCCACATGGGCATCCTAGCCCGAGCCGGCCTGGTCAGCTCGGAACGCCAGAGCCGGTCGATCATCTACCGAGCAGAGTCCCAAGCCGCCGAAGCCGTCGACCGATTCCTCGCCGCCGGCTAAGCATCTCCGCCGAAGCGCGAGCATCCGCGCTCAAGGATAGAAAAGAGGGAAGGGGAGGGGCGACGAAAGGTTCGCCTGATGAAATACCTCGCCCAGAGACCCATGCCGCTCCGCGAAGAGATCGCGCAAGTCGTGAAGGGACGGTGCCCCAGCGTCGTCATCGGCTCGATCCCGGGGCTCGAGCGGCTGCTCCCTGGGCGCTACGCACCTGGCGAGACCGTCCGATCCCGCTACGGAAAATGGACGCTGCCGCGGTCCTTCCGAGGCCGTGCCATCAGCGCCATCGTCAACGGCACCATGTTCGGGTGACGGCTCCGATGTCCTCGAAACCGTCCTCGCCCTGACGCTGACAGGGCTCGCGCGGACGCGCAGGCGCCGCCGCGGCCGACCTCCCGAATGGGTCAGCGATCCCCCAGAATCGAGTTAGGCTAAATCCCACAAGGCTAAGATATTTCCAACTTTTTATGCCGGAGTCGGAACTCCGGGGCGCCTAAACGCATGCGTTCCCTTTATGTTCCCATACGGAGTTTCCAATGAGACTGAAATTCTTCCTTCTGTGTGCCGTTGCGGTGACCGCGACGGCCCCTTCCGCGGCATTGCTCGCTCAGGCGGGCGGTTCCACGTCCGCGCCCACCTCCGCACCCGAGCCCGCGCCTGCGCCCGAGTCCGCGCCTGTGCCCGAGCCTGCGCCCGCGTCCACGTCCACGTCCACCTCCGCGCCTGCGCCGGGGCAGAGTGGAGCCGTCAAGGCGCCGCAGAACGTCGCGGCTCGCGGGACGGATCCCCGCACCGAAATCCTGACCCGCGAGCGGGGCCTGGCGAAGGCCGATGCCGAAGCGCAGCTCGCTCTGACGGATAAGTTCGAGAAGGAAATCACCGCGCTCTCCGGCAAGTTCGCCGGCAATTACCTGACCTCGATCATCGAATATGGCAAACCGCTCACCATCACCGTGGTGCTGGACCGGGACGTCGAGCTCGGCGAGGTCCGCCAATCCCTGTCGGCCGATCTCAGGCAGTATATCCGGATCAAGCGGAGCCGGCTGAGCCGCCAGGCGATCAGGGATTCGAAGAAGGCCCTGATCGCTCAGCTCTCGCCCCATTTCGAGGCGCTCACCGTCTCGTTCGACTATCCGAGCGATCGCTTCGTCGCCTATCTTCCCGACGACGCCGATCTGGAGCGCGCCAAGACCCTCGTCGATGCCGAGCTTCGCCCCTTCGTCACGGTGAAGAAGGGGGCCGGACGCCAGCTCGCCGGATTCGCCACGAATGCGGACGATCCGACGGCGTCCGACAAGACCGCCGTGTGGGGCGGCTGGCCCATCTGGGTCAACACGGCGCCTTCGTGCACGGGCGGCTTCATCGGCAAGGACACGCTCTCCAAGGACTTCGTGATGATCACGGCGGGCCATTGCTCCAATACCAACGCGCGGCTGCGCTGGCCGTCCGACGGCACCTTCAAGGTCCTGACCGACGCCATGGGCGAGCAATGGGGCGGCCGCTACGACATGCAGGTCCATTGGGGCGCCTATCTCAATTCGTCCGGCTATTTCTGGGTCGATAACGACGTCAGCGGCACCTATCGCTACGGCTGCACGCTGCAGGGCACCAACTGCAAGACCGGGACCTTCCGCAACCTCTACAGCGGAGTCGCCTCGACCGGCTATGTCGCGGTCGTCGACGCGGTGAAGGGAGATTCATGGTCGTCCTGGGGCTATAACGACAACCACCCGATCGGAGTCTACCGGTGCAAATACGGGATGGTGACCGGCGTTTCGTGCGGCACGATCACCGATCCGGAGGTGACGACCACGGTGAACGGGTCCGACGGCGATTACCAGGCGGACGACTTCGTGCGGATCACCATGTCCTCGAGCTTCCAGGCGTCGCTCGCGCGGGGCGACAGCGGCGGGCCGGTCTTCTCGATCAGCAGCACCGGCTCGACCTTCCCGCAGGCGATCGCGGCGGGGATCAACTCGGCCGGCAACGTCAAATCGACCGGGGTGCTCCGGGACTACCGCCCGTGCGTCCCGGCGATGGATGGCGAATGCTATCTGGATTACATGCCGATCGATCGGATCAACGACGCTTATCCTTATGCGATCGCCAGCTCGCTGAGCACGGAGCCGATCGACGTGAACTAGAATGAAGCCCGGGTGGCCGTCCTAGCGGCCCGGCCACCCACCCTTCCACGATTGCCTCCGCCGAAGCGCCGCACGCCGCCTTGTTGCACCGGGCCCGCCCGGCGTAGACTATGACCTGGCCCGCCTCGGGCCCTCTGCAAGGACGTCAGGTGAAGCCGGGATGAAGAAGCGCTTGAAGGCCCTCGCGATCGGGCTGCCCCTGCTAGCCCTGGCTGTGTCGTTGGCTTTCCTACGTCCCCCACAGCCTGGGAACGTCTACAGGACGAGCTCCGACCTTACCGGATTGGCCGAGCCCACCGCCCTGCTGGTCAAGTACGGAGAGTGCCTCAGCCTATCCCAGTCACCCGTCGACATCGGTCGGACCACCGCGGAGGCCGGTTCGAGTTCCCGGCTGTTCATACTCGCGACCGGCCGTTCGGTGAGAGCCGAGGCGGACGAACGGGGGCCCTATCTGATCGATCGGGCCAGCGGTCTTCGGGCGCGGCCGGGAGAAGCGATCGACGGCGAGATTCTTGCTTACGCTCCCGGATCGACCAGCGACGATTGGCTCAAGAACAGCCTGTCGGTCCGCTGGCCGATCGCCCGCCGATGCGGCCATTCCCTCGCCGTCGTCTACTCCATCAAAAAGGTGAGGTCCTCGACGCAATAGCGGCCGGCGTCCGGCCTCGTGGCACCGAAGAATGCTGCTAGGGGGCTCCTGCGCGGCGGATCATGGCGCAAGCTGAATCGGCGGCCCGCCGGTCGGCGCCGAACGGCGCCACGGCGACAGCAACTGGCCCGTTAGCCTCCAGTTGATATCGGATCTCTAGATAAGCTTCCTCGGCCTCGCGGGATACCGACGTCGACCAGCCGCCGCTTACCCAGCCGCCGAAGAGGCCGCCGCCCACGCCGCCGATCACCGTCCGCCCGCTATGCCGGGTCTCAGTCACCTGCGTGAACTCGCGCTCCACCGATACACCAGCAATCAAGTCAGCCGTCAGCCGAAGAAGCTCGTAGCCGCTCGATCGGTCGGCAAGGAGCAGCTCGCCTCCCTTAGTCAGCGCAAAAGCTCCCGGTGCGCCCGTATACCAAGTACAAGGAGGGCAGCTTAGATCCCCCGCGGCCTTCAGTCTCGACCCCAGCTTCTTTGCCGCGGATCGAAAACGAAAATTGCGGCTCGGCCTCAGGACGACGCCAACAGCGATCGCCACGGCCAGCCGCGCGACGATCAACGCGCCGACGGCGCCGACCAGCACACCCCCGGTCACATGCCAGCTATACCGGCTCAAAAGCATCAACGCCGCGGTTCCAAACAGCGACCAGAAGACCGTCCTCGGCACTATCCGCTCGAGCCATTCCTGATGCACCACGCAGCGCCGCACGTCTTCGTTGCGACAGCCAGAGACCGGTAGCCGGGCCTGCGGCGAGGTCAGCGACCCATCCATCGTGAAAGCCCTCCAGCAGGAGATCAGAAGGACGGCCTGTCTTTCTTGGGGTAAAGCCGCTCAACCTCTGCCTTCAAGGCAGCCTCCCAGGCGCGGTCCGCTCGTTGCCCTTGGCGAAGCTCGAGACTGCGATTCATCCCATCCATCACATAGACGGTGAGGTTGGGAAGTTGGTTCGTGACCAGCGAGCCAGTCCTCGAACATTGCAGTTCGCCAGCCGAACAATAGAGGCTTTCCCAATCCCACTTCAGCGAGGGCCGGCCATAGCGGCTAAGGCCAGCCGCCCGGAACCGCTCTGCCTCGATCGCCTCAGAGCTGATCCTGTAACGGACCTGAGCCACATAGGGCCCAGCGGGCCCAGCGAGATATTCAACCTGGATGAACTCCTGCCCCTTCTTATAATCTTCCTTCCTGACGACCTGCGCCCCGCCGGGAATCTTGATCGCACGCAAAAACGAAACCTGGCTCGCCAGCTCGCCCTGCCAGGATCGGCCCATGTAGCGGTAATCGAGCGAGTAGCCGGCCGCCTTCAGTGCAGGACCTACTTCGGCAGGCGTCATGCCCAGCCCTACTCCTGCAACTTTCCACGGCGCGGTCACCCTGACCGCCGATGTCGTTAGAGGCACTTGAGCAGGGGAAGCCCCAGCGGCGGCCGCTACTATCAATAACAGGGCGATCAGCTTCATCCCGTTGTCCCTCGCTGGCTGGCGGCAGGCAGCCGCCGGCGTCTCCCCAAAAGAGGGGCGAATGGGGAAAGGAGCCTTTATTGTGCCCTGACCCCGTGCTCAGCACCGCCGCCCGGGAGCCGGGTGGTTGAACACGTGCGAGCACGGATGCAGCACGCCCGACGTATTCGCCGAGAGGCTATTGTATTTCGTCGGCCGCCCGACATGAGCGGACCGTGCTCGGCACGCGTGGTGCACCGCCCAAGCTGTTCAAGACTCCGACGGCGAGGCGGAAACTACGCTGATGTTCTTGCGTCGGCAAGCCGAGCCGACGTTGCTCGTCCTGAGTTGCTGAACCGGCTGCAGCTTTAAGCGATGTCGCCGAGGGCCTCGATACGCTCCTCGCACACGGCTCGAACCAAGCCCTGGAGCAACTCCACTCGGGAGCCTAGCCATTCGAGCTCCTCAGCCGTGATCCGATAGTGGCGCGAATATCTCGCCTTCACATAGGCGGCGCGCAACAGCTCGTAGGCCCGCCTCTCGGACTTCGCCTCGTTCGGCCACACCTCGACCAGCCGCGGCTCCAGCTCCTGCGCGAGCTTGCGAAGGCGGTTCAGGCTGTGCGTCTTCGGACTGTAGAGCGTGCGTACCAGGAACACGCAGTGGTAGAAGCGCTCCGTCGCCTGGTGAAGCTCGAACGCGGCCTTCTTCAGCCGTCCCTTGGCGAGGTTGCTTCGATAATCATCGAGGAACTCCCCAGCACTGGCGAACCACTCGTCATAATAGTCTCGCGTTTCGCGCAGCGCCTCTTCCGCCGAGAGCGGCCGCGGCTCCGCGAAGGGGTAGCCGGGCTCCTCGAACAGGACGATTCCATCCCGCACGATGTCCATAAAGAAGTAGCGCCCCAGCTCGAGCTTCTCGTTCACCTCCTCTAGGCTGTGATAGATGACGCTCACCGGGGTTCGCAGCTTCGTGCCGGCCGACACCTCCTCGACCAGGCGATCCTCGGCCTTGCTCCAGAACTCGGATACGTCCGTCAGTTCCTCGTGGTTGACTACCACCAGCAGGTCGAAGTCGGAGAAATATCTGCCGACCGGATCCACGACCCAATCGCCGCGAGCGTAGCTACCGAACAAGATGATCTTGAGCAGCCGCCCAGTGCGGAGGCGTTCGGCCATCCGGTGCTCGAGCGAGCTGGCAAAACCCACACGGAGCACCTCAACGACGAACTCGAGCTCACGCCTTTTGCCTTCGGGCAGGTGGTTCAAATCTGTCTTCATTGCGCCCGTGTGATTGCCCCAAAGGGGATTGCCAAGGCATTCCCGCAGACAGGCACTCCTATATGATCGCGATGCATTAGCGATAGGCGCACATCGCAACGCCGGCGGCTAAGGGCAACGTCGGTCATGTCGCTCAACAGCGGTCCGGGCGCTCTTTTCGATGCCGTCGCGGTACTCTCATCTCGACGCGCCGTGGCAGGGCATCGACATAGCTGTCGCCGTGACTGCCTCTGCTGGATCTTGCTGACACGACCGCCATCGTCGTAGTCAGCTAGCACCAAGGGGGCGGTGGTAGCATGGACTTTCCCAAGCGAACCAAGCAGCAGAAGAATGAAGCGCATTCCTATGCGATCCTGCTCTATAAGTTGCGTGATCTCGGCATCTTCCGCAACCTGACGGGCAACGATTACGGCATCGACTTCGAGCTGGAACTGGTGGGACAAGAACAGGTCACGGCGCGGACTGTAAAAATCCAGGTCAAGTCCTCAGAGAAGCTCAAGCTGCGCCGTGACAAGACAGTCTCGGTCGGGGGTATCAAGCAGTCGACGCTCGCGTATTGGTGCGAGTGGAGCTTCCGGACCAACGTCATCGCCTACGCGGTCGACCTCGATTCCGAAACCATCTATGTGAGCAATAGGCTCTTCTGGCAGGCCACCAAGGCAATAGACGGCGGCAAGGCGTCAAAATCGATCTCGTTCCTGCCATCCGGCGAGGACGGCGATCGTACGGCAAAGGCCCTGACCCTCATCGGGGCTTTGGCTCCGACCGCTGCGGATCAGGTCTATGCACACACCTTAGCACTGCGCCGCCTCAAGGAATTTCTCGCGCTATTGGCAGATCGGAATACTTTCGACCCAAGCACACCCGTACATGAGCCCGACCACTTCCGCGATTTGCTCGATGCAGCGCGGCATTTGCTGTGGTTGGCCGGCTCGGGCCTGTGGGCCGATCCAAACGACCGCGAATACTGGCAAGAATATTCGTACTGGGAGCTGAAATCCCAGCAGCTTGGCGCGGACGAGCTTTCCTATGACGGTATCAGACCCGCATTGGAGATGCTCGTGCCGGAGCTCGCGAAGGAGCTACGGAAGCGTCGAGAATGGGTCTTGGAGGGGAAATATTACTGGGCGCATCGTAACCCCGGATTTCTCCATCGGGTGTTTGAGACGGCCGTCCCTGAAGGCGACCGGCTGAATGATCTGGTCGCTTGGTACGACGATTATGAGACCAACGCGGCCAAGGGTGGCCAAGATGCAGCCTACTTTATCGCCGAGGCGAAGGTCCAAACGACGCCCACGCGGAGTAGCGGGAAAACATCCCGCGCGTTCGCACCTCGCCGGCAGCCGTCCGCGAAATCGTGAACTCGTTCGCCGATAATCGGGCGCAAGATGGGATCCGATGAAGATCAGGCAGCAGCACTACGTTTGGCGGCACTATCTCAGCGCCTGGGAGAATGATGGACAGCTTCACGCATCGCGCGAGGGACGAACGTTCACGACCTCGGCCGCGAACGTGGCCAAGCAGAGGGACTTTTACCGTCTCAGACTTCTGACCCCTCTGCAGATCGAACTGGTCCGGCGGCTGGCGATCAGCATATCGCCGCCTTTCCTGCGCGACATGCACGAGCGTCTCCTTGCCACCTTCTCGTCTCTGCCGCGCCTGCACGCACATCTCCAATCTCTGCCCGAAGGCCATCCGGCCCGCGCCGCCGCCGAGGCAGCGGTCATCAATACGGAGGAGCATTTGCAAACCAGCATCGAGCAGGGCGGGGCCGACCACCTGCGCGATTTGCGGCGAATGGATGCGAGCTTCTTTGAAAATGAGGATAGCGCCACCGACTTCCTCTACTTCCTATGCATGCAATATCTGCGAACCAAAAACATCCAGAAGCGTGTCGGGGCAGCAGTTCGCGCCTCCAAGATCGACGGGGTCGCCGCCTCCGCTGCTGAGGTTGAGCAGATCTGGCCGGTCCTACGTCATATTTTCGCTGTGAACGCGGCCTACAGTCTCTTCGCCGACCGAGCCAAGTTTCGGATCGTCTTCCTATCCGCCCCAGACCATTTCCCGTTCATCACCGGCGATCAGCCTGTGCTGAATGCCTTGGGGCAGCAGGATGGCCTTACACCTCCCACGGAGTTCGAGCCGTACTACCCGCTCGGTCCCGGACTTGCATTGCTGCTGACTGCCAGGGATATTTTTACGGATGGACGGGCCGTTCTGTCTCAATCCGATGTCGCCAACTACAACAACATGATCGCGAGAGCCTCGTACGAGTTACTGTTCTCATCATCGGAAGAGGCGCTTGCGTTCTGCCGTGCCGACTGAATTGAGCATCACAAGCTGTCAGCGCGGCACTGAGACCCTACCCGCGCGGATCGCAGCAACTCCCCCTCCGTCAATCAGAAGATCGCTGCCGGTGACGAAGCCAGCATCCGGCCCGAGAAGATAGGCGGCAGCAACCGCGATCTCCTCAGGTGGCGCCAAGCGCCTTGCGGGTGAGGCTGCGACAGTCGCGCGGTAGCTGTCCCCAGCCTTCGATTCGAGCTCAACCTGCCCCATTGATGTTGCAATCAGCCCCGGGCTTATCGCGTTCAATCGAGCGCCGCGGTCCCCCCAGTGCATCGCCTCGGCCTGAACTCGCAGGAAGTTGGCTCGCTTGGCCATCATATAGGCCGTGGTGGTGTCGATCAGGGCGTCCTCCCGCAGGAAGGGCAGGTTCAGCAGGTCCTCAGCCGGGGTCGAGGCCAGCGCCCGGTCCTGCTCAGGGGTAAGAGCCGGCAGCATGTGTCCCGCGGCGCTGGACACGACGAGCCCGGCGCCATTGGCGGCAACGACGCGCCCGAACTCCTCCAGCACCAACGCAGTGCCGTATAGATCCACCTCGAGAATCTTCTCTATCGAAGCCATGTTAGGTGAGACGCCGGCAGCGAGGACCACCTGAGTCACGTTGCCGCGCGCGGCGCAGGCGTCGGCCAAGGAGCAGACGGATTGGGGCGAGGACACGTCGACGAGCTGCGTCTCGACCCGGTAGCTAGCCGAGCGCATGTCGTCAGCAGCTGCGTTCAGGCGCGCCTCGGTCCGGCCTGCAAGGATCACCCTTCGGCCAAATCCCTGGCGCCGAGCAATTGCGAGGCCGATTCCGCCGGCCCCGATGATAACGACTAGATCGTCCGCCATTTCTCGTCCTCGCGTTGCCCAGCCAGCCTCGATTTGAAGACCGCGTCCTGGAATGTGATCGCAAGCTAGGGGCAAAGCAGAGCCGCGATTAGAGGCCCACTGGTCCTAGGCCTTATGAGCTTTGGTCATGGAACGGCATCCCAGCTGCTCGCGTAGCGTCGCTCAGGCCGGTCGGATTGCCGGACACACGCATCGGCCGGCAATCGCGCCGCGCAAGTCTTTCGAGACCGGCCGCGCCTGATGCCCAGCAACCATTATGAGCAGCGGTCATAGGGCCTAGCCATTTCACCCTACTAATCGCGCCATTGCAGGCGGTTATCTCGGGTAGCTCCTTTCACTCGAGGTGTCACAATGACCATTCTGTTGCGGCTCCTGATGTCGGCTACTCTGGCGATCGCTGCCTTTTCAGCTGCCCCTGCGCTGTCGCAGGCCAGCACGACCATCAGCACCGACCTCGGGCCAGTCAGTGGGGTCGAGCACGGCCAAACCGTCGCCTTCCTCGGCATCCCCTACGCCGCCGCGCCCGTCGGATCTCTCCGGTGGGCCCCACCTCAGCGGCCCATGCGATGGACCACTCCCTTGAAGGCGAACGCGTTCGCCAGCAGCTGCGCGCAAAATTCCGACCTGGGCGTATTCGGACGGGCCGGCGGCTCGGAAGACTGCCTATATCTCAACGTCGTCGCCAGCAGGTCGGCTCAGCCCGATGGCGCCAAGCGACCCGTGCTGGTCTGGATACACGGCGGAAGCCTGTATGTCGGAGCAGGGAGCGACCACGACCCGACCAAGCTCGCCGTCGATGGCGGCGCCGTGGTGGTGACTTTCAATTATCGCCTCGGCCTGTTCGGCTTCTTCGCACATCCCGATATCCGACACAGCCAAGGTGTCGCCAACTACGGGCTGATGGACCAACAGGCCGCACTCGACTGGGTCCAGCGCAACATCGCGAACTTCGGTGGCGATCCCCATAACGTGACGATCGCAGGGGAGTCGTCCGGGGGCAACAGCGTCTTGTCGCACCTGGTTTCACCCCGATCAGCCGGCAAGTTCCAGTACGCGATCTCGATGAGCGGAGGAGTGGTCGGTAGCCGCCACCCGAATTTCGGGTCGCCGAGGCCGCTGCGGGACGCAGAGCAGATAGGCATCTCATTTGCCCGGGCCGTCGGATGCGAGCGCCAGAGCGTGTCCTGCCTTCGACAGCTCTCCGCCAAGCAGGTTCTCGACGCGCAGACACCTTTCCTCATCAACCAGGCGATCATCGACGGCACCATCATGCCGCGATCACATGGCGAAGCATTCCAGTCCGGCAGGTTCAATCGCGTGCCGGTCATCAACGGCCATAACCGGGACGAAGGCACTTTCTTCGCAGCCCTGCGGGAAGTCGCCCTGGGCAAGGCGATGACCGAGGCCGATTATGCCACTGCTATCCTGAGCTTCTACAGCACAGGGATCGGCCCTTCGATCCTGCGGGAATATTCGCCCGACAAATATGCAAGCCCCAGCGAAGCCTATGCAGCGGCGGTAGGAGACGGCCTGATCGCCTGCTCCGGCTACGTCGTCGACCGCTGGTTATCACGCTGGACCCCGGTCTACGCGTACGAATTCACGGATCGGACTGCACCAAGCTACGTCGCGCCGACGACCTTTCCGCTCCTGGCCGCTCACACCTTCGAACTGCCTTATCTCTTCCCGGGCTTCCGCGGGGGAGCAGGTGAGGAGGTCAGCCTCAACCCCCTGCAGATGAAGTTGTTCGACACGATGGTCAGATATTGGACGACGGCATCCAAGGCCCGAGATCGGGAATCCGAGTGGCCGCGCTACAACCCGGCGAAGAACAACGTGATGGCACTCGGACTTCCCTCCGCCCGCATGATTTCGGGCCAGTTCGCCCTCGAACATAAATGCGCGTTCTGGGAAAAGCTCGGTATCTACGGCTCGTGAACGGCGAGTAGCCAACCTGGGCGCAAGGCGCTCCTCAATCCCTGTATCTTAGAGCCTCCAGGAGCAGGCTGAAGGCGGGCGAGGGTTGCCGCCGGCTCGGATAGTAGAGGTAATAGCCGTCGAAGGGATCGCACCAGTCTTCCAGCACGCGCACCAACTTACCCTCCTCCACCAGGGGGCCCACTCGATCTTCGATGAGGTGACACAAACCATGTCCCGCCACGGCAGCCTCCACGATTAGATCGGGGTTGTTCAGAACCAACTGGCCCTCGACACGGACGTTCAACTCCCGGCCGCCTTTCTCGAATTCCCAAGCGTATATGCTCCCGTTGACCATCCGGAGATTGATGCAGGCATGCTGCGCCAGGTCGTGGGGCAGCTTCGGCTTCTCTCGGGTTTCGAAATACGCGGGAGAGGCGACTGTCGCCATGCGCAGCCTCGGCCCGATGCGCATGGCGATCATATCTTGTTCGAGCCTTTCGCCCAGGCGGATCCCAGCGTCGAAGCGCTCCGCGACAATGTCGGTCAGCTTGGACTCGACATTGATCTCCACATTCACGTCCGGATACTCCGCCGTGAACCGCTCGACGACAGGCCACAAGAGGGATTTGGCCGCATGCTCCGAGGTGGTTATCCGAATCGTTCCTGCTGGCCGGTCACGAAGATCCGTAAGCGACTCAAGCTTGGCATCGATTTCCTCGAGAGCAGGCCGGACGCTCTCCAAAAGCCGTTCACCAGCCTCAGTCGGAGCGACACTTCGTGTAGTGCGGGTGAGAAGCCGAAGCCCCAGCTTGGCCTCCAGCCGCCGCATCGAGTGACTGAGAGCCGATTGGGAAACACCAAGTTTGGCTGCGGCCTTCGTAAAGCTGCGCTCCTCCGCGACGGCCAAAAACATCGCCAGGCTGCCAAGCTCTTCGCGCCGCATATCGCACAACCCACCGTCAGAGTTCCATGACTACAGGTCATAGCCCCATGCGATTTGCCCTGTCTAATCAGAAGATGCCGGCGGGGCTACCTGATGTTGCACAAGTGGCGGAGCGCGTCCCGAGTCTGCGCCGCCCAGCAACTAGGAAAGCATCGTGGAAAAGCGCGAATTGGGCCAAAGCGGCCTGCAGGTATCCGCATTAGGCCTCGGCTGCATGGGTCTGAGCTACGGCTACGGAGCCGCTACCGACCGACGCGAGGCCGTGAGCCTCATCCGAGCGGCAGTCGAGCGCGGCGTGACCTTCTTCGACACTGCCGAGGCGTACGGGCCAGGCCTGAACGAAGAGGTGGTCGGCGAAGCGCTCGAGCCCGTGCGCGACCGCGTGATCATCGCAACCAAGTTCGGATTCAAGGACGGAGTTCCCGCCAACGGTCTCGACAGTCGGCCCGAGCGCATCCGGCAGGTCGCCGACGAGGCGCTACGTCGCCTCCGGGTTGATCGCATCGATCTGTTCTATCAGCATCGAGTGGATCCGGACGTACCGATGGAGGACGTCGCCGGGACCGTCAAAGAGCTGATCCAGGCAGGAAAGGTCAGCTATTTCGGCCTCTCCGAAGCGGGCGCGGAAGCAATCCGCCAAGCGCATGCGGTACAACCCGTGGCCGCGCTGCAGAGTGAATATTCGCTGTGGTGGCGTGAGCCAGAAGCGGAGATCCTGCCGGTGCTCGAAGAGCTCGGCATCGGCCTCGTGCCTTTCGCTCCGCTCGGGAAAGGCTTCCTCACCGGCAAGATCGACTCGAACACCACCTTCGGCGACAACGATTTCAGGAGCGCGGTGCCCCGCTTCTCGCCGGAAGCGCTCCAGGCAAACCAAGCCCTCGTCGACCTTGTGAAATCGATCGCGACAACGAAGAGCGCTACGCCGGCCCAGATCGCGCTCGCCTGGCTTCTCGCCCAGCGCCCTTGGATCGTACCGATACCCGGCACAACCAAGCTCCACCGGCTGGAAGAGAATTTGGGCGCCGTGGACGTCGAGCTGACGGCCGGCGATCTCGCCGAGATCCAGCAAGCGCTCGCGGGCATCCAAGTTCAGGGCGACCGGTATCCGGCCTCGCACCAACGCCTCGTCAACCGCTGAGATCAAAGCAGCGGTCGCCAATATCCCAGGAGACCCCATGACTAGCACACAGGTCAATCTCACCCTCGCAAACGGCATCGTCATGCCGGCGCTCGGCCTGGGCGTGTTCCAGAGCGGGCCAGTGGAAACCGTTCGGGCTGTCGCGGCAGCGCTTTCCACCGGCTACCGCCTCATCGACACCGCCGCCGCCTACGGAAACGAGACGCAGGTGGGCGAGGCGCTTCGGCAGAGCGGCATCGATCGCGACGAGGTGTTCGTCACCACCAAGATGTGGATCAGCGAATATGGCTACGATTCGGGCCTCAATGGCTTCGAGCGAAGCCTCAGAAAGCTCGGCCTCGATCGGCTCGATCTCTACCTCCTCCACCAGCCCATGCCCAACGAGTGGGAGCGGACGGTGGAAGCCTGGGAAGCCGCAGGGCGAGTGCTTGACGAAGGGCGCACCAGCGCAATCGGCGTCTCGAACTTCAGCTCCGAGCAGGTCGCCGACCTGATCGATCGAACCGGAGTCGTCCCGCACGTCAACCAGGTCGAACTCCACCCTTTCTTCACCCAGGAAGAACTGCGGGCGACCCACGAGCGGCTCGGGATCGCCACCCAGGCCTGGTCGCCCATCGGCGGCGTCATGCGATACTTCACGGGTAACCCCGACGAAGCGACCAGCCCTCTTTCGCATCCGGTGGTGACCGGCCTTGCGGAGAAATACGGCCGCACCCCGGCCCAGATCGTTCTGCGCTGGCATCTGGAGCACGGCTTCAGCGCCATCCCGAAGTCAGTCAGGCCCGAGCGGATCGCCGAGAATTTCGACGTTTTCGGCTTCGCGCTCTCAGCAGACGAAGTCGCGGCCATCGACGCGCTGGACACCGGCAACCGCAGCGGTCCCGACCCTGCGGAGATCGATACGAAGCGGTTCACCCTGACGATCGAGGACTGACCGGCACCAAGGAAGGATTTCCGACATGACGACAGAAGGCAAATTCGAGATCGGCCGCCGCGGCCTGCTGCTGTCGGCCGGCGGCCTCGCGGCACTCCCGCTCATGGGTTGCGCCAGTGCGCAGTCCGCGCCCGGGGACCGTGGGTCCGCCTCCTATCCGCCTGCCGGTGCCGCCGGAACAGCCGCAGTGGCCGGCACCTCGGCCGGATCCGACGTCGTCGGCCGCCGGAGGCTGGGGAACCTCGAAGTCTCGAGCATCGGCATGGGCGTGCAGAACATGCACCGCAAATACACGAGCGAGGTTCCCTACCGGCCCGAGATGATCAACGTCCTTCGCAAGGCGTTCGACCATGGAATTACCTTCTTCGACTGCGCCGAGGCCTACGGACCCCACGAGTGCGAGCGCATCCTGGGCGAGGCGATCCAGCCGTTCCGCGACCGCGTCGTCATCACGACCAAGTTCGGGTGGAATATCGACCTCGAGACGGGCGTGCGAAATCCCGGGCTCAACAGCCGGCCCGAGCATATCAAGCTCGCCGTCGAAGGCTCGCTCCGCCGCCTCCGGACCGACCGGGTCGACCTCCTCTACCAGCACCGGGTCGACCCGGCCGTGCCGATCGAGGACGTCGCCGGCGCCGTCCAGGACCTGATGCGCGAGGGCAAGGTCCTGCACTGGGGCCTGTCCGAAATGGGCCTGGGCACTCTTCGCCGAGCGCACGCCGCCCTGCCGGTCACGGCCGTCCAGAACGAATATTCGATGCTCTGGCGCGGCCCCGAGCGCGACGTCATTCCGCTGTGCGAGCAGCTCGGCATCGGCTTCGTCCCCTGGAGCCCGCTCGGGGTGCAGTTCCTGACGGGCTGGATCGACGCCAACACGCGCTTCGCCCAAGGCGACATCCGCGCAGTGGAATCCCGCTTCTCGCCGGAGAACATCGCCCACAACCTCCAGCTGGTCGAGCTGATCAAGCGGTGGGCCGTGCGCAAGCAAGCGGCCCCGACCCAGATCGCTCTGGCATGGCTGATGGCCCAGAAGCCCTGGATCGTCCCGATTCCCGGAACGACGGTCATGGACCACATGCTCGAGAACAACGGCGCCTCGGCGGTCCGCTTCACGCCCGCCGAGATCGCGGAGCTGAATGCGTCCGTCCGCTCGATCGAGGTCCGCGGCCAGCGCCTCCCCGACGCAGTGCTCGTCTTCTCCGGCGTCGAAGCGCCGCCCAAGCGCTGAAGTTCTGAAGGAACGACATATGAAGCTTGCCGTTCTCGCGCTCCCCGTACTGCTGCTCGCGGCAGGCGCTCAGGCGCAATCGCAACCGCGATCCTCGGATGGCTCGCAGGGCCAGGGGGTGACGGCGGCTCAGCCGCAGGCGCCGTCCCGCCCGTCGGGACCACTCCAGAAGAAGGTTGCCCCGGGTCTGGCCGACTATACGGACGATGTTCTCTTCGGAGAGGTGTGGCCCGGTTCAGGCCTGTCGCCGCGCGACCGCAGCCTCGTCGTCATCTCGGCACTCATAGCCACGAACAAGCCGGCGCAGCTCCAGGGCCATCTGGGGCGTGCGCTGGACAATGGAATGACGCCCACGGAGACGTCCGGCGTCCTCACCCATCTCGCCTTCTATGCAGGATGGCCGAACGCCGTCTCCGCGCTCGAGGTCTACGATCAGGTCTACACGGCACGGAAAGTCGACGTCGCCGCCCTGCAGGCGACCCGTCGGGCAATTCCGCGCGGCACCTCCGGCGCGGCGCCGGACTATGACGAGCTCACCCGGCGGGTCGTCTTCGATAATCTCTGGAGGCGGTCGGACCTTTCCGTGCGCGATCGCAGCCTGGTCACCATCGCGGCCCTGACCGCCATGGGCGATGCAGCTCAGCTGGAGCCCTATCTGCGCCGCGGGACCCGAGCGGGCCTGACCCGGGCGGAAATCGAGCAGGCACTGACCCACCTCGCTTTCTATGCCGGCTGGACCAAGGCGAATGCCGCGCTGGAGGCGCTCGCCAAGGCCTCCGGGAGCGAACCGCAAGCCGGGGCTGTCTCCGCCGCCCAGGGCGGACAGATCTGGCGCAAGGGATCGCCCCCGGTGACGGCCGGGCCCGCCGCCAATTTCACCGGGATTGTCCGGGTGATCGCTCCTTTTCAAGGAACCGGTCGATCGCGCCTCGGCGGAGCGACGGTCTCGTTCCAGCCGGGCGCGAGAAGCGCCTGGCACCGGCATCCCCTTGGCCAGCTGCTGGTCGTCACCGAGGGCTGCGGCTGGACACAAGCCGAGGGTGGCCCGATCGAAAGGATCTGCGCCGGCGACGTCGCCTGGATTGGGCCCGGCGAGAAGCATTGGCACGGAGCTACCCCCACGATGCCGATGAGCCATGTCGCCGCCTCGGAGTCCGTCGAAGGCCAAAATGTCGAGTGGCTCGAGAAGGTCTCGGACGCGGAATACGCCCGCGGCCCCCGCTGACCGTGCCCGCGCAGATGCCTGCAGCCGAGACAGCGCTCCCCGCGAACCTCGATGGAGCGGATGGTCGCGTTCGCGATGGAGGAACCTGACGACGTCGATGTGAACGAGATACTTTTCCGCCCGGCCAACCACGAGCTTTAGGCTTGATCCGAAGCAGGGGTGCTTCGGCGCCTCAACTTCTACAGAGGATCCACGAGATGAACGAAGCCAGCCAGACCAGTTCCACCGCTAAGGACGAGCAGGCGCTTGTCGAGCTTTCGAGCCAGAAGTGGAACTGGATGATGGAGCGCGACCTGGACGCGCTCGATAGGCTCTTTCACGAGAAGTCTGTCTTCGTTCACATGGGCGCGACCATGTCCAAGTCCGAGGAGCTCGAGGCCCTCAGGAGCGGCATGATCCAGCCGAAGAGAGCCGACATCGAGAGCGTCTCGGTTCGCTTCATCGGAGGGGCCGGAATCGTCCTCACCAAGATGCGCCTGGTCGCAGTCGTGCACGGAAACGAGGTTACGAATCCCTTCGTCGTCACTGAAGTCTATGTTCAGGAGGAGGGCCGGTGGATGCTTGGGTCGCTCTCTTTCACGCGGCTGCTCGAGCCCTGATTTCGGCTCAGCCGGAAGCGAATGCCGGCAGGCGGCGGCCCTAGTGCGGCCGCGGCATCCCTGAAATTGATGAGTTGTGGTCATAGGGTCATGCCACACTCAGGTTCTAATCGACGGCCAATCGCAATCTTACATCGACGGTGAGCGCAATGCGCCGTTCAGCGAAGGGAACCACGATCATGGCCGATAATATCCAGGGCAAAGTCGTCGTCATTACCGGCGCAAGCAGCGGGCTCGGAGAAGCTGCCGCCCGCCTGCTCGCGAGCGAAGGCGCGAAACTGGTTCTAGGCGCCCGCCGCCTCGATCGGCTCCAGGCCCTTGCGAGCGAGCTGTCCCTGGGGGACGACGCGGTGCTCGAGACCGACGTGACCAAGTTCGATCAGGTGAAGCGCCTCGTCGACCACGCGGTCCGAATCCACGGCCGTGTCGACGTCATCATCAACAATGCGGGCATCATGCCCCAAGCCCCCTTGGAGCGGCTGAACATCGAGGACTGGGACCGGACGATCGACGTCAACATCAAGGGCGTTCTCTATGGGATCGGCGCCGCTCTGCCCCACATGAAGGAGCAGAAGAGCGGCCAGATCATCAACGTCTCCTCCGTCGCCGGCCACAGGGTCGGCCCGGGCGGGGCAGTCTATTCGGCCACCAAGACGGCTGTCCGGGTGATCTCGGAGGGGCTGCGCCAGGAAGTGAAACCCTACAACATCCGGACGACGATCATCTCGCCCGGCGCGGTGGCAACCGAGCTGCCCGCCAGCGTCACCGAGCCGGATTTCGCTCAGGGCATCGGTCAGTTTTACGAGCGCTTCGCCATCCCGGCGGACTCCTTCGCCCGGTGCGTCCTGTTCGCGATGAGCCAGCCCGAGGATGTCGACATCAACGAGATCCTGTTCCGGCCAACCGCGCAGGAACTTTGAAGCGGAGGCGATCGCGGCCAATGTCTGCTTCTTCCTAGCGCCCGTTCCCCGGGCCAAGGATGTCGTGCGATCGCCGAACTCCGGACTGATGAACGTGAGTCATAGGGCCATGCCGGAAGCGACCACTAATCCCTCTTCCGTCTCATCATACATCTGAACCGTACGGCGACGCCGTCCGCCTCGACAGCGGCGAAGGCCGACGCAGCCGCATAGAGGAGCAATCAAGTGACGAAACCGATCCTGACGAGCGTAGCCCTGGCCGCCGCGGCGGCGCTCTTCGCCGGCGAAGCCGGCGCGGCGGACTACCCGAAAAATCCGTTCACCCTCACTTATGAGGGCGCGATCACCCAGAACGTCCGCGGCAGGGTGAATATCCGGCCTGTCAGCTACAAGCTGAACGGCCTCACCATCTCCGCCAACGTCTATACCCCGGCGAACTACGATCCGAAGAAGTCCTATCCGGCCGTGGTCGTCGCTCATCCGAACGGCGGGGTGAAGGAGCAGGTGGCCGGCCTCTACGCCCAGCGCCTGGCGGAAAAGGGATATATCACCATCGCCGCCGACGCCGCCTACCAAGGGGCGAGCGAAGGGTTGCCCCGCAACACCGACAAGCCCGCCAACCGAGTCCAGGATGTCCACGGCATGGCCGACTTCATCCTGCGCTATGCCGGCGTCGACGGGGCTCGCCTCGGTCTGCTCGGCATCTGCGGAGGTGGCGGATACTCGCTGAAGGCAGCCCAGACGGACAAGCGGTTCAAGTCGATCGCTACCCTGAGCATGTTCAACTCGGGCCTCGTGCGCCGCAACGGCTTCAGGGACTCGCAGCTCGGCACCATCCAGGCCCGCCTGCAGCAGGCCTCCGAGGCGCGCGCTCAGGAAGCCGCCGGGGGCCCGGTCCTCTACGTCGGCGGAAACGACGATCAGCCGCCGCCGACGGCCGCGCAGATCGCCGCGATGCCGTTCGAAATGTATCGCCAAGGGGCCGAATATTACGGCCACACCCACGCCCACCCGAATTCCTCGGGCAGGTACACGATGAGCAGCCTCCTCGACCTGATGAGCTTCGATGCGACGGACCAGATCGAGCTGATCAACAAGCCGTTGCTGATGATCGCCGGCAGCAAGGCCGACAGCCTCTACATGACGGAGCAGGCCTTCGCCAAGGCGACCGGGACGACCGACAAGGAGCTCTTCCAGATCCCGGGGGCATCGCACATCGAGACCTACTGGGTTCCCCAGTACGTCGAAGCCGCGACCAACAAGCTCGCCGCCTTCTATGGAAGGACCCTCTGAGAGGCAGCGAGATGGCGATCAACGATCATATCGACCGGCGTACGATCCTGGCCGGGACGGGACTGTTGTCTCTGGCGATGGGAACTGGCGTGTGCGCGGAGCCGGCCAGTCCCGTCCCTGGGCCCCGCTCGAGTACCCTGGTCGCCTACTTCACTAGATCCGGGAACACGCGTGTCATTGCCGGGACGCTTCAGCGGATACTCGCAGCCGATCTCTTCGAGATCCGCGCGGCAAGACCTTATCCGGAGGATTACGAGCAGACGGTCGAGCAGGCGCGGCAGGAGCGCGACCGCGGCTATGAGCCGCCTCTCCAGGCGAGGGTGCCGAACATCCGAGCCTACGACACCGTCTTCCTCGGCTTCCCGATCTGGGGCGAGACCGCGCCGCCCGTGATCCGCTCCTTCCTCAAGGCCCACGATCTGTCGGGAAAGAGGCTACGTCCCTTCATCACGCACGGCGGCTACGGCCTGGGAAGCAGCCTCGCGGTCCTCACCTCACACGCTCCAAATGCGCGGATCGAAGAGCCTTTCTCGATGGAAGCCGACCAGGAGCGGCGTACGCTCGATCAGATCCGTTCGTGGCTGGGTCGGATCGGCGCCAGATAGACGCATCCGAACGTCGTCAGGGGCATATCCTATTATCGCATTAGCGATGATTTGGACTCGACAGGTTCACGGATTCGTATAGTCCGAAACGGACCTTTCGCCCGGATGATCGCATGCCAGGACCTACCGACGCTCCCTCCGCCGCGGTCGAAGAAGCCCGGCGCCATTATCGGCTGCGCCGTATGCGCGATCAGGAGTTCGGCCCAACGCTCTTCGGCGAACCGGCATGGGACCTCCTGCTCGATCTCTATATCGCGGCCAGCGACGCCAGCCTCGCCTCAGTTATGAACGCTTCGTTCGCCTCCTCCGAGCCGATGCAAGAGACAGCGCGCTGGCTCACTCTCCTGGAGGAACACGGCCTGGTGGAACGACTACATCCCCGCACTGGGACCGGCCAGCCGATCGTGTCGCTCTCACAGCGCGCATTCGACCAAATGACAAATCTTCTTACCGACACCCAGTGACGGGTCATCCGCATATCGACTCGCAAGGGACGCCATCTCCGTCGCCGTCCAGACGAGAAACCCCGCATTCGTCGAGGTAGAAATTCGCCTCCGCGCAGCTATTCATCTCGCCGCAGGTGCGTTTGCCGCTGCATTGCAGTCGCCGCTCACGCCTCGGCCGAACCGCCGCCCGCGGCGCCGGCGTATACGACCTCGGCTCGCGCATCCGGATCGGGTACGTTTCCACCAAATAGCGGTTCGCTATCCAGCACGGCGTGTCCGCCACATCGACTTCCGACCAGCCCTCCTTCTCCTGCCGAACCGTCACGCTGTCGCCGAAGGCAAACCTCGAAACGACCTTCGCCGACACGCGCGCAGCACTGCGGCAGTTCAGAGCATCCGACGAGACAAACCGCATCTTCCCAACCGCACCAGGATCCGCTCCATTTACTGTCGCCGAGTTATCCAACCCGGTCGTCCCGTCGCCACCGGTGCATTTGCCGATCGCGACCAAAATAATCAGGATAACGATCAGCAGCCCACACCCGCCGGGGTCTTGCCTCGCTGGCGGCCGGCGACGCCTCAAGGCTTCAGCCTCGCATCGCCCCGGATGTCGCCGACAGGAATATGCAGCTCGACCATCTCAGCCGACCATAAAAGCCGAGCGGTCGTCACCTATCCACACGCACGTCGGACTGTATACCACGCCTCCTAAATAAGGGATCCGAACCCTTCTTGTGGGATCCACAGTGCTCATTGTTCAGAACACTGCGACCCGTAGAAAAGAAATAAAAGACAAAAGTCGTGGGCGAAATTTCTCCCACGGAGGAAAGCTTGCGCCCCTCAGCTTACGCCTTCACTGCCTGCCTTCTCCTCTGGACCTCGCCTCTCCCGGCGAGCCCATCGCGAGTAGTGCCTGGCAACTCGCGCCACACAACGCCGAACAGCCATCAGGGAGCCGACCAGAGCTCACTCCCCTTTGCCCCAACGGTCGATCGTCTCGCGCTGCGTAGCGATAGCGATGAGCAGCCCTATGACGGCAAACGCGACGGAGAACAGCGTGAAAACTGTCCCCCACCTGTTCACCCACAATGTCCGGTCGGCAATCACCAAGGCCTCAGCAGCCATGCAATAGCTCCTAAGGCGGTCTTGATAGTCTTCTTTGGCTTGCTGACGCTCGGCCTCTTGGGCGCCTCCCTCGTCCTCGGGATGAACCAACCCCGGCGGCAAGCGCGCTGCGCAGCTGCATACCTGGCGAGCATAATCAGCTTCTGGATTACCGTCTACCTCGCCACCGATTAAGATGAACAGGCTGCCAATGAGTGCCATCAGGACGGCTCCCGCGCCTAAACCATAAGCTGCCAGATTTCTGCGCAAGTGAGGGGTCACGATTTTCTCCCGAAATTAGCCTGCCACGTCCCGGAAGAACGGACACTTTCGATTCGACCGTGCCAAGTCTTCTAGTCTAGTTTATCATGATTGCGACCCTGCAGGGGGAGGGGGACATGAGTCGACTGTTCGTGCTGATCGCCGGTGCTCTCGCCGTCTTGGCGGCCTACGGGACCGCGGCCGCGCAATCCCCGTCCGCGCAAGCCGCCTACGAGCAAAATCTCGTCGCCTGTCTCGCAGGCTATTCCTATTCCTGCCGACATGGCGAACTGACACCCGAAGATGCCGCCCGAGTCGCCGACGAGGCTTACAACCGGAACCTTAGAGCCTGCCTGAGCGGCTCGACCTATTCCTGCCAACGGACCTTGGTTCGGCCCGAGGATCTGCCGCAGCTCGAAGCGGCTGACTACGAGCGCAACCTCAATGCCTGCCTTTCCGGCAGCAGCTACAGCTGCCAGATCGGCAAGGTCGCCGAAGCCGACCGTCCCCGCGTGGCCGAGGCCGACCATGAGCGCAACTTCAACGCCTGCCTCTATGGGAGCAGCTATTCGTGCCGGCTGAGCAAGGTGCGCGCCGAGGACCTGCCGCGAGTCGAGGCGGCCGCCTATCAGCGGAACCTCAATGCCTGCCTCTACGGAAACTCAAGCTCATGCCGGCTCGACAAGCTCGAGCCGGCCGATCTGCCAAAAGTCGAGCAGGCTGCCTACCAGCGAAACTACGACGCCTGCCTATACGGCAACACCTATTCGTGCAGGCCCAGCCAGCTTCGCGAGGAAGACAAGGCTGCGGTCGCCCAGGCCGCCTACAAACGCAATTATGACGCCTGCCGCTACGGCCTGTCCTCCTGCCGGTCCGGGCAGCTCACCTCCGACGACGTCGCCACGGTCGCCACCGAAGTCGCCGCTCGAGAAGCAGCCACTCCCACTTACGGCTGCGCCGAGAACGGAAGTTGCTACGGAGATATCAGCGCCGCCACGGGCCGGCCAAAGACGGTCTCCGTCCGCGGCTATTACCGCAAGGACGGCACCTACGTGCGAGGCCATTACCGCAGCCGGCCACGCCGGCGCTGACAGCTCGAACTTAATCGGCCGCACCCCAGGTCATTCGAAGGCGGCAGGGTGCGTTTCGATCAAGCCTAACACCGCACTGATTGCGGCACCTGGCGAAGCAGCGAGCTCGCTCGCCGAGAACTCTGGAAGCAACGATAGCAGGCGGTCGATCCTCTCCCCGCCACGGCCGAGGCCAGGACGAGCCGCACGGGCCACCATCCAGGGAAGAAGCTCGAAAAGTGCAACCTCATGGGCGCGCCGATAGAAGCGGGCCTCCAGAACTTCCGGGTGATCGCAATCATGGGCGAACTCATCGACGCTGCGGATGGCTGGATGCCGCTCCCGCCAGCGAGCAATCCAGGCCGCCTCGCGCGGAAAGCCATTGGTCGCGAAATGAAGCGCCGGATCCTCGACGATCCGCCGGCGAGAAGCCGTCGCCTGTGCGGGATTGACCCGAAGCTTCTCCACGCCATGACGAAGATGAGCCCGGATGAACAGCCGTGTCGTCTCCGCGTGGATCTCGCTCCCGCCCGCGTCATATTCGCGAAAGTGGCCGCCCCAGGCCAGATAGTCTGAAAGAAGGTAGCCGCACGCCTTGTCGTCGACGACGACGTCATCGGCATCGTCGACGGCCTCGCCCTCGAGCTGGTCGTCGACCAGCCGCTCCAGCGCCCGATACTGGGGATGCGCGACGTCGAAATCTTCCGAGCGCCGCAGCGCGCCCTCAAGCAGCAAACCTCGCCGTCCCCCGAGCCGATCCCACATCCACTGGGCATAATGGGGCCAGTAGACGGTGTCGGCGTCCGCCTGCAGGATGAGCAGCCGGTCAGCAGAGATCCCTTTCTCTTCGGCAAGTTCCGCGGCGACAGTCACGCCGCGGCGCCGCGGAGGCACAAAGCCTCGCTTTGGCTCGCAGACCACATGGACGCTGCCCGGCCGCGAAGCGGCGGCGATCGCATCCATGAGAGCGAGCGTCCCATCCGTTGAGCCGTTGTCGACAAGAATCAGATGGACGTCCTCCGCCGCGGGTGGCGCACCCTCGCCGAATCCCAGCGAAGCGGCCGCAGACGCAAGATAATGTTCCTCGTTCAGGCAGGGTATGACGAAGGCGACCGGCATCTTCTAGAGTCGCCCCGGCTGAGCGGCCGATGATCCACGAGGCGTCATTGATGCCGGTCTCCGCTTGGGTGGGCCGACCCCGTCGAGCTGAAGCGCCATTGCAAGAGAAGCGCGACACCGCGCGGAGCAGGGGACGTGGCTGATCAATGCTCTTCCAGCCCCGTATCCTGCAGGATGAATCAACTTGAACATCCCGACGAAGGGTCGCCTCGAAACCGACATGGCCCAAGCGTCCAGACCTTCTTCCAGGCAAGGCGCCGCCGCCAGGCAGCAACACAGCGGATAACCAAGCTGCCGACCGAGCGCGACCATGTGCCGCCCGGGCCGGGCGTCAGTCCGTAGCGTGCGCCGGACCGCCGCCGCATCCGCACCGATGGCGAAGAATCCGTGGCTGTCGACGGCGAGATACCAACCCCGGCGGCGAACCCACTGCCTGACCTTGGCCAAATCGGGACGACCAGCAAACTGACTGCGGATGACCGGCCGCACCCCGGCGCGAAGCTGGGCCAGATCGACGGCGGCGGAGGAGCGCATCCAATGCGGCAGCGGCCGCCCGCGCATCACCCCCGCTTCCTGTCCCATCTCATGATGAGCTGGGTAAACCCGTGCGGCGACGCATCGACGTAACCCGCCTCCTCAGCGGCACGGCGGGAAGCCACGTTCGCCTTCCTCATATGGGCGTAGATCGTATCGTAGCGGCTCGCCTCGCTCGCCTTGCGATAGGCGACACGGCCGACGCCGCGCCCCTGGCTCTTCTGATTCAGATAAATCTGGATCGACGCGTGCCGTCCCACCGGCGGCTCATCGATGAGGTTGATGTAGATGACCCCCGCACGCTCGCCCGCGGCCTGGATGATCCACGAGTGACCGCCCTCATCGCCGCCTTTCCCGGGAGTACCCTTGGTCTCGACGAGTTCGACCTCGTCCGCAGAGACCTTGGGAAGGTCCTTTTTCGGCTTCGGCGCCTTCGGCTTGGGCGTCGGGCGCGTGGGCGTCCGCGGTCGAGTCGAGGCGGGACGCTTCTTTTCAGCCATAGAGCTCCTCCAAGCCCTCTTCGAGACGTCGATCTGCAGCTTCCCACAGCTCTGCAGGGAAGAAGCCGGGCGAATAAGCGATCACTGCGTCTTCGATCCGTGGGACAACGCCTGCAGTGCGTAACGCACCAGTCAGCCGATCGACCTCCTTCAGCACCTCTTCCACCGATGGATCCAGCACGGCCTGACGCTCGCGCCAATCGCCATCGCCGTCGTAGCGATTGTTGAAATAATCCATGTCGACATGGAGGAGGATCGGTCCTGGCCCGATATTCTCCAACCAACGCCCAAGGTCATTGGTGATCCGGTAGTTGCCGGCACCGGCGCCAGCGCTCGAGGGCTGGAGCTCGACTGCGGGCCGAGAAGCCCCGGGCTCGAGAAGGTCATCGGGTTGCTGCACCAAGGCGATCTTGAAATCGCTCGTGCCGGTAACCTTCGGGGGCTGCGTCAGCTGCCGCACGTCGGCGGCCGGAAACCTGTGCAGAACCGGCGTCAGGAAGCTTCCCATGCCAACAGCACCGCTCTCAAGAGCCGAGAGGACCGACTCCGGCTCGAAGAGGTCGAATGGTCCGCCAGCGATCGGATCGACGAGAGCATCCCCGCGCTGGAACAGACGTGGAGACATGAGGTCGCGGTGATCGTCCACATGGAGGATCGTCAAAGGCTCTCCCGGCCTGATGCCGCTCCGCGCGAACCATTCGCTCCAGCTGTTAAGGGTCCAGGTGTCATACAACGCTCGCAGCACTCGGCCGCTTCGGCGCCTCGCCAGCGCCATCTGGTCGCGGGGAATGCGGTCCCAAGACCTCAGGCCGTCCTCAAGACCTGGATCGACGTGGCGGTCTTCGCCGCCCGGCCAGCCGAGACGAAGCTCCCATTCGTCGCCAACCCTCACCGCCTCGGCATCCTTGTCGCAGAAATAGCTCCGCAGCCTTCCGTGCCGCTCGCCCGGTTGCTCGGGCAGCCTCTCCAAAGGAACGCGAAGCGGCTTCACGCCGCCAGCGGCTGAGTCGCCGCCTCACTCTCCAGGAGGGTCGCCATCGCCCGACCGGCGTCGGTCAAGGGGCAGGTGCGAAGCGTCTCATAGGCCTCGACAAGATTCCGCTCGGTGTCGGCGAGCTGGTTGAGCGCACGGCGGCGCAGACGCTCGGGTCCGCGGTCCCGCACATGCTCCCAAAGGCGCCGAAGCTCCACGAAGACGAACACCGCATGCAAAAGGCCTGAAGGCGGGCGCAGATCCTCCCGCCAGGGGGAGACGACGAGGTCTCCCGGCCGCGTCATGGGGAACCGGCGCTCCAACAGATATAGCTTCTGGTGCCGGTGCTCATGGACCAGGGAGTCGGCAAGATCATAAGGATCGATGATCCTATCGCCCTGCGTCACCGAGACGAAGAGGGCGCCAGGCACCGAATTGTCGCTGAACGAGACGATCTTCTCCGGATGAGCCGTCGGGTCGCGGACGAACTGTACCGCGCGGCAGATCGCCTCCATCTCCTCGTAAAGCGCCGGCCGCCATTCACGAATGATGCGCAGAGCTTCCTCGACGACCGGCGTGGCCCGGGCCGCAACTCCAGGACCCTCGAACTCGATCGCGGCGCCAAACGGCGCCCGAAGCCACGGATCGTCCGCTCCCACCCGCAACCCGGTCGCTTCGAGCGGCCCCGCCAGGACCTGCTCGAGATAAGCGACGTCCGGCGACAGCGGCTCGCCGTCCACATCGTAAACGGACCGGCCGGCACGGACCGCCAAAAAAGCCCGCTGCCATGCGATCAGGCCCGGATTACCCGCAAGGGCCCGCTTCTCGGCCGTTGTCAGAGCTTCGATGCGTCCACGCAGCGCCGAAGAGCCCAAACCACCGCCGAGCACCTCGGCAAGAGCAGCCTCGAGCTCCAGCTCGTTCTCGCGGCAGGCGTCGGTCCACAGATTCTCGACGGTTGGCCCAGCTCGCTCCGCGAGCTCGAAGTCCGCGAGATCGACGTCCAGCTCCCGCGGCGCCGGAGCAGCCGACTGGGCGAGCCCGCCCTCCAGACGGCGGCGAACATGAGCGACAAGGCTCTTCATCTCGCCGCAATAGACGGTCGGATTGCCAAAGCCCTCCGGGCCGAAGCGATGAGGCACGGAGCCGCCGCCGCAGATATCGACGATCTCGCACCCCTGGCAAACGGCGCTCAGACCCTCCTTCGACAAAAGCCGCCGGTGCGCCGCGATCGCGGCCGATGAGGCCACCGTGGCTATCGGAGTATCGCGTACGGAGCCTTCGAGCCTCGTCGCTCCATCTCCAACCACCTTCAGCACATCGAGATCGTGATAGGTGCCGTCCGTCTCGATCGTGATCAGACTGACGTCGCCGAGGCCGAATGCATCCGTGCCGGACGAAAGGCCCGTGATGGCGTCGAGCAAGGCCTCGAAGGTCCTCACCGGCAATTGCGGATAATGGTCGAACCAAAGATCGAAGGCCTCGATCAGCCACCGCTCGTATCGAGCCGGATCCTCATCCCGCCCGGGAGGCAAACGGCCATGGTGCGAATCCGGAAGGAGGAAGTCGAGCTTCGGCGGCCCATGGCCCGCGAAATATTCGAGAAGCGTCGCCGGCGGCACGCTCGCGTCGATGACGGAGATAACTCCCGCGAACGTGCCCGGCCTCGCCTTCAGCCTCTCGAGGGCCGCCTCGACCTTGTCGAAGCTGGAGCGCCCCCTCCTGGTCGTGCGATGGAGATCATTCACCTGGCGCGGCCCGTCGAGGCTCAGCGAGACGGAAATCCGCTCTTGTTCGAGAACGTCGAGGACCTCGTCGGTCAGGAGCAGCCCATTGGTCTGAAGGCCGACCTCGAGCTCTACATCCGAGCCGACCGTCGCTCTCAGGAGACGGGTGAAATCGACGAGCGTCTGAGCGCCGGCCAGGAGCGGCTCGCCGCCGTGGAAGATGACCGCGGCTCGCTTCAGGCCGGCCTCGGCGGCATATTCCGCAAGCCGAGTCGCGAACGCCGCCCGGTCCTCCGCGGAGAGCAGGCGTGGCATCGAGCGCCACGCCTGATCCGCGTGATGGTAGACGTAGCAATAATCGCAGTCGAGGTTGCACCTCGACGCCACCTTGACGAGGAACGACGTTATCCTCGCCGCTGTCACGAGACCGCCCCTAGGAGCGGCTGTGACGGTGATGCATCCGGTCGTAGCTGGTGATCACCTCGCTGGCCTCGGCCTCAGCCAGCACACGCTGCTGAAGGCGCTGCAGGGCCGGATTCGCGGGACGGGCACCGAGGACGGCGGAACGGAGGGAAGCAGACGCTGCGGACATGGTTCGTTCTCCTATACGGGAGGCGACCCTAATCCCCCAATCCGTCGACTTCAACCGCCAAGAACGAGTTTTCCACCAGAATCTTCGTTTTTTCGAACGTAGACGCCTCGGCGACGGCGATCCATCGTGCCGAAGCTCGCAGCCAAGGCCAAGGCCATTGAGAAAGCTCAAGTCAGCCAGAGCCTGTGGAGGCGCCGTCTGTGCGCGTGAGCCGGGGGCAGCCCTCACTCAGAAAGGACGAGCGGACCACTCAAAGCTCTCATCCTATGATAGCTTCAATGCAATAGCTTCTCTGTTAGGAGGCCTATCGCCATAAACCTTGAAATGCCACCTAGAATTCGGATATATGGTTGCAAATATCGTAAGGGATATTATCCGGATTTCGGATATTGCAAATCCGGTATTGAATATATGCGCTCTATGATCGACAGAAATCGGCGGAGCGGCATCGACGACTCAAGTGCAACCCACGCTGAGGATCAGCGCGCCTCTCTCCCTCAAAGAGGCGTGGCATCCAGATCTGCGATCAGATCAATGGCCATCGAACTGTAGCACGCCCGAGGGAGCACAGCGTGCTCAAGTGAGCGCATCGCGTCCTGAACCTGCTCGCGGGCCATCGCCTCCCCTCCCAGCTCGCGCGCCAGCTGCACGTTATACCACTGCGCGACCAGACGTTCGAGATGGCCGCGCCGTTCCTCGCGCAAGCTCTCCCGATTCAAAGCCAGGACAGCGATCGTGATTTCCCCGCAGTCCGTCCGAGGGATCGCCTCTTCCAGCTTGAACCTTATGTGATCGCGCGGATCCATACGCGTTGGATCAACCAGAAGAGGGATCTCGCCGTCAATCGTACGCCCCGCACAATCCCGCGCGGCCGGATCCTCAAGCGGGAAAATCGTGCCCTTGTGACGTCCGTTGCAGGTCTTGCAGCTCCAGAGAAGATTCTCCCACGAATAGGCCAGCCAATAATAACCTGGCCGGGTGAGCTGCGAGCGCCGCTCCTGCCTCCAGGCCGCCTTGGGCCGGAAATGTTCGACCTCCCCGTAGCTGACATGCTCCACCCTGCTTTCGCAGTAGCAGCACTTGTAGCTCTGCGCGTCCTTCAGCGAAACGCGAACCGTTTCGCAGCCATAAACGCTGTCGTCGAAGTCGAACCTCCCTTTCGACGTCGCGTAAAGCTGAGGATCGCCATCGTGGAGGGCACATGCGGCGGTCACCAGCGGCGGGCCGCCGGCCAGCCCTGCAGGGACCACCGCCGGCCTTTGGATTCGAATCATGCCGTACGGCGCTGGCGCAGGATCTCAGTGGTCCGCTCCACCACCCGGCGGGCGACCTCATCGTCCTCGGTCCACCCCGGCCCCAGCGACGCCACCCGGATCTCCAACTCCTCCAGCTCGCGTTGCTCGGCCTCGTCGAGCTCGGGTTTCCTGAGCAGCTCGAGGCGCCGCTCGATGAACTCGTTGGTCAGATCGCTGCGCGCCGAATCGAAGCCATACAGCTCACTGGTGATCACCTGATCCAGCCGCCAGCTATGCACGACGGCAGGCTCGTTCACGATCTCGACCTGGTGCTCGCTCTCGTCGAGCCTCAACAGAGCCAGATTCTCCTCCAGGCAGTCCTGAGCAATGAGCGGACTATGGGCGGTGGCGATGAACTGCACGTTCGGAAAGTGGTCCGTCAGGTGCTCCCGGATATGGCGCTGCCACTGGGGATGAAGGTGAAGGTCGATCTCGTCGACGATCACCACAGCCGGTTCCTTCATCGGGTGCGGACTGTCCGGGTATTGATTGAACAACCGCCAGGCGATGTCGATCGTCCAGGCAGTGACGGTCTGATATCCCAGGCTCAGCTGGTGGAGCGCCACCTGGCCATGCGGGGTACGCACCTGTACGCCGGCCGGGCCGGTGCCCAGCCCGGCGGTCAGCGGGGGATTGATGCTGATGTCCTCGGGACGATCGACATCAGGCAAGATCGCCGCAAGCATATTCGTAAGCGAGTTCAGGCGGCGCCGTGGCCCACGCTCCCTCGATTTCGCCACCAGGTAGTCGAGCCGCTGCAATATAGCCTCCGCGTCCACAAGCTCGACAGCGGCGTCGAACAGCGATTCCACAGGGCCAGGCAGCTCGGCTTCCGACTTCGCCAGCTTGATATGCCGCCCCGCGCCATAAGCGAGGACGACGGGCTGCGGGCATAATTTCCGGCGCGTGCCCTTCGATTGAAAATCATAGAACTTGCCACTTCGGCGTTCGACGGTTGCCTCACATCTAATCGCGTTCGGGCGGCCGCCGGTCCCGTCGATCTTGAAACCCGCGACCATGCGGGCCTCAAGGCGCGCCACGACATCCGGGCCGTTGCGCATCAAGTCATTGAAATAGGTGTTGTCGTCCTCAGCCGCTATTTCCGGCCCCCACTCCTCCTCGTCAGGGCCCGTATCGGGCCGATTCTCAAAGTCGGGACGCATCCTCACCAGACACTGGAGGACCGTGGTTTTGCCGACGCCGTTCTCACCAAGAAGAAGGGTCCAGCGCGCGGGTTTCTGCCCGTCGGTGGTCAGATCCAGAAATTGCCGTTCACCGAACGACTTCACGTTCTCCAGCTCAAGCCGCGTGAAGTAGATATAGTCGTTGTACCGAGTGGTCATATACCCACCCTATCGCTTGCCGATATGAGCCTGCAACCGCATCAATTCCGTCAGCGCGACTCCCGCCACCGCGGGTCGGCAACCACGTCCCACCGACTACCCCACCATGATCTCAGGAAATTGTCGACCCATCGCCACTGGTTCGCGAGACGCTGAGCAACGCCGCTTCGACCTCTGGCCAAAGCGCCTCATTTCGATTCACCCAAGCACGGCGCAAAAGCTCATCGGACAAGTAATTGTCATACTTCGCCGTCCGCAGGTTCGCAGCGAACTCAGCTACGACCCGGGGAGCTGGAATCCCAGCCAGTCCATCCAGGAATGCCTGCACTTCGTCGATATCGGCATCGAGGACGGTCAGACCCACGTCGTGAGCCTCGCACTCGAAGCCGGCGCCGATCAATACCACCGCGGCAATCGAGTTGATCGCGCTGCCCCGCCACAGAAACAGATGCACATTCTTGCCTGCGGCGATGACTCGCTGCCGGCCAAGACCGAGCTCCTCGAACGCTTCCCTCCCCTCCGACAGCAACTCCCGGCCAACCGGGTCCAGATAGGCCGGGACTTCGATTTCTCGATAGGTCGCGAACATCTCCTCCACGAGCCGGTCATGGAGCGGCTCCGACGAGAGCCGATCGAATACAGGGACCCGGCCGGCAGGATGGGGCACGACGTCCAGCACCTTGGCCAGATCGTCGACGGCCGTGACCCGCCACCTACGGCCGGCAAAGCCCACGATGCTCCCGACACCCAAGACGTTGACGATGGGCAGAGTACCCAGGGCCGTACCCCCTGCCACCAGCCGCCATTCCTCGTCGGTTTCGAAAACAGCATAAAAGTCCCTGCCTGCAACGAGCCGCTCCCCGATCCGCCCGAGCATGATCGTTCCGTCAGGCGCCTGCTCGATAAGACCAGCTTCCTCCGAGGCCGCGCACCGCAACAGCGCGACGAAGTCGCTTCGCTCCAGAGCCGCGAAGGGACCTGGCTGACAAAGCGAGGCGTAGAGGCGCTCCGCACGTGCTCCGCCTTCCTCGGCAATGATCGAGAGAATCTGATGGAGCGCCACGGTCAACAGCGACGGGTCGGCGACCGGCGGCTCCACGAACTTGCGAAGCAACAGCCGAATCGCCGCCACGGCACGAACCGTTCCAAGCCGCAACCGATCCAGTGCCTCGTCGTCCCCCATCAGATACTTTTCGCGCTGATACACCCGCAGAACCGCCGGCGTGCCCCGGCGCCGGCCGCTTCGGCCCAACCGCTGGCGAAGCGACGCCAGTGACCGCGGCGCCCCGACCTGGGCCACGGATGTCACCGACCCCAGATCGATGCCGAGCTCGAGCGTCGTCGTCGCGACGGCGGTTGTCGGCAGGTTCCCTGCCTTGAGACGCCGCTCCAGGTCTTCGCGCAGCTCCTTCGACAGACTCCCGTGATGCGGGAAAAATTCCTCGGGCACCCCGGCCTTTTCAGAGCGCCGGCGTAATCGGTCGGAGAGAGCCTCCACCGTTCGCCTGGAACCGGCGAACACCAGGTTGTTCGACCCACGCAGCGTTGCAAACATGTGATCGGCGATCCGGCTCAGCGCGTCCGAAGTCCCTTCATCCTCGAGCTGATCGGATCCGCCCTCCTCGGGCGGCTCGACATAACCCCGGATCTGAAGTCTCAGGTCAGCGCCGTCGCCCGCAGCCTCGAGCAGGCGGACCGCCCCAGGGTCCCTGGGATTCAGCCACGCCTGGGCCGCGGAGAAGTCGCCCAGCGTGGCGGAGAGCGCCACGCGCCGGCAGCGACGGCCGGCTGCCGCGTCGATCCGCTGGAGAAGGCTCGCAAGGTGCAGGCCGCGCGGCCCCTGCAGGAAGGCGTGCAGCTCGTCGATGACGATCGCGTCCAGAGAGCCCAGCAATCGGTACGCGTCAACCGGTCGCCTGATGAAAAGCGCTTCGATCGACTCCGGAGTGATCAAAGCGATGCCGCGAGGATCGGCAATGGTCCGCCGCTTCGCACCTTGCGGGGCATCGCCATGCCAGCGCACAACCGGGATCTCCATTCGCTCGCAGAGCAGGTCCAACCGGCGGAACTGATCGTTGATCAGCGCCTTCAACGGGCTCACGTAAAGAATATCGAGACCCGGCTCCCGCCTGCCCGCCACCCTCGTCAGCAACGGCAGGAAGGCCGCCTCGGTCTTACCTGCGGCCGTCGCCGCCGCGATAATGACGTCCTTATCGTGGTCCAGCACCTCGGCAATCGCGCGGTCCTGGATTTCTCGAAGCTCGGTCCAGCCCTCGTCCCTGATCCAGCGGCGGACCTCCGGATGCAGCCGATCGTAGGAGGAGAGGCCCTCAGAGCTTGAGGGTGGCGAGTTCATCATCGCCCTCGCCAGGCTCGTCGGCCGGCTCGGGCTCCTCCCGCTCCAGAACGACCTCGCCGAGCAGATCCTGCCACTCGACCCCGGGGTTCTGCTCGATCACCCGCAGGAACTGCACGAACGCCTTGATCGTGTTCCGAGGCGTCCGGAAATAGGCTTCGCCGATCCGGCGGTTGCAATGCTCCATGAAGGCGGTCAGCGCCTCGTCGGGAACGAGATACTTGGTCTCGTCGCCGCAGGCGAAGACCGAGCGAAGATTGCCGAGCAGGACCAGCAGCTCCTCCGGTGTCAGGTTCTGGAGCCGAAGCACCGGACCTGTCATGTCGACCAGACCGCCGGTCGCAAAGCTGTTCTCGACCAGCCGGCTCTGGAGCGCCTGATAGCTGTAGAGCCCCCGCCGGCTGTCCATGAGGAATTCTGGCGTTCCCCCGAACAGGAAGCCGAGCCCCTCGACTCCACCCTGCAGCACGTCGTTCAGAATGCGCAAAATCTGCTCGAAATTCTGATTCCGGGCCTGCGAGCTCTGCAGCTTGTAGATGTTCACCATCTCGTCGAAGATCACGACGAGCCCGGCATAGCCGGCCAGCCTCACGAATACGGCCAGCAGCTTCAGGCTGTCATAGACGTCGGCATCGTCGATGATGCTCCTGACACCTAGCGCCTGACGCGCCTCCGTCTTCGTCGGATATTCCGCCCTGAGCCACCGCAAAGCCGAAGCCTTCAGGGCGTCGTCGCCATCCTCGCTTCCCCGCCAGTAGGTCTTGAGGACCGTCGCATAATCGTGCCCGCCCAGATGCTCCTGGAGCGGCCGCAGCCGCTCGTCGATCGCCTTCTCGACTGTCCCCCCATCGCTCTCTGCCGCCTTCACGCATTCGGTGACGAAGCGCTCCACGATGCTGGTCAGCGCCCCGCCTTCGGCCTTCGTGCGCGTGGCCATGTTGCGGACCGCCTCGGCATAAAGGCCCCGGGCCTGCCCGCCGGTCGCGTGGATCCGCCGGTCCGGCGCCAGGTCAGCCTGGATCGTCACGCAGCGCCGCTCGAGGGCGATCAACCTCACCAAGTTCAGGAAGAAGGTTTTGCCGGCACCATATTCACCGATCACGAAGCGGATCGCCGCCCCTCCATCCGCGACGCGGTCGATATCCTGAACTAGCGCGGCGATCTCGCGGGCACGGCCGACCTGGATGTGCTGAAGCCCCACCCGGGGCACAACGCCCGCCGCCAAGGCCTGCAAGATCGTGTCGCGATCACGCTGGCGGATCGCAGGTGCCCCGGTCATGCTTGCGCTCCCATGGCAGCGAGCTGCTCAGCCAGGTGGCTCGCGACACCTACCGGATCCTCCTCTTCGATGACCGGCTCTCCCAACATCTCGAACCCCCATTCATTGATTGTCTCGATCGCGCCGGCCGGGAGCAATTTGGCACCCTTAGCCTGCTCCTCGAATTCATCCCATGCCAGAGGCCGCTGGACGAGAACCCACAAAAGCTCGGCATGGGCGGCATCGAGTCCATCGAAGCGGACGGTCACCGCTGGGGTCGGCGCCGGTGCCGCCGGCCTAGCTTCCTCTTCCTCGACGAAAATGCCGGCCAGAAGCGCCGACACCGCTGAAGTCTCGCCGCGTATCCTCTCAAGACGCGCGGCATCGATCCGGACCACCTCGCTGGTCTTGGCGCCTGTCCGGCCATCGGGCGCGGTCTCCGCTCCTGTCACCCGTACCGGCTGGTCTTCCTCGACCGATCCACGGTGGAGAGCGGAATAGACCTCTTCTTGGGGCAGCCCAAGGGCGGTGTGGAGATGCTCCAGGAACCTCACTTCGGCCGGCAGGACATGCCCATCGGCCAGGATGGCCGCGACCGCGCACTGAGTGACTCGCCGACGCTCCTGCAGGGGGAGCGCCGCCATTCGAGCGATCGCCTCCTTGCGCTTGGGAGGATCGGCGAGCAGCGCCTCAGCATGAGCCGCCAGGCGGGTCCGGTCGACTTCATCGAGATCCGGCAACGAGGCCAGGTCCCGGCAAATCGACTGAAGCTCCACCGGCACGGCCTGACCGTCGGCCAAGGCTGCCAGCGCCGCGATCTCGATCATGGTCCGGGCCGCGTCATAGCTCGGCCGTTCCGGATCGACTCGACCTCCACCAGCCGCGGCGAACAGGAAGAGCTTCGAATTTCCGGTCACCGCCAGGCTGCAGCCGTAGCGGCGGTCCGGCTCAAACCCATATCCGACACTGTCGAGAAGCGCCGCCAACTGGCGAAACGTAGCGGCTGAAACCTTGGCCTCCGGCTTCGGGCATTCAATCTCGAGCAGGCTCAACACTTCGCGAGCCGGAATGGCCGCCCCTTGGCCGCCGACCCGCTCCGCGATCGCACGACTGCAGATGCGCAGGCCCTCGCCGAGAGGCCCATCCAACAAAGGCCGCGGCGCCACCACCGCGGCCGCGATACTGCCACGAGCCTCCGGCTGGCGTCCCAGCAGCCGGCTGAGCGGATCGAGCTCGTCGGTACAGGCCTCTAGCAAAGCGCGGAGCCGCCCGAGCGGCGCGGAGACAGTGCCGATGTCCGGCAGCTGGTCGATCGACACATTGTTCGTAAACCCGCCGCTCGCCGCCCGATAGGCGTGCTTGATGCGCGCCTTGGGAGGGCGCACCGACAACCCGACAGGATAGGCCTCCCCGAAACGTATCTCCCAAAGCTGGCGAAGCTCCTCGAAGCACCTCGATGCGGGGGTGCGCAGCGAAGTGTCCGGTGCGCCCAGAACCCAAAGCAAGGCCGCGTCGGCGTCGAGCGGCTCCTCCTCTGCCAGCAACGAGCCGAGATACACCCTGACGCGAAGCGGCATCTCCCAATGCCGCGCCAGGGCGATCGAAGGCTCGACCCGTTCGGCTTTCCCTTTGGCAAGCAGGAGCGCCACATCGAGAAAGCGCTCAGCATAACTTCGGAAAGAGCCGTTGCTCCCGTAAATCTCGAGGAGCCGGCTAACCTCCTGCGCAAGCCGTCCCGCCTCTTCGCGACTACCCTCGTGGAGAAGCCGCCACTCGAGACCATAGAAAAAGATGAACACGTAGCCGATCGGCGTTCCAGGATCCGAGCGGCCTCGGGCCAGCCATTCCAGAAACGTGCGACGAGCCGTGGGGCGCAGATCCTGATAGCTCCCCCAATAAGACAGCGTCGTGCCCTGCGGATCTCCCTGGCGGGACACCGGAAGAGTCGGGTCGATCAGAGCGTTATTGCGTGGATAGGCGTAACGGTCGGCCTTGCCGACATAGATCATCTCGGCATCCAGCGAGATGCCGCCAAGCTCCATTCGAACCGGACCGGCGACCCAGCGCGGCTTTCCGGCGGCCTTGGCGGCCGCCGAAACCGGCTCATCCCAGCGGGGCGACTGCCTGGGCGGGGGCGGCGGCGGAGGCGCCGAAGGCTCGCGCACCGGCCATCGAAACCGGTCCCCCGCCGTAATCGGCAATCTTGGCTCGGACGTGAGCGAACTACCGCTCCTCTTCGCCCAACTCACCGCCTGATCGAGCGTCTTGAAGACGAAGCCGCGAACACTGAAGCCGCCATCCTTCGCAGAAATGCCGTAAACCCCCATCAACTCGCGCTCCGAGGCGGTGAGGGACACCTCCGACCCGGCTGCCGAGCGCGGCGCCGGCCGATAGGCGGGAGGCGGAGAGGGACGGGGAAGGGGAGGGGGAGGCGAGACCACTCGAGAAGCTTTCGGAACGCCGGATCGCTCCAGGAACTGGCGAGCTTGTCCCTCGGACGTGAAGATGTAGCCGCCAGCTCGGAACCGGCCGTCACGCGTCGGCTCGACGTCATCAACACGCCTGGGCTGCGACGACCCAGGCAGGCGGCCCGGATCAAGCCTCGCCGGGCGAGGGTCCAGCGGCACGTCGCTCGCTGAATCGCTACCGATCAACCGTCGCACCGAACGGCCGAGTCCATAAAGCAAATTGTCCAGTCGGTCGCCCACCGTTTCCCCCACTATCCTAGGAGCTTGCCGCAAGCCGGCGAACTCGTCACCCTCATTTTTCCGATCGCAAATCCCATGCCTTCGGTGCCAACGAAGAATGACAATCCCCCAACCGGGCGGGGCTCGATGAGGCACGACACGATGATGGACAATCTCACGATCGAGCTCACCGCCGAGGAGAAGACGCTAGCCGACCAGATCGAGTTCGAGGCCCTCAACCTGGAGGACCATCTCCACGCCGAAGCGAATGCTCGGCTCGCGGTGGCCCTGATGAGATCGCTGATCGATCGCGAAGCCATCCCCGAGCAACGACGCAAATATTTCGGCGACCCCTCCTACAACCCCGGCGGCCGGGGCTCCTCGCGTAAGCAAATATTCGAGCGCAACGGGTGCCGCGGCGAGGCAATCCTGCGCCACCCCCACTTCCTCGCTTACCTACGCTATTTCATTCACGGCGCGGACTTGCCGCCCCGAGTCGCCGTGGAATTCCGCACCGCTGTCGAAGAGTGCGGGATGGTCACCTCGAGCGACATCGTCCCCCTCGGTCACAAAGCCAGAACCCTGGCTCGTCGGCTGGGGCTCTCACCCCACGATTCTCGCGAGGAATTCTTCAAGCTCGCCCTCGATTGCGGGCTCAGTTCCAGCACGGCCACCATGATCCGCGAATCTGCAGGGAAACGATAGCTACTGGAACTGCCGCCGAGCGCCGCGGGGGAACCCATCGAGCTTCAGAGCGATTCCCGCCGGTGACGACTCTTCTGTCCCGCATCGGGTTCATCGAACCCATGATGCCCGCCCTCGTTGATTTAGCGCCCGAGGGCCCCGACTGGATTCACGAGCTCAAATATGACGGCTACCGAACTCAGCTCGTGCTAAACGGCAACGATCGCCGCGCCTACACTCGCCGCGGCCACGACTGGAGCCACCTCTACGCCTCGATCCTCGGCGCCGCCGGCAAGCTCGACTGCAGCTCCGCCGTGATCGACGGCGAAGTCATCATCCAGGACTCCCGCGGCCTCTCGGATTTTCGGGCGCTCCGATCCGAGCTGGCGCGTAAGCAACCGCGCGGCCTCATCTTCATGGCTTTCGACCTGCTGCACCTCGACGATCTCGACTTGCGGCGGAAGCCTGTGGAGGAGAGGCGACAACGCCTCCTCGACCTGCTGGGCACCAACGAACCCGGCAGCCCCATCCAGTTCAGCGACCATGTCGTCGGCGGCGGACCCGAATTCTTCGAGCTCGCGGAGCAGAGCAGCGCCGAAGGCATCGTCTCCAAGAAACTCGGCAGCCGATATCGGAGCGGGCCGGCCCAGAGCTGGCTCAAGACCAAAGCCTTCACCGAGAGCGAGTTCGTCGTCATCGGAGCCGCCAAAGGCGACCTTGCTCCTGTCGCGCTCCTGGCCCGCGAGACGGAAGATCATTGTCTCGAATATGCCGGCGCCGCCATGGTGACCTTCGCCGAGAGCGAACGCGAAAAATTTTGGCGCACGATGGAGCGGCTCGCCACCGACAGGGCCCCACTTCACATGAAGCAGCCCTCGGAAAGCAGCTGGGTCCGACCCGAAATCAGACTTCGAGTGCAGCACCTTAGAGGCGAAGAGACGCTCCGGCACGCCACCGTCAAGGGGATCAGCTACCTACCTCCGGAGCAAAAACCTGCAGCTGCCCGGACATCCAGGCGATCTTTGTCCGAGCCGACCCACCAAGTAGGACCTGACGCCGTCCCCTCCAGCGAGCTGCTGCTGGATTACTGTCGGCGGATGGGGCCCTGGATGCTGCCCTTCCTCGCGCAGCGGCCCCTGAACCTCTTCAGGTGCCCACCGCACGATGCCGGCGAATGCTTCTTCCAGCGGAATAGGATGCACCCGCCGCGGCCGGAAGGCCTATTCCCACATCCGATCAGGGACATCCCCATTCTCCAGAAGAACGGCCGGACCGAGCGCTATCTCTACGTCGAGGACGTCGCCGGCCTGTTGGCCTGCGTCGAGGCCGAGACCGTGGAATTCCACGCCTGGGGCAGCCGTGTCGACGACGTCGAGCGCCCCGATCGCATCGCCATCGATCTGGATCCGGACGAGGGCCTCGGCTTCTACCAGGTGAAGCGGACCGCCTTCGAGGTCCGGGACCATCTCGCTTCGATAGGCCTCGAAAGCTTTGCGCTCCTGACCGGTGGGAAAGGAATACATGTCGTCGTGCCGTTCACGCGTCGTGGAGAATGGCCGGAGGTGCGTGGATTCGCCGAGGCCTTCTGCTCCGTCCTCGCGCAGGCCCACCCAGAGCGCTTCACACTCGACACGAGAAAGGATCGCCGCCGCGGCCGGATCTTCCTCGATTACCTGCGCAACCAGCGGACAGCCACCGCGATCATGCCCTATTCGGCTCGGGCGCGCCAAGGCGCCCCGGTCGCCGCGCCTGTAGGCTGGGATGAGCTCGAGGGCATCGAGAGCCCTCAGCACTTCACGATCAACGATACGGCCCAGCTCATCAAGCGGGCACGCCGGCTCCGGGCCTGGGGCTCGGCCGACCAATCCCTCCCGATCCTCAAATGAGGAATCGCTGGAACTGGCGCCGCGAATTCCGCGGGCAGAGCATGTTTATCGCCCGGACCTGGCGACCGACGCCGCGCCAATTGAACCGCCTGCCACTTCCGCTTCGCCAATTCATGCACGCTCTGATGACGGACTGCGACCCAGCCGGCACGATCCGCGAAAACGTCCTCCTCAAGGACGAAAACTACGCGCTCAGGCGCAAGATCGCGGAACTTCGAGACGAAAAATTGGCGCTCAAGGCTACTCAGAGCAATCGCGACGGGTCATGGAATTAGGCAACGCCTCTCGACCCGAAACGCGCGTGGTGGTAAAAGCCCGGCCGGATCAAAGTATCGGCGTTCACGCTCGATGATGAAGCCGGCCCTTTGGTCGCTACCTCGCTCGTGGAGAGGTTCGATGGCCAAATTCCCGACGCCCAGTCTGCTTCTGTTCACCCTCGCTCTGCTTGCCGCAGACGCACCGAGCATGGGGATAGCCCAGCCGGCTGGCTCGAACGAAAGCAGCGCGGAGTTCTTCCTCTCGGTCAAACAACAAAGAAGACTCGCCGTCGACCAGCCTACGATTGCCTCGCTGAGAGATCTCGCCCAAGTCTTCAAAAGCTTCCCTCGAGCGCGAGCGATACAGCTTCCGCCGCTGAGCCAGGAAGAACGAAACTTCCTCTCCCAGAACGACGACTCGGAGGAGATGCGCGAGAAAATCGGGATCGATCGTGAGCTACCGCAGCCCGTCTTGCTGCAGAGCACCCCCGGCGCGGTCCCAGGATCCATATTGGCGCAAGGGCTTGTCGGTACGGCACCTGGCGGCGGATTATCCTGGACGATCGAAATAGTGTCGCCCGGCGCCACGGGTCTCCGAGTCGAATTCGAGCCCGGCCAGTTGCCGGAAGGAGGCCGCATCTACGTCACCGACGGCCAATCCGAAGTCTACGGCCCCTACACGCTCGGCCCCGAGCCTACGTTTTCCAATACCGTCTTCAGCTCCCGGATCTTCGTTCAGCTCCAGGTGCCGCGCGGAGCGGCCCTGACCGGCGTCTCGATCCGGCGCATCGCGCATCTCGTCGAGCCCATCGAAGGATTGGCCGTTACCGGCGGCCCGGCGGCCAACCTCACTCTCGCGACCCATTGCAATCTGAAACAGTTCTGCAAGCCCACGAGCCCGGTAACCAACCCCACGCCCGAGCAGAGCGCTTTCGAAACGGCTACCAGGGGGGTTGCCCGCATCATCTACAAGGAGGGCGCCGGGCACTATAAGTGCTCCGGAGGCCTCCTGGCCGATAACACCAACTCCCGTACGCCCTTCTTCCTCACCGCCAACCACTGCTTCAATACGCAGGCTTCAGCAACGAGCCTCGAGGCCTTCTTCCGCTACCGCAAACCCTGCAACGGGGCCGTCCCTAAGCTGAGCCAAGTCCCGCGCACTCTCGGGTCGACGCTCCTCGCGACCAGCGGCGACACCGATTTCACCCTTGTTCAACTAAGCCAAACTCCTCCCAGCGACGCCCATTTCTTCCGCTGGACCAGCGAGGACCTCTCGAACTCGACCACACCAATCTTCCGAGTTCATCACCCGCACGGCTACCCCATGCACAAGCAGACCTCGAGGATACGCCCGGTCGGAGGCTGTAAGTATCGACCCAAGGGACGATACATCTATTCCACCCCGACCGACGGTGGCACCGCGAAGGGAAGCTCAGGCTCGCTCGTTTACCGTCTCAACGGTAACGAGCCCGAAGTCGTGGGCCAGCTTTACGGCTCGTGCACGAGCAAAGGCGGATGCGGATATGCAAACGTGGACGGGGCATTCGCGATGACCTTCCCAAAAGTCCGCCAGTATCTCGTTCACTAGCCAAGTGGCGTAGGCGCCGCCGCTATCCCGAGTGCGAGCGGCACCCAACGCAGCCGTCCGCCCTAGGCGAAGAGCTTCGGATCCAGACGATGCGCCTCGATAGCCCGAGCAAGATCGTCGTATCGCTCTGCAAGCTCTAGGTGGGCGGCTCGAGCCTCGCTCGAGCCGGCCGCTTCCGCCCCCGTTCGCTCCTCCCTCGCGCGCCGCGCGAAGTATTCGTGATCGGCCTCCATGAACCCTCTCCCCCAATTTCTTATAGCACAAGCTCGTTGCCCGAGGGAGTCTCAGGAAGGCGGACGCTAAGCTACTAGGCGGACAGGCACGGATGGAAGCAACGCCGCGCACGAAACAATGGCCGTAGGCTTGCCGCTATGCTCGAAGTATGGGCTCATTGTCGCGCAGGCGCAGATAGTTGCTGTCGGAGTCTCCAGCCGCCGTGAGACTGCGCCAATTGCTGATGCGGACAGCGCTCCCAACGGCGCCGGCTTCCCCAGGCCGTGTCAGAACTTTATTGTCAATGTCAGAACTTTATTGTCAGTTTGAACTTTATTGTCCCCCGACACCTATACCTGGCTCTCGGCGCCGTCACCGGGGCTCAGTCAGCCTCCGCTGCCGTTCCTCTGGGGGCGGGTCCCTACCGAATGATTCGAACTCACGTATGGCCGACCGTCGCGAACGCTCAGCGCAGACGCGGTCAAAACTTTATTTTCTAAGTCAGAACTTTATTTTCTAAGTCAGAATTTTATTTCCCGTCCCCAGCGCCCCGCCCGCCGCCAATGGCTTCACTCCACAGTGACGCTCTTCGCCAGGTTGCGCGGCTGGTCGACGTCCGTCCCTTTCGCCACGGCGACGTGGTAGGCCAGGAGCTGGACCGGGATGGCGTAGACGAGCGGAGCGATCAGCGGATGCACCCTCGGCATCTCGATCGTCGCCAGCAGGCGGTCGTCCGCCGCGGCCTTCAGCCCTTCAGCGTCCGAGATGAGCACGACCTTGCCGCCTCGGGCCTGGACTTCCTGCATGTTGGAGACGGTCTTCTCGAACAATGGGCCGCTCGGCGCCAGCACGATCACCGGCACGTTGTCGTCGATGAGGGCGATCGGGCCGTGCTTCATCTCGCCCGCGGCATAGCCCTCGGCGTGGATGTAGCTGATTTCCTTCAATTTCAGCGCGCCTTCCATGGCGAGCGGGTAATCGGCGCCGCGGCCGAGGTAGAGAACGTCGCGGGCCTGGGCGATGAGCGGAGCCATCGCCGCGATCTCGTCGTCATGGTTGAGGGCGGCGTTCATCGCGGCCGGAGCCTCGGAGAGATGGTCGACGATCTCGCGCTCCTCCTCCTCGCTCATCCGCCCCTTGTCGCGGGCGAACTTGGCGGCGAGGGCGGCGAGGACGGCGAGCTGGCAGGTGAACGCCTTGGTCGAGGCGACTCCGATCTCCGGTCCGGCATGGGTGGGCAGGAGGAGGTCGGCCTCGCGCGCCATCGAGCTGGTCGGAACGTTGACGACGACGGCGATGCGCTGGCCCTCGGCGCGGGCGTGGCGGAGGGCGGCGAGGGTGTCGGCGGTCTCGCCAGATTGCGAGATGAAGAGGGCGAGCCCGCCCGGCTCGAGCACCGGCTCGCGGTAGCGGAACTCCGAGGCGACATCGAGGTCGACGGGCACCCGGGCGAATTGCTCGAACCAATATTTGGCGACCATCCCGGCGTAGAAGCTGGTTCCGCAGGCGACGATGGTGACCCGCGGCACCTCAGCGAAGCTCTGCTCCATCGCCGGAAGGGCGACCTTGCGCTCGAACGGGCGAAGATAGGAGGAGAGGGTCTGGGCGACCACGATCGGCTGCTCGAATATCTCTTTCTGCATGAAATGGGCGTGATTGCCCTTGTCCGCGGCCGCGTCCGAGGCCCCGGACGTGACGATCTCGCGCTCGACCGACTCGTTGGCGCGATTGAAGATGGCAATATCGTCATGGGTGATCACCGCCCAGTCGCCTTCGTCGAGATAGGCGATGCGCTGGGTGAGGCCGGCGAGGGCGAGGGCGTCCGAGCCGAGATAGGTCTCGCCTTCGCCATAGCCGACGGTCAGCGGCGCCCCCATGCGGGCGCCGATCAGCATGTCGGGATGGTCGCGGAACAGGATGGTGATGGCGAAGGCGCCGTGCAGCCGGGGAAGCACGGCCGCGACCGCGTCCCGCGGGCATTTGCCCTGCTCGAGCTGGTGGTCGATGAGGTGAGCGACGACCTCGCTGTCGGTCTCAGACTGGAAGGTGCGGCCGGCCGCCTGCATCTCCTCGCGAAGCGGCCGGAAATTCTCGATGATGCCGTTGTGGACGAGGGCGACTCCGCCGACGATGTGGGGATGGGCATTGCCCACCGTCGGTGCCCCGTGGGTCGCCCAGCGGGTATGGGCTATGCCGATCGTCCCGGCGAGGGGGTTGGCGGCGAGCTCGGCGGCGAGGTTGTCGAGCTTGCCCTCGGCCCGGCGGCGCTCGAGCGCGCCGTTCAGGATCGTGCAGATGCCGGCCGAGTCATAGCCGCGATATTCCAGGCGCCTGAGGCCCTGCATGAGCCGGTCGGCCACTTCCCCGCGCCCGACGATGCCGATGATTCCGCACATAAATCCTGAGCCTGACCCGAAAAATTTTGTCGACCCCTATCGCGGCGGCGCGCCCTCCGCCAGTGGGACCGAGCTTTTCCGGCTTGACGCTCGTCCAGGTCCGGTACACCAAGGTCTCGAGTTCGGGAATTAGGGACGATTTCTCAGAGCTTTACGCCGGCTGCCGAGGCCTGGCCGGAGAGCCGCAGGGGCCAGCGGCGATATTTTAGCGGGGGACCGGAAATGCCTAACTTGCGAATGACGCTGGCGCTCGCCGCCTGTCTTCTTGCACCGCCGATCTCCGCCGCGCACAGCGCCAGGCCCGGCAGGGCCGCCGCTGCGGTTCCGGCGCCGCCGCCCGGAATGGGGCAGATCGTCTTCTATCGAAGCCTGGGCACTGGGAAGCTTCTGAAATGCCGGGTCAGCGAAGAGGGCCAGGTCATCAACAGGCTGCCGCAGGGCAAATATTTCGTGCACCCGACGACGCCGGGAAGCCATGAATATGAAATCAGGAGCGACCTGCTTCGAATCGAGGTCAAGGAAGGCGAAACCCGGTATGCGCGGTGCATGATCAGCGGCCTTGGGGTGCCCAAGCTCTCGCTCAAGGATCAGGAGGATTTCGACCGGCAGGTACGGGCGCTGGACCTGCTGCCGCCCTGGACGGGGGAGAAGGACAGCGACGACTGAGCTTCAGCCGGCGCGCTTCTTCGCGGACATCGCCGCCCGGAACCGCGCCGCCCAGCCGGGCTTCACCTCCTGGGCGCCCCGAGCCAGCGCCAGTGCATCCGCCTCCACGTCGCGCGTCACAACCGAGCCCGCGCCGACGATCGCGCCGGCGCCGATGCTGACTGGGGCGACCAGGGCGGAGTTGGAGCCGATGAAGGCGCCCTCGCCGATCACCGTGCCGTATTTGAAATAGCCGTCGTAATTGCAGGTGATCGTTCCCGCGCCGACGTTGGCGCCCGCGCCCACTTCGGCGTCGCCGAGATAGGTCAGGTGGTTGGCCTTGGCGCCCGGGCCCAGAATCGCCTTCTTGGTCTCGACGAAATTGCCGATCTTCGCTTTCTCGCCGATCACGGTGCCGGGGCGCAGGCGCGCATAAGGGCCGATCTCGGCGCCGGCCGCGATGGTCGCGCCCTCGATGTGGCTGAAGGCGCGGATCCGGACTCCGTCGGCGATGCTGACTCCGGGGCCGAAGAAGACGTTGGGCTCGATCGTGACGTCCCGGCCGAGCTTCGTGTCGAAGGCGAACCACACCGTCTCGGGCGCGATCAGGGTCGCGCCTTCGGCCATCGCCTCGGAGCGCCGCCGCGCCTGCCACGCGCTTTCCGCCAAGGCGAATTCGGAGCGGCTGTTCGGGCCGATCGACTCGGCCGCCTCGCCTTCGATGAGCAGGGTCGTCCGCCCGGCGGCGGCGCCGATCGCGACGATGTCGGTGAGGTAATATTCGCCTTGGCTGTTATCGTTGCGGACACCTTCGAGGAGCGTCCAGAGATCTCCCGAGCGCACGGCGAACAGGTTCGAGTTGCACAGAGTGATGGCGCGCTCCTCGTCATTCGCGTCCCTGAGCTCGACGATCCGGGCGACCCGGCCGTCCGGCCCCGCGACGACCCGGCCGTAGGCCGCGGCGTCCGGGGGCCGGAAGCCGAGGACGACGGCGGCCGGGTCGGCGCCGCCGTGAAGGGCGTCGAGCATGGCGCGCATCGTCGAGGGACGGATGAAGGGGACGTCGCCCGACAGGAGCAGCACGTCGCCCTCGAAGCCGGCGAGCGCGGGCTTCGCCTGGAGGACGGCATGGCCGGTGCCGAGCTGCGGCTCCTGGACGGCGAACTCGGCGCGCCCGGCGAGCGCGGCTTCCAGCTGCTCGCGCCGGTCGCCGACGACGACGACGATCCGCTCCGCGCCCAGCGCCTCGACGCTTTCGAGCAGATGATCGATCATCGGCCGCCCCGCGATCGGGTGCAGCACCTTGTGGAGGTCGGATTTCATCCGAGTCCCCTTGCCGGCGGCAAGGATGACGGCGGCTAGCGGCCTGCTCATGGCGCGGCCAATCGCACGGAAAGCTTGCCAATTCCATCCTTCGATACGCCGATGCCGCGATCTACGATCATGCGAGACTGGCCGGGGCCCTCGAACGCCTCGCCGCCGCCCCCGACTTGCTGTAGGGTAAGGGAAACCAGGAGACCATATGGACGGCAAGGGCACCTACAGGACTCGCGGCTCGGACGGATCGCCCGATACCGCGCGGGTCGTCGACCGGAGCGTCGCCTTCGATCTTCCCGAGCAGCAATATCGCCGGCGGGGCTATAGCCCGCCGTTCGAGGAGCTGGGCTGGAAGCCGCTCGAGGGCGCCGAGGCCTAGCTTTTCCGGCGCGCCTTCACCCAGAGGTGCCGGGCGAGCATCAGCGGCGGCATCCTCAGCCAGTGGGAGCGGACGTAGAAGCCGAGCCGGGTCAGCGGCCGCGTCTTTCGCCCCCATCCGTCCCGGGCGAGCAAGCGGCGAAGATAGACGATGTCGTCGGGACGGGCGCTCCAGTCCCGAGTTGGCGCGGAGGGCGTCCCGAAGAGACGCGAGCTCAGCCGAATGGCGCGGCCGACCGGAACGGAGAGGCCGTGCTTGCGCGAATTGGCCAACAGGGCGTTCCAGAACCCTTCGTGCTCATTGAATTCACGGATCAGCCTGTCGATGTCCCACAGGTTGCGGAGGCCGCCCGCGAGGTCGCCGTCGGCGAACAGATGGGCGGCGGCGTGGATGACCATGTCCTGAGGGGCAAGGACGCGCAGGCCGTCGCCCAGCGCCACGCTCGCCTCTATCATCGCCGCCATGTCCGGCTTGGGCCGAGCCGTCAGCGGCAAGATGGCGTGGTGGACGTCGATCATCCGGTCGCGCTCGCGGTGGATGAGCGGCGGCAGCTCGTGCATCCAGCGGCGGTAATATTGGTCGTCGTAGGCATCCTCCTTCACCCATTCCCAGCCGGCGGCGAGGAGGGCGCGCTCGACGTCCGCCAAAGCGGCTCGCGGGACGAGGATGTCGAGGTCGCCGATCGAGCGGCCGCGGGCCGCCTCGAGCCCGGCGGCGGCAAAGGCGGTGCCCTTGAGCAGTATCACCGGCACTCCGAGAGGCGCCAGCGCCCGCCGCGCCATCTCCGCCTCCCACAACGCCTGTACCCGGGCCGCCTCGGAGTCGCGCCGTGCGGCCTCGAGCAGAGTCTCGACCCGCGGCGGCACGACCTGCCGCTCGAGCCGCCAGGCGAGGCTCCCGGCCAGCGATTCGGCGCGGGCGAGCGCGATCAGCGACGTCCAGTCGCGCACCTCCCCGGCGCGCGCCGGATCGGCGAGCAGCCGTGCGAGCGGGCGCGCGTCCCTCACGCGCTCCGCCACAATCGGTCGACCAGGGCTTCGGCCTGGGCCGTATCGGCATAGTCGATCGCCCGCGAGGGGAGGGCTCCGACCAGGCCGGTCAGGGCGCGGAAGCCGCGCTCGCCGAGGGCGACATAATTGGTCGAAGCCTGGGTGAGCCGCATGAAGGCTTCGGCGGCGCCGACCTCGCGAATCGCCGGCTCGAGATCGCGCCCGAAGCGCGGAAACAGGATCATCACCGGCCTTGCCGGCTCGCCCATCCGGCTCACCGCCTCCCGGTTCGGGCGAAGGTGGCGGATGACGCCCTTGGGCGTGCCGGTAAGCACCGGTCCGAGCCGGCCGGGATCGACCCCGTCGAACAGGCCGAGCGATTCGTTCTTCAGGCTGACCGCTCGCGGGAAGGGGTGGAGCCGGGCGTCCTCCAGGTCGAGCAGCGCGAACTCGTCTCCCATGAAGCGCCAGCCGCGCTCGCCGAGGAGGGCTCCCAGGGTCGATTTACCCGCGCCCGAATGGCCGGTCATCAGAAGCGCCCGCCCGTCCTTCTCGACGCTTGCGGCGTGGAGCAGAAGGAAGCGTTTCTCGCCGAGCGCCATCTGCAAATTCATGCCCATCTCGGCGGCGAGCAGGCCCTGGGCCAGAGGCAGCGGCGCCGCGTCGGGCAGCACATAATCGCCTCGGATCGCCATCGAGGGGCGAAGCCAGCGCCGCCACGGCCGCTCCGCCTCCAGCCTTACGGTGAAATCGCACAGGCCGTCGGGTTCGGGATAGCCGGCGTAGAGACGCCGAAGCCGCTCGACGGGCCGGCGCCATTGCGACCCGATCCGGAAGGAGACCGGGCCTACCTGAAGTCGAAAGACGTGCCTCATGTCCGCCAGACGAGTCCCGCGGCCTCCAGTTCGGCGAGACGGGCGGCGATGGCGGCGGCGGGATCGTCGGATTCGACCTCGAAGCTTTCGCTCATCGATGCCGCGATCGCCGCCGCGCTGGCCGGTCCCTCGGCCAGGACGGCGAGGATCTGCGGGGCCGGCGGGGCGAGGAAGTGCGTGAGTCCGGACGCACGGTGATAGAGGAGGGTGAGGCCTTCCATCTCGACCATGCGCATCGTTTCGGGCGGGTCGGCGGCGTAAAGGGACGCGGCCATTACGGCCGCCCCGCGGTCAGCGCGGCATCTGCAGCGAGGCGTAGCAGGTGAAGCCGCTCATCCCCGCCTGCAGACGGCGAATATAGTTGGCGTAAGCCTGCGCGGCTTCGCTGTCGACTCCGGCCGGGGGCCGTCCGCCGTTGAGCATCGCCTTGACCTCCTCGCCCTTGAGCGGCCGGGCGAGCGGCGGATAGGCGCCGGGGGTGCCGGGCGCGACGAGGCTTCCGTCGGCGGCGATGTATTTGCCCGACCCGGCCTGGGGGGCGGGCACCGGAATCTCGCAGTTGAGCACCGAGCCGGCCGTCTGCGCCAGCGCCGGGCGGATCGTCACCACCGTCGATGCCGCGGCGGCGCCGAGCGCAAGCACGGTGCGCCGAGTCGCCTGTCCCTCCGGGCTGCCAGTATCGGTCCGTCCGCTCATCGCCTGCATCCTATGCCGCGCATCTTACATAAGCGTAAAGCCGGGTCATTGCGAATTGCGAGCCTGTCCCGACCCGAGACACCGGCCGAGGTGCCGACCGGAGCCTGCTAGCGAGGCGAGCGTGTCGCTTCGCGCATCAGCACGGGATCGGCGATCCGGTCGCGTTCGATCGGCTGAGGGAGGACGACGGTCGCCCCCATCGGACGGCCGGTCGGGACGATGACCCGGGCCGGATCGTTGGCGGACACCACCTTGCCGGTCGTGCCGTCCATCCGCATGAGCAGCCGGCGGCCCTCGACCCGTCCCTCGAGAACCACGCTCGCCGAGTCGCGCCTGACGATCCGCACGTCCGTGACACCGGCGACACGCAGGCGCTGGAGCGCGACCTCCTCGGAGATTCGGGCGATGCGCGGCTTGGGTTCCGGCCGGGCCGGGCCGGGCTGCATCGCCGCGACGGCGATGACGAGCAGGATTTGGGCGGTGGCCATGCTGGTCTCCCTCAGGGACAATTCAATCGATTGCAAGCCGCGACGAGGCGGTGGCGTTGTCGGCACTCGCCCGCGTCCGGCTCGGCCCCGGCACGCAGACGACATCGCCCGGATAGGCTTCGCGCCAGACGAAGCCGGGGCGGCACGTATTGGGGCCGAACGCCCCGCCTCCAGGCTGGCGACGGGACGCGGCGAGGCTGTTCTCGTTGCTCGTGTCGGTTCGAGTCGCGGGCGGGACGCAGATCCAGTCGTAATCGTCCGCTTCGCGCCAGACGAAGCCTGGGCGGCAGGTGTTCGGGCCGAAGACCATCCGCGCCGGGTTCGCCCGCGAGGCGGCGGCTGAATTGCTTTGCGCGGCGCGGGTGCGCGAGGGCAGCGGAACGCAGACATGATCGCCGGGATAGGCCTCCCGCCAGACGAAGCCGATGAGACAGGTGTCCGGGCCGAAGGGGCCGCCGCCGGCGCGACGGGACGGGCCGAGCTGGTTCTCGGTCCGGGTGTCGGAGCGTTCAGCGCCGGTGACGCAGACATGGTCTTCGGGTCGCGCCTCACGCCAGACGAAGCCCTGGAGACAGCGTTGAGCGATCTGGGATCGGACCCGGACCGTCGCCTGAGTCGAGCTGACCGAGAGAACCGATATCTCGACGCCATTGGCGTTGAGCTCGCGGGTCGGCGCCTTGTCCGCCCGGCTGAGATCGCGCTGCAGCCAGACGATCTGCGGTCCGGCCGGCGACCCTCCCTCCATCCCCCGCTTGACCTCGTGGATCAGGACTGCGTCTCCGGGGATGCCCGCGCTCCAGCCCGTGCGGGTGCGCAGTTCGATCGTATAATAGCGGAACAGATCGCCGGGATCGTAGGGAATCCGGACGAGCAGGGCCCCGGGCAGGCCGGGTTGGTTGATCGGCGCCAGCGTATAGACCGTCTCCGCGGCTCCGTCGCTGCCGTGAACCCGGATCCGCGATCGCGGCAGCCATCCCATCCGGTCGAGATGGTGGGCGACGAGGCCGCTGGGGGCCGCTCCGAACGGGGTGCTGGCGATGAAGCTGTTCGCCCAGCTCATGGCGTCCCAGGGATCGTCATATTCGCCTATCTGGGCCCAGTCGGCATTGCGATAATTGGGGTCGTTGGAGAAACTGTGGTCGAGGCCGATGCCGTGACCGCCCTCATGCGCGATCCCGCCGACGTCGACGTCCCAGGGCAGGAAGGCGCCTCCCGCCCACCCGAACATGTCGACGCTTGGGAAGGTGACGACGTAGCGTATCGCACCCGAAGGAACGACGAGCGCGTCCGGGCCGGGCGCCTGGGCCGCGGCGAGGCACGCATCTACCTTCGGCCAGCGACCGAGCGCGCTATACTGGGCGGTGGTCTGGGGCATCCGGTACCAGCCGCCGATCCGGGTCCCGCGGTTGTCGAAATTGCCGTAGCTGACGTCGCGCCAGAAATCGGCAAGGCCGCCGCCGCCGGCGGTGAGCAGCATGTCTCGGTAATGCTGCTGCGAGTTGGGAGGAGTTCCGGAATCCGACGTTCTGCAAAGTATCACATAGACCGGAGTGCTTCCGCGAAACGGTCGTGCTTCGGCGCTGACTGGCAAGGCGACGATTACAAGAAGTAACAACGCCACGAATATCTGCACGACCCATTCAGACGATGCTTCGCGCGCCAAAGTACCTGGTCGCATAAATGCCCCCCCAGCTGCATTTGCGACTCGAGCAATAGCATGTTTTTGGATTATTTTCAGCCCACCAATCGCGAGATCGACTCCATGACGGTGCTCTGGCTTTGCGGCGGTCTCTCCCCGGGCGCCGGTAGGGTCGGAGGCTTCGGCGGGCGCGATGGAGAAAAATCGTTGCGGCTGTGTTTAGAGACCGGGTCGCCGGAGTGTAGGCGGCCGCTTGTCCAAGGAGGACCCAGTACATGAAGATCATGATTTTCGCCGCGGCATTGACCCTCGGCAGCGCGGCTTTGGCGCAAACGGGCAATACCGTCGACGATCCGGCGCAGAGCATGGGGCCGCGCGGAGTCACCCAGCAGGGCACGGATCCGGACGGTCAGGCCTGCACCCCGTCCGGCTACAATGCCAACACGACCGGCTATCCGGCCTGCGAGGCAGGCTCCGGCTCGGCCGCGAGCACGGCCACTCCGCCGCGCTGCTCGAAGACGGTCAAGGACCATTGCGTCCAGGCCTATGAGCGCGGAGTCCGCCGCTAGGCCCTGTGTCCCGGCGAAAGCCGGGACATAGTTTCGCCGTTGAGCCGGTCCCCGGCCTCGCCGGGGTTCCACGGAGAAAAAGCGCTTCGGCCTCGTTTAGGGGAGGTGCCGCCGCGCCTGGCGCGGCCGCCGACCCAAGAGGAGGCTCGAAATGAAGCTCATCATGATGGCTGCCGCGCTCATGCTCGGCGGCGCCGCCGTTGCTCAGACGACGGAAGACGATACCGACACCACCACCACCGAGACGACGACCAGCGAGACCACGACCACCGAGACCACGACGACCGCGCCCGACCCGACGACCTCGGACCGGCCCGCGGCGACTTCGGCTCCAGCCCCAGGCAACATGTCGACGATGCGGACCGGCCAGACTGTGGCGCCGGGCAACACCTCGCCAGAAACCGACGCTCGCGGAATCGCTGTCATCTCCGCCCCGGCCGAAGCCCCGGCGGGATATAACGAGCCGGCCCGCACGGTTCCGGCGGGGACTGCGATGCCCACCGTCGCCGCTCCGGCCCCGACCGCCGCAGGGCCGCTGCCGCCCTGCACCCGCACCGTCACCGACCGCTGCACCCAGACCTACGAGCGCGGCAGGTCGCGTTAGGGATTGTCCCGGGCCATTTGTTCGGCAATGGCCGGCCTGAATAAATCCTCCCCTGCATTGGCAGGGGAGGGGGACCGCCCGACGGGTGGCGGAGGGGCCTTACGAACTCCGAAAGAGCCGCTCCACCAGGCTTCGCCTGGTCCCCCTCCCCGCCAAATCGCGGGGAGGAATTAGGATGGAGCGGCAGAAATTATGACCATCAGCTTCGAAAACCGGGTGGCCATCGTCACCGGCGCCGGCGGAGGCCTCGGCCGCGCTTATGCGCTCGAGCTCGCCCGGCGGGGAGCGCGGGTCGTGGTGAACGATCTCGGCGGCGCCCGCGACGGCTCGGGCCGCTCCGATTCAGCGGCGAAAGTAGTCGAGGAGATCGAAGCGGCGGGCGGCGAGGCGATGGCGAACGGCGCCAGCGTCACCGACCCCGAGCAGGTCGAGGCGATGGTCGCTGCCGCCCGCGAGCGCTGGGGCGGGGTCCATATCCTGATCAACAATGCCGGGATCCTCCGCGACAAGAGCTTCGCCAAGATGAGCGTCGAGGATTTCCGGGCTGTCGTCGACGTCCACCTGATAGGCTCGGCGATCTGCACCAAGGCGGTGTGGGAGACAATGCGCGAGCAGGCCTATGGCCGGATCCTGATGACGTCGAGCTCGACCGGCCTCTACGGCAATTTCGGCCAGGCCAATTACGGCGCCGCCAAGCTCGGCCTCGCAGGCTTCGCAAAGACCCTCCATCTCGAGGGCGCGAAATACAATATCCGGGTAAACACCCTGGCGCCGACCGCCGCGACCCGGATGACCGAGGACATCTTCCCGCCCGATCTGCTCGCCCTGTTCAACCCGGACAATGTCGTCCCGGCCGCCCTCTACCTTGTCTCCGAGGACGCGCCGAGCAACGCCATCGTCGGCGCGGGCGGCGGAGTCGTCCAGGCCGCCTATGTGACCCTGACCCCGGGCTACGCCCTCCCGGAAGGTCGCCGGACGGCCGAGGAGGTAGCCGCGAACTGGGAGCGGATCACCGACCGCAGTCAGGAGATCGTCCCGCAGTCCGGCGCCGAGCAGGCGATGCTGATCATGAAGGTGTTGCAGGGACAGTAATCCTCCCCCCCGGCTTCGCCGAAGGAGCGATGAGCCATACCGTATTGCCACACTAATACACCTATGGTATGAGCGCTCCCGTTCAGGGAGGAAAACCAATGTATAGCGACAGCGATCTGGAAGCGGCGGTCGCGGCGGGGGCCTTGAGCCCGGACGCCGCCTCGGCGCTTCGCAACTACGTGGCCAGTCGAAGCGGCGGCGCCGCGGTCGACGAGGAGCATTTCCGGCTCCTCACCGGGTTCAACGACATCTTCGTCGGGATCGCCGCGGCGATCCTGCTGTTCGCCGTGGCCTGGATCGGCCAGGCGATCGGGCCGAAGGTCGACGTCGACGGACCTTCGCCTGTCGCCGGCCTTTTCGTCGCCGCGACCGCCTGGGGCCTCGCCGAGTTCTTCACCCGGAAGCGGCGGATGGCTCTGCCCAGCATCATCCTGCTCCTCGCCTTCACCGGCGGAGTGGCGCTCACCGCCCTCACCACTTTCGTCCTCGCCGTCGGCGAAGCGGCGTTCGAGGATAATGAGCGGGCCATCGCCCTGGTCATCGCCGCGTCCGCGGCGGTCGCCGCCGGAGCGACCTGGCTCCACTGGCGCCGTTTCCGGGTCCCGATCACCGTCGCGGCGGGGGCGCTGACCGTGGTCGGGGTCGCCATGGCCCTGATCGCCTCCGCGGTCGGCGACGTTCCGGAGCTCGAGAATATCATGCTGATCAGCGGCCTGATCCTGGGCCTGGGCGTGTTCCTGTTCGCCATGTGGTGGGATTCGTCCGATCGCGCCCGCGAGACCCGCCGCTCCGACGTCGCCTTCTGGCTTCACCTGCTGTCGGCGCCGCTCATCGTCCACCCGATCTTCTCGCTGCTCGGGCTGACCGACGGCGACGCGACGATCGGCGAGGCGTTGGTGGTGCTCGCGGTCTACGTGCTGCTCGGGATCACGGCACTGGCGATCGACCGGCGCGCTCTGCTCGTCTCGGCGCTCGCTTACGTGCTGTTCGCGCTGATCAGCCTGTTCCGCGAGTTCGGAGCGGTCGAGCTCAACATCGCTCTGGCCGCGTTCGTGATCGGCTCGGGCCTGCTTCTGCTGTCGGCCTTCTGGCACGGCGTGCGCCGCTCGGTCGTCCGGCCGCTGCCGCCGGCACTCCAGGCCAGGCTGCCGGTCACCGATCGGACGATGGTCGCGGCGTAGTTTCTGCCTCCCCATGCGAAGCGTGGGGAGGGGGACCACCGAAGGTGGTGGAGGGGTAGTTGGCACAGGCCTGCGCCAATTACCCCTCCACCACACTACGTGTGGTCCCCCTCCCTATCTGGCGATGGGGAGGCAAGCTACCCGTTGACCACCTTCAAGAGCCGGCGCTCGAGCGGCGCAAGCACCGGCCCCAGCTCGTCGCCGCGGCGGATCACGATCCCGGCCTCGTTGACCAAAGCCCACATCCCCTGGCGGTTGCGCAGCCCCGGTTTCTTCTCGATCTTATATTCGGGCCGCTCGGCGGTCCGGCGGAAGGCCCAGAAGGCCGCTCCGTCGCGGCCGAACTCGACCGCATAATCGCGCCACAGCCCCGCCGCCACCATCCGCCCGTAAAGGTCGATGATCCGCTTCAGCTCGGCCCGGGTGAAGCCGATCTGCGGCGAAGAGGCTCCCGGAAAAGGGAGGACGTTGTCCATCAGGCGCGGCCGCGCCCCTTCCTCGCCTGGCCGTCCCGCTCCTCGATCAGCTCGGCGAGCCGCTTCCTCAGCCCCTCGACCTCGCACTGGAGCAATTCCAGCTTCTGAGTGGCCGGGTCGAACTGCTCGGAGCAGGGCGTCCCGTAGGGGAGGAAGTTGCCCGAGCTGCTCTGCTCGGCGCTGACCAGGGTCGATCGGGCCGGGATACCGATCATCGTCGCGCCCTCCGGCACGTCCTTCGTGACCACCGCATTGGCCCCGATCCGCGCCCTGGGCCCGACGACGATCGGCCCGAGCACCTGGGCGCCCGAGCCGACGATCACCTGGTCGCTCAGGGTCGGGTGACGCTTGCCGGCGATTCCGTCGGTCGGATTGGTGCCGCCCAGAGTGACCTGCTGGTAGATGGTGACGTCGTTCCCGATCACCGCCGTCTCGCCGATCACGACGAAGCCGTGGTCGATGAAGAAATTCCGTCCGACCGAGGCTCCGGGATGGATGTCGATCGCCGTCAGGAACCGGCTGATATGGTTGACCAGGCGGGCCAGGAA
>DASVQS010000032.1:0-2923 GCA_036389015.1 Allosphingosinicella sp. | reverse complement strand
CCCTCGGGCTGGACGGAGCCCATGGGCGGACGGCCCGAGGCGGGGAAGGTGGCGCCGGCCGGCTCGTCGCCGCCCGCAAGGTGGCGCCGATCGTAGTCGAGCCGCTTGCGGTTCGCCTCGCTATGCCGCCCCGCCCCGCCCATCGCGTCGATGTGGTGCATCTCCTGGACGCACATCTGGCAGGGCTGGACGCACAGGCCGAGGGCGGCATCGTATAGGCCGTTCTCCACCGAACCGAAAAAGCGGACCGGCTCCGCCTCGCTCGGCTTGTCGAGCTTCAGGTAGGCTGCGCGGTCGAGCGGCGTCTCCGAAGCCCTGGCCTTCGCCACCCACTCGTCGAAGCCCTGCTGGCCAAGGCTGCGGAAGGTGAAGGTCATCCGCGAGAAGCCCGACCCGCTGTAGTGCGCCGACAGGCCGGTGAACTCCCCTTCCTTGTTCATGACGCCCTGGAGCTGCGTCTCCATGCCCGGCATGGCGTAGATCATCCCTGCGAGCGCGGGGACGTGGAACGTGTTCCAGACGGAGGAGGACGTGATCTTGAAGGAGATCGGCACGTCCACCGGCGCGGCCATCTCGTTCAGGCTGGCGACGCCGAGCTCGGGATAGATGAACAGCCATTTCCAGTCGAGCGCGACGACCTCGACCCTGAGCGGCTTCGCGTCGGCGGGCACGGGCTTGTTGGGCGCGAGGCGGGAAAGCGGCCGGAAGGGGTCGAGCGTGTGCGTGCTGATCCAGGTCATGGCGCCGAGCGCGATGATGATCAGCAGCGGCACGGTCCAGATCACCACTTCAAGCTGGGTGGAGTGGTGCCACTCGGGGTCGTAGGTCGCGTCCGTGTTCGAGGCGCGGTAGCGCCACGCGAAGATGAAGGTGAGCGCGATCACCGGCACGATGACGAGCAGCATCAGCGCGGTGGCCGCGATGATGAGGTTGCGCTGCTGCACCGCGACGTCGCCCGCGGGGTTCAGGGTGACCAGGTTGCAGCCGGAAAGCAGTCCCGCGACGGCGAGCACCGCCGAGACGCGCAGGCCGCCCTTGAGCGCGAGCGACCTGCGGCGCGGCGCGCGCGGGGCGGTCAGGGGGGTGAAGCGGATGGCCAGGGCTCTCACTCCATGATCCCTCGCCGTCCGGGGGCGGCGAGGCGCGGAAGGTGGGGCGGACGGGTCGGCGTCCGCGGTTCAGACCTGCCGGATCTCCGACCGGGACACGGCGAGCGCGAGAAGGGTGGTGACAGCCCCCGACAGCAGGTAGAGGCCGACGCAGGCGAGCCCGTAGCGGGCCGACAGGTACAGCACGATCAGCGGCGCGAAGCCCGCCCCGAGCAGCCAAGCGAGATCGTTGGTCAAGGCCGCGCCGGTGTAGCGGTAGCGCTGCTCGAGCCGCGACGTCACCGCGCCTGACGACTGCCCGTAGGACAGGCCGAGCAGCGCGAAGCCGGCGTTGACGTAGATCGTCTGGCCGATCGCGTTCTCCTCGACGATCAGGGGCGCGAGGGTGCTGGCGATGGCGAAGACGGCGATCAGGCCGGCCGAGAGCAGGAGGAGCATGCGGCGGCCGATCTGGTCGGCGATCAGGCCCGAGGCCACGATCGCGCCCGCGCAAATGAAGGCTCCGGAGCATTGCACCATCAGGAACTCGCCCGCGGAGCGCTGGGTGAACAGGCTGATCCAGCTGATCGGGAACACGGTCACAAGGTGGAACAGCGCGAAGCTCGCCAGCGGGATCAGCGCGCCGATGAGGAGTTCGGGCGAATGGTTCCGGATCAGGGGGATGACCGGCGAGGGTTCGAGCCGCCCCTGTTCGAGCAGGCGCGAGAACTCGTCGGTGGCGACGAGCCGCAGCCGCGCGAACACGGCCACCACGTTGATCGCGAAGGCGCAAAAGAACGGGTAGCGCCATCCCCAGTCGAGGAAGTCGGGCTCCGACAGGTTGAGCAGGAAGAACGAGAACAGGGTGCTGGCCACCATGAAGCCGAGCGGCGCGCCGAGTTGCGCGACGCCGGCGTAGAAGCCGCGGCGCTCGACCGGCGCGTTGAGCGCGAGAAGCGAGGCGAGGCCGTCCCAAGCGCCGCCCAGGGCGAGGCCCTGCCCGACCCGCAGGACGCCGAGGAGGCACAGGGACCAAGCGCCGATCTGCGCGTAGCCGGGCAGAAAGGAGACCGCCATGGTGGAGAAGCCGAGTAGAAAGAGCGCGATGGTCAGCTTGGCGCCACGGCCGTGCCGGCGGTCGACCGCCGTGAAGATGATCGAGCCGATCGGCCGGGCGACAAAGGCCAGCGAGAACATGGCGAAGGAGTAAAGCGTCGCCGTCACGGGTTCCGCGAAGGGAAAGAACACCTTGGGAAACACCACCACGGAGGCGATGGCGAAAACGAAGAAGTCGAAATATTCGGCGGCCCGGCCGATGATGACGCCGAGGGCGATTTCGCTCGGTGCGACCTTGTGGTCGGTGGACGCTAAGCGGGCGTCGCGCTCAAGCGGCGTGGAGGACGGCGGCCCTTGAACCTGTTCCATCGCCATCTGGGTGATCGCCTCCAGTGAGGATAGTTCAGCCCGGCAAAAGGAACTCAGCTCGACCATGGCCTGATCCCGAAGTGGGATCCATGGGTCATGGGAGAGCTGGCCCGTGTTTCGGCGCGCCCGGCCGGGCGCGCCGGAGGGGAGCGAGCGTAGGCGTGTCCGGTCGGGCGCCACAAGACCGCTTCCGGCACAGGCGGGCGGCAGCCGAGCACGCTGTTCGGCCGGACGGTGTTGTAGTGGCGCCACCATCGCTCGATGATCGCTAAACGGCCGAGGTCGAAGGCGCCGCAGGACCTGAGCTCGCACGCCTGCATCGACCTGCGGCTGCCGACCGCTGGCGGCCTCTACGCCTGGGAGTTCGATAAAGGCGGGCGCGAGCTGAAGGTGCGGGTCGAAGGGCAGCT
>DASVQS010000031.1:0-92266 GCA_036389015.1 Allosphingosinicella sp. | reverse complement strand
GAGCGAGTCGTAGCGGGTCTCGACTATCCGGTGGACGGTGAAGTTCGGCCAGAGCGCGGGCGCAACGGTCTCCCGCTGCCAGGCGGCGAGCGCGCCTTCCTCGACCCGGATGAGCCGGCCGGCGGGATCGTAGGTGTTGCGAACCGCGGGGCGGGGCCCGTCCGACTGCCCGGGAGCGGACGGCGGGTCGGGATCGGGGGCGATCGTCCCGGTCACCTTGCCGTCCGGGCCGTAGCGGGTGCTCGTCGTATAGGGCAGGGCGACGGTCGGCGCGGAAGCGGGACAGGAGGCGTAGCCGGCGGTGCCGTTGGGGCTGGTCTCGCTGATCCTCCGGCCGAGGCCGTCATAGGCGTAGCAGGTGCGAAGAGTCTTCGAATCGGCGGTGACCGCCTGGCCGCGAAGGAGCAGATTGTTGGCGCCGGTGACGGGGCCGTAATCATAGCTGGTGACCACCTCGTCGGCGGTTCCGAGCGCGCAGCCGGTGCCGCCCGACGCGGGGTTGCCGGTGCGGCAGAATGACATGCGGTCGAGCAGCCACACCGGCGCTATGGCGGCGCCGCCGTTGTCGAACTGCGCCGCGCGCTGGACGTAGGTGTAGCGCTTCTGCGGCGTGACCGGGGCCGTCCCAGGCCCCGCGGGCGGCACCGCCGGGCTGGTTTCGGTGAGAACTCCGCCATGCTCGGGCGCGTAGGTCCACCGGGTGACGTTGCCGCGAGCGTCGGTCATCGTCAGCGGCTTGGTTGCGGATTTGGGGTTGGCGGTGTCGTAGGTGGCCGAGGTGACGATCGGCGGCGGGATCGATCCGTCGGGGTTGGCGGCCCCCGGTCTTGGATAGCGGGTCGCCCTGGCGATGTTGCGGTAGAGGTCGTATTCGAGGACGGTCCGGATTTTCTCCGGGTCGACGAAGGATTGCAGCGGCATGACCTCGCAGCCGCCGTAGGGCTCGGGGACGGCCAGCTTGCGCGGGTCGCAATAGTCCATCTTCGTCCGCCGGCCGATCGGATCGACGATCTCCACCGGCCCCGGGGTCTGCTGGTAGACGTAGTTGCGCTGGTCGTCCGGCATCTCGAAGCTGCACGGCGGCGGCATGCAGACCCTCTGCGGCCCGCTCTCCGGAGCGAGCGGGAAATCGTAATTGACCTCCGTCACCCGGCCGTCGGCGTCGGCATAGGTTCCGCCGGCGATCGTCTGGATCGGACGGTTGTCGGTGATCGGGGTCAGGTTGAAGCCGTAGGCGTAGCTCTGGCCGCCGGCGAAGTCCTGGCCGCCGGTGATCTCCTGGAGTCCGTCCTCCTCGTCGAGCTGATACCATAGGGAGTTGGTCAGCCAGGGCTCGGTCTGGCCGGGCTTGGTGAAGGCCATCGTCCCGCCCTGCTCCGGCGGGGCCGAATAGGTGAAGGCCCAATCCGAATTGCCGGGGGCGATCGCGTGGGCGAGGCGCCCGCCCGCCTCGTAGCCGTAGGTGGCCGCGGCGAGCGCGTTGCTCGGGCACCGGCCGTCCTCCGGGACGCCCGCCAAAGTGAGGTTGAGGACGCAGGCCTTGCTGACCCGGGAGCCGCTTCCCTCCAGGAGCAAGGCGTAGCCGAGCGAGCTGGTGACCTTGCTGAGACGGAGGCGATTGCCGGTGCCGCCGCCGGCCGAGGCATATTTGAACGTATATCGGGTGCCGTCCGGCTCGACCATCTCCGAGACGAAGGCGCAGCGCCGGCGGCTCGAGCCCCAGGCCTGGTCGGCGCAGTCGGCGCTGCTCGCGGCGCCGATCGGCCGGAAGGTCAGAATCGTCCCGCCCGACTGGTAGGTGTAGACCGCCGTCGTGCTCGCCCGGTCGCCGCCGGCGTAGGTCAGCCGGGCGTCCTGCCCGTCCGACTTGTAGGCGAAGCCCGAATCGATGCTCCGGCTGTCGAAGGTGAACGAGCGGCCGCCGAAATGGATGTTCATCCGATAGTCCGTGCCGACCGAATTGCCGCCCGACAGGTCGGTCCTCGTCTCGAGCAGGAAGATGTCCCAATTGTGCGAGAAATTGCCGAACGGATTGGCGTGGGCCGCGACCCGCTCGGGCATCGTCCGGGTCAAAGCGAGCGGGCCGGCCGAGAGGTCCGTCTCGCTGTAGACGAAGCGGCCGGTGCGCATGTCGACCCCGCCCGGCGCGATCGCGAACTTCTCGGCCGGAAGGTTGACCAGCTTGGAGCTGCCCTGGGCGAGAGCCGGGGAGGCGGCCGCGAGCGCCGCCAGTGCCGCCGCGGCGAGGCGGAAGAAGCCGCGCATCAATTGCCACCCGCCGGCGCGATCGTCACCATGTCGATCCCCTTGTCCCAATAGATCGAGTCGCCGCTGGCCGAGATAACGAGCGTGCCCGAGCTCGCGCCGGCGGTGAAGGCGGCGCTGGTCGCCGCGGTGAAGGCGGTGGTCGGCGGGGTGAAGGTCCCGAGCGGGACTCCGTTGAACGCAAGGCTCACCGGCATCCCCGAATAGCCCGGGCGTGTGCTGATCCGGAAGCTGATCCTGTAGCTGGCGCCGGACGTCAGGCCGGAGACGGGAAGGCTGATCGTCGCCGGCTCGGGGCCGCCCTGGAGGAAGGCGACCTGGTCGCCCTCGGGCGCGGCGGCGAAGCCCCAGTCGCTGGCGTTGCCCGCAACTCCGGAATTCCCGGCGAAGGCCGCCGGGCTTCCGGCCGGCCGGTAGGCGTAGCCGGAACCCAGGTCGGGCGCCTCGAAGCCGCCGCCGACCACCGCGGGGCCGGCCGGAGTGACGGTCACCTGGGTCCGGTTGTCGGCCGGATCGTAAGCATAGCGGGCGTCCACTCCGCTGTTGACGGTGCCGCTGTGCTGCACCCGGACCAGCCGTCCCAGGCTGTCATAGCTGTAGGCGACCGTCTCCTCGGCCCCGGCGCCGTTCGGCCACGCAATAGCAGAGGCTGCCAGCAGCAAGCCGGCGCAATGACCACGCTGACGCATCTTCACCCCTTTTGTCGATGCGGCTCTAGAAAGGCATGGAAAATGACGAAAGTCAAACCGCCGGAATCGGCGCAATTATTTCAGCCAAACTGTTGATCTTAAGTAGAATTCAATATCTATATTTGCATTTACATGGCGAGCGACTCGGCGAATCGGCCGTAGGTTCGCACCGCTTGACTTTCCGGCCGGGGCCGCCGCACTTCCCGCCCATGACCCGTATCGCGCTTTACCAGGCCAGGACCGGAATCGACCCCGAGGCCAATGGCCGCGCCCTTGTCGCGGCCGTGGACGAAGCCGCGGCGGGCGGGGCGGCGATCCTCTTCACTCCGGAAATGTCGGGCCTGCTCGACCGCGACCGGGCTCGAGCGGCGGCGAAGCTGAGGGTCGAAGCCGCCGACCCGGTGCTCGCCGCCGTGCGCTCGGCGGCGGCCCGGGCCGGAATCTGGGTCCATCTCGGCTCGCTCGCCATAGCCGGCGAGAGCGGAGGCAGGCTTCACAACCGGTCCTTTCTGATCGACGGGTCCGGAGCGGTCCGCGCCCGCTACGACAAGCTCCATCTGTTCGACGTCGACCTCGCGACCGGCGAGAGTTGGCGCGAATCCGCTTCCTACGAGCCGGGCGGCCGGGCGGTGGTCGCCGACACTCCGGCCGGACCGCTCGGACTTTCAATCTGTTACGATCTTCGCTTCGCCGACCTCTACCGGGCGCTCACCGACGCCGGCGCGCAGGTGCTTGCGATTCCGGCCGCCTTCACCGTTCCGACCGGCCAGGCGCACTGGCACGTGCTGATCCGCGCGCGGGCGATCGAGGCCGGCGCTTTCGTCGTCGCCGCCGCCCAGTCTGGACGCCACGAGGACGGGCGCGAGACCTACGGCCACAGCCTCGTCGTCGGCCCCTGGGGCGAGGTGCTGCTCGACATGGGGGAAGGCGAGGGCGTCGGCTTCGCCGAGATCGACCTGACCGAGGTCGAGGCGGTGCGCGCCCGCCTCCCGGCGCTTCGCCACCGCCGTCCGATTCCGCCCGTGACCCACGCTTCATGATCATCTTCGATCTCAGATGCGCTCCCGGCGGCCACGTCTTCGAGGCCTGGTTCGCCTCGTCCGCGGCCTTCGCCGAGCAGCAGGCGAGGGGGCTCGTCGCCTGTCCGCTGTGCGGCTCCGCCGAGGTCGCCAAGGCGCCGATGGCGCCCGCGGTCGGCGCCAAGGGAAATGCGTCGCCGCCCGCTTCGCCTCCGGGCCCGCATGGCGGGGCTCCGGCGGAGGTCAAGGCGATGCTCGCCGCCGCGGCGGCCGTCCAGAAGACCCTGCTCGCCGGATCGGAGAGCGTCGGCGACCGCTTCGCCGCCGAGGCCCGGGCCATCCATCTCGGCGAGGCGGACCGGCGGCCGATCCACGGCGAGGCGACCCGGGCCGAGGCCGCGAGCCTGCTCGACGAAGGCGTGGCGATCGCCCCCTTGCCCTTCCCGGTGGTCCCGCCGGGCGAGGAGAATTGACCGGCGGCCTCGCTCGCCCTAGGTCCGCGCCTTGGCGGCGGCCCCGTAGCTCAGCAGGATAGAGCATCAGATTCCTAATCTGAGGGCCACAGGTTCGAATCCTGTCGGGGTCACCACCGCCACTCGGCAATTAGCCGTTTTCTTATCGCCATGCCCCGTTTATCCCCGCGCCATGACGCAACGCCACATTCCGGAAGTGGACGGGCTTAGAGCCGCGGCCGTCGGAGCGGTGATCGCGAGCCACTTCCTCGGCCCGTACGTTCCGAACGGAGGCGTTGGCGTCGATCTCTTCTTCGTGATCAGCGGAGTCGTCATCACTCGATCGCTTCTCCTCGACCGCGAGAGGCAAGGCGGAATTTCCCTCGGCCATTTCTATCTGAAGCGGGTCAACCGGATCATGCCCGCTCTGTGGCTGCTGATCGCGGTGACGCTCCTTATCGGAGCGATCACCGGACGGTCGCAGCTCTGGTACGCCGCGGCCACCTTCGCCAGCGTGATGAACTGGGCCCGCGCCTTCGGCTGGTTCGAGAACGGCGGATCGCTCGCCCATGCCTGGTCGCTTTCGATCGAGGAGCAATTCTACCTGATCTGGCCGCTCGCCCTGATGCTGCTGCTCAAGGCGAGGGGGGGAACTCGGCTGGCGGTGGTGGCGGGAGCGGCGATCGCCATCGCCGCCTGGCGCTCGGCGCTCACCCTTTCGGACGTCGGCATCGTGCGAATCTACAACGGCCTCGATACCCATTCGGACGGCCTTATGCTCGGCTGCCTTCTGACCTTGTGGGGGAGGCCTCCGCCCCGCTGGCTGAGCGCCGGCTGGTGGATCCCGGTGGCCGGCCTCTCCTTCCTCGTCCTGTCCTCCGGAATGAGCGCGGGACCCGGCCTCGCCCTGAGGTGGATCCTGATCCCGGTCCTGTCCGCCTGGATCGTCTACGTCGCTCTGGGTCCGCGGACCCTGCTTCACCCGCTCCTGCGGCTCGGCGTGGTGCAATGGGGAGGCACGCGGTCGTACAGCCTCTATCTGTGGCATTTCCCGATCCTCTACTATCTCGAGCCCTGGACGATCTGGCTGCCGGTGAAGGCTCTCGCGATGCTGATCCTCACCGCGGCTGCGGCCGAGGCCTCGTACAGGTTCGTGGAGCAGCCCTTCCAGCGCCGCGGCAGGGCCCGGGCGGAGCAGAGGCTGTCGCGCGGTTCCCGGCCCGAGAGTCTCGGCCTGGCCGCTCCACCACCGTCGTCGCGGAGCGCATGACATGAGCCACCCCAAGGATGCCGCCGACGGCGACCTCGTCGCTTCCGCCGCCAGGATCGAGGTTCCCGAGGAGGTTCGCGAAGCGGTGCGGACTCTGATTCGCTGGGCCGGCGACGACCCCGACCGCGAGGGGCTGCTCGATACCCCCGCCCGGGTCGGCCGCGCCTGGAAGGAATATGCGCGCGGCTATTCCGAGGATCCGGCGCTTCACCTCAGCCGCACGTTCGACGAGGTGGGCGGCTATGACGAGATCGTGCTTCTGAAGGACATACCCTTTCAGTCGCATTGCGAACATCACATGGCGCCAATCATCGGCAAGGCGTCGATCGCCTATCTTCCGGCCCGGCGCGTCGTCGGCATCTCGAAGCTCGCCCGGGTCCTCCACGGCTTCGCCCGCCGGCTGCAGGTCCAGGAGAGGCTGACCGCACAGGTCGCTGACTGCATCTGCGAGCATCTGAAGCCGCAGGGCGTCGCCGTCGTCATCGAGGCGAGCCACGCCTGCATGACCGCCCGCGGAGTCCACACGCCGGGCGTCATGATGACGACCAGCCGGATGATGGGCGTCTTCCGCGAGGACGAGCGAAGCCGCCGCGAGGTGCTGGCGCTGATGGGCTATTGAAATCCTCCCCAAGCGTAGCTTGGGGAGGATCTAAAGCACCGACTCCAGCACCGCCGTACGCAGCCGCTCGATCCCCATGCCCTTCTCGGCCGAGGTGACGATGATCTCCGGATGCGCGGCGGGGTGCTTCCGGCCCTCTTCAGCGGTGGCGGCCTCGACCGCGGCCAGCTCCGACGCCTTGATCTTGTCCGCCTTGGTCAGGACGAGGTGGTAGCTGACCGCGGCGTCGTCGAGCATCTTCATCACGTCGAGGTCGATCTCCTTGAGCCCGTGACGGGAGTCGACGAGGACCAGGGTCCGCTTCAGGACCTGGCGGCCGCGAAGATAGGAATTGATCAGCTGCCGCCATTTCTTGACCACGTCCTTCGGGGCCTTGGCGAAACCGTAGCCGGGCATGTCGACCAGACGGAAGCGAAGCGGCTCGCCGACGTCGAAGAAATTGAGCTCCTGGGTCCGGCCCGGAGTGTTCGAGGTCCGGGCGAGTCCGTTGCGGTTGGTCAAAGCGTTGAGAAGCGACGACTTGCCGACGTTGGAGCGGCCCGCGAACGCCACCTCGGGAGCTTCCGGATCGGGCAGGAATTTCAGGCCCGGCGCCGATTTGAGAAAGGCGATCGGGCCCGAAAAGAGCTTCCGGGCCGTCTCGTCCAGGTCCGTCTCGGCTTCGCTCACTTGACCGGCGCGGGCGCTTCCGGCGCCGCCTTCATCCCGGGATAGCGGCTGTAGAGCCACTTTTGCTGGAGAATGGTCAGCACGTTGTTGACCGTCCAGTAGAGCTGAAGCCCCGCCGCGAACGGCGCCATCACGAACATCAGCACCCAGGGCATGATCGCGAACATCTGCCTCTGCACGGGGTCGGTCGCCGGCGGATTGAGCTTGAACTGGAGCCACATGCTGATTCCGAGCAGGATCGGCAGGACTCCCAGCGCGAGGAAGCCGGGCGGCGTGAAGGGCAGATAGCCGAACAGGTTGACCGGGGTGAGCGGGTCCGGCGCCGAAAGGTCCCTGATCCACAGGACGAACGGCTTGTGGCGCATCTCCACCGACACCATCAGCACCTTGTAGAGGGCGTAGAAGATCGGGATCTGGATGAGGATCGGGAGGCAGCCCGCCATCGGGTTGACCTTCTCCTCCTGGTAGAGCTTGAGCATCTCCTGCTGAAGGCGGGGCTTGTCGTCCTTGTGCCGCTCCTGGAGCGCCTTCATCTTGGGCTGCAGGATCCGCATCGCCGCCATCGACTTGAACTGCTTCTGGGCGATCGGGAACATCAAGGTCCGGACGATGAGCGTCAGGCACATGATCGCCAGGCCGAAATTTCCGATGAGGGCGTAGAGCCAGTTCAGGAGGGAGAAGATCGGCTTCATGAACCAGCGGAACCAACCCCAGTCGATGGCGCGCTCGAGCGGGGTGCCGAGCTGGTCGGTATAGCGGTCGAGGAGCTGGATCTCCTTCGCCCCGGCGAAGATATGCGAGACGTAGCGCGACTGCGTTGCGCGCGGCGTGATCACCGGGTCGGCGACGGCGTCGGCCTGGTAGCTGTCCCCGGATTTCTTGTGGCGGAAGGTGGCGTCGACCGATTTCGACTGGTCGGGGACCACGGCGGTAAGCCAGAAATGGTCGGTGAAGCCGATCCAGCCGCCCTTGCTGTTGAACCGGCGCTCGCCGGCTTCGGCGACGTCGCTGTAATTGTTGCCGTAATCCGCGGCGCCGTTGAACACGCCCATCGGGCCGACGTGGGTGGTCCACGAATCCGTGTCCTTCGAGGCCCCGCTCCGGCTGAGCACCGAATAGGGGCGGGCGGCGAAATCGCCGGCGCCGCGGTTGATCACCCGCTGATCGACCGTGAACAGGTAGGAATCGTCCACAGCCAGGAGGATCTGGAACAGCTGGCCCCGGCCATTGTCCCAGTTGAGGGTGACCGGGCTGCCCGGAGCGAGGCGAGTCGAAGTCGACGTCCACAGCGTGTCGGGGCCAGGCACGCTCTGCGGCGCTCCGATCCAGCCGAGGCCGGCGAAATAGGAGCCCGGGCTCCCCTCTGGAGAGAGCAGCCGGACCGGGGGGGAGTTCTTCGCGATTCCCTCGCGCTGGGTCCGGAGGACGAGATCGTCGATGCGCGCGCCCTTGAGGTTGATCGAGCCGGCCAGGTTCGGGGTTTCGATGCGGATCCGGGGAGTCTCGCGCATCACCTGGGCGCGGTCGCGAACGGCGACCGGTCCGTCCGCCGCCGGATCGGCCTGGGGCTGGGGGAGGGGCACGGTCTTGCCGTCCACCACCTTGGTAGCCGGCGGGTTCGCGGTCGGTAGGAAACGTTCGCTCAGGAAGCCCCAGCCGATCAGGACGATCGCCGAAAGGACGACCGCCAGGATCATATTGCGATGATCGTTCACCTAATTCCCTCTCACGGTACCGGATCCGGGCCTGAGCCCCCCCAGGGGTGGCATCTGAGCAGACGTCTGGCGGCCATCCAGCCGCCGCGAAGCGCCCCATAGCGCCGGAGCGCTGTGATTGCATAGGCCGAGCAGCTCGGCTGGAAGCGGCAGCTCGGCGGAAGAATCCGCGAAGGACCCAATTGCCAGCCCCGGACGATCGAGATGAGCAGCTTCGCGATCATCTTTTCAGCTTCGCCAGGGCCTTTTCAAGCTCGGTCCGCAACAGGCCGAAATCGCGTTCGATCCCGCCCTGGCGGCCGATCAGCACATGGTCCGCGCCGGCAACGCCGCGTTCGGGCAGAAGCTCGCGGGCCAGGCTTCGAAAGCGCCGCTTCATGCGATTGCGGACAACGGCGCCGCCGATCTTCTTCGTGACCGTTATCCCGAGCCGGATCCCCGGGTCGCCGTCGTCGCGCGGGCGGACCAGCAGGACGAATCCGGGCATGGGAGCGCGAAGGCCGCGATTGGCGGCGAGGAAATCGGCTCGGCGGGTGAGGGAGCTCAGGCGGAGAGGGTCTTGCGGCCCCGCGCCCGGCGCGCGGCCAGGACCTTGCGGCCGCCGACGGTCGCCGTCCGGGCCCGGAAGCCGTGCCGGCGCTTGCGCACGAGATTGCTCGGCTGGAAGGTGCGCTTCATCGCTCTTACCTCTGAAATCGGAATTAAAAGGGCCGCCCTCGCGAGAGCGGCCTTCGTCGGCGGTCCGGTTAGGCAAATCGGTCGCGAAAGTCAATTGCCCCATGCCCGCCACGGCCTCCTGCTCCGCCTTGAGCCGCTCCTGCCGCCGCTTCGCGCTCGGCCGCCTCAGGCCCCAGTCCGCCCAGTCCCCCTTCTTCGGGTGGCGGCGCTTGAACTTCACATAATAGCGCTTCGCCCAGGCGCTGTACCTCAGCACCAGCGAAAGCCCTGTAGCGAAGACGATGACCCCGCCCGGGCCGGGGATCGGGCCGACCAGCGGCGTGAGCCCGATCAGGATGAAGCCGACCACCACCAGCGCGCTTCGCACCGCCGGATAATTCGTCAGGTGCCGCCAGTCGATCTTTCCCATTCGTCCCATGTGGGAAAGCTGTGTTAGCCGCGCAAGACGCTCGTCAGCCCATGTCGAACTCGCTGCTGGACACCTCGCCCAAGGCCCCGTTCATGCCGGGGAGGGTGCTGAAGCAGAGGTGCGGCCGTCCCGGCTGGACGCCGAAATGGTCGAGCGTGTCGTCGCTGAGCATTGTCAGCGCCTGGACATTGGTCTGGCCGAGGAGCTTGTCGACCTCCGCGCGCGCGCCCTCAGGCGTCCCCGAATTCACCATGTAGAAGCCGTTGGTGCCCCCGAACGAGGCCATCACCATATATCCGCTCATCCGTCCCTCCCCTGGCGTGCAGCCGCCCTAAAGCGCGGTCTCTCCCAGCCTGCTGAAGGCGACCTCGCCGGTCGAGATTTGCATGCTGCGATAGACCCAGGCGTTGCCGCGCCGCACCTCGTGCTGATCTAGAACTTCCTGTGTAACCGGGGCGAGCGCATGGGCATTTTTGAGACCGGTGCGGCGGTTGACCTCGTCTTCCGCATCCTTGGGCCTTTCCGCCCCGACCATGTAAGTGGTCATGATGTCGTTATACTCGACCATCACCAGATATCCGCTCATTCGTCCCTCCCGGGTTCGATCCTGCGGATCTCGGCGCTGCCCGCTCGTTCTCGTTCGGCCTTATTGGAGGCGCCGTCAAACCCAAGTCCGCGCAGATTTCGGAAAGCGTTGACTATTGCACCTCTGTCCCCTGAAAAGGCGTGAACGGAGGGTCTGGCACAGATGGTCGCTCATGTCGCCACGGTGGCGTTCCTGGGGCTGGAGGCCCGGGCGGTCGAGGTTCAGGTGCAGATTTCGGCCGGACTGCCCAAATTCCTCGTCGTCGGCCTTCCCGACAAGGCGGTGGCCGAGAGCCGGGAGCGGGTCCACGCGGCCCTCGCCGCGATCGGGCTGTCGCTTCCGCCCAAAAGGATCACCGTCAATCTGTCGCCGGCCGATCTTCCCAAGGAGGGCTCGCATTACGATTTGCCGATCGCGCTCGGAATGCTGGCGGCGCTTGGAGCGATCGATACGGAGACTCTGGCCGGCTATGTCGCGGTCGGCGAGCTCGGTCTAGACGGACGAATCCAGCCGTCGCCCGGCGTGCTGCTGGCCGCGATGAACGCGTCGGCGCGGAGTCTCGGCCTGATCTGCCCGGCGGCGCAGGGCCCGGAGGCCGCCTGGGCCGGCGACGTCGAGATCGTCGCCGCGCCGGACCTCATCGCGCTCCTCAATCACTTCCGCGGAAGCGCCATCCTTTCCCCGCCCGCGCCCGGGGAGGCCGAGCCGCCGGGACCGGGCCCCGATCTCGCCCAGGTCAAGGGCCAGGAGACGGCCAAGCGCGCGCTCGAGATCACCGCCGCGGGCGGCCACAATCTGCTGATGGTCGGCCCGCCAGGCGCCGGAAAGTCGCTGCTCGCCGCCTGCCTGCCGGGGATCCTGCCCGAGCTGACCCCGGCCGAGGCTCTCGAAGTGTCGATGATCGCCAGCGTCGCCGGCACCCTCCCCGGCGGCCGGCTGATCCGGACCCGGCCCTATCGCGCGCCGCACCACAGCGCCTCGATGGTGTCGCTGGTCGGCGGCGGCCTCCGGGTGCGCCCGGGCGAGGTCAGCCTCGCCCATCTCGGCATACTGTTCCTCGACGAGCTTCCCGAATTCCAGCGCTCGGCCCTCGATTCGCTCCGCCAGCCGCTCGAGACGGGGACGGTCAGCGTCGCACGCGCCAACGCTCACGTCACCTTCCCCGCCCGGGTCCAGCTCGTCGCGGCGATGAACCCGTGCCGCTGCGGCCATCTCGGCGACCCCGCGCTCGCCTGCTCGCGCGCCCCGCGCTGCGCCGCCGACTACCAGGCGCGGGTCTCGGGCCCGCTGCTCGACCGAATCGACCTCCACGTCGACGTCCAGGCCGTCGCCGCCGCCGACCTCGTCCTTCCCCCGCCCTCCGAAGGCTCGGCCGAGGTCGCCCGCCGGGTCGCCGCCGCCCGAGCCGTCCAGACGGAGCGCTACGAAGGGCACGGCCTGCGCACCAACGCGGAGGCGGACGGTGAGCGGCTGGAGGAAGTGGCGAGACCCGACGAGCCCGGCCGCCGCCTCCTCGCCCAGGCCGCCGAAGCGATGCGCCTGTCGGCGCGGGGCTTCCACCGGGTGATGCGGGTGGCGCGGACGGTCGCGGACCTGGCGGGAAGCGGAGAGGTGCGGCGCATCCATGTCGCCGAGGCGCTCAGCTACCGAAGGCAGGCGCCGCGCAATTGAGCGAGGCGTGTCTTAGGCAAGCCCCGGTCGAGAATTACGGGGTTGAAACCGTCTCCTGGAATTGAAAGAAAGTCTTCCGGCCGCATCAGGCGGCAGGGGGGGATCGCGATGGAATATATGTTGATGCCGCTGAAGCGCTACGCCGACTTTTCGGGCCGCTCGCGCCGCATGGAATATTGGATGTTCCAGCTCTTCATGTTCATCGTCTACATGGCCATGGTCATGCTGATGATGGTGCTCGGCGGCGGCGCCCTGATGATGGGCGGTGACGCAAACGGGCTGGTCGCGGCGGGGGGCGCGGTGATGATCATCGGATTGCTCTATCTGCTGTTCGCCCTCGCCATGTTCATCCCCTCGCTCGCCGTGGCGGTGCGCCGGCTCCACGACACCAATCGGAGCGGCTGGTGGATTCTTGCCCCGCTCGCCGGCTATGCGGTGATGGCGCTGGGCGGAGTGCTCGCGGCGGCCTCTCCGGACAATCCCATGCTCGGCGGCATCCTCGCCCTCGTCGGCGGCCTTCTCGCCTTCGGCCTGGCGCTGACGCTTCTGGTCTTCATGTTCCTCGAAGGCACCAGGGGCCCGAACGATTACGGTCCGGATCCCAAGGGCGAGCGGCTCGACAAGGTTTTCGCCTGAGCCGGTCGAGTCGGGCGGTTGCGGCTCGCCTGGGCCTTCGATAGGGGAAAATCCGTGCCCCCGTGGCGGAATTGGTAGACGCGCTCGACTCAAAATCGAGTTCCGCAAGGAGTGCCGGTTCGACTCCGGCCGGGGGCACCACTCACTTCACGATGTAGCCGAACAGCAGGCTGAAGCTCGAATTGGCCGCCATCGCGCCTTTCGGGCGGATGCGGATCCGGTTGACGGCGGCGTCGGCGCCCTGGCCGTCCGGGGTCGGCACGTAGGTCCAGGTCGCGCCGCCGTCGTTCGAGAAGTCGATGTCGTCGGTCTGGCTGGCGAGGCTCGTGAACGTATAGGTCAGCCCGGACGAAGTCGCTCCGTTCTGGAACCGCAGCGGCCCGCCGCTGGTGCCCGAGATGTTGCTCACGAAGAGCGACAGCCTGGCCGGCGTGGGATCGACGATGAGGATCGAATCGGCGGTGGTGGCGAAGGCGTTGGAATTGGCGACGGTCACCGTATAGGCCACACGCGCGCCCGGGATCAGCTTCGGGTTGGTGGCTCCGTTATAGGGATCGGTGCTCGCCTGGCTCGACTTGACGAGGGTGAGCGGAGCCGGAGTGACCACGCTGAAGCTTGCGCTTACGGTCGGGGTGGTGGCGGTTCCGAACGTCGCCCGGGCGCTGTTCGCGTAGGTCCCGGCGGCGGACGGCATCTGCACGGTGTAGATGAGCTTCACCGTGCCGCCGGCGGCGATCAGATAGGATTGGTCCTGGCGGCCGGTGAAGGTGAGCGTGCCGGTCGCGTTCGCCGCCGGAACGCTGCTCGAATTCGCGGCGGTGACGTTGCTCGCGGAGTCGAGCGCCAGGAACTTGGCGCCCGTCGGAAGCGTGTCGACGAATTGCGAGATGCGGCTGGCGTAGACCGAGGGATTGGTCACCGTCACCGTATATTTGACCGTCGCCGCCGTGCCGGCGATCGCGCTCGTTATGTCGGAGCTCTTGCTGATCGTGAACGGGTTGGTCGCGCCCGGGAAGCTGATGCTGATGCTTCCCGATCCGTCGTAATTGCCGGTATATTTAAGCGCGTTGCCCGACGTCATCGTGGCGTAGGGCCGGGCCGTCGTCGACGCTCCCGCGCACTGATATTCGAAGAAGTAGCGAACGTTGGCGAAATAGCCGTTGCCGGACTGCTTCTGGGTCTGGCGGAAATAGATGCGATTGACGGTCCCGACCGTGATCGGCGTGATGTTGCTCGCCCGGATCTCGGTGCCGACCAGCCGGAAGCAGACGGCGTCGAACAGCTGGCTGCCCGACGGCTGCAGGATGAACTCGTCGCCGACGTCGGTGCCCCCGAAGTCGTAGGAGGCGTCGAACCAGATGGTCTGCCCGACGACTGCGCCCGGCCCGAGCGTCGAGGAGAGGACGTTGCCGCCGGCATTGGCGCTGATCGAGCTGACCGTGCTGAGGCCGACGCTGCGCGACACCGAGCCGGCGCTCGAGGCGATCCCGATCGTCGAGGTGATGCTGGCGACGCTGCAGCCATAGTCGACATACCAATAGACTCCGGTGCTCTGCCCGGCGCCGAGCGAGCCGACGGACTGCTGCCCGGCCTGGCCGAGCGCGAAATTGCCGGTCACCCCGCTCATCGTCGCGACGATGTTGCTGACCGTCGTCGCGCCCGTGTTGGTGATGACTCCGCCGACATACATCGCCCTCGGGCCGGAGCCGGCGCAATTGTTGCTGTCGATCGGCATCGACTGGACGTTGGTGTTCGGATCGCCGGTGCGCAGCTGGAAGGTCAGCTGGGCGTTCGCGACCGAGGCGAAGCCGAAGGCGGCGATCAGGAAGGCGAGGAGGCGCAAGACCATCACCGCCCCCCCAGCCCGAGCGACTGAAGGGTCAGCTGGTCGAACTTGAAGCGCATCGTCACATAGGGGCCGCTGCGCGTGTAGCGGGCCTCCTCGAAATCGCGGTCGTGGAAGCCGGCGAAATTCCACCCGACGGACAGCCAGCCGTTCTCGAACGGCTTGAAGCCCAGGCTCGGCCCGGCCGACCACGCCAGGCTGTCCCCGCCGAGGCCGCCGCGCACTGTGCCGGCGACGCCGACGTCGATCGTGTCGCTGAGGTCGAAGCGGAAGTCGGCGCCGACGACGTTGCTCCAGCCGCCGACGTCCTGGTCGCCGAACTTTTCCGAAACGTAGCGCGAGCCCCAGAAGATCGAGATTTCCGAGCGGCCGTCGGTGCGGTTGACCGACAGCGAATTGACCAGCCGGCGCGAGCGCGCGTCGCCGCTGATGTTGAGCGGGATCCCGATCGGCCCCGGCTGGCCGGCGACCGCGCCGCTGACGCGATCCTCGCGAAGCTCGAGTTTTTCGAGCCACGACCAGCGCCCCCCGGCGGGACGGTGGGCCCAGCTGAGCTGGAAATTGGCGGTCCTGGTTTCGGCACCCGCAGCGCTTTCCGCGACGAACCAGTTGAAGGCCCCGCCGATCGCCTCGCCCTCGCCGAGCTGGCGGAGCGCGGCGGCGGTGATTCCGTAGCGGTCGCCCTGGTCGCCGGCGCGATACTCGGCGCGGCCGGTGACGCTCCAGCGGTCGGAGCGATAGGTGGCCCCGGCGGTGAGCGCGGTAAAATCCTCGGTGATCGTGCCCGCCCCGCCGCCGACGAAACCGCCGCTGGCGACCGGGTGCAGCGGGTTGAGGACCCGGGCCGGGTCGATCCCGCCCAGGGTCTTGTTGGCGTCGATCGAGGCGTCGACCGACCAATGCTCGTCGAGAGCCAGCGACTGGGAAAGGCCGAAGGCGGCGAAGCTGCGCGGGCCGTATTCGGCGATGTCCTGGACGTTGCCGCTGAGCGCGATGCGGGCGCCGGCCCAGGGCTGGAGGTCGAAGCCCAAGCGGGCGGTGCGCGAGTCGACGGTCTCGCCGTCGGCGATCTCGTAGGCGCCGACCAGCTGGAGGTCGCTCCTCACCGCATAGCGGGCGCTGATCCGGTGGCGGGCGGGGAAGTCGACGCTCTCCGAATTGCCGAGCGGGATCTCGGTCTGGCCGTCCAGCTCGAGCTTGTTGTCGAGCAGTCGCTTGGTGGCGCCGAGGTTGAGCAGGGTGGAGCGGGCGGTGCGGCCGTCGGCGAGGCGGTCGTCGGCGAAGGTGAGCCCGGCGCGGGCGGAGAAGTCCGGCCGGCGGTATTCGACGAGCGTCCGGGCCGCGATCCGCCGCGCGTCGCTGCCGAGATAATCCTCGTGCCAGGCGCTTCCGAGCAGCGACCAGGTGTCGCCGAAGCGGGCCCGGGCGTCGATCCCGAACTTGCGGGTGCCGTCCTCGGCGCCGCTGGTCTGGCCGAGGCCGAAGCCCTTTTCGCGCTCGCGGGCATAAGCGAGCAGGTCGAGCCGTGAGCCGTGATGCTCGGCCTCGACCTGCCACGCCGTGGCGGCGCCTATGGAGGGGGCCGCCGAGCCGGCCTTGGCCTCGTTGTCGCTGACCGCGACCTCGGCCCGGATCTCGGTGGCGAGGTCGGGACGGTAGCGGACGTCGGCGCCGGCGAGGTTGGTGCGGGCCGCGCCGTCGGAGTCGCTGATCGCGGTTGCGGCGGCCTGGACCTTCCCGTCGCGGCTGCGCCAGCTCGCCCGGCCGCCGGCATTGAGAGTCCGGCGGGCGATCCCGTCCACTTCATAATCGGCGATGATGAACTGCGGTTCCAGGGTCGAGCTTCGGCTCAGGATCGGCTCCCTGAAGCGCAGCGTCCCCGCCTGATAGTCGATGTCGTAGTCGACGTGGCGCGAGAGCAGCCGCCGCTCGACGATCCGGTCCGAGCGCAGGCGGTCGCGCACCTCGATCCATACCCGCTCGGAATTGGCGAGGATGTCGCGGGCGCCGAGCGCATAGGGGCCGCTGAGGCCGTTGCCCTGGATCTCGTCATGGCGGTGCCGGTTCGGGCTGTCGGCGGCGAAGGCGGTCGCGGAGACCCGGTCGGAGCGATATTCGGCTTTGACTCCATTGAAGGCTCGGACGTAGCGGGCCAGCTCCGGCTCGTCGATTCCGGTCTCGTAATCGCCGAACAAAGCGTAGAATTGCGGCCGCTCGAGCTTCAGGTAGAGCTTGCGCACCGAGGCCGCGTCGAAGCGGCGCTCGCTCCGGTCGGCATAGACTGTGTAATAAGCGTCGGGATCGATCACTCCGCCGAAGCGGGTCTCCTCCTCCTTCTTGTCGCTGTCGTAGGCGAGGGTCATCAGCCATTTGCCGCGGATCCGGCCCTTGGCGTAGAGCGCGATCCGGCCGTCGACGATGTCCTTGTCGTCCCCCTCGCCGAGAGCCTCGACCTTGCCCTGAAGGCGGTTGTAGCCGAGCGTTCCCTCGGCGAGGCCGACGATCGTCCACGGCCGCCGGCCGGGATCGAGCCAGGCTTCCAGCCTCTGCTCGCGGGCGGCCTCGCCGTCGCGGAAGTTGAAGCGAAGGCTGATCGCGCCCGAGGCGGTGGTCGGCTCGAGCTCGATATAGGCGATGCCCTCCTCGCCCTGGACCCGCCAGAAGGGCCGGGCGCGCTCGAGGCCGGCGAGCTGGCGGGCCTGCTGGGCATCGGCCTCGACGGCGGGGTAGTAAGGGGCCGGCACTTCGAAGTCGCCGGTGAGGCCGTGGCGGACCGGCCGGCCGTCGCGGTCGGTCAGGCGGACGGCAAGCACCGGGCGGGTGACTCCGTCCGCGACCAGCAAGGACCTGTCGCGAAGCAGCTCGGCGCGCATCGGGCTCGCTCCGTAGCGGACGGTCCGGCGCAGGGTCTGGGCGACGCTGCCGTCGGCGTTGCGCACTTCGGCGCTGAGCTCGGCCTGACGGCCCTCGATCGGGATTCCGCGCCAAAGGCTGACCGAGGCGGTTCCGGCCGCATTCTTTCGGCTGCCTTCGAAGGCGATCGGATCGACCTCCCGGCCGCCGTTGAAGAGCTTCACGCTCTGTCCCGGCAGATGCTTGATCGCCACCCGCACCATCGGCGCGCGGGGGTTGTGCTCCGGTTCCGGGAACAGCCAGGCGATGCCCGGTTCCTCCCCGCCGAGCCAGTCGCGCTCGGCGCCCGCGGCGGCGGCGTCGCTGACGGGGACGGGGCGGGCCCTGGCGGCCGAGCTCGCGCCCGGCCGCGGCGCGACCGCGACCAGCTTGAAGTCGACCCGCTTCAACGCCCCGCCGCGGCCGTCGACGAAGCGCGAGAAGGCGCGGCCGCCCGAGCGCGTGTTGCGGGGGCAGTCCGCGGCCGCGCGGTCGGCCGGAAGCGTCATGTCGTCGATCTGGACGACGTGCGTGCCCGGCCGGACGCCTTCGAAATGGTAGCGCCCGTCGCGGTCGGTGACGGCGTAGCTGCCGTCCTCGAGCATCACCCGGACGCCCGAAACTCCGTCAGCCTTGGCGGGATCGGCGCCGCAGCCGCCGTCGGTCACCCGGCCGAGAATCGTCATCCGCCCAGCGATAGAGTCGCGCTCGATTCGAACGGCGGCGTCGGCGACGTTGCTCGCGAGGCTGCCGTCGCCCACCGCCTGCGCCCGGTTGACGGCGTCGCCGGGCGCTGCGCCCGGCTTGACCTCGGCGGCGTAGCTGATCCGGCGCTCGGTTCCCGGAGCGAGGGTCGGCAGGGCCACGGTGAAGCTCGATCCGTCCGCGGCGATCTCGGCCGAGGCGGGCTGATTGTCGACCCGCAGGCTGGCCGGCCGAAGCCGAAGCGCCGGCGGAAGGACGTCGGTCACCCGCACGGCGCCGGTCGGGAGATGGGCGTCCGAGTTCCTGACCGAGATCGTGAAGGCCACGGCCTCGCCCGGCGCGGCGGTCGCGCGCGACGCCTGCTTGACGAGCTGGATAGGCGTTCGGGGACCGTCGAGCGGGATGCTGATGCGCACCGGCTCCGGCCCGGTGAGGGTGAAGGCCCGACCGTAGGAGGCGTCGACGATGGTGAAGGGCCGCCCCCCGGGCGTTCGAAGGCCCGCCATCTCGGCGGCCGTCCGCACCGACGGCCCGGTATAGCCCTGCGGCGGCTCGACGCGGAGGCGGTAGACGCCCGGCCGGATCAGAGGGAAGCGGTAGAGGCCGGGCGAGAAATTGTAGACCGTGCCGCGGGAGTCGGTGACGTTGCCGCCCGTCACCACGCTGCTCGGATAGGCCGAGCTGCCGTCGTCGCCGAACACCTGCGCCGGCTGGCCGGTGGAATCGTCGATCAGGGTGACCCGGACACCGGAGAGCACCCTGCCGTCGAAGCTGTCGAAAACATAGCCGAAAGGATCGGCGAGCACTTCCAGGGTGGCCGTCGCGGCGATCGTGCGGCGGTCCGAGCCGAGGCTCTCGACGGTGAGGTGGTCGCCGGGCTCGACGCTGAGCCGGCAATCGTCGGGCGTCGGCTCCGGCGGGACCTGGACGGTCTGGATGAAGCCGGCGAAACGGCCCGAATCGGCGGCGGTCTCGAACACCGTCAGGGCTTGGCTGTCGCCGCTCTGCGCGCGGACGACGATGTCGACCGTCTCGATCCGGGCCGGATCGTGGTTGCGCAGCGAATCCTCGAGGACGAAGAAGAAGGGTTCGCCCGGCAGGATCTCCGATACCTGGAGCAGCGAAGCGGGGTCGAGCCGCTGTCCGCTCCAGGCGGCGGCGAGCGCGGCGCCGGGGCCGTCGGCGCCGCACCTCGGCGCGGTCACGGCCATCGACACTGACGCCGAGTTCGAGGCGAAGCGGTAGACGGTGAGCGACAGCGGGAACGACGTCGGGCCGACGCTGAGGTCGACCCGGTTGGATTGCTGGCTGACCTTGCCGCCGGCCGAGTCCCATTCGACCGTCGCGACGTTCGAGATGGTGCGATGGGACAGCGTGCCCGCGGCAAGCGCGGGCCCGGCCACGGCGAGCCAGAGCGCCGTCAGCAGGGCGAGCAAGATCGCCCCCGGAAGTGGAGTGGTGCGTCCCATCGTGAAGGAGGGGAGGGGGCTCCGTGTCTGCGACACGTTGCCGCTCCTCCCCTGGTTCCGCCTAGTTCACGCTCACCCGGAAGACGAGCGTGCGGGTCACGCCGGCGCCGATGTTCGTCAGCGAACCGCTGACGATGCCGGAGGCGTAGGAGCCGCCGCTGGTGCCGTCGTTGTTACAGGCGCCGCTGGTGACGGTGCCGTTGAGCTTGATCCCGAAGGCCGAATCGTAGGTCGTCTCGGCGGGGAGCGTATCGGAGATATTGATTGCGCTGGCGGTGGCGCTGCCCGCGCCGTTGGCCACCGCGATGCAATATTCCACGACCGCGCCGGGGATCATCTTCGGGTCGGTCGTTCCGTTGAACGGATCGCTGATCACCCGGCTGGTCTTGGTCGCGGTGAGCGACGCGGCCAGGATCGTATAATCGTCCTCGTCGAAGTGGATTCCGTCGCGGGCGACGTTGCCGTCGGTATCGGTGTCGGCGAACACGGTGTCGACCCCGGACGTGTTTGCGCCGGTGGTCTGGGTAACCGTCGCTCCGAGCGAGCCGGCCGCGGTCGCTTCCGAGGCCGTGGCGGTGAGCCGGACCCCGGCGACGTCGCTGGTGGCGCGCCCGAGCGGCACGTCGGCGACGATGAACACGGTCCGGCTGGCGTCGGCGGCGACCTGGTCGAGATAGGTGACCACCTGGTCGGTGCCCGGGTCATAGCTGCCGTTGGCATTGGTGTCGGCATAGACCTTGAGGTTCGTCACGCTGAAATTGTCGGTCCCGCCGTGGGCGGCGGTGCCGCCGCTCAGCTGGCTCCCCGCGAGCGCGAAGTCGAGCGGAGCGTTCGAGGAGTTGGTGACGGTGAACGCGGTCACCGCGCCCGTCTGGCCCGGAGTGACGGTGGTCGTGGTCGTCCCGACTTCCGACACGGTCAGGTTGACCTTGCGGTCGACCGTGAAGCTGTCACTGGCGGTCACCTGGTTCTGGTCGATCCCGCCGATCTTGTAATCGAGGGTGACCGAGTTGGTGACGGTGGTTCCCGCGGTCGTCCCGGCCGCGAAGGCGGGGGAAGCCGCAACGGCCGTCGCCGCCAGCACGCTGGCGGAGGCGAGCAATCGCATGTTTCTGGTCATCTCTGGTCCAATCGTGTTTGCGTGAGCGCCAAAATCCCCCCGCCGGCGCCCGTGTGCGGGTTACGAAATTATTCTACGACGCCCCGGAAGCTGAGCTCCCCGCCGCTGCCCGCGGCGATCGGCTGGCCGAACGACCAGCGGATGTGGGTGACGTCGGCCGCGACCGCCGGGCGGCTGGTGCCGTCCGCCGCAACGACCTTGAGGGTCGCGAGCGCGCCCCAGGTCTTGCCGCCGTCGACCGAGACCGAGGCGGTCGAATCGTCGGTTCCGGCGAAGGCGACCGACGGCGGGATCGGATTGGTCAGGGTGAAGCCGGTCGCCGGCTGCGCGGTCGAATTGCGGTAGCGCAGAACGAAGGCGAGCTTGTCGCCGGGAGTCACCACTCCGGGCTCCTCGCGGACGGCGACGAGCTTGCCGTCGGCGCCGGGCTTCATCCGCTCGACGAACACCTTGCTCGTCAGCGAAACCGAATCGGCCGCCATGGCGGTGGCGGGAGCGAGGAGCGCGAACAGCGCGAGCCAGATCTTCATGTGCGTCATCCTTCTCAATCGATCCTGACTTGGAACGTGATGGTTCGGGTGGTGCCGGCGGCGACGGTGCCGAGGCCGACGGAGATTGCGGTGCCGGTGAAGCTTCCCGAATCGGCGTCGGCCGCGTCGGTGAGCGGGTTTCCCTCGAGGGTGAGCGAGCCAGGCTTGTAGGTGGTGCCGGCGGGCACCGGGTCGCTGACCTTCAAATTCGCGAGGCTGCCGGTGCCGCTGACGGTGGCGGCGAGCGTGTAGGTGACGGTCGAGCCCGGGGCGGCGGCGGTGCCGCCGAAGGCGTCGGCGACGGTCGCGCTCTTGACGAAGGCGACGCTCGCCCTGGCGACCCGATAATAGCCGTCGTCCTCCGAATCCGCGCCGGTCGCTCCGACGACGGCGTCGCCGCCGCCCTGGCCGAGGCCCGCGAAGCTAGTCCCGGGCGCGCCCGATCCGGTCCTGGCGATCGCGGTGAGATCGATCCTGCCCCGGTTGCCGTCGCCGGCGCCGGCGGGAATCGTCGCGAGGACGAAGACGGTGATCGACTGGTCCGGATCGAGCTCAGGATCGTTGCTTCCGCTCGCATAGACCGTGTCGACTCCGGCGTCGTAGGCGCCGTTGTTGTTGGTATCGAGGACGATGGCGGTGACTGCCGGGTCGAAATCGTCGCCGCCGCCGTTGGCGAGGGTGCCGAGCGTGAAGCTTTCGGCGCCGTTGCCGCCGTTGGTGACGGTGAACTTGAGAAGCTGGCTGGTGGCGCCCGCGGAGGTCGCAACGTCGGAGGGGTCGCCCCAGGCGACGCTGACGTCGAGCAGCTCGTCGACCTTGAGGGTGACGATATTGGAAGCGATCCTGGCCTCGTCGCCGTTCGGGAGCTCGTAGGTCGCGGTCGCGACGTTGGTGATGCTGGTGCCGGCGGGCGTGCCCGCGGCGAGCGCCGGGCTCGCAAGGACGCCTGCAGAGACCGCCGTGAAGGCGGCCAAAGCGGCATATTTGCGGAACGCCGGTGATTTGGCGCTCGTAGCCTGATAACGCATTGCTGGGTCCCCACCCACATCGGCCTGATTGGTCCGAATGCGGAGCTAATGCAGTGGGAGCGCCTAAGGATTAGTTAACGGCATTTTAGCCAGCGGGATTAAGCCAAGTTCGAAGGGCGTCGGTAAGCAAGATGAACAAATTGCAGGGCGACGAGGGCAGGAAGGGAGCGGTTCCGGTGGAGGCGGCCGACCCCAATTGGGAGCCGGAGGCCGTCGCCTATCGGCGCGACCGGCTGCTCGCGGCGCTGACCCTGATCGCCGGCGCCGGGCTGACCCTCGCTTTGCCGTTCGCGCTTCGGGGGGGAGCCGAATTCTTCCTCCCGGTGACGGCGGCCCTGGTCATCGCGATCGCCCTGGTGCCGATGCTCGAATGGCTCGAGCGGCGGCGGGTGCCCTCGACGCTCGCCGCCTTCACCTGCGTGCTCGTGCTCATCGCCATGGCCAATGTCGCCGTCGCCTCGATCGTCCTTCCGGCGGCCGAGTGGGTCCGGCTCCTCCCCGAGCGCATCGGCCGGGTCCGCGACACGCTCTCCCCGCTGATGAAGGTCTATTCGGACCTCGAGCGCTTCCTCGACGACATCGTCGAGCAGTTCGGAACCCACGCGGCCACTCCGCGGACGGTCCAGCTGGAGACTCCCAACTCGCTGCTCGACATCATCGCCACGTCGGCTCCGTTCGCCGCGATCCAGATGTTCTTCGCCCTGCTGGTGATCTTCTTCTTCCTGGCCGGCTGGACCCGAATGCGCCGGCGCACGATCACCGCCCGGTCGAGCTTCGACGGGGCGATGACCACCGCCCGCGCCATCCAGGAGGTGGTCGACGCTACCTCCACCTATCTCGGAACGATCACGATCGTGAACATCGCCATGGGACTCGCCGTGGCCCTGATCCTCTACCTGCTCGACATGCCGACGCCTCTGATGTGGGGCGGGATCGTCGCCGTGCTCAACTACATCCCCTATCTTGGGCCGATCGCCTCGGCGCTTCTGCTCGCTCTCGGCGGGCTGATGGCCTTCGGCGATCCCTGGTACGCCTTCCTCCCCGCGCTCTGCTTCATCGGAGTCCATCTCGTCGAGGCGAATTTGATCACGCCCTTCTTCGTCGGCCGGCGCCTGACCATCAATCCGCTCCTCATCCTCGTCGCCCTGAGCTTCTGGGCCTGGGTGTGGGGGACGACCGGAGCGCTTCTGGCCGTGCCTTTGCTCATCATCATGAAGACCGTCCTCGACGCCGCAGGCAAGCCCGACATCGCCGGCTTCCTGTTCGAGGAGGGCACCCTCACCGGCACCCACCACGAGGACCATGGCGACGGCGATCGGGCGGCGGCGGCCAAGCCTTAAGGCTCCGCGCCGTCCGTGCCTTTCCTTCGCGCGGTGGGTCTAACCGATTGATTCAACGCAAAGACGCCAAGACGCAAAGAGCGCGGAGCGCTCCAAATTCTGCTTGTGGAAGTACCGAGGCCGTCAGTGATCGTTCCGGGTGATCCGCTTCGCGGAGTCTTCGCGCCTTTGCGCCTTTGCGTTCAAAAATGGGTTGGCGCCGCGAATTCGTCCTGTCGCCCGATGCACCGCGCGCCGCCGGTTGACAGGGAAGGGGCCAGCGCATAGTTCGCCCCCTCCCACGCGGGTGTAGCTCAGTTGGTTAGAGCGCCGGCCTGTCACGCCGGAGGTCGCGGGTTCGAGCCCCGTCACTCGCGCCATTTCCTCGCGACTTGCCTGGAGGACGCGCGTCCCGCATGTATGGCGGCCGTTCGCGAGGAGCACAGGGACACCGCCATGCCGCGCTGGCTCGCCGCCGCACTCCTGCTCGCAGCCGGACCGGTCGCCGCCGCCGAGCGCGACTTCGAGGCGGCGCTACGCGATTTTCGCCAGGTCCATCGCGAGGAGATGCGCCGGTCGGGAATTGCCGGAAGCAGCTTCTACGTCGTCCGCGACGGCCGCACGGTTGCCGCCGACCATCTCGGCGAGCAGGATTTGGAGGCCCACGTCCCGGTGGACTCCGCGACCATCTACCACTGGGCGTCGATCACCAAGACGATGACCGGGATCGCGATCCTCCAGCTTCGCGACCGGGGCCTCCTGAAGCTGGACGATCCGATCGTCCGCTACGTCCCCGAGCTCGCCCAGGTCCACAATCCCTATGGCGACACGGGCGCGATCACCATCCGCCAGCTGATGAGCCACAGCGCCGGCTTCCGGGGCGGCACCTGGCCGTGGCGCGAGCATGACTGGCAGCCGTTCGAGCCCAAGGCCTGGGCCCAGCTGGCGGCGATGCTTCCCTATACCGAGGTCGAGTTCAGGCCGGGCTCGCGCTTCAGCTATTCCAATCCGGGCATCGTCTATCTGGGCCAGGCGATCGAGCGGCTGTCGGGCGAGGATTTCGAAGTCTATGTCGACAAGAACATCCTGAAGCCGCTCGGCATGCATTCCAGCTATTTCGACCGGACGCCGCCCCACCTCCTTCGCCACCGTTCGCATTCCTATTACGTCCGCGACGGAAGGAGGGTGGCCGCCCCGTTCGACGTCGACACCGGGGTCACCGTCTCGAACGGCGGCCTCAACGCGCCTCTTCCCGACATGGCGAGATACGTCGCCTTCCTGCTCGGCGATCCGGCCCGGGCGGCGGAATATGATCTCGTCCTCAGGCGCTCGTCGCTCGAGGAGATGTGGAGGCCGCAGATCGCCGCCGGCGCCGACTTCACCCAGGGGCGGATGGCGACGACGACGAAGAGCGGCCTCAGCTTCTTCATCGACCAGGTCCGGGGCGTCCGCTTCGTCGGTCATAACGGCGACCAGAACGGCTTCCGGGCCTATCTCAGCCTCTGCCCGGACCAGCATATGGGCACCTTGCTGGCCTTCAACACGGAAACCAGGGAAGTGCGCAACGATCCTTCCAACCGCGAGACGGCCGAGTCGCGAATCGCGCTTGCGGCGGATAGTTTGTGCGAGGCACTGGCGAAGGCAGGCGGGAGGTAATGAAGGCGCCCCGGGAGTCTATTCCGACGCTCTCGCTCCGCTGCCGAGCGAGCGCAGGAAAGTCCGGCATTGCGGCGTTGACCGGCCGCTGCGCTCGCAGAACTGGCGCATCACTTTTGAATTTTTCCGCGAGTATTTCTTGACGGGTCCTGCCTGAGGCGATGATCGCTGCATGGGCCGGGCGGGTTTCGGCGGCGACGCCTTCGGAGCGGGTCGAGCCTGTGGACTATCCGGCTTCACTTTGTCCGGAGCCGCGTTTTCCGACGAGGGGAGAGGAGAGGGATCCTGGATCGGGGGCGGTGCCGCCGAGGCGTTCGGCGACTTTTGCGCCACGGCGACGTCGGGTCGGGGAGCCTCCGTGACATTAGCCGGGCCGCGCGACCCGCCAATTTCCTGGCGAGCCGCGACATCGGGGGCCTCCTTGCCGAACCAGGTCGCCGCGCCGACAGCCGCGGCGGCCAGCAGGACCGCGGTCCCGCCGCCAAGCATCAGGCGCCGCGCTCGCGGGTCGGCGCCGGCATCGGCGGGGGGCGGCGTAGCCGGTTCACGGGCAGGGTTGGGACGTAAGCGCGGTGCCGCCGACACCTCCGAAGCCGATTTGCGAGGCCCGCAAAGGCGCTTGAGCTCCAGGTGGATCCGCTGCCACCCGGGATGAAAAGGCTGCCCCCGCCAGCCCGAAATCGACACGACCCTGGCCTCGTCGCCCCGTGAGGGCGGAGTAATCCCGTCCGCGGAGACTTCGATCAGTCCGGCAAGCTGCCGAATCCGGTGCAGTTCGCCGGAATGGAGCGCATGGGAAACCAGGGGTCTCGACCAGATCAGGATCCTGACGTCGGCCGCGCAGCTGCCCAAAGCGTCGGGAAGCCCGGCGGTATCTTCGATTTCGACGGCTCGGACACCGAAGCCCGCGGCCTCGATGGCCTCGGCGAGTCGGCTGGCGGCCGTTTCCTTGTCGGAGGCATGGATGATGGCGACGTCGGCCACGTCAGTCTTCCTCAGGCCCGGTCGGAGTGAGATGTCCTGCCGGCCCGTTCGACAGCAACAGACAAAGTTCTGACGGCGGCCGAAACCCGGTTGCGATCCCCGCGCCGGACTGATGCGAAGCTTCAGGGCCAGCCGTCTTCAGGCCAGGGCGCGCCGCCGAGTCCATTCGAGACGCTATTCTATGTACACGGCCTTGGGCTCCGCCTTCACGGCGGGGCTGGGCTCGACCAGCCTTAGCCGGGCGGCCTCGCCGGTTTCTTCCTCGCTTTCGCGATAGCTCATCTTGCCGTCGATGATCCCGCCGCTGGCGATCCGGATCCGCGAATAGGTGATGTCGCCGTTGAGACGCGCCGTGGCCTCGACCGCGAGATCCTTGGTCTCGATCGACCCGTCCACGGTTCCCGCCGCCCGAACGCGCTCGGCGAAGACGCTGCCGCGGATGACGCTCTTCTCGCCGAGGATCAGCGTGACGCAGCGAACGTCGCCTTCGACCTTGCCCAGGAGGTGGAGATCGTCGGTCGCCTCGATATTGCCCGTGACCCGGATGCCGGAGCCGATGATCGACATCTCCTCAGCGGTCTCGGGTTCGATTTTGTTCGCCTGTTCCATGCCTCTCTCCCTCGCAATCATGCTGGCGGAGGCTCCGGCGCCGGGCAGGCCGTTCGGGGGCTCGCCTGGCATTTCCCCCGTTTAAACCTCGTGATCGGACCTGTGGATAATACGTAGTACGCCAACAAATTCATTAACAAGTATCAGCCCTTAGGGTTCCCGCCCCAATTCGGGACGAGCCGTCGCCGGCCCAATCTTTTGGTACAAAGCGTCCCGATTTGGGCGCATGCTGTTCGCCGGCAAACGCGTCGTTGGAATAATGCGTCTGCCACAATGCCGGCCGCGGAGATTGGAATGGAAAGAAGCGCGAATTCCCCTGCTGGTGACGAGGGCCCCTCCATAATCGGCAGCGGTATCTCCGTCGACGGGGATATCGAGGCCGACGTCGACCTCAGGATCCGCGGCAAGGTCGTCGGCGACGTCCGCTGCGCCACCCTGGTGCTCGGCGAGCAAGGCGAGATTCGAGGCAACGTCGTTGCCGGCCGGGTTCACCTCTCCGGCCTCATCGAAGGCGCCGTCGAGACCGGCGACCTCGCTCTCGAGGAGAGCGCGCGGGTGAAAGGGGACATCACCTACAGCCGGGTCAGGATGGTCAAGGGCGCGGTGGTTCAGGGCCGGATGAGCCATGTCGCGCGCGCGGACCCCGTCGAGGCGGAGCCGGTTCCGGCAAACGAGGCGCCGCACGCGCCGAAGCCGCCAACCCCAGCGGGCAGCCTCCGCAAATCCGTCTATATCGAGTAGGCGCAACGGGCCGAGGCCGGGGAGCGAAAGGCATGATCGTCGCTGGACAACCGTCAGGGCAGCGCATTCAGCGTGCCGGTGGGCTGAGCCCGCCCGCGGGCGCCGGTCGCGGCTGCAACTTTGGCGTCCGAGCGTGAGCTTCCTGTGCCGGCTGGGCCGTCATAAGCCTCGCGGAATCCCGCGCTGGAACGACGGCCTTTATTTCGCGACCTGCGAACGGTGCGGCCGCGATCTCGTCAGGACGGCTTTCGAAGGCTGGCACGTGCCCAGCGGCTACAGGGTCGTGTGGAGCGATCGCCCCCCGGCCAGCCGGCCTGACGTGGCTCTGATCCGCGAGCAGAGCGGGGTGCCGCGGGCATCTTCCGAACTGGCGCGCGACCCCGAATACGCGCCGGTCGCCGCCTCCCGGCCGGAAGCGGGCGAAGTCACTGCCCACCCCTCGAAGCGGCCGCCCCCTTCGGCCAAGCCTCCCGAGCCGGGGTCCGAACCGTCCGTCGAGCCGATAGCTGTCGACGACGGCGCCCCTCCCGCCCCGGCGTCCGTCGCGGCCGGCCGGCTTCCGATTCAGGACGTGCTTGCCCACCTCCACGCGCAGGAGGCCGCGGAACAGGCCCGGGAGGCTTCCCGGGCCCCGGCGGAGGCTCCCCCCGCGCCGGCTCCCGCACCGAAGCGCCGCTCAACCTGGGATTTCATGGACGACGAACCGTTCGAAGACGATCTGGTCCCCGGCCCGGAACGCACCTCGCCGGACAGCGCCCCGCCCGCGCCGGCTGCCGCTCCGGTCGATCCGGAGGTAAAACCGGTCTCGCGGAAGGCCGGCGGCCTCCCCGAATGGTGGCGGAGCGTCAGGCCCGCGGTGCACAATTTCTTCTCCGGTCCGGCAGAGCCGAAACCGATGCTCGTGATCGGGCTGGCGCTTGCGGTTTCGGTCGCGGTCGCGCTCGCGGTCTATTGGGCCGGCTATCCGGCGCCCGGAATGCAATCGGGTCCAGCCGGCGTGTCCGCCGCCTCCGACGGAGGTTCTGAAGGCTCCGAAATGGGAGAAAAGCCCGGTCCTTTTGCGGCCTCGGCGCCTTTGGACGAAGTCGCCTATGTCGCGGCCAGGCTGCTCGTCTGCCGCGACGCTCCGGTCGAGGGGGCACGCCGGGTTCGCAATCTCCTTCGGGGGAGGGAAGTGCGAGTGCTCGGCTATGACGGCGCGTGGGCCAGCATCGACTATCGCGGCGGCCAGTGCTGGGCCCAGGCCCAATATCTCTCACCGGTCCCGCCGCTGTAAGAATCCACTCCCTCCTCGATTCCGTTCACTTCCGCGCCGCGATCCAGCCGTCCACCTCGCGTTCCAGGATCGACAGCGGGAGCGATCCCGAGCCGATCAGGAGATCGTGGAACGCCTTGATGTCGAATTTCGGCCCGAGCTGGCGCTCGGCCTTGCGGCGAAGCTCCATGATCTTGAGCATTCCGATCTTGTAGCCGGTCGCCTGGCCCGGAAGGGTGATGTAGCGGCGGACCTCGGACCGGGCCTGGTCGGGCGAGGCTCGTCCGGTCGCGACCATATAGTCGACGGCCCGATCCTCGGTCCAACCCTTGGCGTGGATACCGGTGTCGACGACCAGCCTGGCGGCCCGGAACAGCTCGGCCTCGAGCCTCATGAAGTCGCTGGCGAGGTCGGGATAGGCGCCCATCTCCTTGCACAGGGCCTCGGCATAGAGCGCCCAGCCCTCGCCGAAGGCGACATAGCGCGCCGACTGGCGGAATTTCGGCCCGGACTTCTGGCGGACCTGGATGTCGCCCTGCATGACGTGCCCGGGAACCCCCTCATGGCACATCAGGTCGACGATGGCGTCGGGGGCCGGATCGCTGTTCACTCCGAGCAGGTGGACATAGACCCGGCCGGGCCGGGCCCCGTCCGGACTCGGCGCCGCGGCATGGGCGGCGCCGCCGGCCACCTCGCTGAACGAGGGCTCGCGAACGACCTCGATCCGGTGGACCGGCAGCTGGTTGAAATATTTCGGAAGCAGGGTGCGGTTGCGAGCGATCGCCGCATTGGCCTTGCTCAGATATTCGGCGCGCAGGGCGTCGGTCCAGGGCCTGGGCGGATTGCGGCGCTCGCGCTCGGCATAATAAGCCGCGCGGTCCCTGAAGCCGGCCTTTCGGGCGAGGGCGTCCTGCTCGTCCTCGATCCTTTTGACCTCGCCGAGGCCGATCCGGTGGATCTGCTCGGCGGTGAGATCGGTCGTGGTGTTGAGCTTGAGCGCCGCGGCATACCAGTCCGCCCCGCCGCGGAGGGAAATCGCACCGACCCGGCCGCCCGGCGCGCCCGGAAGGGCGCTCTCGCCCCAGGCGATCACCCGCTCATAGGCCGGCCTGATCGACAGCAGGGCGGTGCGGGTTTCCTCGAGCAGCGCCCCGGCCTCGGCGGGGGTGACCTTGCCGGCCGTGCGGAGCTTGTCGACCTTGGCCTGGGCGTCCGCCCACAGGGGCGACGGCGGCCCCGAATCGAACGGGGCGCCGGTGACGATCGCGCGGCTTCCGGCGATCACCCGCTCGACCTGGAATTTCGGCGCTCGGACTCCGATCGCCTCCGACGCCCGGGTCTGGGCGATCGCCTGGTCGAGCACCGCCGGCATCGCCCTGAGCCGCGCCGCATAGGCCCGCATGTCGCCGGCCTCCTGCACATTGTGGGTGTTGATCAGGAAATCGGGCAGCCGCGAATGGGCGGAATAGAGGAAGGAATAGAATGCGGGCGAATATTGGCGATAGCGATAGGCGAGCTCGGCTCGGTCGAGCTCGAGCGCCCAGATGTCGTAATTGGTCCGCGCCGTGGGCGACAGCCTGGAGCGGTCGAACCGGGCCTTCATCCGCTCGACGCTGGCGCGCCGCCATTGCAGCCGGCGAAGCGCCGCCTCGTCGCTGATGTCGTCGAGCCGGTCCTGGCCTTCCTTCATTCCCAGCTGGGTGGCGAGCTGCGGTCGTTCTTTCAGCTCCTCCGCGAATTCCGCGTCGAGAAAGGCGTAGAGCCGCGAATCCTCGCTCGCCGCCGGGGCGGCGGTGGCCCCCGGCGCCTGCGCGCCGGCTCCGGCGGTAAGGGGAAGGGCGCAAGCGAGCGCCGTGGCGGCCGTCAGCCAGGATGTTGTGCGCATAGGGATCCTCGTTCAGTCCGGCGAGCTTCCTAGTCGCCTGGACAAGCCCTTGAAAGCCCTGCGCCTTTGCACGCGGCCGGGCTCTTCCGGAACGGCTCCCGACCGCTTCAACCAGGTGAAGGGCGTCACCGACGAGGAACGGGATTCCGCCTGGAAGCGGATCGAGGCGGCGGCGAGGAAGCACGGAGTCGAGCTGAACGAGAAGAGCTGGCGCGAAATCGGCAAATAAGGCGCTCGGTCGCCCGGTCGCTCCGCGGGGTCAGGCCCGCGTGAAGACCTGGGACAGATCATCCTCCCATTCGCCGCCCTTCCTCGACATCCGGCCCTTGCTGACCAGCTGGTCGCCTTCGGCGGCGATCGTCAGAATCTGGGTGAATTCGGGATCGTCGTGGCGCCACGTCACGCTCCGCTCGCCGGCCGTCACATCGAGAATTCGGGAAACCAGGCGCTCGTCGAAATAGATCATGGTCAACTTGCCGGAGCCGCCGTCGCTGCCGATGATCGCCACCCCGTCCGGGAATTTCGGCTTGTCCACCTGCGACCGCATGATCAGGAACGCCCCGCCCTCATGCCAGGAGAAGGAGGTCCGGCCGGCCAGTGTCTCTCCCGGCACCATCGGGTGGGTGCCGGCCGTCCGCCACTCGCCGATCAGGAATTCGAGCGGCTTCAGCGCCGGATTGGGGACGCGGGCCTTGGCTCCTGTCGAGGGATATCCGCTCATTTCCGCCACCTCCCGAGCTCCATCCACCGAAGCAACGGCTTCAACGGCAGGATCCAGACGATCCCCGCAACGATGAAGTACAAAGCCTTCAGCGGCCAGGGCAGCGCGGGGAGCGCCTCGGCCACCGTCACCACGACGAACCCCCAGGCCGCGATCAGGAGAAGGAGCAGCAGCATTCCCATGGGCTTGCGCCAGCTCGGTTCGGGGATTTTCACCGGCATTGGATCCACTCTCCGGGTGTGGCGATGGCGTCGAGCGGGACGTCCCAGGGGTCGGCTGGGATCGGGTCGGCGAGCAGCTGGGATTCCCAGGCGAGGCCGATGGTGAACACCGAGCCGCCTTCGCGCAGGTGGGCGAGGGCGCGGTCGTAATGGCCCTTCCCATGGCCGATTCGGGTGCCGCGACGGTCGGCGGCGACCAGTGGGACGAGGACGACGTCCGGAGCGAGCGCTTCCTCCTTCGCCGACGGCTGGAGCACCCCCCACGGGCTCGGCTCCACCGCGGGCGCCTCCCGGAACAGCATCCGGGAGTCCCGGCCGAGGAACCACGGGAGGACCGCGCGCTGCCCGTCTCCCAGCCTCTCCAGGACAGGATATGGGCTGATCTCGTCCCTCAGCGGATGGTAGCCGGCGACGATTCTCGCGGTGAGGAGGCGGGGAAGGACGATCTCGGCCAGCTTCAGCTCCAGCTCCGCGCGCACCTCCGGCGCGAGCGAGGCGGCGTAGGCGCGCCGCCGCGCGAGCGCCTCGCGGCGAATGCCCGGCTTCTCGGGAGGGGAGGGTGACGGGACCACCATGGCCGTTTGCTTGAATATCCTCTGACGCGTCAACGTCAGGTGGGAACCCTATGTGCCGGACCAGGGCCCGACCAGGGAGAGTCCCCGAGGATGCTTATCGCCCAGGGATGTTCTGAAGCTCGCACCGGGCAGTACCCGTCGCCTCCTATCTAGGGTCGGTGACCGCCGCTGACAACGGTGTGGTCCTTCCACGTCATTCCGGCGAAAGCCGGAATCCATGAACACGGATCGAGCAAGTTCGGCACCGGCCGTGTTCATGGATCCCGGATCAAGTCCGGGATGACGGCCCAGCTCAGCCGCTGCGCCGGCCTAGGAAGCCTCGGCGCTCCGCTCGAGCTGCTCCGCCAGCCTTTCGACTCGCCCCGCGAGGCGCTCAAGCGCGTCGACCAGGGCCGGGTCGATCTCGGCCGGAGCCGCCGGCGGCTGGCCCGACCTGTGCTCCTTGAGCTCGTCGGCCAGCAGCAGCGAGGCGAAGAGCAACTGGCGGGATTCGCTCAGGCTGCCGAGCGCCGCCGCCGCGTCCTGCGCCTTGGAGTCGACGATCGCGGCGACCGAGCGCAGATGCGCCTCCTCGCCGTCGCGGCAGGCGACCGAATATTTGCGCTGGGCGATCTCGACCTCGACCGAAGCCATCAGCGCGGCTCCGCCGCTTCGATCAGCCCGTCGAGCTGGGCGAGCGCCTCTCGGACCCGCCCGCGCAGCCGGTCGTGGGCTTCGCGCAGGGCGCCGTCGGCGGATTCGCTCGAAGCCGAGGCACGGGCCGCCGCGCTCTCGATCCGAGCGAGCGCCCGCTCGATTCGGCCGATCGCCTGTTCCACCCTGTCCTGCCCCATCGCCGCTGCATAGCACGGCCTTCCCGGCTTTGAAAACCGCCGCCCTGAGGTCCGAACGGACCCTGAGGTTGACGGGCGCGCCGCCGCCGATAAAGGAGCGCACTTGCTGGAGGGTCCTTCCGACTCTCCTCGCGCCCCGATCCGGGCGCCGCCTCTTGGGAAAGTGCATGGCCGCCGATCCGAGACTGCTCGCCAACGCCATTCGCGCGCTGTCGATGGACGCCGTCCAGGCCGCCAATTCGGGCCATCCGGGAATGCCGATGGGCATGGCCGACGTCGCAACGATCCTGTTCACCGAATATCTGAGGCACGACCCCGCCGATCCGGACTGGCACGACCGCGACCGCTTCGTGCTGTCGGCGGGCCACGGCTCGATGCTGATCTATTCGCTCCTCCATCTCACCGGCTACGCCCATCCGACGATCGAAGAGATCGCCAACTTCCGCAAGCTCGGCAGCCCCTGCGCCGGGCATCCCGAGAATTTCATGCTGGCCGGGGTCGAGGCGACGACCGGGCCGCTGGGGCAGGGGCTGGCCATGGCGGTGGGGATGGCGATCGCGGAGCGGCACCTGAACGCCGTCTTCGGCGACGATCTCGTCGACCACCGGACCTGGGTGATCGCCGGCGACGGCTGCCTGATGGAGGGGATCAACCACGAGGCGGTGGGACTGGCCGGGCATCTCGGCCTCGGCCGCCTGAATGTCTTTTGGGACGACAACAGCATCACCATCGACGGGTCGACCGACCTGTCGAGGTCCGAGGATACCATCGGCCGCTATGCGGCGAGCGGCTGGCACACCGTCTCGTGCGACGGCCACGACTTCGCCGCCATCCGCGGGGCGATCGACGAGGCCCTGGCCGATCCGAGGCCGTCGCTGATCGCCTGCCGGACGATCATCGGCTGGGGCGCGCCCAACAAGCAGGGCACCGCCGCGACTCACGGCGCGGCGCTCGGCGACGAGGAGGTCGCCGCGGCGAGGAAGCGGCTGGTCTGGGACAGCGAGCCCTTCGACATCCCCGAGCCGATCCTTTCCGCCTGGCGGGCGGCGGGGGCGCGTTCGCGGCAGGCGCATGAGGATTATCGGGCACGGCTCGCCGCCAGCCCCCAACGGGACGAATTCGTCCGCCGGATGGAGGGGCGCCTGCCCGCCGATCTCGGTCTCGACGCCTGGCTCGACAGCCTGGCCGGGGCGCCGCAGAAGATCGCGACCCGTAAGGCCTCGGAACTCGCCCTGGAGGCGATCAATGCCGCGCTGCCCGAGACGATCGGCGGCTCGGCCGACCTCACAGGTTCCAACAACACCAAAACAAAGGCGCAGAAGCCTTTGACGAAAAAGGATTATTCCGGCCGCTACATCTATTACGGAATCCGCGAGTTCGGGATGGCCGCGGCGATGAACGGGATGGCCCTCCACGGCGGCGTCATCCCCTACGGCGGCACCTTCCTGGTCTTCTCGGACTATTGCCGCCCCGCGATCCGGCTCTCCGCCCTGCAGGGCGTTCGGGTCGTCTACGTGATGACCCACGATTCGATCGGCCTTGGCGAGGATGGCCCGACCCACCAGCCGGTCGAGCATCTGACAAGCCTGAGACTGATTCCGAACCTCGCCGTCTATCGCCCTGCGGACGTTGTGGAAACCGCCGAATGCTGGGCCTTGGCGCTGGAGCGGCGCGACGGTCCCTCGCTGCTCGCATTGACCCGTCAGAACCTGCCGCAGCTCCGGCTGGAGCGGGCGGACAATCTCTGCGCTCGCGGCGCGTACCGTTTGCGCTCGGCCAAAGCGGCGCGCCGGGCGGTGCTGGTCGCGACCGGCTCCGAGGTGGAAGTGGCGCTGGCGACGGCCGAGGCGCTCGAAGGGCAGGGAGTCGGCGCCGACGTCGTGTCCATGCCCTGCTGGTCGCTGTTCGACGCCCAGGACGAGGCCTATCGGAGCGCCCTGCTGCCGGACGACGTCCTCAAGGTATCGATCGAGGCGGGGACGACGCTCGGCTGGGAGCGCTACGTGGGGCCGGACGGCCTCGCCGTCGGCCTCGACCGGTTCGGCGCCTCGGCGCCGGCGGAGGATCTGTTCAAGCGCTTCGGCTTCACCGCCGAGGCGATCGTGCCGCGGATCGTCGCGGCGCTCAACTCCCAAGGAGATCAATGACATGGCGACGAGAGTTGCGATCAACGGATTCGGCCGCATCGGCCGCCTGGTGGCGCGGGCCCTGCTCCATAAAGCGGACAGCGGCCTCGAGCTGGTCTCGATCAACGACCTCGCCGACGCCGAATCCAACGCCCTCCTGTTCAAGCGCGATTCGGTCCACGGCGCCTGGCCGGGCGAGGTCCGCGCCGACGGCAATGACCTCATCATCGACGGCCGGCGGATCCATGTCACGGCGGAACGGGAGCCGGGCAAGCTCCCTCATGGCGACAACGGCATCGACCTCGTTCTGGAATGCACCGGCTTCTTCACCGACCGCGACAAGGCCGGCGCCCATCTCACCGCGGGCGCGAAGAAAGTCCTGATCTCGGCCCCCGCCAAGGGGGTCGATCTGACCGTCGTCTACGGGGTCAATCACGACCGGCTCGAAGCGGGGCACACGATCGTCTCCAACGCCTCGTGCACGACCAACTGCCTCGCTCCCGTGGCCAAGGTGATGAACGACGTCATCGGCATCGAGCGCGGCCTGATGACGACCGTCCACGCCTACACCAACGACCAGAAGATCCTTGACCAGATCCACTCCGACAAGCGCCGTGCGCGTGCCGCCGCCATGTCGATGATCCCGACCACCACCGGCGCCGCCCGGGCCGTCGGCGAGGTGCTTCCGGAACTCAAGGGCAAGCTCGACGGCTCGGCGATCCGGGTCCCGACCCCCAACGTCAGCCTCGTCGATCTCACCTTCACGCCCAAGCGCGACACCAGCCTCGAGGAGGTCAACGGCGCCCTTCGAGCAGCGTCCGAAAGCGGCCCGCTGGCCGGAATCCTCGATTACAGCGAGGAGCCGCTGGTCTCGATCGACTACAACCATTGCCCCGCCAGCTCCACCGTCGACAGCCTCGAGACCGCGGTGCTCGAGGGCAAGCTCGTCCGGGTCCTCTCCTGGTACGACAATGAATGGGGCTTCTCGAACCGGATGGTCGACACCGCCGGCGCGATGGCGCGGCTCGTTTGACGTCATGACGTCATTCCGCACCCTCGACGACCTCGGCGACGCGAGGGGCAAGAAGGTGCTCGTGCGGGTCGACCTCAACGTCCCCATGGCCGATCTGGAGGTAACCGACGACACCCGCTTCCGGGCCACGCTGCCGACTGTGACCGAGCTCGCCGACAAGGGCGCGATCGTCCTCCTCCTCGCCCATTTCGGCCGGCCGAAAGTGCCGAGCCCGGAATTCTCCCTGTCGCTGGTCACCCGGGCCTATCAGGAGGTGCTCGGCCGGCCGGTGCGATTCGTCGATTGGGAGGTGGCCGAGGAGAATGTCGCCATGCTCCAGCCGGGCGACGTCGCGATCCTCGAGAATACCCGCTTCTTCGGCGGCGAGGAGAAGAACGATCCGGCCGTTGCGCAGCGGTTCGCCTCGCTCGGCGACCTCTACGTCAACGACGCCTTCTCGGCCGCGCATCGTGCCCACGCGTCGACGGAGGGGCTGGCGCATCTCCTGCCCGCTTATGCCGGCCGGGCGATGGAGGCGGAGCTCACGGCGCTCCGGAAGGCGCTGGGCGAGCCGGAGCGGCCAGTGGCGGCGGTCGTCGGGGGCGCCAAGGTCTCGACCAAGCTCGAGGTGCTCCGCCATCTGGTCACCAAGGTCGACCACCTCGTCATCGGCGGGGGGATGGCCAACACCTTTCTCGCCGCCCGCGGAATCGACGTCGGCAAGTCGCTCTGCGAGCATGACCTGGCGCCGACGGCCCTGGAAATCCTCGACGCCGCCGAACGGGCGAACTGCACCGTCCATCTGCCCTACGACGTGGTCGTTGCGACTCAGTTCGCCGCCAATCCGTCGAGTCTCAGGACGTGCAACGTCCACGAGGTCGCCGCCGACGAGATGATCCTCGACATCGGGCCCGCCGCGGTCGAGGCGCTCGCCGACGCCCTCAAGACCTGCCGCACCCTGGTCTGGAACGGGCCGCTGGGCGCCTTCGAGACTCCGCCCTTCGACCGGGCCACCGTCCAGCTGGCGCAGACCGCCGCGGCGCTCACCCAGGCCGGCCAGCTCGTCTCGGTCGCCGGCGGCGGCGACACGGTCGCGGCCCTCAACCATGCCGGAGTCGCCGACGATTTCACCTTCGTCTCCACCGCCGGCGGAGCCTTCCTAGAATGGATGGAGGGCAAGGAGCTGCCGGGCGTCAAAGCCCTGGAGACGGCGTGATCCGCCTGGCGGCCATCGACCATGTCGTCTTCCGGGTCGCCGATCTCGACTCGTCCCTGCGCTTTTACACCGAAGTGCTCGGGGCCTCCGTCGAGAAGGTCCAGGCAGGGATCGGCCTCTACCAGCTGCGCGCCGGAACCTCGCTGATCGATCTGGTGCCGCTCGACGGCCAACTCGGCCGGACGGGCGGCGCCGGCCCGGGCCGCGAGGGGCGCAACGTCGATCATGTCTGCTTCCGGGTTCTGCCGTGGAACGAGGCGGCGATCCTCAGCCATCTCGCCGGCCACGGCATTGAGGCCGAGGTCGCGCGGCGCTACGGCGCCGAGGGTGACGGGCCCTCCATCTACCTGACCGACCCCGACGGCAACGGGCTGGAGCTGAAAGGCCCGCCCGGCGCCTGACCGTCTCGACAAGTCCGTAACTTTTTCGTAGGTGCGCCCGGCTTTTCGCCATTTCGCTCGGGCTCTCGGGACCCGGCGGGCGCGGGCGGCCCTGCCGTTTCGTGTTCCATGGCTCGAAGCATGGGGACGTAGCTCAGCGGCAGAGCGTCCGGCCCGCAGCCGGAAGGTCGCCGGTTCGATTCCGGTCGTCTTCTCCACGGTAGCTCAGTTGGTAGAGCAGTAGACTTGCACTCTACGTGTCGCGGGTTCGACTCCCGCCCAAAAATGCCCTCAAACGGCGCCTCGAAACGGGGAGGCCGGCAGGGTGACCGGGCCGGAAGGCAAGGCGTGAGGGCTTCGGCCCAATCGCCGAACCCGACGGCCACCGCTGCACCGGCTTCGCGCCGGCGAGGATACCGGCGCCGGGGAAGGGCGCGCGGCGCGGCTCCCAGGGCGAGGCTTTTGCTTCGCCGCTGCGGCCGCCGCCAAGCGCCCGGACCGACGCCTCAATCGCCGGACCGCCGAGGCATCGGGGCTCACCCTCCGGCCGACCTTTCCATCCCGCTTTCGTTGCTCCGGCGCAACAGTCGCGGTGGCATTTACGCTACGGCACCGCGCGCCCTTTACCTCCCCGGCCAAAGCCCCTACGCGCGCCGGCCCTTTGCCGGCAATCGGGCCGGCGAAGCTGAAAGAGAGGAGGACCGGCGATGCTCCGCAAGGAATATGTTGTTGCCGAAAACCAGCGCGGCCTCCTCACCCAGGACGGCCGCGTCATCCGCATCCTCGAGCCCGGACGCCATGCGTATTGGGATTTCCGAGGCCGCCTCAACGTCGAGACCTTCGTCGCCAAGGGCCTGTTCGTCAGCCCGTGGGCGGAGATACTCGAGAAGAGGCATCCGGAGCTGGCCGATGAGATTTTCACCGTCGTCCGGCCCGCCGAAGGGCAGGCCGCAGTGGTCTGGATCGACGGCCGGGCGGCCTATGTCGTCCGCCCGGGCCAGACGGTCTACGTCTGGAAGGCGATGAACGCCGTCGAGGTCACCACCTACGACGTTCTCGCCCGTCCGCGCCTCGACAAGGCCGAGCTGATCGCGTTCGAGAAGGCCGACGCCGCCCTCACCGGGGTCAAGGCGCCGATCGCGATCGTCTCGGTGGATTCGGGGCAGGCGGGGCTCGTCTTCTTCGACGGCGAGCTCGTCGAGACTCTCGGCCCGGGCCGCTACGGCTATTGGCAGATCGGCCGCAACGTCACCTCGAAGGGGCTGGACACCCGTCCGCTTCCGCTCGAGGTGACGGCGCAGGAGATATTGACCAAGGACCGGGTGTCGCTCCGAGTGACCCTCACCGCCTTCGTCCAGGTCTCCGACGTCGAGAAGGCGGCGCTCGCGACTCCGGACTATATGAGCCACGTCTACAAGCTGGTGCAGTTCGCGGTTCGCGAGGCCGTGGGCGGCCGGACCCTCGACGAGCTGCTCAACGACCGGGAGGCGGTGGACGACCAGATCGTCGCTCATGTCCGCGGCAATCTCGGCGACATCGGGATCGTCGTCACCGAGCTCGGGATCAAGGACGTGATCCTCCCGGGCGAGATGCGCGAGCTGATCAACCGCGTGGTCGAGGCGGAGAAGGTCGCCCAGGCGAACCTCATCCGCCGCCGCGAGGAGACGGCCGCGACCCGGTCGCTGCTCAACACGGCCAGGCTGATGGAGGACAATCCGACCCTCCTGAGGCTCAAGGAGCTGGAGGCGCTCGAGCGCGTGACCGAGAAGATCGGCCGGATCGACGTCCACGCCAGCTCGGGCGAAGGCCTGCACGCAGTGGTCGACAAGCTGGTGACCTTGCGTCCCCGCGACTGAACTGGAGGGGCGGCGGAAACGCCGCCCCTCTTTTCGGTGACACTCACCGTGACCGTCACCGGGCCGGTCCGCGAACGGAGGTGAAGTTCATGAAGTTCACGATGTCCGCAGTTTTCCCGTAGCCCTCCGGATGCACCCGTGCCGCCCGTTGGAATCCCGTCTCCGTCTGATGCCCGAGTCGCCCACGCATACCTCCGCTTTAGGCGAACATAGCAAGAACATGCTCGCCAGGCAAGGCCTGCGTCGTCGGCGGCGTTTGAACCCCGCGCCACGCTGGGATACGGACGCGCGACTTTTGGCGAATCACGAGGGACCGCTTCAGATGGATCAAGCGAAGATGACGGCGCAGATGGCGGAGGGCGAGGGCTTCATCGCCGCGCTCGACCAGAGCGGCGGATCGACGCCCAAGGCGCTCAAGGGCTACGGCATCGAGGAGGGCGCCTGGAGCTCGGACGAGGAGATGTTCGGGCTCATCCACCAGATGCGCTCGCGGATCATCACCTCGCCTTCGTTCAGCGGCGACAAGGTGATCGGCGCCATCCTGTTCGAGCGGACGATGGACGGCGACATCGACGGCCGGCCGGTGCCCGAAGTTCTGAAGGAGCGGGGAGTCGTCCCGTTCATCAAGATCGACAAGGGTCTTGAGGCCGAGTCGGAGGGAGTCCAGCTGATGAAGCCGATGCCCGGGCTCGACGGCCTCCTGGCCCGCGCCAGGGGGCTGGGTGTGTTCGGCACCAAGGAGCGCTCGGTCATCAACCTCGCCAATCGCGACGGCATCGCCGCGATCGTCGCCCAGCAGTTCCAGATCGCGCGGCAGGTGCTCGCCGCCGGGCTGGTCCCGATCCTCGAGCCCGAGGTCAACATCAAGAGTCCGGAGCGCGCCGAGGCCGACCGGATCCTGCTCGACGAGCTGCTGAAGGGGCTCGACGCTTTGCCCGGCGACGAGAAGGTGATGCTCAAGCTCAGCATCCCGGCTACGCCCGGCCTGTTCAATCCACTGGTCGACCATCCCCGGGTCCTTCGGGTGGTCGCGCTGTCGGGCGGGTTCAGCCGCTCCGAGGCCTGCGCCGAGCTCGCCCGCAACCGCGGGATGATCGCCAGCTTCAGCCGGGCCTTGCTCGAGGACCTTCGCCATCAGATGAGCGACGAGGAATTCGACCGCTCGCTCGGCGGGGCGATCGACGAGATCCACCGCGCCTCGACCGAGAAGGTCGCGGCATAAGCGTCCACCGCTTCCTGGCCCGCCAGTTCGCGCGGCCGTCGGGACCCGTCGGGCGGTTCCTGATCGCGCCCTGGCTCGACCGGATCAGCCGGGAGATGAACGCCATTGCCCTGGACTGCCTGAGGCTGGAGCGGGACGACTGGGTGCTGGAGGTCGGCTTCGGCGGCGGCGGTTTGCTGCGCTCGCTTCTGCTCGGCACCCGGGGGGAGGTGTTCGGGGCGGACCTTTCCGACGCGCTCATCGCCCGAGCCCGCGAGCGCTTCGCTCGCGACGTCCGGCGCGGCCGCCTCCACCTCCTCAAGGCGTCCGCCGATAGCCTGCCCTTGCCGCCCGACACGGTGACCAAGGCGGTGAGCGTCAACAGCCTTTATTTCTGGCCGGACCCGGCAGCGGCGATCGCCGAGATCGCGCGGGTGACGAAACCGGGCGGCAAGCTCGCCATCGTCTTCGAGCCGGCCGCAGAGCTTCGCAAGTGGCCCGGCCACCGCTTCGGCTTCCGGCTGTTCGAGGCGGCGGAGGTGAAGGGGCTGATGGAGGCGGCCGGCTTCACCGAAATCGCCGAGCGATGGGGCACGGGCCGCAAGCCGGCCCGCTTTTGCTGCTTGAGCGGCGAACGCTCAGATGCGAATTCCTGAGCGATGGAAGACCCGCTCGATCCTGAATTCGCGCATTTGTTCGAGCCGACGGCTCGGCCGCCGTGTCAGCTCTATCTGATCTCTCCCCTAGAGGTCGGCGGCGATTTCCCCGAGCGGCTGGAGCGAGCTCTGGACGGCGGCCCGGTCGCCGCCTTCCAGTTCCGGGTGAAGGGGATCGGCCAGCATGAGGCAGCGCGGCTGGCCGAGCCGCTGAAACGGATCTGCGAGGCCCGCGAAGTCGCCTTCATCGTCAACGACGACATGGCCCTGGCCAAGCGCCTCGGCGCCGACGGAGTCCATCTCGGTCAGGGTGATGGCGACCCGCGTGAGGCGAGGGCCCTGCTCGGCCCGTCCGCGCAGATCGGCGTGACCTGCCACGACAGCCGCCATCTGGCGATGGAGGCGGGCGACGCCGGGGTCGACTATGTCGCCTTCGGCGCCTTTTTCCCGACCGCGACGAAGGAAACGGCGCACCGGCCGGAGCCTTCCATCCTCTCCTGGTGGTCGCGATTGTTCGAGATACCCTGCGTCGCGATCGGCGGGATCACTCCGGCCAACGGCGGGGTGCTGGTCGAGGCGGGCGCGGATTTCCTCGCCGTGTGCGGCGCGGTGTGGGGGCATTCGCAAGGTCCGGACGCGGCCGTCGCCGAGTTCGAGCAGCTGCTCTCCCGGGAACGGGCCTGAGCGCCCCTGCCGCGAAGGGAAGCAGCAGTTCGCGGTCTGCAAGCTCAAAATTTGATGGTCGCCTCGATCCCGAAGGTGCGGGGGGCGTTGAAATTGCCGTAGTCGCCGAGCACGGCGCGGTTGGCGGGGTCCCTTCGGTAGACATGGGCTTCGTTGAACAGGTTGCGCGACCAGAGCGCGAGCTCGAGGCGGGCGCCTTCCGGCCCGAGCGCGATCTCGCCGAGAGCGACCCGGCCGTTGACGATGAACGACGCTTCGTTCTTCACCGGCGATTCGGCGAAGCTCTGGGTCGCCTGGGCATAATTGGCGTCGAGATGAAGGCGCAGCCGGGCGCCCCGCAGATTGCGCTCGAAATCCACCGCCGCGCTGGCGGCGTTGCGGGGAGTGAAGACGATGAACACGGGTTCGACCACGCCCTTGAACGGGTTAACCGTGTCGGGGATCCGAGTGTCGGTATAGGCATAAGCGCCGGTGAGCGTAAGGCCGTCGACGACCTTGAGGATCGCGTCCGCCTCGAGGCCGCGGATTCGGGTGGTGCCGGGAGCGTTGATCGTCTCGAGCGTGTTGCGGGTCGAGCCGTTGGGCTGGGGAGTGACCAGGCTGAAGTCGATCTGGCTCCCTCTCCGGTCCATCGCATAAGCGGCGAGGTTGAGGCGAAGGCGGCGGCCGAACAGCTCGGTCTTGGCGCCGATCTCATACGATTTGACGTCCTCCGGTCCGAACGAACGATAGGTGAGCGAGCGCGAGCTGGCGCCCCCCGCGCGGTAACCGGTCGCATATTTGGCGTAGAGATGGACGTCGCGGGCGGCGTCGTAGGCGATCGTCACCAGCGGGTTGAAGCGGTCGTGCTGCTGCTCGAACGCGAAATTCGTCGGCGCATTGTTGACGGTCGTCAGCCGGCCCTCCTTCTCGTCGTGGGTGAAGCGGCCGCCGAGCGTGACGTGGAGGGCATCGAGGCCCGATGGAGTCCATGTCGCCTGGCCGTAGGCGGCGTAGCTCCGGCTTTTCGCCCGGCTCGCCCGGTCGATGGTCCGGAAGCCGCGGAGGGTCGGCTTCGGATCGTTGATGGTGTAGCCGGTGCCGTCGGCATTCCAGCGATTGGTGCTCGGAGTTGAGGCGTCGTCGCTCGCTTCCTCCTCGAAATAATAGAGGCCGGCGACATATTCGACGCCGTCCCCGAGGCTTCCGACCGCCTGGATCTCCTGGCTCAGCTGATGCTGCCTCAGGCCGGCCAGGCTGTAGCGGCTGAAATTGCCGTTGGGGGCGAAGACCGGCAGCCTGTGGGCGCCGCCGCTATTGTCCCATTGCTCGACCTCGACTTCGCGCCAGGCGGATATGGAGCGCAGCTGGAGGTCGGGCGTGGCGTTCCAGCGCACCATCAGCGCGGCGCCCCGGGTCTTGTCGACGCTCGGCTGCTGGGGAACGCCGATGTCGGCGACCTTCATCCTCGCTTCGCCCTCGACTTCGACGAGCGGCGGAAGCGGGCGGATCGCGCCGGCGGGCAGCGCCCCGCTCGCCGGGCCGACCGCCAGGCCGAGCGGATTGTAGTTCAGCAACTGACTGTAGAAGGGGCTGTTCCTGTCGAGGCCGACATCCGCGGAAAGATCGGCGGTGAATCGGCTGGAAGGCTGGAACCGGGCCTTCACCTGGAGGCCCCGGCGGTCGAAATAATTCCATCCGACGCTGCCCGGCAGCGGGTTCGCGGTGGTCGCGCCCTGATATTGGACGGCGCCGTCGACCTTGAAGCTGAGCGGCCCGACCGCCGGAAGGTCGAGATGAGCGTCGGCATTGTAGGCGCCGAAATTGCCGAGGCCGGCCCGCATCCTGAATCCGAAGGCGCCAGTCGGCGCCCGGGTGACGATGCTGAGCGCGCCGCCTTCGGTGTTGCGGCCGAACAGGGTGCCCTGCGGACCCTTCAGAACCTCGATCCGCTCGACGTCAAGCAGCGCGGCGCCGAGGCCGTGCTGACGGCCGAGATAGACTCCGTCGATATAGACTCCAACGCCCTGCTCGCGCGCCGGCTGATTGGCGTCGAGCGGGACGATCCCCCGGATGCCGATGGTGAGCGCGGAGGTGCGGGCTTCGAAAGTGGCGACGCGCAAGCCCGGGATCGAGCCGTCGGCGAGATCGCCGAGGCTCTGGACATGCCGCTCGGCCAGAGCCTCCGAGCCGAGCACGGAGATGGCGATCGGCGTGCGCTGGAGGTTGGTCTCCCGCTTGGTGGCGGTAACGACGATCTCCTCCAGGCCTTCATCCGAGGGAGCGTCGGCTTCCTCGGCGGCCGAGCCGTCGACCGGCGACCCGCCGGCCTCGACGGGCCCGGCGGCGAAGGCCGGCGATGCCAGGACGATGGCGGAAATTCCCGCGAGGCCGCCCGTCAGGAAAATCGATGCGCGAATGGACATTGGATCCCTTTTCTCGGAGGAGCGCGCGATTCGCCGCTCTCGATCCCGATCTAGGGAGGGTATGTGATGGTAATATTACGGGTATTCTTGAGATGTACTTGACATGAGAGTGTAACAAAGAGGCGCTAGTCCTGCCGATTGGCCGGAGCGATGGCGTGCGGCCAAGCCTGCGCCGCCATCGAACGCAGAGTCAGAGCGTCGTCGATGGCGTGGCCGCCAATGTCGTTGTTGAAATAGCACCAGATGTCGCGGCCGGCCTTCGCCTGCTCGACGATCCAGTCGGTCCAGGCGAGCAGCGCCTCGTCGGAATAGCGGCCGACATATTTGCCGGTGCCGCCGTGGAAGCGGACGTAGGCGATCGGCCCGGATGCCCAGCGCGGGGTCGCCAGGCCCGGCATGTCGTGGGCGCAAAAGGCGATGCCGCTGGAGTCGAGCAGAGCGAGCACCGCCTTCGTCAGCCAGCTTTTCTCGCGAAACTCGAAGACGTGGGTGAGGTCGGCGGGCAGGAGGGCGATGAATTCCTCGAGCCGCTCGCGGTTGAAGGCCCAGCGCGGCGGCAGCTGGTAGAGGATCGGGCCGATCGCCGGCCCGAGGTTGCGGGCCCGGCCGAGGAACTCAGCGACCGGCTCCGAGCAATCCTTGAGCTTCTTCATATGGGTGATGAAGCGGGGCGCCTTGACCGCGTAGCGGAAGCCCGGCGGCGCCTGTTCGCGCCATTTGGTGAAGGTCTCCGCCCTGGGCAGATGATAGAAGCTGGTGTTCAGCTCGACGGTGCCGAACGTGTCCGCATAATGCTCGAACCAGAGGCGCTGGGGAAGCTTCGCGGGATAGAAGAGCTCGCGCCAGTGGCGGTAGATCCACCCGGAGCAGCCGATATGGATTTGTTTCACGGCCACGTAACGACTCGGACCGGAGCGGAGTTCAGAGAGAGCCGGCCAGGCTTTACAATTCGGCCGCTCGTCCTATCCCATGCAGGGGAGTTTTGGAAAAGGAGCTCGCCATGCGCATGATCCCTTCCGCCGCCGCTCTGGCTGTCGCGCTGAGCCTGTGCCCGGCGCCGGCCTTCGCCGAGGAGCAGCCCCAGCGCGCCGACGGGTCGACGATCACCGTCACCGGCGTGCGCGACGTCGAGAAGGAGGCTCGCGACTTCGTCAACGCGCTCACTCCGGCGGCGATCGACGGGAACATCGCCCGTTTCGAGGAAAACGTCTGTCCGCGGGTGATAGGAGCGGCGCCGGGCCAGGCCGCGATCATGGAGCAGCGCCTTCGCACCGTGGCGAAGGCGGTCGGGCTTCACTTGGGTAAGGACCGGTGCACCCCCAATGCCCTGATGATCATCACCACCGACAAGCGCGCGCTCATCGAGGCGCTCCAGAAGCGGGGCGATTATTTCGGAGAGCTGATCACCCCGTCGCAAATCCGCAGGCTGGCGCGCGACCCGGGTCCGAGCGCCTTCTGGCGGCTGGAGGGATTCGTCACCGCCTTCGGAGTCCCGCTTCGCCCGAATGACGGCGAGCCCTTCGATTACCAGCAGAACAACAGTCGCGCTTCGCGTATATCGACCGGGACCCGTCGGGCCGTCGACGGGGCGATCCTGATCGTCGAGGCCCGCGCCCTCGACGGCCTGACCACCATCCAGCTGGCCGATTACGGGGCGATGCGCCTTTACGGTTCCGCCGATCCGGCCGAGCTCACCGGCTCCGCCCCGACCATCCTCAGGATCCTGACGACGGAGATGGGCGCCGAGGTGCCGATCACGATGACAAGGTGGGATCTGAGCTTCCTGCGCGGCCTTTACGCGAGCAGCGAGAACCTGAGGGCGCCGGGCCAGCGCGGCGAGATCCGCCGCCGACTCCTCAAGGAGCTGAGCCGCGGGGAGGAGTCCCGGCAGTAGCGCTCCAGTCATCCTTGGCGCGAAACGGAACGGGTGGGAAATAAGTTGCGTTGAGCGGGGATGGAGCGCCTCAGAACCTTCGTCATCGTCCTCGTCACCGCGATCGTCACCTGTGCCCTGACCAGCGCTTTCTGGTTCATGGCCTATAGCGGCGTGAGCATATCGAGGTCGGCCCCCGGCCCGACGGCCTCGCCCCCGCCCTCGCCCGATCCGACTCCGCGCGGCGACCTCGTGCTCGGGCCGACGGGCCTCGCGATCCCCGTCGCCGGGGTGAAGGCCGACCAGCTCCAGGACACCTACACCCAATCCAGGTCCGGCGGCGCCCGGGTCCACAACGCGATCGATATCATGGCTCCGCACGGGACTCCGGTCTTCGCGGCGGCGCCCGGCACGGTCGAGAAACTGTTCGAAAGCAAGGGCGGCGGCGGGATCACCGCCTATGTCCGCTCGCCCGACGGCAAATGGATGTTCTATTACGCCCATCTCCAGGCCTATGCGCCGGGGCTGCACGAGGGGCAGGCCGTGAAGCAGGGCGATGCGATCGGCCTCGTCGGATCGACCGGCAACGCCAATCCGGCGGGGCCCCACCTCCACTTCGCCATCAACAAGATGGCCGAGGGCGAGAAATGGTATGACGGGACCCCGATCAATCCCTACCCGCTGCTGGCGGGGAAGAAGTGACATTCCGTCATCCCGGCATGGCCGGGATCCATGAACTCGGCGGATTGAGACTCCGCACGGCAGTGTTCGTGGATTCCGGCCTTCGCCGGAATGACGGGGAGGGTTACTTGCCCCGCCACCTTCCGACCGCTAAGGCCCGGCCCGGCTCTTTTTACACTATCTCCCGAGAGACAGACATGAAGATCAGCGGCGTGGACATCCGTCCCGGCAACATCATCGAATATGAGGGCGGCATCTGGCGCGCCGTCAAGATCCAGCACACCCAGCCGGGCAAGGGCGGCGCCTACATGCAGGTCGAGATGAAGAACCTCATCGACGGCCGCAAGAACAACGTCCGCTTCCGCTCGGCGGAGACGGTCGAGCGGGTCAGGCTCGATACCAAGGACTTCCAGTTCCTGTTCCGCGACGGCGACATGCTCACCTTCATGGACAAGGAAAGCTACGAGCAGATCACCCTCCCGACCGATCTGCTCGGCGACGCCGCGGCCTTCCTCCAGGACGGCATGGACGTGGTCATGGAGCTTTGGGAGGAGAGGCCGATCTCGGTCCAGCTTCCCGACACGATCGAGGCGACGATCGTCGAGGCCGATGCGGTTGTGAAGGGCCAGACGGCCTCGTCCAGCTACAAGCCGGCTTTGCTCGAGAATGGGGTCAGGGTGATGGTGCCGCCCCATATCGGCGCCGGCACGAGGATCGTCGTCGACGTCTACGAGCAGACCTATGTACGCAGGGCCGACTAGATAACCCCTCTCCCTGCAGGGGAGAGGGAGGGGCCCAAGCGAAGCTTGGGAGGGTGAGGGCAAGGCCTCACTCCCTCACCCTGCCGCTTCGCGGCTGTCCCTCTCCCCTACAGGGAGAGGGGTTTAGGAGTTAACGATGGTCTCGCACTCTGGACTGATCACCGTCATGCAGCGCGCCGCGCGCAAGGCGGCGCCGCAGCTGAGGCGCAATTACGGCGAGGTCGAGCAGCTCCAGGTGAGCCGCAAGGGGCCCGCCGACTTCGTCTCCATGGCCGACAAGAAGGCCGAGCAGACCATCGTCGAGGAACTTCGCCACGCCCGGCCGGACTGGCGGCTGACGCTCGAGGAAGGCGGGTCGCTCGAGGGCGATCCCGACAAGCCGCGATTCATCGTCGATCCGCTCGACGGAACCTCCAACTTCCTTCACGGCCTTCCCCATTTCGCTATCTCGATTGCGGTCGAGGATCCGCGCGGGGCCGGCGGGCGGCCGGAGATCACCCAGGCCCTCGTCTACCAGCCGCTCACCGACGAGAGCTTCTGGGCGGAGAAGGGCAGGGGCGCCTGGCTCAACGAGCGCCGCCTCCGGGTCTCGGCCCGGCGCGACCTCGCCGACGCCCTGATCGCCACCGGAGTGCCGTGGAAAGGCCACGGCCATCTCGACCGCTTCCAGAAGATCCTCGACGCGGTCGGCCCGGAAGTCGCCGGAATCCGCCGCTTCGGCTCGGCCGCGCTCGATCTCGCCTGGGTGGCGGCGGGCCGCTTCGACGGCTTCTGGGAGGAGGATCTCCACCTCTGGGACATCGCGGCCGGAATCCTCCTCGTCCGCGAGGCGGGCGGCTTCGTCACCGATTTCCGAGGCGGCGATTCGGCGCTCGCCAAGGGCCAGGTGCTCGCCGCCAACGACCAGCTCCATTCGAGGCTTCACAAGCTCGTCGCAGGCGCCTTGCGCGCCTGACCCGGCCGTTTAAGCCGGGCGGATGCTCAGGCTCATCATCCTGGCCGCGTTCCTGGCCTTAGCCTCGGCCGCGGCGGGCCGGTCCGCGGGGAAGGACTGGCCCTCGGCGCCGCGGGAATTCGCCTCCCGGGCGGATATCGAGCGCGCCGCCGCCGCCTTCCCCAACAGCATGGGCTTGCAGCGCCGCCGTCTTGCCGCCGCCCTCGATGCCAGGGATGCCCGCTCGGCCCTCGACTCCGCGCGCCGGCTGGCGGCGGGCGGAGCGGGGCTCTCTCCGGCCGGTCGCGCTCAGGTCGAGGCGCTTGTCGGCGCCGACTCGATGCGGGGCCTCAACGCCCGCTTCGACGCCAACGCCGGCCCGATCGTCGGCAGCAGGCCAGGCCTTGCCGTGGCTCCTGTTCACCGGCTGATCGAGGGTCTCGCCGTCGATCCGAGATCGCGGCAGCTCTACGTTACCAGCGTCGTCGACCGGCAGCTGGTGGCGGTCCACCCGCGGGACGGCTCGAGGCGGTTGAACTCGGGCGAGGCCGGAAGTCTTCTCGGAGTGGCGTTCGACCGGCGCTCGCACCGGCTCTGGGCCGCCTCGGCGGTGCTCGACGAGACCCCCAAGGCCGAGGGAGTCTTCAGCGGCCTGATCTCGGTCGATCCCGGCGATCCCGAACGATCCTTCCGAATCCCTGCGCCGGCAGGAGCGACTCCCGGCGACGTCGCGGTCGCGGCGGACGGCTCCGTCTATGCCAGCGACGGTCTGACCGGCGGCGTCTATGTCTGCCGCCCGGGCTGCTCCGCGCTGGAGGTCCTGGTCCCGCCCGGCCGGCTGTTCAGCGCCCAGGGGATGGCCGTCTCGGCCGATCAGAAATGGCTTTACGTGGCCGACCGCCGCTACGGGATCGCCGCGATCGAGCGTGTGAGCGGTCGGCTCATCCAGGTCGCCGGCGCGCCGGACATGATGCTCGATGGGATCGACGCCCTCGTCCGCCATGGGAACGACCTGATCGCCACCCAGACGGCGTACGCGCCGCAGCGGATCGTCAGGCTGCGGCTGTCCAGTGACGGGACCCGCGTGACCCGGCTTGAGGTGCTGGAACGGGCCAATCCCGAATGGGGCGAGGTCACCCTCGCCGTCGCGACGGGCGACCGCCTGCTCTATGTCGCCAGCGCGCAATGGGAGCGGTTCGGAGAGGGCGGCGTGTTGAAAGGCGAGGGGCCGTTGCAGCCCACCGTCATCCGGATGCTCAAGCTAAAATAAAGGCCCGTAAGACGCCGGGCGGGTCGGCTAGGTCCGATAGCCGATGTGCTTCTCGAATTCGACGAGCACGCTCGCCCAGAACTGGACGTTGTCGATGAACAAAGCCTGCGACAATCCGCCGTCGTCCAGGTCGAGGTCCATCTCGAGGATCGGATCGTCCTCCTTGTCCAGATAAGCGCGGCCGAAGCGCTTGCCGCGATTCCACTCGTTGATCTTCTCATAGCCGATGTTCGTCTTGAGATCGTAGCCCGAGTGGAAGGTAACGGTCGCGCAATTCTTGTTGCTGGTGCAATTGTAGAAATAGATCTGGAAGGTCGTGCCCGAGACTCCGCTCGTGATCAAAGGATCACCGACCTTGTCGACTCCGAGCTTGGCGGCATAGCCCTCCTTCTGAAGAGCCTTGACCAGGGTCGCCGGGTCCTGGCCCTTCACCATCTGCGCCTGGGCGGGAAGCGCCCAGAACGCGGCCAAAGCCGCCGCCGCAAGCCATTTGGATTTCATCTCTATCCCCCTTTTCCCGGCTCCAGACTGTAACTCGGGCCGCCGCCTGTCAATGTCCGGCAAGAGTGTTGCGATGGCGTGGCCGCTGCCCTAGAAGCCGCGCAGCTTCGTACCCCCTGGAGAGTCTCGATGGCGTCCACCGCCGCCGAATATCTGCCTATCCTCCTGTTCCTCGCCGTCGCCCTGTCGCTGTCGCTGTCCTTCGTCGTCCTGCCGATGATGGTTTCGAAGCTGACCGGGGCGGCCAATCCCTATCCGGACAAGCTGGCGGAATATGAGTGCGGATTCCCGGCCTTCGAGGACAGCCGCGCGCAGTTCGACGTCCGCTTCTACCTCGTCGCAATCCTGTTCATCGTCTTCGACCTGGAGGCCGCCTTCCTTTTCCCCTGGGCGGTGACCCTGGGCTATATCGGAATCGCCGGCTGGGGGGCGATGATGCTCTTCCTGGTGGAGCTCACCCTGGGCTTCGCCTACGCCTGGAAGAAAGGCGCGCTCGAATGGGAGTGATCCTCGATCCCCGGCACGAGAATGCGCGGCCGTCCGACCTCCAGCAGCCGGACCCGGCCTTCTTCAGCGATCTCAGCGCCGAAGTCTCAGACAAGGGGTTCCTCGTCACCTCGACCGAGGATCTGTTCCAATGGGCACGGACCGGGTCGATGTGGTGGATGACCTTCGGCCTCGCCTGCTGCGCGGTCGAGATGATCCACGCCAACATGCCGCGCTACGACCTCGAGCGTTTCGGAGTGGCGCCCCGGGCGAGCCCGCGCCAGTCGGACGTGATGATCGTCGCCGGGACCTTGTGCAACAAGATGGCGCCGGCCCTCCGGCGGGTCTACGACCAGATGTCGGAGCCGCGCTACGTCATCTCGATGGGCAGCTGCGCCAACGGCGGCGGCTATTACCATTATTCCTATTCGGTGGTGCGCGGCTGCGACCGGATCGTGCCGGTCGACATCTACGTGCCGGGCTGCCCCCCGACCGCGGAGGCCCTGCTCTACGGCGTCATGCAGCTGCAGCGGAAGATCCGCCGCGTGGGAACGATAGAGCGCTGATATGGCGAACAATTCGGCTCCCAGGATTGCCCCGAGAGAGGGCTTGGCCGACGCAGTGAAGCTGTCGCTCGGTAACCTGTACCTCGATCACAAGGATGCAGTAGGCGAGTTGTCCTTCAGCGTTCGCCGCGACGGCATCCTGGAAGCTTGTCGAATGCTGCGGGATGAATTCGAATATCAGCAGCTGATGGAGATCGCCGGGGTCGACTATCCGCAGCGCCCTGAGCGTTTCGAGGTGGTCTACCATCTCCTCTCGCTGACTAGGAACCACCGAATCCGGGTCCGGGTGTCGACCGATGAGGACATTGCCGTGCCGTCGGTGACTTCGCTGTGGCCGGTGGCAGGCTGGCTCGAGCGCGAGGTTTTCGACCTCTACGGGGTCATCTTCGACGGCAATGACGATCTCCGCCGGATCCTCACCGATTACGGCTTCCGCGGATTCCCGTTCCGCAAGGATTTCCCGCTCTCGGGCTATGTCGAGCTTCGCTATTCGGAGGAGCAGAAGCGGGTGGTCTACGAGCCGGTCCAGCTCGCCCAGGATTTCCGGCCGTTCGACTTCCTCAGCCCTTGGGAAGGCGCCGCCTACATATTGCCCGGCGACGAGAAGGCGCCCGAGGCGCCCGGCGCGCCGACCCCACTCAAGGCCGAGGAGATCAAGAAGTGACCCTCGCCACCGGGAACATGTCCCGCGAGCAGCAGGTCGCCCGCTCAGGCGCGACCGAATCCGAGATCGCCAATTACACGATCAACTTCGGCCCGCAGCACCCGGCGGCGCACGGCGTCCTTCGGCTCATCCTGGAGCTCGACGGCGAGATCGTCGAGCGCGTCGATCCGCATGTCGGGCTACTCCACCGCGGCACCGAGAAGCTCTGCGAATACAAGACCTACATCCAGTCCGTGCCTTACATGGACCGGCTCGACTACGTCTCACCCATGTCGATGGAGCACAGCTACGTGCTCGCCATCGAGAAATTGCTCGACCTCGAGGTGCCGCTCCGCGCCCAGTATCTGAGGACCTTCTTCGCCGAGCTGACCCGGGTGTCGAACCATTTGCTCAACATCGGCAGCCACATCATGGACGTCGGAGCGATGACTCCGAACCTGTGGCTGTTCGAGCCGCGCGAAGACATAATGAACTTCTACGAGCGCGCGTCGGGCGCGCGCATGCACGCCAATTACTTCCGGCCGGGCGGAGTCCACCAGGACGTGCCGCAGGCCCTGCTCGACGATATCGGTGGCTGGATGGACAGCAAGCTGCTGCCGATGTTCGAGGACAGTCTGAGCCTCGTCATCGACAACCGGATCTTCAAGCAGCGCAACGTCGACATCAGCGTCGTGTCCAAGGAGGACGCGATCGCCTGGGGCTTCTCCGGGCCGATGATCCGAGCCGCGGGCGTCCCCTGGGACATCCGCAAGTCGCAGCCCTACGACGTCTACGACCGGGTCGAGTTCGACGTTCCGGTCGGCACCAAGGGCGATTGCTACGACCGGATGATGGTCCGCGCCGAGGAGGTCCGGCAGTCTGTCCGGATCATGAAGCAGTGCCTCGAGGCGATGCCGCAGGGCCCGATCGCCTCGCTGGACCGCAAGGTGGTTCCGCCCAAGCGCGCCGAGATGAAGCAGTCGATGGAAGCGCTCATCCACCATTTCAAGCTCTACACCGAGGGCTTCCACGTCCCCGAGGGCGAGGTCTATGTCGCCACCGAAAGCCCCAAGGGCGAATTCGGCATCTATCTCGTCGCCGACGGCACCAACAAGCCCTACCGGGTCAAGATCCGCCCGACCGGCTTCTCCCACCTCCAGGCGATGGACTTCATGACCAAGGGGCACATGCTCGCCGACGTCACCGCCATCCTCGGCTCGCTCGACATCGTTTTCGGGGAGATCGACCGGTGAGCCGACGCAGACTTTGGCTGGTCGCGCTCGCAGCGGCGCTTCTGATCGCAGTAGCGATCATGCTGGCCCTCAAGTGGAATTCGGATCCGGCTCCCGGCCAGGTCGGCGAGAAGGGCAGCATCGTCGGCACCTCCGGCGCGCTGCTGATCCTGCTCGTCCTCGCCGGTCTGAGCGCCCGGCGGCGCAGGGGGAAAGGGGACGGCAACGATGGCTGACATTCTCCCCACCTCGATCGACCTCGACGAGCTGCGCGCGCGCTGGGGCGCGTTCGCGTTCACGGCCGAGAACGACCGGCAGGCGAAGCGGCTCGTCGACCGCTATCCGCCGGGCCGTCAGCAGAGCGCGATCATCCCGCTGCTCGACCTCGCCCAGCGGCAGGTCGGGGCGGAGACGGGGACCCAGGGGTGGCTGCCGATCCCGGTGATCGAATATGTCGCCGCCTATCTCGGCATGCCCTACATCCGCGCCTACGAGGTCGCGACCTTCTACACGATGTTCAACCTGCGCCCGGTCGGCCGCTTCCACGTTCAGGTCTGCGGCACCACCCCGTGCATGCTGCGCGGCTCGGACGATGTCTTCGCCGCCTGCAAGGCGAAGGGGATGAGGAAGGGCGCGACCACCGGGGACGGCCTCTTCACCCTCTCGGAGGTCGAGTGCCTCGGGGCGTGCGCCAACGCGCCGATGGTCCAGATCAACGACGACAATTACGAAGACCTGACGTTCGAGACCATGACGGCCCTTCTCGAGGCTCTCGCCCGCGGCGAGACTCCCAAGCCGGGCCCGCAGGGCGTCGCCCGTCGCAGGAGCGAACCGGAAGGGGGCGTCACCACGCTGCCCGAGATGGTCGGCGAGAATTACGATTATCGGCCGCGCTGGGCCGGGGAGGAACAGGCATGAAGTCGCTCGGCTCGCTCGCAATCTCCCTCATCGTCGGGATCATCGTGCTCTGGCTGCTGGTGAAGCTCGTCTTCTTCGGCTTCAAGCTCATCGGCCTCGCCATCGCCGTGGCGGTGGTCGCCGCCGTCTTCTTCGGAGTCCGCGCGATGATCGAGGGTCCGCGTTGATGCTCGACGACAAGGACCGGATCTTCACCAACCTCTACGGCTTCCAGGACTGGGGGCTGAAAGGGGCGCAGGCGCGCGGCGACTGGGACGATACCAAGGCGCTGATGGCGGTCGGCGAAGACGCGATCATCGACGAGATCAAGAACAGCGGCCTTCGCGGGCGCGGCGGCGCCGGCTTCCCGACCGGAATGAAATGGTCGTTCATGCCCAAGGCGCCGACCCCCGGCAGGCCGAATTTCCTCGTCATCAACGCCGACGAATCCGAGCCGGGTTCCTGCAAGGATCGCGAGATCATCCGCCACGATCCGCACAAATTGATCGAAGGAGCCTTGATCGCCGGCTTCGCGATGCGGGCCCGGGCGGGCTACATCTACATTCGCGGGGAGTTCATCCGCGAGGCGCAGGTGCTCGAGGCGGCGGTCCAGCAGGCCTACGATGCCGGCCTGCTCGGCAAGAACGCCGCCAAGTCCGGCTTCGATTTCGACCTCTTCGTCCACCGCGGCGCCGGCGCCTACATTTGCGGCGAAGAGACGGCGATGCTCGAGAGCCTCGAAGGCAAGAAGGGCATGCCGCGCCTGAAGCCGCCCTTCCCGGCCGGGGCGGGGCTCTACGGCTGCCCGACCACGGTCAACAACGTCGAATCGATCGCCGTCGTCCCGACCATCCTTCGCCGTGGCGCGGCCTGGTTCAAGGGCATCGGCCGTGAGAAGAACGAAGGCACCAAGCTCTTCCAGATCTCCGGCCATGTGAACCGGCCGTGCGTCGTCGAGGACGCCATGTCGGTGCCGTTCCGCGAGCTGATCGACCGCCACGCCGGTGGCGTCAGGGGAGGCTGGGACAACCTCCTCGCCGTCATCCCCGGCGGCTCGTCGGTGCCGCTCGTCCCGGCCGAGCAGATCATCGACGCGCCGATGGACTTCGATGGCCTCAAGGACCTCGGCTCCGGCCTCGGAACCGCGGCCGTGATCGTCATGGACAAGTCGACCGACGTGGTGAAGGCGATCGCCCGGATCTCCTATTTCTACAAGCATGAGAGCTGCGGCCAGTGCACCCCCTGCCGCGAGGGCACGGGCTGGATGTGGCGGGTGATGGAGCGCCTCGTCGAGGGCAATGCCGAGATCCATGAGATCGATACGCTGTGGGACGTCACCAAGCAGGTCGAGGGCCACACCATCTGCGCCCTGGGCGACGCCGCCGCCTGGCCGATCCAGGGCCTGATCCGCCATTTCCGGCCGGAACTGGAACGGCGCATCGTCGAGCGGCGCGGTCGGACCTTGGAGGCGGCTGAATGAGGCGCCGCCTGGCTATCGTCGCCGCCTCCGCGGTCGCGGCGGGCCTGGCCGCCCCGGCCGCCGCCCAGATCGCGCCGGGCTATTCCGGCAGCTCGTCGATGACCTATCTCGGCGAGGACCAGATTTGGGACGTGGTGAGTGAATTCGGCACCTGCTATGCCGGAACGAGCAAGGCCGAAGCGCTGATGCTCGTCGCCACCGAGCCCAATTCCGCCGCCGAAACCGCGACCTACCGGAAGTTGTTCCGCAAGCCCTACCAATCCTGCCTGGGCGACGTCAGCAGCCTGCAGGGCATCGCCATCAGCATGATACGCGGAGCGATCGCCGAGGGCCTGTACCGCAAGAAGATTCCCATTCCGGCCAATCTCATGCAGCCGGTCCCCGCTGCGGGCACAGTGCACAACCTGAGCCAGGCATCGCTATGCTATGTCGCGGGCCATCCGGATCGGGCGCGCGCGCTGATCGCGACTACTCGACCGGGCAGCAAGAAGGAGTTCGAGGCCGTTACGGCACTCATGGACGACTTCACCCGCTGCATCCCGGCGGGAGCCAGGAACCTGCAGTTCAACGCCACCCAGATACGCTTTCGGCTCGCGGAGGCGCTGTTGCGCCTTCCCTCGGCGGCGGTAACGAAGTGATGCGGACAAGGATGTCACGGACTGGCGCCCGCATCTCGATCGCATCGTGGGTCGCCGCTGCCGCCCTGGCGGCGACGGCGGCCGCCGGTCCGGCCGCCGCCAGGCCGGTGCAGGCGACGATCACCTCGGCGGATGACCTGCGCACCCTCCACCTTGTCGCGGACTGCCTGGCCAGCCGTTACGAGCGCAGCGTGCGCAAGCTCCTCGCCATGGATTTTCGCGGCCCCGCCTATGACGATGCGCTGCGCACGCTCACCCGAATGGGGGCGAGCTGCACGCCGTTCGCGTTCGGCAGGCTTCGCTCCGCGCGCGTCCTCGTCGTCGGCGCCTTCGCCGAAGAGCTTCTGCCCGAGGCGCTGGACGGCGCTCGCCTCGCCGACCGGGTCGCCTACGATCCTTCGAAGCCCGCCCTCGCAGCCCGCGACGACGGCGAGTATCTCGGCCTGTGCGCGGTCCGGCAGATGCCGGACGAGGTCGCCGGATTGCTCGCGACCAAGCCGGCGAGCGACGAGGAACGGCTCGCCATGGGCAAGATCCGCCCGAATCTGGCGTCGTGCGTCCGGGCCGGCGCGGCCGCTCGGGTCAATCTCGCGGGCCTGCGGGCGCTTCTGGCCCTCGCCGCCTACAGGATCGTCAGCCAGGCGGGGGCTGCGGAATGAGGGGTTACGGCCTGGCGATCTGCGCGCTGGCGCTGGCCGCGGCCGGCCCCGCCTTTGCGCGCGCGAAGGTCGCTCCCGCCCAGATCGACGCCTGGGCCGCCTGCGCGGTCGAGAAGAATAGCGCCGACGTGAAGTGGCTGTACATCGTCCGCACGGACCAGTCGGGCCTGACCGGGCGCGCACTCGACGGGGCGGACGCTTACGGCTTCTTCGCGATGACCCGCGACTGCGTCCCCGAGGGGACTTCGTTCGACGGCAAGCTGATCAACGCCCTTTCCACGGCGGCGCTCACCCGCTGGGTCCGCGACCCCGGCCGGGAATCCATCCCGCGCATCACCGATCCCTGGGCGGATTGCATGGTCGGGCGCCATCGCGTCAAGGCGGCGGCCTATCTGGCCGCCTACGACCTTTCCTTCGCCGGTGGTCCCAGGATCATGGTGGACGGAGCCGATCCGATGAAGGCGATCTTCGATCCCGCCCCCGAATGCGACTCCTCCCGGCCGGCCGGAGCCGAGAGGAAGTGGACCGATCTCTACGCCCGCTTCAACTATCTGCTCCGAGTGAAGCCGCGGCCGGTGACCAACGTCATCGGGGCGGCGGGCGGGGACAAACGCTGATGGCCCGCCTCGCATTCGGCTTCTCCCTCGCAGCCCTGCTGGTCGCGGCCACCGCGGGCGCCGCGGCCGGCCCCAAGCCCAAGCCGGTTCCGACGATCGGCAACATCTACATTCTGGTGGACTGCCTGGTCGCCGCCAAGGACCGTGATCTCGAAAAGGTCCTTTCCACCGTACCCGGAGCACCCGAGTCCGAAATGCCCTGGCTGCGCGCGGCCATCGGCGAGTGCCTTGTCGACAATCGTCCGATTCTGAAGGGCGCCGTCTACGCTCGCGGCGCGGTCGCGGAGAGGCTTCTGTATCGCGATTTCCCCGCCATCGGCGCCGCTCCCCGCCATCGTCCGGCTGCCGTGTTCCTCCCGGTCGGCAAGGACTTTCTGGCCACGGCGACTCGTCCCGCGCTCGCCGGCCTGGCGATGCTCGACGCGGCCTCCTGCTTCGTCAGAAGCGATCCTGCCGCGGCCTACAGCTTTTTCCGGACCGCGAGGGAGAGCGCGGAAGAGCGGTCGAAAATCACCGAACTCGCCCCCAGGCTTGCCTCCTGCCTGCCTAAAGACGAGCCGCTGACGATCAGCCCGGCCATACTGCGGGCCTATCTCGCCGAAGCGGCCTACCGGGTCGCCGCCGGACAGCCCCAAGTTTTCGAAGGTCAATCCTGATGCCCATGGTCAAAGTCGACGGTATCGAGATCGAGGTCCCGCAGGGCGCGACCGTCCTTCAGGCGTGCGAGATGGCGGGGAAGGAGATTCCTCGTTTCTGCTACCACGAGCGGCTGTCGATCGCGGGCAATTGCCGGATGTGCCTGGTCGAGGTGAAGCCGGGGCCGCCCAAGCCGCAGGCGAGCTGCGCCCTTCCGGCGGCGGAGGGCCAGGAAATCTCGACCATGACTCCGCTGGTGAAGAAGGCGCGCGAGGGGGTGATGGAGTTCCTGCTCATCAACCACCCGCTCGACTGCCCGATCTGCGACCAGGGCGGCGAGTGCGACCTCCAGGACCAGGCCATGGCCTACGGCCGCGGCCACAGCCGCTTCGCCGAGAACAAAAGGGCGGTGACCGAGAAATATATGGGCCCGGTCGTCAAGACGATCATGACCCGATGCATTCAGTGTACGCGCTGTGTGCGCTTCGCCGAGGAAGTCGCCGGGGTCGAGGAGATCGGAGCGATCGGGCGCGGCGAGAATATGGAGATCACCTCCTATCTGGAGGGGGCGGTGACCTCCGAGCTCTCCGGCAACGTCGTCGACCTGTGTCCCGTGGGCGCCCTCGTCTCCAAGCCCTACAGCTTCGAGGCGCGGCCCTGGGAGCTCCGCAAGGTGCCGGCGATCGACGTCATGGACGCGGTCGGAACCAACATCCGGATCGACCATCGCTTCCGCGAGGTGATGCGCGCTCTTCCCCGACTGAACGAGGACGTCAACGAGGAGTGGGCGCACGACAAGACCCGTCACGCCGTCGACGGCCTCGTCCGCAACCGGCTCGACCGGCCCTGGGTGCGCCGGGAAGGCAAGCTCCAGCCGGCCAGCTGGGAAGAGGCCTTCGAGGCCATCGCGCGGCAGCTCGAGGGCGCGGCGGGCGAGCAGGTGGCGGCGATCGCCGGCGATCTTCAGGACGTGGAATCGATCTTCGCCCTGAAGAAGCTGCTGCAGGCGTACGGCTCCACCCTGCACGAATGCAGGCAGGACAAGGCGAAGTTCGACGTCTCGAGCCCCGCCGCCTATCGCTTCAACCCCACCATCGCGGGCATCGAGACCGCGCCCGTCATCCTCCTCGTCGGCGCCAATCCGCGCTGGGAGGCGCCGCTCGTCAACACCCGCATCCGCAAGGCGGTGAAGGCCGGGGCGAAAGTCTACCGGATCGGCCCCGCCGTCGATCTTACCTATCCGGTAAGCGAGCTCGGCAACGACCTCGCGATCCTCGGCGATCTGCCGAAAGAGGCGAGGGAGGCCTTCGAGGGCCGGGAGAATGCCGCGGTGATCGTCGGCATGGGCGCGCTCGCGGTGGAGGGGGCCTATGAGGCCGCCCGAGCCGCCGCGGCCGCGCTGGGCGCCGGCTTGGGCCTCCTCCACACCGCCGCCTCGCGAGTCGGAGCGCTCGATCTCGGCTTCGCGACGGAGGGCGGAATCGACTCCATCGCAGCGCGCTCGGCCGGCCTCAAGGCGCTGTTCCTGCTCGGGGCGGACGAGATAGACACATCGGCCTTCGCCGGCACCTTCACGATCTATATCGGCACCCACGGCGACCGCGGAGTCCGTCACGCCGACGTCATCCTGCCCGGCGCCGCCTACACGGAGAAGCACGGCACCTACGTCAATCTGGAGGGACGGGTGCAGCTCTCCGAATTCGGGGTCCATCCGCCGGGCGAGGCTCGGGAGGACTGGACCATATTGCGGGCGCTGTCGGACGTGCTCGGCAAGACCCTGCCGTTCGACAGCCTCTCGCAGCTGCGCGCCGCCATCGCCGCCGAGGTGCCGCGGCTCGGAGTCCCCGGGCTCAGCCCGGTCGACCCGCTGCCCGCCTTCGCCGGCGCTGCTCCTAGCGTCAGCGGCGAGATCGTCTATCCGATCGAGGATTTCTATCTGACCAACCCGATCGCCCGGTCCTCGCCGACGCTTCAGCGCTGCTCGGCCGAAATCCTCCACGGGCAAAGCTTCCAGGAGGCCGCGGAATGACCGCCTGGATGCAGAGCACCTGGCTCGGCTATGGCGCGGGCTGGTTCCTCGCCACGCTCATCTTCATCCTGATCATCGCTCTGCCGCTGATGCTGGCGGTGGCGATGGTCATCTATGCCGACCGCAAGATCTGGGCCGCGATGGCGCTTCGGCGGGGCCCCAACGTCGTCGGACCGCTCGGGCTCCTGCAAAGCTTCGCCGACGGCCTCAAGGTCTTCCTCAAGGAAACGATCATCCCGTCGGGCGCCAATCGCGGCCTCTTCATCATCGCTCCGATCCTGACCTTCACCGTGGCGCTGGTCGGCTGGGCCGTGGTTCCGTTCGGGCCGGGGATGGTGCTCGCCAACATCAATGTCGGCCTGCTCTACCTGCTCGCCATCTCCTCGCTCGGGGTCTACGGCGTGATCATCGCCGGCTGGGCGTCCAACTCCAAATATCCCTTCTATTCGGCGCTCAGGGCCGCCGCCCAGATGGTCAGCTACGAGGTGTCCGTGGGCTTCGTGCTTGTGCCGGTCGTCCTCTGGTCCGAGACGTTCAACCTTTCCGGGATCATCGAGGCGCAGCGCCACCATGCCTGGATCACCAACGGCTTCGGCTTCAACCCGCTCTTCCTTCCGCTGGCGGTGATCTTCCTCATCTCGGCGATGGCCGAGACGGCGCGGGCGCCCTTCGACCTCACCGAGGCCGAGAGCGAGCTCGTCGCGGGCTACCAGACCGAATACAGCTCGATGAGCTTCGCGCTCTTCTGGCTGGGCGAGTATGGCAACGTCCTGCTGATGTGCGGAATGAACGCCGTGCTCTTCTGGGGCGGCTGGCTGCCGCCGATCGACTGGGCGCCGCTCTACGTCGTTCCCGGGATCGTCTGGTTCCTGCTCAAGATCATGTTCTTCTTCTTCGTCTTCTCCTGGGTGAAGGCGACGGTGCCGCGCTTCCGCTACGACCAGCTGATGCGGCTCGGCTGGAAGATCTTTCTGCCCATCTCGCTGATCTGGGTGTTCCTGATCTCTGGCTGGCTGATGCAATCGCGCTACGGAGCCTTCTGGTGATCGGCGTGCTGGTCTCCGTCCTTGCCGCTCCGGTCCCCGCGGAGCTGCCGTACCAATGTTTGCTCGCCGGGCCGTCCTATTCCCTCCTCGCCGCTACTCTGGAACGATCGACGGGCGGGGATCAGTGGACGCTTCGGCAAACGCCCGGGGAGGCTTGGCCGTTTTCGACCCGGAGCGTCGCGCTGAAGGCCGACCCCGGGGCCGGGCCGGAAGAGCGCGTAGCCGGGCACGACGAGGCCACTGGCCTCTGGATTGCGGTCGACAAGGGATACGGCGCCGATCGCCTCAGCAATGTCATGGTCGACCGGGGCCCGACGGCCGACGACGCCCTTCCTGCGTTGGTGGGACGTTGCGTCGTCGGCGACGGCCCCTCGGCGCAGGCCTATCGCGACGAGGCCCGGCGCCGAGCCGGTCCGCCGATCGGGGCTGCCACCTTCGCGATCCGCAAGCTCATCGCGGCGAAGGAGTGCCAGGTCATCTCCGCCGGCGGCTGGGTTTCGCGCTTCACCATCGACTATCTCGACGAGGGCGGGATCACGATCAGGCCCGCCGACCAGAGGATTTGGCCAGGCGCCGTGCTGGCGGGGCGCCGTTCCGGGATGCCCTTGCCTCCCAAGCCTCTCCCGCTGCTGAAGTTGGCCTTCCAGATCACAGCCGACAAGCCGTCGGGGCATGGCGGCATCGACACGCTCTGGGTCTATGCCCGCGGCGAGGAATCTTCGGCGCGGGCCAGCTTCTTTGGCCATGTTCCGAAAGAGACGGGCCTCAAGGAGGAGATGACCGGGATCTGCACGAACTTCGTCAACCAGGGAACCGTCTCGTGATCGGCCCCTTGGGGCAAGGGCGCTCGCCGCGGCCCGGCCGGCCGCGGGCTCGGACGATCTGGCTCGGCTGTCGGGTGACAACCGTGTCGGTCGGTATAAGCGCGATCCTGCCCCCGGCTTTCGCCGTCAAACTGATGGCCCCCGACCTGGGGCTCGTCCCGCTGACGCAGGCGCGCTACGGAGCCTTGCGGTGAGCCGAGTCGCTTTCCTGGTCCTCGCCGGCTCGGTCGCCATGGCGCCGGGCGGCGCCTCGGCGAAGAAGGCCGCCGAGCCAAGCGGCCCTTTGCGTTTCGACTGCGCCGTCGCACTGCTGGCCCAAGGCCGGTTCACCGCGCCGAGCCCGGTCACGATCAGCTTCGTCGCCGACGGCGGGACGCTCAGGGACATCCATGTCGTCGACAAGGGCGGCATCCTTTACCCGGGTGGCAATTTCAGGTTCGTCGACAAGCCCAACAATGTCACGTCGATGGAAGCCGTGGACATGCCGGCCGAGCGGCCCGGCCAATGGAGCGGAGCCGTCGAGAAGAAGATGTACCGCCTCAAGCTCAGCAGCGGCCCGCTCGCCGAGGCGGTGACGATCGGCCTCGGCCGGGCTCCCGCCAAGGCCACCGGCCGCTACGGCCTGATCTGGAACGCGACCCACCAGCCGGCGGGGCTGCCGCGCCCGATATCCGGAACGGGCGCCGGCAATTGCGCGCCCGGACCGGGAGCCGCGAAATGATCGCTCTGGCCTTGCTCGTCCAGGCCGTGGCGCCGGCGCCTCCGGGCCCGCAGCCGCAAATCGCCTGGGCCTGCGAAATGCAGGCTCCCGACGGCACGAAATTCCAGCTTGCGGGAAAGATCACCGGCGGGCTCCTGCCTCCGGGTGAATCCGATCCCGCGAAGCTGACACGGCGGCTGGCCACCGTCTCCACCGACACCAGCGGGCGGCTCAGCGGGACGATCGGAAGCCCCTATCTTTATGCGAGCTGGAAGGGCGAAGGCTATTTCAGCCTCAGCCTGCCGGCGCCGGGCGATCGCTACACGCTCGCGCTCCAGCTCTTCGAGAACGGGCGCCGGGGCCTCGCGCACCTGACATTGGGCAATCCGCAGCCCAAGGAAGCGCTGGGAATCGGCTATTGCATCTCGAAATGGCAGGGCGCCGGCCGGCCTCAATCCGAAAAGAAGAAGCCATGATAGCCTATTGGATCAAATCCTTCTTCCTCTGGGAGTTCGTGAAGGCGCACTGGCTCACGTTGAAATATTTCTTCAAGCCCAAGGCGACGATCAACTATCCGTTCGAGAAGAACCCGCTCAGCCCCCGCTTCCGCGGCGAGCATGCGCTTCGCCGCTACCCCAACGGCGAGGAGCGCTGCATCGCCTGCAAATTGTGCGAGGCCGTCTGCCCGGCGCTGGCGATCACCATCGAGGCCGAGCCCAGGGAGGACGGAAGCCGCCGGACGACCCGCTACGACATCGACATGGTGAAGTGTATCTATTGCGGGCTGTGCCAGGAGGCCTGCCCGGTGGACGCGATCGTCGAGGGGCCGAATTTCGAATATGCGACGGAGACGAGGGAGGAATTGCTCTACGACAAGGCGAAACTGCTGGCCAACGGCGACAAATGGGAGCGCGCCCTCGCCGCCAACCTTGCCGCCGATGCCCCCTACCGGTAATGGCCGCGCCGAATCTCATTTGCCCGCTCATCCTGAGTAGGGACCGAGCCTGGCGAGGGCCCGTATCGAAGGACGTCCTTCGATACGCCATTTCGCCAAGCTCAACGGCTACTCAGGATGAGCGGGTTTCCCGGTTTCAGGGTTCCGCTGTCGAATGATCCAGGCCTTCGCCTTCTATCTGTTCGCGACCCTCGTCGTTGCCAGCGGGGTGATGACGATCGCGTCGCGCAACCCCGTTCATTCGGTGCTCTGGCTGATCCTCGCCTTCTTCAATTCGGCGGGGCTGTTCCTGATCCTGGGCGCCGAGTTCATCGCCATGCTTCTCGTCATCGTCTACGTCGGAGCGGTCGCCGTGCTCTTCCTGTTCGTGGTGATGATGCTCGACGTCGATTTCGCCACCCTGAGGGCCGGGGTCGCCCGCTACTGGCCGTTCGGCTTCGGCCTCGCGCTGGTCCTGCTCGTCGAGATCTTCTTCGCCGCGGTGGCGTGGAACGCCGGTGCCCTGACCGGCGCCGTCAGGGGCGCTCCGACCGACCCGAACGTCCCCAATATCGAGGCGCTCGGCCGGGTCCTCTACACCCGCTACCTCTACGTGTTCGAAGGCGCCGGACTGGTCCTCCTCGTCGCCATGATCGGCGCGATCGTGCTCACCCACCGAACCCGAAGCGACCTGCGGCCGCAGAAGGTCTCGGACCAGAACCGCCGGCGGCCGCAGGACGCGGTCGTCAACATGCAGCCCGGAGTCGGCGAGGGGATGAAGCTGTGAGGGTTTGCATCGTCATGCCAGCGCAGGCTGGCATCCCGGCGGGTGAAGAACGCCCGCGCCCTTCGCCCCCCGGGGCCCCAGCCTTCGCTGGGGCGACGGAGATGCCGTCATGATCGGCCTCTACCATTACCTCACCGTCGGCGCGATCCTGTTCGTGCTCGGGGTGTTCGGGATCTTCCTCAATCGCAAGAACATCATAGTCATCCTGATGGCGATCGAGCTCATCCTGTTGAGCGTCAACATCAACCTCGTCGCCTTCTCGGCCTATCTCGGCGACATGGTCGGGCAGGTCTTCGCCATGTTCGTCCTCACCGTCGCCGCCGGCGAGGCCGCGATCGGCCTCGCCATCCTCGTCATCTACTTCCGAGGCCGAGGCACGATCGCGGTCGACGACATCCATCAGATGAAGGGGTGAGGGGGATGAGCCTCTTCGTCATGCCAGCGAAGGCTGGCATCCCGGCGGGTGAAAACCGCCTGTGCTCTTCACCCCACGGGGCCCCAGCCTTCGCTGGGGCGACGGTGGCGGCATGACGGTCCAGCTCATCGTCTTCCTGCCGCTGCTGGCGGCGATCGTCGCCGGGCTCGGCAACCGGATGCTCGGCAATTTCGTCGCCAAGCTGATCACCACGGGCGCGCTGTTCGCGGCGATGGCGCTGAGCTGGCCGATCTTCCTCGGCTTCGTCGCGGGCACCGAGCACAGCCAGCTCCACCCGGTGCTGAGCTGGATCCATTCGGCCCCGATGAAGGTGGACTGGGCGCTCAGGGTCGACGCCCTCACCTCGGTGATGCTGGTGGTGGTGACGACGGTCTCGGCGCTCGTCCACCTCTATTCCTGGGGCTATATGGCGGAGGACGACAGCCAGCCGCGCTTCTTCGCCTATCTGTCGCTGTTCACCTTCGCGATGCTGATGCTGGTGACGGCGGACAATCTCGTCCAGATGTTCTTCGGCTGGGAGGGCGTCGGCCTCGCCTCCTACCTCCTCATCGGCTTCTGGTACCACAAGCCCTCGGCCAACGCCGCGGCGCTCAAGGCCTTCGTCGTCAACCGAGTGGGCGATTTCGGCTTCAGCCTTGGAATCTTCGCCACCTTCCTCGTCTTCGGCACCGTCTCGATCCCCGAGATCCTCGCCGCCGCGCCGGGCCAGGCGGGCTCGACGATCGGCTTCCTCGGGCAGCGCTTCGACACGATGACCCTGATCTGCATCCTCCTGTTCATCGGAGCGATGGGCAAGTCGGCCCAGCTCGGCCTCCACACCTGGCTACCCGACGCGATGGAAGGCCCGACCCCGGTCTCGGCCCTGATCCATGCCGCGACCATGGTCACTGCGGGCGTGTTCATGGTCTGCCGGCTGTCGCCGATGTTCGAGACCAGCGACACCGCGCTCGCCGTCGTGACCGTGATCGGCGGCGCCACCGCCATCTTCGCGGCCACCGTCGGCACAGTGCAGAACGACATCAAGCGGGTGATCGCTTACTCGACCTGCTCCCAGCTCGGCTACATGTTCTTCGCCGCCGGTGTCGGCGCGTACGGCGCGGCTATGTTCCACCTCTTCACCCACGCCTTCTTCAAGGCTTTGCTCTTCCTCGGCGCCGGCTCGGTCATCCACGCCATGCACCACGAGCAGGACATGCGCTTCTACGGCGCGCTTCGAAGGCGGATTCCGCTGACCTTCTGGGCGATGACGGCGGGCACTCTCGCCATCACCGGAGTCGGGATCATCCAGGTCGCCGGCTTCGCGGGCTTCGGCTTCGCCGGCTTCTACTCGAAGGACGCGATCATCGAGAGCGCCTTCGCCAGCGGCACCGGCGCCGGCGGCTTCGCCTTCGTCGTCGGGATCACCGCGGCGCTTCTGACCAGCTTCTACAGCTGGCGGCTGGTGTTCCTGACCTTCTTCGGCAAGGCGCGCTGGGCGCAGTCCGAGCATATCCAGCACGCCCTCCACGGCGACCATCACGACCGCCCCGACGAAGAGGATTCGGGCCACGACACGAGGCCGCACGAGGCCTCCGCTAACGAGGTCGCCGAGGGCACCGGCGGCTACCATCCGCACGAGAGCCCGTGGACGATGCTGGTGCCGCTGGGCGTGCTTTCGGTCGGCGCGATCTTCGCCGGTCTCCTGTTCCATGCCCCGTTCATCGACTCCGAGCACGGAGCCCATTTCTGGGGCTCGAGCATCGCCTTCGACACCCATCTCGCCCATGCGATCCACGAAGTGCCCTTGTGGGTGAAGCTGGCCCCGGGCACCGTCATGATCATCGGGTTCCTGATCGCCCTCCAGGCCTATATCCGGAACACCGACATCCCCGACCGCTTCACCGGGCAGTGGGGGATCCTCTACAATTTCCTCTACAACAAATGGTATTTCGACGAGCTTTACGACCTCGTCTTCGTCCGGCCGTCGCTGTGGCTCGGGCGCCTGTTCTGGAAGCGCGGCGACGAGAAGACGATCGACCGCTTCGGGCCGGACGGCGCCGCGACCGCGGTGCGCGTCGGCAATGTCCTCACCGCCCGGCTTCAGTCCGGCTATCTCTACACTTATGCGCTGGTGATGCTGCTCGGCCTCGCCGCCGCCGCGACCTGGGCGATGGCGCGATGAACCCTCTCGGATTTCCGATCCTCTCCGAGATGCTGGTCATCCCGCTGGCCGCGGCGATCGTCTGCCTGTGCGTCTCCGCCAATACGGCCCGCTGGGTCGCGCTCGTCGCCACGCTGATCGAGCTGGCGCTCGGAATCCTGTTGTGGAGCGCCTTCGACCTCGGCGGGCGCCAGTGGCAATTCCGCGAGCTGGTCAACCTGTTCGGGACCCCGGCCGAATCGGCGGCCCGGCTTGGAGACGCGCCATTCTACTGGGCGCTCGGAGTCGACGGCATCGCCGTCATGCTGATCATGCTCTCGGTCTTCCTGATGCCGATCTGCATCCTCGCCAGCTGGAAATCGATCGAGCGCCGCGTGCCGGAATATATGGCCGCCTTCCTGCTCATGGAGACGATGATCCTCGGCGTGTTCATGGCCCAGGACATCTTCCTCTTCTACATCTTCTTCGAGGCCGGCCTCATTCCGATGTTCCTGATCATCGGCATCTGGGGCGGGGCCGAGCGGATCTACGCCAGCTACAAATTCTTCCTCTACACCCTGCTCGGCTCGGTGCTGATGCTGGTGGCGATGCTGTGGATGGTGAACTACGCCGGCACGACCGCCATTCCCAAGCTGCTCGTCACCAACTTCCCGAAGGAAGCGCAGACCTGGCTGTGGCTCGCTTTCTTCGCCTCGTTCGCGGTGAAGATGCCGATGTGGCCGGTCCACACCTGGCTTCCCGACGCCCACGTCCAGGCGCCGACCGCCGGCTCGGTGATCCTCGCCGGGGTTCTCCTCAAGCTCGGTGGCTACGGCTTCGTCCGCTTCTCGCTGCCGATGTTTCCGGAAGCCTCGGCGCAGCTCGTCTGGCTGGTCTTCGCGCTGAGCCTGATCGCGATCGTCTACACCTCCCTGGTCGCGCTGGTGCAGCGAGACATGAAGAAGCTGATCGCTTATTCGTCGGTCGCCCACATGGCCTTCGTCACCATCGGCATCTTCGCCTTCAACCGCCAGGGGCTCGAAGGCGCTCTGATCGTCATGCTCAGCCACGGTCTCGTCTCCGGCGCGCTCTTCCTGTGCGTCGGAGTGGTCTACGACCGGCTGCATACCCGCGAGATCGAACGCTACGGCGGCCTCTCCAACAACATGCCGCGCTACGCCTTGCTGTTCATGCTGTTCACCATGGCCTCGGTCGGGCTGCCCGGGACGAGCGGCTTCGTCGGCGAGTTCCTGGCGCTCGTCGGCGCCTATGAGGCGTCGAGCCTTGTCGCGGCCATCGCCACGACCGGGATCATCCTCGGCGCCGCCTACATGCTCTGGCTCTACTGGCGGGTCGCCTACGGCACCAGCCGCAACGCCGACGCCGCGGCGATGCCCGATCTCGACGGGCGCGAGCTCGTCTCCTTGGGAGCGATCGCCGCGGTCGTGCTCTGGATGGGCGTCTATCCCGAGAGCTTCCTGTCGCCGATGCGCCGCGACGTGGGCTGGATCCTCGCCCGGGTCGAGCGCGCCAATCCGCCCGGAGACTCGGGAGTGCCCTATAAAGGGGCGCCCAAGCCCCGGACCGTCGAGGCCGTGCCCGGAGAAGCCGGTCATTCGGAAGGCGAGGGGCCGGCGCACGGCCATGCGCCGGGCACGCCCGCCGAGCACGGCCATGGGCCCGCGCCCGCGGCCCCCGCTCCGGCACCCGGGGGCCACAGCCATGCGCCCGGGGAGGAGCATTGATGACCGCCTCGCTCCTTCTCACCCTGCCCGAGATCATCCTCACTCTCGCCGCGCTGGCGTTGATGCTGGCCGCCGCCTGGATGGGCGACAAAAGCGCCCGGCTGCTGACCTGGGCGGCGATCGCCGCCCTCGCCGTGGCGGCCTTCTGGACCCCGGGCATTTCGGACCGCGGCGGCACCGCCTTCGACGGTTTGTTCGTCGGCGACAGCTTCGCCGCCTTCGCCAAGGTGCTGATCTATGTCGCGGCCGCGGCCTCGCTGGTCGGGGCTTCGGGCTGGTTCAGCCGCGACCGCGACTATCGAGCCGAATATCCCTGCCTGATCCTGTTCTCCGCCGTGGGAATGGGCATGATGGTCTCGGCCGGCGACCTTCTCACCCTCTACGTCGGCCTCGAGCTTCAGAGCCTCTCGGCCTATGTCCTCGCCAGCTTCCAGCGGCGCGACGACCGCTCGGCGGAGGCGGGCCTCAAATATTTCGTCCTCGGAGCGCTCGCCAGCGGAATCCTGCTCTACGGGGTCTCGCTCCTCTACGGCTTCACCGGATCGACCCTGTTCGGCGAGATCCACGCCGCGCTGGGCCGCGACGGCATATCGCGGGGGGAGCTGTTCGGGCTCGTCTTCGTCATGGCGGGAATCGCCTTCAAGGTCTCGGCGGTGCCCTTCCACATGTGGACCCCCGACGTCTACGAAGGCGCGCCCACCCCGGTGACCGCCTTCTTCGCCTCCGCTCCCAAGGTCGCGGCGATGGCTCTGCTCACCCGGGTCGCGGTCGAGGCGCTGGGCCCGGCGACCTTCGAATGGCGCCAGATCGTCATCTTCATGGCGCTCGCCTCGACCATCCTCGGCGGAGTCGCGGCGATCGGCCAGCCCAACATCAAGCGGCTGCTCGCTTATTCGTCGATCAACAATGTCGGCTTCGCCCTGATCGGACTCGCCGCCGCCACCCGGGAAGGGGTGGCGTCGGTGCTCTTCTACATGGCGGTCTACACCGCGATGACTCTGGGCAGCTTCCTGATCGTGCTGAGGATGCGCCACCCGGAGGGCCACCCGGTCGAGAGCATCGCCAGCCTGTCGGGCCTCTCGACCACCCGGCCCTGGCTCGCGGCCGGAATGGCGATCTTCATGTTCAGCCTCGCCGGAGTGCCGCCTTTGTTCGGCTTCTGGCCGAAATTCCTCGTCTTCGACGCCGCGGTGAAGGCGGACCTGACCTGGCTGGCCGCCGTCGGCATCGCCACGTCGGTGATCAGCGCTTTCTATTATCTGAAGATCGTCAAGACGATGTATTTCGACGATCCCGCGCCGGCCTATGGGGAGACGAACGACGTTCCGCAGGCGGTGCTGATCGTCCTCGCCGCGCTCTTCGTCTCTCCGCTAGGCTATCTCGCCATCCCCTATCTCGGGGCGGCGGCGGGCAACGCCGCGGGCGCCTTGTTCTGAGGCCCTGAAAGACTGGGCCGGAGGTCATGCCGGCCGCCGGCCCAATCCATTGCAGCTACACGCCGCTCGGAGGGTCGGGATGCCTGCCCCCCGGCGGCGTGGCCACCGTGCTCGCGATCGCCCTCCCGGTCCAACTTCGGAAAAATACCTATGTCGGCGATGGCCGTGGGTTTAAGCGGCCTTTAGTCTACAAGCGTTCGCATGGGTCGTCGTCGAGCCCCGGCGAACCCGACGGAGGGCAGATGAGTAAGCGGCGGGCGTACATCATCGATGACGAAAAGCTCCTGCGCGATCTCGTTCGGCAGGCTCTGGCCGATTGCTGCACCGAGTTCGAGGAATTCGGTTCGGCCGAATCCTTCCTGGCCGGCCATAACGATCGGCCGGCGGGCTGCATCATCGTCGACATCAACCTTCCGGGCATCAACGGCCTCGACCTGCTCGAGGTGATCGCCCGCGGCCGGGCCGCCTATCCGGTTATCGTCGTCTCGGCGAACGGTAACATCCCCCATGCGATGCGGGCGGGCCGGCTGGGCGTGGTCGACTTCATCGAGAAGCCCTTCCGCGTCGACCAGCTCGTCGCCGCCGTCGAGAAGGGTTTCGCGCTTCTCGAAAGCCAGCCCATCTCCCGGATCTCGGCGCTTGCGACCCTGACCCGGCGGGAGAAGGAGGTGCTCGTCGCGTTCGCGGAAGGAGCTCCCAACAAGGTGGTCGCCCACAATCTCGGACTCAGCGTCCGGACGGTGGAGCTTCACCGCGCCAACATGATGAAGAAGCTGGGCGTGCGAAGCCTGTCCCAGGCCCTGCTCATCGCCAAGGACGGAGGCTATGTTTGAGCCCGGACCGTAAAAGCTGATGAGCGCAATTCACACCGTCGCCGAAACCGGCTCCACCAACGACGACCTCGCTTCGCTCGCCCGGGAGGGTGCGGCCGAGGGAATCTGGCTGCGCGCCGGGCGCCAGTCGGGCGGGCGCGGCCGGCAGGGACGGGAATGGCACTCGCCGCCCGGCAACCTCTATGCGAGCACCCTGATCCGGCTTCGCCCCGGCGACCCGCCGGCACCGACCCTGGCGCTGGTCGCCGCGGTGGCGCTGCACGAGGTCGCCACCGCTTTCACCGTGGCCGGAGTGAAGATCGAGATCAAATGGCCCAACGACCTGCTCGTCGCCGGCGCCAAGCTGTCCGGAATCCTGCTCGAGCGGCTCGACGACGCAGTCATCGTCGGGTTCGGAGTCAATCTGGCCGACCATCCCGACGAGACCGCGCGCCCCGCGATCAACATGGGCATGCTGGGCGGAGCGCCCGATCCGGGACGGTTTCTCGACGCCCTCGCCGAGGCCTTCGCCCGCTGGGTCGGACGCTGGCGCGACGACGGCCTGGCCCCGATCCGCGAGCGCTGGCTCGCCGCCGCCCATCCTCCAGGCACCCCCTTGTCCACGCACACCGCCAGCGGCGCATGGATCGAAGGCGTGTTCGAAGGCCTCGACGAGAGCGGCGCGCTCCGCCTCCGCCTGGCGGACGGCTCCAGCCATGTCGTCCATGCCGGCGACGTCTTCCTGATATGAGGAGCGGATGAAGCCTCTGCTCATCCTGCCCTTGCTGAGCCTCACACTGAGTTGCGGCAGTCCCTCGGACGGGACCAAGAGAAACAAAGGCGAAGCTGTGAGCCGGTATGAGCTTCCACCTGCGCCGCCGAGTGATCTACGATCGGGGCCGAGGCCGAAGCGGGGCCAGTTACCTCCAGAAGATACCGAGATCGGCTGGCTGGTTCCGAACTCCGACCATTACAAAGTCTATTATTGCGGAGACATTGGCTTCGTCGACACCGGTTCGGCGGCGGACAAGCCCGCTTATTATTTCCGGCGCAAGGACGGCTTCGTGATCGGGCGTTGTGGAGGCTCGTGCATGATCGACATGCCGCCGGGCCGTTGCGCCCGCGAATGCCCGCCCCCGCAATGGACCTGCAGCATGAAGGACACCGAATTCAGCGCTTCACGCTCCACGCCCCGGCGGTCACGCTAAGGCGCTCAGTCCATGCCGGAGACGTCTTCCTGATCCAGGCCGGGGTCGCGTTGAGCCTGGGCCAGCGGGATGCTAGCTTCAGAAGTCGGTGGGGACTTGGTCATGACGGACGATTTCGGCAAGCCTCGCCTTCGGACCAGGCTGCTCGTGCTTGGCGCTGTCGTCCTGGTGTTGGTTGGGCTCCCAACGGCGGCGCTGCTTTGGATGACCGCGGTTCCGGGCCGCTCCTATTCCGGGCCGCTGCCTGATCTCGACCCGGGAAAGCGGGCCTTGTCCTCAAGGCTGCGGGCTCACGTCCTCGCGGTGGCCAGCGGCCCGCACAACGTCCAGCACGCCCGCAACCTCAAGGGGACGGTCGCTTACCTGGAATCCACTCTCGTCGGCATGGGCTATGAGGTCCGCGAGCAGGCCTTCGAAGCGGGCGGCGAACAGGTCCGCAACCTCGAGGTCGTGATCGGGCCCGCCGACCGGAAGGCGGAAACCCTCGTCGTCGGCGCCCATTACGACAGCTGCTTCGGCGCCCCCGGGGCGAACGACACGGATCGGGCGTGGCGGCCGTGCTCGAGCTCGCCCGGCTGCTCGCCGACCTCCAGGGCCGCTCGACGCTCCGCATCCGGCTGGTCTTGTTCGTCAACGAGGAGCCGCCGTGGTTCAAGACCGATCGGATGGGCAGCCTCGTCTACGCCCGGGCGCTGAAGCGTTCGGGCGAGCGGGTCGCCGGAATGATGTCGCTGGAAACCCTGGGCTACTACAGCGACCGGCCGGGCAGCCAGCTCTATCCCGCGCCGCTCGGCCTGCTCTACCCCGACAAGGGGGATTTCGTGGCGTTCGTCGGGCTGGTCTCCTCGCGGGCGTTCGTGCGCAAGACCGTGGCCGCGTTCCGCGAGCAGGCCCCCTTTCCCAGCGTCGGCGGGACCGCGCCCGGCTTCGTCGCCGGAATCGACTGGTCGGATCACTGGTCGTTCGAGCAGGTCGGGATCCCGGCGCTGATGGTGACCGACACCGCGCCCTTTCGCTATCCCCATTATCACAGCCGCGCCGACACGCCCGATAAGCTGGACTATGACCGGCTTGCTCGCGTCGTTTCCGGCCTTGAGCGGGTGATCAGGCGCTGGGCCGATCCGCTGGCCCTCGCCAACCCGGCCACCCCTCGCTAGACAGCCTCAATGCTGCTCGCCGTCGACGCCGGGAACACCAACATCGTCTTCGCTCTGCTCGAGGACGGAATCATCCGGGCCCGCTGGCGGATCGCGACCGATCCGCGGCGGACCGCGGACCAATATGCGGTCTGGCTCCATCAGCTGATCGAGCTGGAGGGTCTGCCGCGCGACGTCGTCGACGCCGTCATCCTCGGCACGGTCGTACCTCGGGCGACCCACAATCTCGAAGTGCTCGCCGCCAAATATTTCAAGGTCGAGGCCCTGATCGCCGGGCAGGCCGGGGCGGAATGGGGGATCGAGCTCGACGTCGCCGAGCCGAGGAGCGTCGGCGCCGACCGGGTGCTGAACGCCATCGCCGCCCATGCCCTGCACGAAGGCGACTTGATCGTCGTCGACTTCGGTACCGCCACCACCTTCGACGCGATCGACTATTCCGGCGCCTACAAAGGCGGGATCATCGCTCCGGGCATCAACCTGTCGCTCGACGCCCTGGTGACGGCGGCGGCGAAGCTGCCGCGGATCGCCATCGAGGCCCCGACGGGCAACCTGTCGGTCATCGGCCGGACCACCGAGGACCAGATGCATATCGGCATCTACTGGGGCTATGTGGCGATGATGGAAGGGCTGGTGGCCCGGATGAAGGCGGAGATCGGCCGGCCCGTGAAGGTGGTCGCGACCGGCGGCCTGGCTACCCTGTTCGACCGGCACACGACCATCTTCGACGAGATCGAGCCCGACCTCACCATCCAGGGGCTGGGCTTGTTGTATCGACGGAGCTTATCTGCCTCCCCATCGTAGATGGGGAGGGGGACCACCGAAGGTGGTGGAGGGGTAAAAGCGCCGAGTTTGGAGGAACGCGCTCGAACGCCCATGTTCCTCGAAAGCTACCCCTCCACCACCCTTCGGGTGGTCCCCCTCCCCACCGGCTCCGCCGGCAGGGAGGCAAGCAAAGGAACGACATGAAACCCGGCAAAGAACTGCTCTTCCTTGCGCTTGGCGGCTCAGGCGAGATCGGCATGAACGTCAATCTCTACGGCTGCGACGGCAAGTGGATCATGGTCGATCTGGGAATGACCTTCGCCGATCCCGCTTATCCCGGGGTCGAGCTGGTCCTTCCGGACCTGACCTTCATCGAGGCGAATCGCGACGATTTGCTAGGCGTGGTCCTGACCCACGGCCATGAGGACCATATCGGAGCCATCCCCTATCTGGCCGACGATGTCGGCGTTCCGCTGTGGGCGACCCCCTTCACCGCGGGCCTGATCGCGGAGAAGCTCCAGGAGGAAGGGCTGGAGCGGAAGATAAAGGTCAACATAATCGACATCGGCGGGACGATGCAGATCGGCCCGTTCGGCTTCCGCTTCGTTCCGCTCGCCCATTCGATTCCCGAAGGCAACGCCCTCCTCATCGACACGCCCTACGGAAAGATCTTCCACACCGGCGACTGGAAGCTGGACGAATTCCCGCAGCTCGGCGATCCCGCCGACGCCGCCGCTTTGACCCGGGTCGGCGACGAAGGCATTCTCGCCCTGGTCTGCGATTCGACCAACGTCTTCCAGGAGGAGGCGTCGGGGTCCGAGGAGCAGGTCCGCGAGGGCCTCGACCGGGTGATCGGCGAGGCCGAGGGGAGGGTGCTGGTCACCACCTTCGCCTCCAACGCGGCCCGGCTGAGCACCTTGGGCAAGGTCGCCCAGGACACCGGCCGCCAGGTCTGCGTCGCCGGCCGCTCGCTCGACCGGATCCTGAGAGTCGCCCGGAGCGTCGGCTATCTGACCGATTTCCCCGAGACGATCGATTTCGAGGCGGCAATGGCCCTCCCGAAGCGCGACGTGATGATCATCGGCACCGGCGGCCAGGGCGAGAGCCGGGCCGCGCTCGCCCGGATCGCCTTCGACCAGCACCGGATCAAGCTCAGCGAGGGCGACCTCGTCGTCTTCTCCTCCAAGCAGATACCGGGGAACGAGATCGCCATCGGGAGGATCCAGAACGAGCTCGCCGCCCGCGGAATCAAAATGATCACGGACCGGCAGGCCAACGTCCACGTCTCCGGCCATCCCGGCCGGCCGGAGCTCGCCGCGATGTACGGCTGGATCCGGCCCGAGATCATCGTCCCCGTCCATGGCGAGATGCGCCACATGGCCGAGCACGAGCGCTTCGCCCGATCGCACGGCGTGCCGAAGGGCATCCTCCAGAAGAATGGCGACGTCGTCCGGCTCGCGCCCGACGGGCCTGTGAAGCTCGGCGAGGAACGGGTCGGCCGGCTCATCCTCGACGGCGACGTCATCCTCGCGGCCGACGGCCCGACGATGAACGAGCGGCGCAAGATCGCCAGCTTCGGGACCATCACCGTGGCGCTTGCGCTGAATGAGAAGGATCGCCTCGTCGGCGACGTCCAGATCGCCCTGGAGGGCATCCCCGTCGAGGAGGATCGCGAAGCTTTCGTCGAGGAGGCGTGCGACGCGGCCTCCGAGGCGGCCCTCAAGGGGGCGCCGAGCGAGGACCGGCTGCGCGAGGCCATACGACTTGCGGTGCGCCGCTGTGCCACCGAATGGACCGGCAAGAAGCCGGTGGTGGACGTCCTCGTCATTCGGGTCTGACAGGTGAAGTTTCAGTCGATCCTGGCCATCTACGTCCTGTTCTGGACCTTGAGCCTGTTCCTGGTTCTGCCCTTTGGCGTCCGGACGCCCGAAGAAGAGGGGGTGGAAACTCCGGCCGGCCACGCGCCGAGCGCCCCTCATCGCTTCAGCTTCTGGAAGACGGCGCTTCGGGCGACGCTCGTGTCCGCGATGGCCTTCGGGCTCTTCTATGCGAACTATCTGTTCGGCTGGGTGACGATCGACATGCTCGATTGGACCGCCTGAATCTGCCTCCCCATCGCGAGATGGGGAGGGGGACCATGCGAAGCATGTTGGAGGGGGGACCTGACGCTGAGTTTGGAGTGTCGCGCGCGAACCGATGGCGATCGGGCAAATCACCCCTCCACCGCCTTCGGCGGTCCCCCTCCCCATGCTGCGCATGGGGAGGCAAATCAGCTCCTTATCCGCTCGATCGCCTGGGCGAGGGCCACGTAGAGCTTGCCCATGTCGCTTGAGAGGATGGTCACCCCGAGCGGCGAGCCGTCGCGGTCGGCGAGGATTCGGCGGAGCATCGCCTCGAAATCGTGGATGTAGCGGTTCACCTGCTCGCGGAACTCGGGCTCTTCCTCGTAATGGCGGGCGATCTCGCGGGCGTCGTTGCGGTCGAGCAGGCGCACCGCCCGGCGGGTGAAGACTCCGCGGTCGCCCTTCAGATAGGCGGTCCAGGCGCTGTCGGTGACCTCGTTGGACAATATCTTGGTGACGTCGATCGCGGTCGAGTTGAGCGATTCGATCAGCAGGGCGACGCGGCGGGAGAAGTTCTCGCTTTCTTTCTCCTCGCGCTCGCGGCGCTCCTCGTCGATCCGGTTCTCGATCGCGGCGGCCGTCTCGCCGAGCGACAGCATCTGCCGGGTCAGCCGTTCGGAGGCCCTGCGCGCGGTGTCGATGGCGCGCTCCGACACGGCCGAAAGCTCCGCCATCTGGCGCTCCACCGTCTCGCTGACCGCGGCCTCGAGCGCTTCGCGGCTCGCCTCTCCGAGCGCCGCGGCGCTTGCCGGGATGGCCGCTGAGATCGCCTCGCGGGCCCGCTCCGAGGCCTGGCCCGCCGCCTCGCGTACCCGGAGCAGGGCCTCGATCAGCTCGGGCCCGGTGTCGGCGACGATCCGCTGGGCGGCCGCGCGAGCCTCCTCGGCGGCGGTGCCGACCGCGCGCAGCTGCTCCTCCGCGCTCGCGGAGACTTCGCCGATCCGGGCGAGCAGAGTCTCGATCCCCTCCTGCTGGCGGGCCAGCGCGGCCTCGCTATCGCCGAGCCGGGCCGCGGCGTTGCCGGCCAGGGTCTCGATGTCGCCGACGATCGGAACGATCGCTTCGGCCGCCTCGCGCGTCCGGCCGGCCTGCTCCTCGACGTTCCTCAAAGCGGCCGGCAATGTCTCGCCCAGCTCGCCTGAGATGGAGCCCAGCCTGGCGCCCAGCTCGCTTGCGCTTTCGATCAGGCCGTCGGCGTGCCGCCTGCCCGTGCCGAGCTCGTCGAGCAGGGCCGCGGCGGCGGTGCGCACGCCTTGCACAGAAGCGCCGGTATCGGCCGCGATCTTCTCTCCCGACTCCCGGGCCTCGTCGGCGGCGGCGGCGAGCGCCTGCAATTGCGCCTGTGCTTCGGCCGAGCCCTCCGCGACCCGCTGGAGCAAGGCTTCGACCGACTCGCGGCTCCGGCCGACCGTCTGCTCGCTTTCGCTGAGCCGGGCGGCCGCCGCCTGCGCCGTCTTCTCGACCTCGCCGACCAGCGGAACGATCGCCGCCGCCGCCTCGCGGGTGCGGCCGGCCTGGATTTCCACGTCCTTCAGCGCCGCGGGCAGGTGGTCGCGAAGCTCGCCCCTGATGCCGCCGAGCGCGGTGCCGAGATCTCCGGCGCTTTCGATCAGGCCGGCCGCCTGCTGCTGGCCGGCGCCCAGCTCCTGGAGGAGCTCGGCGGCCGCCGCCCGGACCGATGCGACGGACTGGCCGAGCCGCTGGCTGTGGGCGCCTCCGCTTCGCCCGAGCTGCTCGAACCAGCTGTCGAGCTCCGCCAGCTCCTTGCCGAGGCCGGTGACGAGAGCATGACTGGCGGCGTCCTGGGCGGCGATATGGCCGGCCATCGCCTCGATCTTGCCGCTGATCGTCTCGATCCGCTGGGCGAGGTTGCGCGCCGAATCCTCGCCCGCCTTGTCGAGCGCGGCTCGGCTCTGCTCGATCGCCGCCAGGGTGGTCTGGCCCTGCAGCTCCAGCGCCGCCCGAGCGGTCTCCACCGCCTCGGCGGCGCGGCTCATCGCGCCGTCGACGGCGGCGGTCATCTTGGCCGAGGATTCGTCCATGCTCGCCGCGGCCGCCGCGCTTCCGCTCTCGATCCGGGCGACATGGGCCGACATGCGCTGAGCCGCTCCGCCGAGCACCTCGTCGGCGTCGCGGCCGCGCGCGGCGAGTGAGGCGAGCTGGGCCTCCAGAGCGCTCGCCTGGCCGTGGGCGTTGAGGCCCGCTTCCTTCATCGCATCGGCGACGGCCCGCGCCTGCGCCTCGGCCCGAGGCAGATCGTGCAGGAGGACTCCGATGTCGACCTTGGCGGCATTGGCCGCGGAATCCAGCGCGGCCGCCTTCTGGTCGAGACTCGCCGTCTCCTTGGAAAGATAATAAGTGACCCGGCCGAGCCGGTCCGAGGCCTCGTCGCCGAGCGACATCAGCCGCTCCGCCTCGCCGCGAAGGCGGGCGTGATTGTCCTCGATCCGGCCCGCGACGATCTCGAGCACGCTTTCCAGCGCCCGGCTCTCCGCCGCCATTTGCTCGACCGCCCGGCTGAACCGCTCCGCCTCGCGCCGGGAGGTGCGCCCGAACAGCAGCCAGAGCAGCGCGAGGAGGGCGAGCGGGCCCGCGACGGTCGCGGTCCAGGCGATGCCGTTGCCGAGCGAGAGCGGCGGCCGGGTCTGCCAAAGCCAGAAGCCGACGGCCGCGACCCAGCCGAGGGCGAGGAGGGTGAGGAAGGCCCCGAGCAGGCCCGCTCTGGCCGGGCGCCTCGCCCGGGTCGGCTCGAACGCCGTTTGGGGCGCCTCCGCTTCGGCTGGCGGGCCCAGCCAGTCGTCGCCGGATTGCGCCGCGAAGCCTTCTCCGGGCTCCGTCTGTGCTCGTTCTGCCCCCGTCATAACGGTTTGTTTACCATGATTCTTGTCGCAAGGAAGCTGGGAAGGATACTGGGTGTTAACGCGACCGGCCTAGAGACGAACCATGGTCTACGATCCCGGAGCGCTGAACGCCTCGCTCGCCGCCGCCGTCGGAAGCGACCCCGAGCTGATGCGCGAGCTCCGCGCCGCCTTCCTCGACAGCGCGATCCGCCAGACCGACCTGATGGGCCGAGCGCGCTGCGACGCCAACTGGGCGATCGCCGCCTCTCGGCTGAAGAGCGTCGCCGCGAGCTTCGGAGCGGTCGGCCTCGTCGCCCTCGCCGACGAAGCGCTCGACGGCGCTCCGGGCGATCCGGTGGTGCTGAGGAAGCTCGGCGCCGCCATCGCGGAACTCACCGCTTAAGGCTTTTCGAAGCCTGGCCGCCGCCCTATCCCACCCCGATGGGGAGGGACGCGTGACTCTGGCCGCCTTGATCGCCGCTTATCATGAAGCGGACGACGGAGGCCTGCGCGCGACCCTCCCGGTCGCCGGCCGTACCCTGATCGAGCGCCAGGTCCGCCTAGCCGCCGTCGCCGGCGCCGAGCCGGTCGTCGTGGTCGTCGAGCGGGTGACCGCCGCCCTGAGCGCCGCCCTCGACGGCCTGAAGGCCGAGGGCGTCGGGCTCGTCCTGGCGCGCAACGCCGCCGAGGCGGCGGAGGCGGTGCACAGCAGCGATCGGATCCTCCTCGTCGGCGACGGCCTGGTCGCGCCCGAGGCGGTGATCGCCCGCCTCGTCGCCATCGACGGTCCGGCCATCCTGGTCGTTCCCGACCTTCGAGTCGACGACCGCTACGAAAGGATCGACGCCCAGAGCCGCTGGGCCGGCCTCGCCATGATCGACGGAGAGATGCTCAAGCAGACGGCGGCCATGCTCCGCGACTGGGACCTCCAGTCGACCCTGCTTCGCCGGGCGGTGCAGGCCGGGGCCCGGCAGATCAGCGTCCGCGGGGAGGCCGAGGACGAGCTTCCGCTGGTGGCGGAGACTTCGGAGGATCTGCTCGAGCTCGAAGAGAAGATCATCGCCGGCGCCCACGTCCGCCGCTCCGACTGGGTCTCGCGCTATTTGCTCGGACCGGTCGAGCGGCTGGCGACTCGGGCGCTGATGCCGACCGCGGTGACTCCGACCGCCCTCGGGCTGGGCGCGATCCTGCTGATGGCGCTGGCGGGCCTCGCTTTCGCCAGACACTGGCTCGGCCTCGGCCTCGCGTTCATTCTTCTGGCGACGCCGCTCGACGGGATCGCCGATCGCCTGGCGTCGCTCCGCCTCCAGGGGAGCCGGGGTCCGAGCTGGTGGAGCGCGCTGCTGCCGGCCGCCTCCGCCGCAGTGCTGCTCATCCTCGCTCATGCTCTCGCCGACGGCCGCGACTGGGGCTTCGTCGCTCTCGCCGGAACGATCGCCGCCTTTTCCCTGGCCATGGGGATCGAGGCGGAGGGTCGGGAAATTCCCGGCAGGCTCTGGCTCGCGGAGCGCAAGGGCATGAGCTGGCTCATGCTTCCCTTCGCCATCGCCAATCTGTGGGGGACGGGGCTGACGATGCTCGCTTTCTATGCGGGAGCGAGCTTCTTCTGGGCCCAGCGCCACGCTCACGCTTCCGTCCCGGCGCCGCCACTGGACTAACGCCGCTTTAACCCTGACCGGCCTATGCATCGCCAATGTCCGAAGTGCGCGCGAGTGGGGATGAGCTGGACGGCGCGGCGCAGCTGCTCGCGTCGGCGCGCGCGCGCGTGTCCGCAGCGATCGCCGATCTCGCCCTTCCGGAGGCGTTTCGCCTCAGCGACCGCCAGCGTATCACAATCGCCCACCTGCTCCGGCGGCTGGTCGGCGACATCGAGGACGACCTGCGGTCCGCCCTCGCGGCCCATTTCGTCCGGGAGGAGGAAGCATCGCTCCGCGCCGCCCTCTCCTCCGCCAGCCTGCCGATCGCGATACCCGTGCTCGAGCGCGGCGGAGCGCTCGCCGATCCCGGGCTGTTCGCTCTGCTTCTTCGCCGGGCGGAGGAGCACCGGCTCGCCCGTGCGGCCCCCGAGCACCGGCTGCTGACCGAGCTCGCCGGGGATCCGGACCCGGCGGTCGCGGCCGCCGCGGTCTCGCTTCTGATCGCCGACAGCCGCCGTGTCGATGCCTTCCACGAGCCGCTGCTGGCCAGCGGGGACCTTCCCGCCGAAGTCGCGCACGGCCTCGCCTGGACGGTCGCGGCGGCCTTGCGCACCTATCTGATCGCCCGCCACGCCGTCGCCCCGGAAGCCGCCGACGGCGCGGTCACGGCGGCGACCGCCGTGCTCCTCGGCCGTTACGACGAAGGCGCCGGGGCCGATGCCCTGGCCCGGCGGCTCGGGCTCCGCCTCGAGGAGCGGGGCCGGCTCGACGACGCCTTGCTGGTCAGGGCCGCCGGCGAAGGGGCGCTGCCGCTGCTTCTGGCCGGGCTCTCGCTGCGCACCGGGCTCGACCTGCAGGCGCTGTGGGAGCTTCTTCCCGATGTCTCGGGCCGAGGTCCGGCGATCCTCCTGCGGGCGGCCGATCTCGGGCGCGATGCCGCGGCTTCGATCCTGCTCCACCTTGCCGGACGGGAGGAAGCGGTCGGAGCCCAGCTCGACGTCTTCGACTCGCTCGATCGAGTCCAGGCGCGGCACCACATCCTTCTCTGGAGCCTCGACCCGGCCTATCGCGCCGCCGTGGCGAGGCTGGCCTCGTGAGCGGCGAGGACGCGGTTCGCGGCCGGGTCGACCCGGAGGGCCGGCTGGTCGAAGCGCAGCCGCGCCTGATGGCGCTCCATCGCGCCGCCGGGGGCGAGGACGGCGGGCCGCTCGCCGTTCCCCAGATCGCCGCTCTCGCCCGCCTCGCCCGCCGCCTCGGGATCACCATCTCGCGCGGCGCCGTCGCCGCCGAGGGGGAAGCGGATCTCGACCTGTGGGTGCGCGCCGAACCGAAGGAGGGCTCGGTCGACCTCGCCGTCACCGGCTGGGTCGCCCGCCCGGCCCGGGTCCCCGCGCCCGCGTCCGACGCGGAGCGCCAGGCCGATTTCCTTCGGGCCGGCGCCGACTGGATGTGGGAGACCGACGCCGCCTTGCGGCTGACCATCGTGTCGCCCGCGGCCGCGGCGGCAGCCGGCCGGACCGCGGCGCAGCTCGTCGGCCAGCAGCTCACCCGCCTGTTCCGGCTCGAGGAAGGGGAGGAGGGCGAGCTTCCCTTGCTCACCGCTCTCGCCGAGCAGAGGCGGTTCGACCGCCAGCTCGCCGAGCTTCGCGGCGGCCGCGGCGGACGCTACCGCCTGGCCGGGATCCCGCTGATCGACGGCGCAGGCCGCTTCGCCGGCTTCCGGGGCTCGGCCGCGGCTTTGCCCGCGGAGGCTTCGGCCCCGCCGCAGGCGGCGGAAGCTCATCATCCGGAGCCGGGCGCTTTCGGCGAACGGCTCGACAAGGCGCTCCGAGCGCCGCTCGCCCGAATCATCGCCAGCGCCGAGACGATCGGTGCCCAGGGCGAGGGGCCGATCAAGAGCGATTATGCGGGCTATGCGGTCGACATCGCCACCGCCGGCCGGCACCTGCTGGCCCTGGTCGACGACCTCGTCGACCTCCAGGCGATCGAGCGGCCGGACTTCCGCCCCGAAGGCGAGGAGATCGACCTCGCCGATGTCGCCCGCCGGGCCGCCGGCCTGCTGGCCGTCCGCGCCGGCGAGCGCCAGGTCAGGATCGATTCCCCCGCGAGCGGCGAGAGCCTGCCCGCCTCCGGCGATTTCCGCCGGGCGCTTCAGATCGTCGTCAACCTCCTCACCAACGCCATTCGCTACTCGCCCGAAGGCGGCCAGATCTGGGTCCGGACCGACCGCGAGGGCGACCTCGCGGCGCTGGTCATCGCCGACCAGGGCAAGGGCATTTCGGTCGAGGACCAGGCGCGGATCTTCGAGAAGTTCGAGCGGGTCGATCCGGCCGAAGCCGGCGGAACCGGCCTCGGCCTCTACATCGCCCGCCGCCTGGCGCGCGCGATGGGCGGCGACGTCGCCGTCGACAGCGCCCCGGGGCAGGGGGCGAGGTTCACCTTCACCCTGCCGCTTCGGCGGGAGTAGCGCCTGGTCCCCGTCATGCCAGCGAAGGCTGGCATCCCGGCGGGTGAAGAACGAGGGCGAACTCACCCGCCGGGGCCCCGGCCTACGCCGGGGCGACGGAGCTCAATGCCCGGCGTGCTCGCCGGCCTCCTTGCCCGCGACCACCATCGGCTTGTGGAATTTACAAGTCACGGTCGGGTTGAACTGGGCGAACATGCCGTTCGCGTTCGGCCGGTACAGCCAGACGTGGCGGTCGTAATGGGGCTCGAAATTATGGGCCTCGTCGATCGACTTCGTGCTCGGGTCGTCGAACATATAGTCATATTCGACCCCGTGGAACGTCGGCAGGCCCTTGTTGCCGGCCGCTTCCCACGCCTTCTTGAAGACGAGGTTCTCCACCGCGACCAGCTCGAGGCTGCCGTCCGCGCGGGGCTCGTAGATCAGGATCGAGGGCTTGCGAAAGTCGGTGTGGGTGCCGTTGCCGTCGACCCGGGGATTGGGCGGAGCATTGATCCCGAGCAGGTCCGGCCGGAAGAAGTGGATGCCCATTCCCCCGAGCTTTGCGGGCCGGCCCATCATCGAGGCGACGTCGCACATGTCGGTGGGGTCGCGGACATAGCCCTCGGCGAGGGCGACCTTGACGTTCTGGAAGCGGGCGGTGGCGGCGCGGACCTCGTCGAGCGTAGGCTCGCCCGGTCCCGGCGCGGCCACGGCCAGAGCGGCGGCGATGATCGTCAACATAAGCAACTCCGATCGTTGGACAGGATGGGGAGCGACTAATCCGCGCATGTGGCCCGCCGATGCCGGAGTCCCGGCCGGTTGGTTTCAATTGTTGCGCGTTCCGGGCGGCCTTGGCAGGTTCGGCGCAACACCAGGGGGACGGCGATGATTGAGCTGACGGCGACGGATTTCCAGACCTTGTGCGCGGCGGGAACGGTCCACGAGCGAATCGGCGCGCTCGAAGGCGAGCGCAGGGCGGCGGTGCGCAAATTCTGGCTGAGGGGCGTCATCGGCGTCGTCCTGACGGTCGCCGCGCTCGTCAGCCTGCTCAACGCGGGATGGCAGGTGGTCGCCATCATCGTCGCCCTGGTCTTCCTGGTGGGCACCTTCATCGCCGCCGCGGCTCCGCTCATGGCCGCCAAGGAGGGGCTCAAGCATCCGGTGCTCGAGGAGGTCGCGAAGAGAGCGGGGCTGGAATATTTCCCGTCCGATTTCACTCCGCCGGCCTTCGGCGGCGGCCAGGCCCTGCTTTTCGGCGGGTCGGGCTTCTCGAGCCAGACCTTCAGCGACCTGTTCAACGGGACCGACGAGGACGGCCGCGGCTTCGCCGTCTACGAAGCCTGCCTCCAGCGCCGCTCCGGCAAGAACACCTACACCGTTTTCTCCGGACAGATGTACGCCGTCCAGCGCCGCCCCGGCCCCCGGGGCCACACCGCCATCGTCCCGGACAAGAAGATCTTCAACTTCTGGAAGCCGGCCAGCGACATGGAGCGGGTCCGGATCGAGGGCGACGAAGCTTTCGAGAAGAAGTTCGAAGTCTATTCGACCCACCCGATGGAGGCTCGGGAGCTGCTTTTCGACACCGCCTTCCGGGCTCGGCTGCTCGAGCTGCGCAAGGCCGGGCGGGTCTTCGTCTATGCCGGGCCGGACGAGGCCCTGGTCTGCGCGACAGGCAAGGACCGGTTCGAGCCCGGCTCGATGCTCCGCTCGCGCCCCGGCGAGGAAAGGGTGAAGCTGATGTTCGACGACGTCTGCGAGTCGCTTCAGCTGCTCAGGGAGCTCAAGGCCAGGCTGGGGTGAGGGATTCCCCGTCATCCCGGACTTGATGCGGGATCCATGAACACGGATCGGCCCGCATTTCCGCCAGGGCCGTTCATGGATTGCGGCCTTCGCCGGAACGTCGTCGCGACTAGAGCGGCGCGCCTGGCGGCGTCTCGCGCTTCAATTGATCGAAAAAGGCCTGCATCGCCACCAGCCGCGGGATCGACATCCGCTTGGCGGCGGCGGTGACGAGCCGGCCGGGTATGTCGCGGTAGACGGTCTCGAGCCTGGCGAGGACGGAGTCCATGTCCGGGGCGGTGCCCGTCACCGCCAGGCGGCGGGCGATCCCGGTCGCTCCGAGGAAGTCGAGCGCGTCGGCGTCGTGGAGGACCTTGGCCTCCGCTCCGGAGCCGGCCTCCTTGTCGTACATGTGGCCGAGGATGGCCGACTTCACCGCCGGGTATTTCGCCATCGGGAAGCCGGCCTTGCGCAGCAGCGGCTCGGCGAGCTCGGCCGAGCGGATTGCATGGTCGACGCCGTCCTTGGCGAAGGGCGGGATCGCCCCGGAATCGTGGAGGAAGGCGGCCGCGAACAGAACGTCCTCGTCGACCGCGAGGCCCTCCTCGCGGGCGATCTGCCGGGCGAGCAGGAAGTCGCGCTCCGAATGGCGCCAGCCCCAGGCGGGGTGGAGGAGCTTCTCCCTGGCGTGAGCGTAGACGGCGGCGCGCCACGGGGAGGACAGGACGATCCCGCCGCCCGTGACGTTGGGCTGGGTCGGGAGCTGGGCGGGCGCCGGGGCGACCAGGAGAAGCGAGGTCACCATCGCAATCGTCATCCCGGACTTGATCCGGGATCCATGAACACGGATCGGGCCGGATTCCCGCGTGCCGTGTTCATGGATTCCGGCTTTCGCCGGAATGGCGGGAGGCATGACGCTAGCGATTGCCCACCGGGACGTAATCCCGCTGCGTCGGTCCCGTGTAGAGCTGCCTCGGCCGCCCGATCTTCTGCTCGGGGTCGGAGATCATCTCGTTCCACTGGGCGACCCAGCCCACGGTCCTGGCGAGGGCGAAGAGGGCCGTGAACATCGAGGTCGGGAAGCCGATCGCCGAGAGCACCACGCCCGAGTAGAAGTCGACGTTGGGGTAGAGCTTCTTCTCGATGAAATAATCGTCGCTGAGCGCGATCTGCTCGAGCTCGCGGGCGACGTCGAAGACCGGGTCGGTGACCCCGAGCTCCTTGAGCACCTCCTGGGCGGTCGCCTGCATCACCTTCGCCCTGGGGTCGTAATTCTTGTAGACCCGGTGGCCGAAGCCCATCAGCCGGAAGGGGTCGTCCTTGTCCTTGGCTCGGGCGATGAACTCGGGGATTCGCTCGGGCCGGCCGATCTCGTGGAGCATGTTGAGCGCCGCCTCGTTGGCGCCGCCATGGGCGGGCCCCCACAGGCAGGCGATCCCGGCGGCGATGCAGGCGAAGGGGTTCGCGCCCGACGAGCCGGCCAGCCGAACCGTCGACGTGGAGGCGTTCTGCTCGTGGTCGGCGTGGAGGATGAAGATCCGCCGCATCGCCCGCTCGACGATCGGGTTGACCTCATAGGGCTCGGCCGGGACTCCGAAGGTCATCCTGAGGAAGTTGCCGGTGTAGGTCAGGCTGTTCTGAGGATACATGAACGGCTGGCCGAGCGTATATTTGTAGGCCATCGCAGCGATCGTCGGCATCTTGGCGATCAGCCGGTGGCTGGCGATCATGCGCTGCTTGGGATCGGTGATGTCGGTAGAATCGTGGTAGAAGGCGCTGAGCGCCCCGACCACTCCGCACATCACCGCCATCGGATGAGCGTCGCGCCGGAAGCCGCGGTAGAAGGTCGAAAGCTGCTCGTGGAGCATGGTGTGGCGCGAGATGGTGTAGGTGAAGCTCTCCAGCTCCTCCTTCTTGGGAAGCTCGCCGTTGAGGAGCAGATAGCAGACCTCCATGAAGGTCGAATGCTCGGCGAGCTGGTCGATCGGATAGCCGCGGTGGAGCAATATGCCCTGGTCGCCGTCGATATAGGTGATCGCGCTCTCGCAGGCCGCGGTCGAGGTGAAGCCGGGATCGTAGGTGAAGGCGCCGGTCTCGGCATAGAGCTTGCGGATGTCGACGACGTCGGGACCGACCGAGCCGGCGCGGACGGGGAAGGCGTGGCTGTTGCCTTCGCCGAGGGTGAGAGTGGCCTGTCCGTCCGCCATCATTCTGCTCCGTCCATCCGGTCCGCGATTCGGGCGAGGCTCTCCTCGCGCCCAAGCAGGACCAGAACATCGAATATGCCGGGCGAGGTCGCCCGCCCGGTGAGCGCGGCCCGGAGCGGCTGAGCCACCTGGCCGAGCTTGGCCCCGGCGCTCTCCGCTGTGCTGCGCACCGCCGCCTCTGTGGCGAGCGCCGTCCATTCGTCAAGCGCATTGAGCGCACTCCACGCCCGAGCGAGCAGCCGGGGGGAGTCGCCGGCGAGGAGCTGGGCCGCTTTCTCATCGAAGTCGAGCGGGCGGGCCTGGAACAGGAAGGTAGAATTCTCAGCGAGTTCGTTGAGGTTCTTCGCGCGCGGCTTGAGCTCGGGCATGGCCCTGACGAGAAGCTCGATCTCGGCGGTCGAGAGGTCGCGGCCGATCAGCTTGCCGACCCTGGGCGCGGTCAGTCCGGCGAGCCGGCCGTCATCGGCCTCGCGGATATAATGGCCGTTGAGATTCTCGAGCTTCTTGAGGTCGAAGCGGGAAGGCGACTTGCCGACCTGGGCGAGGTCGAACCACTCGATTGCCTGCTCCTTCGAGATCACCTCGTCGTCGCCATGGCCCCAGCCCAGGCGGAGGAGGTAGTTGAACAGGGCCTCGGGCAGGATCCCGAGCTCGTCGCGATAGGCGTCGACCCCGAGCGCTCCGTGGCGCTTGGAGAGCTTGGCGCCGTCATAGCCGTGGATCAGCGGGACATGGGCGTAGACCGGCTCGGGCCAGCCCATCGCCCTGACGATGGCGAGCTGGCGGAAGGCGTTGTTGAGATGGTCGTCGCCGCGGATGACGTGGGTGACCCCCATGTCGTGATCGTCGACGACGACCGCGAGCATGTAGGTGGGGGTTCCGTCGGAGCGCAGCAGGACCATGTCGTCCAGCTCGGCGTTCCGGACGGTGACCCGGCCCTGGACGAGGTCGTCGATGACCGTCTCCCCCTCGCGCGGCGCCTTCAGGCGGACGACGAACGCGCCGTCGCCGGCGGGCGCCCCGTCCCGCCAGGGACTCTCGACCCGGTAGGGGCGCTTCTCCGCCTGGGCCTTCTCGCGGCCCGCGGCCAGCTGCTCGGCGGTCATGTAGCAGCGATAGGCGTGGCCGAGTTCGACCATCTCGTTCGCCACCTCGGCGTGGCGGGCCTGGAATTGCGACTGGTAATATTCGTGGCCGTCCCAATCGACTCCCAGCCATTTGAGGCCGTCGAGGATCACGTCGATCGCCTCCTTTGTGGAGCGAGCAGCATCCGTATCCTCGATTCGAAGCAGCGCCCGCCCGCCGTGATGCCGGGCGTAGAGCCAGCTGAACAGGCCGGTGCGGGCGTTGCCGATGTGAAGGAAGCCGGTTGGCGAGGGCGCAAAGCGGGTGACGACCTCAGGCTGGGCGGTTGCGCTCAAGCGCCTTTTCTCCAAGGATGCGGGGCCATGACGGCCGGTGACGGAAGCGCCCCTAGCATAGCGGATCGGCCGCGACAAAGGGGCGTGGCCCGACTCCGTCGCCCCAGCGAAGGCCGGGACCCCAGGGGGTGAAGAGCTCGGCGCCCGTTCTCGCTGGTATCCCGGCCTTCGCCGGGATGACTTGGATGAGCGAGCGCCTCGAATCCGTCGCCGACGCCGAGCGCGACCAGCTTCCGCTCTGGCTTCCGGTCGGGCTCGGTCTCGGCATCACAGCCTGGTTCGCCTTGCCCGACGCCAGGGCCTGGACCGCCTTCCTGCTCCTCGCGGCCGCGCTGGCGCTCCTCCCGCAGGCGTTCGCGCCCGGCACGCGCTGGAGCCGGGCCGTCTCGATCTTCTGCCTCGCCGCGATCATCGGCTGCGCGAACATCTGGTGGAAGGCGGACCGGGTGGCGGCGCCGGCGCTGGGCCAGGCCCGCGCCGCCGAGTTCGAAGCGAGGATCGAGAGCTTCCAGCGCGTGCCGGCGCGCGAAGTGGTTCGGCTGGTGGTCGAGCCGGCCCGGGGCAGCGGGCTGCCGCCGCGCCTCAGGGTCAATGTCGACTCGGCGACCGCGCCCGACACGCTTCGGCCCGGGGCAACGGTCCAGCTTCGCGGCTATCTGATGCCGCCCGCGCCCGCCGCCTTGCCCGGGGCCTATGATTTCGCCCGGGCCGCCTGGTTCCAGGGGATCGGCGGCACCGGCCGGGTGACCCTGGTTCGGATCGTCGCTCCGGCCGCCGGCCAGGGCTGGCGCGCGCGGCTGGCCGATATGCGCCAGAGCCTCGCCGACCATATCAGGGACCGGCTTGCGGGCGGGGCCGGAGGGATCGCCGCGGCCCTCGCGACCGGCGACCAGGGGGGAATCCCCGAGGCGGACGCGGAAGCGATGCGCCGCTCCGGCCTCGCCCATCTGCTCTCGGTCAGCGGTCTTCACCTCACCGCCGTGGTCGGGGCGGTGATGCTTCTCACCTTGAAGCTGCTCGCGCTCAGCCCGGTGCTCGCCTTGAGACTCCGCCTGGTCCTCATCGCCGCCGGCGCCGGCGCCGTGGCAGGCATCGCCTACACCTTGCTGACCGGCGCCGAGGTGCCGACCATCCGCTCGTGCATAGCCGCCCTGCTCGTCCTTCTGGGAATCGCGGTCGGCCGCGAGGCCCTGACCCTTCGACTGGTGGCCGTGGCCGCGCTCGCCGTCCTCCTGCTCTGGCCGGAATCGCTGCCCGGAGCGAGCTTCCAGATGAGCTTCGCAGCGATCGCCGCGATCGTCGCCCTCCACGAACAGCCCCGCGTGCGCGCCCTGCTCGCCCGGCGCGAGGAGCTCTGGCCGGTGAAGCTCGGCCGCTTCCTCCTCGGCCTCGTCCTCACCGGAGTCGCGGTCGAGCTTGCGCTCGTTCCGATCGCCCTGTGGCATTTCCACCAGGCGGGGCTCTACGGCGCCCTCGCCAATATCGTCGCCATCCCGCTCACTACCTTCGTGATCATGCCGCTTGAGGCTCTCGCCTTGCTGTCCGATCTTGCCGGCCTGGGCGCGCCCTTCTGGCGGCTTGCCGGAGCGGCGCTCGATCTCCTGCTGGCGCTGGCCCACGCCGTCGCGGCGGCGCCGGGAGCGGTGGCCCGGCTTCCGACGCTTCCGGCGACGGCCTTCGCACTGATGATCGGCGGCGGCATGTGGCTGGCCTTGTGGCGGACGCGCTGGCGCCGCTGGGGCCTCGTTCCGGTCGCGGCCGGGGCCCTCGCCGCCCTTTTGACCCCCGATCCGGACCTTCTGGTCACCGGCGACGGGCGCCATCTGGCGGTCCGGACCGGCGCGGGCGAGCTTGCCCTGCTGCGTGGGCGGGCCGGCGACTATGTCCGTGAGCTGATGACCCAAAGCGCGGGGCTCGAGGGCGATCCGGGCGAGCTGGAGACTCTCCGAAGCGCCGAGTGCAGCGGCGATTTCTGCGTCGCCGACCTTCGCGGCTGGCGGCTGCTGGCCAGCCGGAGCAGCCGGCTGGTGGCGGTCGAGGCGCTCCGCAAGGCCTGCGCGGAGGCCGACATCGTCGTTTCCGAGCGCCGCCTGCCCGCCGCCTGCCGCCCGCGCTGGCTGAAGGCGGACCGGGATTTCCTGGCGAGGAGCGGCGGCCTGTCGATCGCCCTAGGCGCGAGGCCTCGGGTGGCGACGGTTTCGAGCGGGGATCGGCATCCGTGGATCGTGGCACCTGGATCCCTCTCCCGCTTCCCGCGGGAAAGGAGGGGCCCGCCGCGAAGCGGTGGGAAGTGAGGGTCTGTACGCCGGAGTCAGCAAGACCCTCACCCCCCCCAAGCCTTCGGCTTGGGGCCCCCTCTCCCGCGAAAGCGGAAGAGGCGCTTGGTTCCTACCGCCTCTTCTCGCTCCGGTTGTGCCTCTCGATCGCCATCAGGATTCCAAGGCAGATCATCACCGTCAGCATCGCCGAGCCGCCGTAGGAGACCAGGGGGAGGGGGATTCCGACGACGGGGGCGAGGCCCATCACCATCATCAGGTTGACGGCGATGTAGAAGAAGATGGTCAGAGTCAGCCCGGCCGCGGCGAGCCGCTCGAACCGCCCCTTCGCCTCCAGGGCGACGCTCATTCCCCAGCGCAGCAGCAGGAAGAAGAGCAGGATCAGAACGCAGCCCCCGATCAGTCCCCATTCCTCGGCGATTGCGGAGAAGATGAAGTCGGTATGCTGCTCGGGGAGATAATGGAGGTGGCTCTGCGTGCCGTTGAGGAAGCCCTTGCCGAACACTCCGCCCGAGCCGATCGCGATCTTCGACTGGGTGAGGTGGTAGCCGGCGCCGAGCGGGTCGGTCTCCGGGTTGAGGAAGATCAGCACCCGGTCCTGCTGGTGCGGCAGAAGGAAGGAATAGACGATCGGAAGCGCCGCCCCGACCGCGACCGCGCCGCCGATGAACCAGGCGAGGGGCAGGCCGGCGAGGAACATCAGGGCGATGGTGTTGAGCACGATCAGCATCATCGTGCCGAGGTCCGGCTGGAGGATGATGAGCAGGAGCGGCGGGCCGAGGATGAGGGCGAGCGGCCACATCGCCCACAGGCGTCCGATCTCGGCCGGCGGGACGTGGGCGTAGAAGCGGGCGAGGGTGAGGACGATGATCGGCTTCATCAGCTCGGAGGGCTGGATCCGCACGAAGCCGAACTCCAGCCAGCTGCGCGCGCCGCCGCCGATCACGCCCAGGATCAGGGTCAGGATGAGCAGCAGGATGCCGCCGCCATAAGCGAAGAAGGCGAGGTCGTGGAAGGTCTGCGGCCGGATCCGCGACAGCGCCAGGGCGAGGCCGAGGAAGACCG
>DASVQS010000030.1:0-148592 GCA_036389015.1 Allosphingosinicella sp. | reverse complement strand
GACTGGGCTCAGACCCGGCTCGAGCACCTTCCCGCCATCGCTCTCGTCCGCCGCGACGCCTTCTCCAACGATCAATGGTCGATGAGCGGGGCCCAATTGCTCACCTCACGCTATCCTGCAAGGAACAACTGGTTCGCGCTCGACCCCTCCCAGCAAGTGCTCGCTCGCCCCTGCCGGGGCGAGCGCTGGCTCACCCTCGACCAGTCCCTCGCAATCTTCCCGCGCGACAAATTCACCCACGTCTGGCTAATCCGCCCGCCCAGACCCGACCCCGCGCTGCTGCGCGGGCTCCAGCCGGTCTGGCAAAGCGGGACCAGCGTGCTGTATCGGGTCGCCGACCCAAGCCCGATCGCGACCCAGGAACCCGAATGACCGCGCCTGCCCTCTCCATCGTCGTGCCCTGCTACAACGAGGAAGCGTGCCTGGCCGAGCTTCACGGCCGGCTGACGGCGGCGGCACGCTCGGCGGTGGGCGAGGATTATGAGATCGTGCTCGTCAACGACGGCTCGCGCGACCGCAGCTGGGAGATGATGCGCTCGCTCTCGGCGGCCGACCCTCGGCTGGTGGCGATCAACCTGTCGCGCAACCACGGCCACCAGCTCGCTTTGACCGCGGGGCTCGATCTGTGCTCGGGCAGCCGGATCCTGATCATCGACGCCGATCTCCAGGACCCGCCCGAGCTGCTCTCGCCGATGCTCGCGGAAATGGACCGGCAGCGCGCCGACGTCGTCTACGCGGTGCGAAAGGCCCGGGCAGGCGAGACGGCGTTCAAGCGCGGCACCGCCAAGCTCTTCTACCGGCTGCTCTCGCGCCTCGCCGAGATCGAGATTCCGCGGGACACGGGCGATTTCCGGCTGATGAGCCGGCGGGCGCTCGACGCGCTGCTGAGCCTTCCCGAGCAGGCGCGCTTCATCCGCGGAATGGTCGCCTGGGTCGGCTTCCGGCAGGTGCCGATCACCTACGACCGCGCCGAGCGGCATGCCGGCCAGAGCAAATATCCGCTGTCGAAGATGGTCCGCTTCGCCCTCGACGCGGTCACCGGCTTTTCGACCGCGCCGCTCAGGATGGCGAGCCATATCGGCCTGTGGCTGGTCGCCGCCTCCGTGCTCCTGCTCGCCTATATCGGCGTCGGCTTCTTCACCGGAAGCGCCATTCAGGGCTGGACCTCATTGATGCTGGTCGTGGTCGTGCTCGGAGCGGTGCAGATGTTCGTGCTCGGGATGATCGGCGAATATCTCGGCCGGCTCTACATGGAATCGAAGCACCGGCCGCTGTACATCGTCGCCGAGATCGCCGGCCATGCGGGCGGCGAGGCGAGTTTAGGCCATGTCGCTCACGAGGCGGAGACGATCGCCACCAGCGACACGCCCGGGGGCAACGGCAGCCGTCCGATCGCGTAGCGCTCCAGGCCGAATATCCCCTCGAACAAGGCGTTCAGCGGCCGCGGCGGAAGCTTGTCGTCGCTATCCTCCTTGCGCCGCACCTTGCCGGCGAGGCGGGCGGCGGCGGCGAGCGGGAAGAGCAGGCTGTTGAACCAGCTCATCATCTCGAGCTTCAGCCCCGCGGCGGCGACCACGGCGCGCAGGGTCTTGCGCGTGTAGCGGCGCTTGTGATGGTTGACGACGTCGTGGGCGCTCCACATCCAGGGATGGGCGGGCACCGCGATCAGGATCCGGCCGCCGGGCCTCAGCTTGCGGGCGATGCTCTCCAGCGCCTCGCGATCCTCCTCGACATGCTCCAGAACGTCGAGGATGGCGACCAGGTCGTAGACGCTGTCCTCGACACCCGTCAGCGCCGGCAGCGGCGCCTCCATGACGGGGTGGCCGAGCCGCCGGCTGGCGAGGGCCCGGGCGGCGGGATCGATCTCGATCGCGTCGACCCGGCCGAAGCGCTTCAGCATGACGAGATTGTGCCCGGTCCCGCAGCCTATCTCCAGGATCCGCGGGTTCTCGGGCAGGGCAATCCGGCGCTCGATGAGGTCGCCGAGGATCTCGCGCCTGGCCCGGTACCACCAATGGCGGCTGTCGAGCTCCGCCATCCGGTCGTAGACGATGCGCTCCATCAGATATCGGCCATCTCAGCCGAACACCCATTGCCGGTTGAGCGCGAAGGTGACGGCCGGGGTCACGAACAGCATCGGCAGGAGCGGCCACCACGTCGGCCCGTGGAGTAGCCCGGTGGCCAGCCACACCCACAGGCTGTTCAGCCCCAGGCTGACCAGGGAGACGATGAAGAAGCGGCCGGTGCGAACGGCCGTGTTGTCGCGGCTGCCGTGGTCCTTGAAGCTGACCTTGCTGTGAAGGACGTAGCCGAGCCCCATCGCCACCACATATGCGGCGAGGTTGGAGAGCAAAGGCGGGACGCCCATGAAGGTCGCGGGGAAATAATAGACGGCGCCGCCGACGAGCGTGACGAAGCCGCCGACCAGGCCGAAACGGATCACCTGGACCAGGAACGCGCTGTCCAGCTTCATCTCCAGCGCGCGTCCTTCCATTGCCCGGCTTGCCCTTTGCCGTGCAGGGCCTAATGCCGTGGCGACGGGTTGAAAAGGGTCCATCGGATGGCGGGGCTGGAGGGGCTGGAGCGACGCTGGCGCTGGGGGGTGCTGCTCTTCTGGCTCGCGACCTCCGCCGTGCTCCTCTGGATGCGCTGGGCCCAGATCAACGCCTTCGGGCTCGGCGATACCGACGACAATATGCGGATCATGCAGGTCCGCGCGCTGCTCGCCGGCCAGGACTGGTACGATCTTCGTCAGCACCGGCTCAACCCGCCGTTCGGCGCCGACATCCACTGGTCGCGCCTCGTCGACCTGCCGATCGCCGGGATCAAGCTTGCGCTCGCGCCCTTCGTCGGAGGGCCCGCTGCCGAGAAGGCGGCGGTGGCGCTCGCGCCCTTGCTGCCGATGGCGGCGGCGATGGCGGCCGTCGCCGTGACGGCCCGGCGGCTGATCGCGCCCTGGGCGTTCGCTCTGGCTGTCGCCATCCTGCTTTGCGGCCATTCCGTGCGGGGCCAGTGGGTGCCGCTGAGGATCGATCATCATGGCTGGCAGCTCGCCCTGCTCGCCGTCGCCGTCGCGGCGCTGATCGATCCGAAGCGCGCCCGCGGCGGCGCCCTGCTCGGGATCGCCACCGCTTTGTCGCTCGTCATAGGGCTTGAGATGCTGCTCTACCTCGCCTTGCTGGGGGGCATAGCGGTGCTGATGTGGGTGCGCGATCCGGCCGAGAGCCGGCGCCTCGCCACCTACGGCGCGAGCCTCGCGGGCGGAGCGGCGCTCGGCTTCCTGCTCTTCGCTTCCTACGCCAACCGGGCGCCGGTCTGCGACGCCCTGTCGCCGGTCTGGCTTTCGGTCGTGGTGGCCGGCGGGGCGGTCGCGGTCGGCATGGCCATGATCGGCCCGCGGACCCGGCCGCTTCGCCTCGGCCTGGCCGCGGGCGCGGGCGCTGCGCTGGCGGCGGCTTTCGTCCTGGCCTGGCCGCATTGCCTCGGCCGCCTCGAGGGCGCCTCGCCCGAGCTGGTCAAGCTCTGGCTCGGCAACGTCCGCGAGGCGAGGCCGCTTTACATGCACGGCTACTCCACCGCGATTTCGGTCGCGGCGCTGCCGGTCGGGGGGCTGGTCGGCTATGCGGTCATGCTCTGGCGCCACCGCCGCGACGAGCCCAGGCTCGTCCTGTGGGCCGCGACCGCGGCGCCGGCCCTGCTCGCCGCCGCCCTCCTCCTCTGGCAGAGCCGCGCCGGGCCGGCCGCGCAGCTTCTCGCCGTGCCGGGAGCGACCGGCCTGGTCTGGCTGACCCTTTCAAGCCGCCTGATGGCGGTCCGGGTCGTCGGCACCGTCGCCCTCTTCCTGCTCGCCTCGGGCCTGCTGCCCCAGCGGATCGTCAGCTATTTCCCGCCCAAGCCGAGACCGGGGATGAGCGCCGTCAACAAGGCCAACACCCTGTGCCCCACGCTGTGGGCACTGAGGCCGGTGGCGCTCGTGCCCAAAGGGCAGGTGCTGACCTTCGTCGACCTCGGCCCGCGGCTGATCACCCTCACCCACCACGACGCCGTGGCCGGCCCCTATCACCGCAACGGCCGCGACATCGTCGACGTGATGCGCGCCTTCCGGGGAACTCCCGAGGCCGCCCGGGCGACGGTCGAGCGGCGCGGGATCGACTATGTGCTGATCTGCCCCGGCCTGTCCGAATCGACCGTCTACGCAAGCCAGGCGAAGGACGGCTTCTACATGCAGCTGGCGCGCGGCAAGGTCCCCGCCTGGCTGCAGCCGGTGCCGCTTCCCGCCAAGTCGCCCTACAAGATGTGGCGGGTGGTCACACCTCGAAGCTGACCGAGATCCCGTCGATCACGAACTGGGCGGCCAGGGCGGCGAGGACGACCCCGAGCAGACGGGTCAGCATCGCCTCCATCCGGTGGCCGAGCAGGCGCATCAGCCAGCCCGCGGCGAGCAGCGAAACGAGGGTGAGGAGCAGCACGGCGGCCAGAGCGGCGAGTACGACCAGGCTCTCGTCGAGGCCCTCGCTCCGCGCCATCAGAAGCATGATCGAGGCGATCGAGCCCGGGCCGGCGATCATCGGGATCGCCATCGGGAAGACCGAGACGTCGTCATGCTCCGGGTCCGCCTCGATCTCCTGGGCACGGCTCTCGCGGCGCTGGGTGCGGCGTTCGAAGACCATCTCCAGGGCGATTAGGAACAGCATGATCCCGCCCGCGATCCGGAAGGCGGCGAGGCTGATCCCGAGGGTCCTCAGCAGATCCTCGCCGAGCAGCCCGAAGAAGAGCAGGATCCCGGCGGCGACCAGCGAGGCTCGGATCGCCATCGACCGGCGCTCGGCCGGAGTGGCGTCCCGGGTCAGCCCGGCGAAGATCGGAGCGCAGCCCGGCGGGTCGATGACCACCAGGAAGGTGACGAAAGCGGAGAGGAAGAGGGCGATCATCTTTAGTCCTCCCCATCGCCAGATGGGGAGGGGGACCATGCGAAGCATGGTGGAGGGGTAGCTGGCGCCGCAAAACCGAGGATCACGCGGGAGCCGTCGGCGTCGCGGCAGCTACCCCTCCACCACCCTTCGGGTGGTCCCCCTCCCCACCGCTCCGCGGCAGGGAGGATAAGGGAAGCCCCCCTCACAACCCCTCCGGCGGCGGCAGGCCGGCCCTCGAATGCGCCGCGACGAGCGTGTTGCGCAGGAGGACGGCAATCGTCATCGGGCCGACTCCGCCCGGCACCGGAGTGATCGCGGCGGCGACCTCGACAGCGCCCGCATAGTCGACGTCGCCGACCAGCCGGTCCTTGCCGCCCTCGCAGCCCGGCACCCGGTTGATTCCGACGTCGATCACGGTCGCGCCCGGCTTCAGCCAGTCGCCGCGGACCATTTCGGGCCGGCCCACGGCGGCGACGACGATGTCGGCGCGACGGACCACCCCGGGCAGGTCGCGGGTCCGGCTGTGGGCGAGGGTGACGGTGCAATTCTCGCCGAGCAGCAATTGCGCCATCGGTTTGCCCACGATGTTGGACCGGCCGATCACCACCGCGTCGAGCCCCGACAGGTCGCCGAGCCTGTCCTTGAGCAGCATCAGGCAGCCGAGCGGGGTGCAGGGCACCAGGCCCTCTTCGCCGACGGCGAGGCGCCCCGCGTTGATCGGGTGGAAGCCGTCGACGTCCTTGGCGGGGTCGATCGCCTCGATCACGGCCTTGTCGTCGATCCCGGCCGGAAGCGGAAGCTGGACGAGGATCCCGTCAACCGCATCGTCGTCGTTGAGCTGCCCGACAAGCGCGAGCAGCTCGTCCTGCGAGACGCTGTCGGGAAGCCGGTGCTCGAAGCTGGCCATTCCCGCCTCATTGGTGGCGCGTCCCTTGGAGCGGACATAGACCAGGCTCGCAGGATCCTCGCCGACCAGCACCACTGCGAGCACCGGCGCCCGGCCGGCGGCGGCGGCGAAGGCGGAGACGGCCGCGGCGACGCGCTCGCGCAGCCGCGCGGCGAAGGCGCGGCCGTCGATGCGCTCGGCGCTCACCGGCTCAACGCGATGCTGTCGGCGAGGCCGTAGAGGAGCCGATTGAGGATCAGGAGGACGATGATCACGACCATCGGGCTGAAGTCGAGGCCGCCGAAATCCGGAAGCACCTTGCGGATCGGCCGGTAGACCGGCTCGGTCATGCGGTCGAGGCCGCGCATCAGGCCGCGGACGAAATTGTTGTAGGTGTTGATGACGTTGAAGGCGACCAGCCAGGAGAGGATCATCTGGATGACGATGATCCACCAGACCACCTTCAGGAGGATGATCACGACGTCGATCAAGGCCAGCAGCATTCGTCTCTCTCCCCGCGGGTCGGTCCCGGGCGATGTAGGACGGGGCCGGGTTGGGGGCAATGGCGGCGGGTCCGAACCGCGCAATGCGAAGTTCACGATTCACTCGGCACGATTTCACTGTGACCTTCCGCACCCGCTTCGCTTCGGCCCGGGAAATGCCGTTTTCGATCTTGCGCAAAAGCATGCCGAATGCCCCCCTGATCCAGGGCTCAGTAGAACATAAAAAGAACAGGAAAGAAAATGGTTTTCGCGGCGGAGCCGGGCTAGGCTGGCCTGATGATCGTCCTCGCCCTGCTCGCCGCCGCCGCGCCCCAGCCCGCGCAGCTCAAGACCTTCCAGGACTGGACCGTCGGCTGCGACAACGGCCGCGCCTGCCACGCCGTGGCGCTGGTCCCCGAGACCTGGCCGGACGACGCTTTGACGATGAGCGTCAAGCGCGGACCGGGGCCGGGCGATCAGCCGGTCCTCGCGCTCGAGCTCGGCGCGGCCAGCAATCCGGCGTCGCTGCGCGCCGACGGCAAGCCGCTGCCGGTTCGGCTGGTCGGCGCCGACGGCCTGACCGGAATCGCCGCCGCCGACAGGGCGGCGATGATCGCCGTCCTGCGCTCGGCCGGGTCGCTCGAGGTCCGAGCGGCGGACGGCACGCCGCTCGGCACCGTCTCGCTCAAGGGCGCGAGCGCGGCCCTGCTCTATATGGACGAGCAGCAGCGCCGGACCGGGACCGCCACCGCCCTCGTCCGGCCTGGGACGCGTGCCCCGGCCAACCTGTCCCCTCCGGCCCTGCCGGTCGTGGTCGCGCCGCCGGTGTCGCGGGCGCGGCCGCTCGCGCTCAGCGCCGCCGCGGTTCGCGCGCTGCGCAAGAAGCACGGCTGCACGATCGACGAGGTCGGCGGTCCGGACGAAACCGAGAGCGCGGCGCTCACCGCCGGCGAGACCCTGCTTCTGCTCGCCTGCGGCGCGGGCGCCTACAATGTCAGCTACGTCCCCTTCATCGTCCGGCGTGGGGGCCGGACTGAGCTTGCGCCCTTCGACCATCGGCCGGGCTTTTGGGCGGAAGAAGGCAAGCCGATGCTGATCAACGCGGGCTGGGACAAGGAGCGCGGCCTGCTCGGCAGCTTCTCCAAGGGCCGGGGCCTGGGCGATTGCGGCACCACGTCGGAATATGCCTGGGACGGCCGGGCCTTCCGGCTCGTCGAGCAGGCCGAGATGAGCGAGTGCCGCGGGTCGACCGACTATATCACGACCTGGCGGGCGAAGGTGGTGCGCAAGTAGGCCTGAATTCCTCCCACGGATTTCCGGGGGAGGGGGACCAGGCGAAGCCTGGTGGAAGGGTTCTTCAGACTCCGCAGAACCCCTCCACCGCGCTTCGCGCGGTCCCCCTCCCCGCGAATTCGCGGGGAGGATTTAGGGAGCGCTTCTCTGCGGCTCCGCCCGCGCCAGGACCAGGGCGAAGCGCGCCGCCTCGTCGGTCCATTCCTCGACCGGGGTCCAGCCGCCGGCGAGGAGGAGCAGCCGGGCGTCGCGTTCGCCATATTTGTGGCTGTTCTCGGTATGGATGGTCTCGCCCGAGGTCATCGCGAAAGGCTTGTCGGCGACCTCGAAGGCGACGTCGCGGCTCGCTTCGAGGTGCATCTCGATCCGGCTCAGCCGGTCGTTCCAGACGGCGCGGTGGCGGAAGGCCTCGACCGGGATGTCGCCGCCGAGCTCGCGGTTGATCCGGGTGAGAAGGTTGAGGTTGAACTCGGCCGTCACCCCGGCGGAATCATCATAGGCGCTGAGCAGCTCGGCCGGATCCTTGACCCGGTCGAAGCCGATGAACAGCCAGGCGCCGGTGCCAAGCGTCTGGCGCATCGCCCTGAGCAGGTCGACTCCCGTGGCCGGGACCAAGTTGCCGATCGTCGAGCCCGGGAAGAAGCCGAGCTTGGGCGAGGCCTTCAGGCTGGCGGGGAGCTGGATCGGCCGGGTGAAATCGGCCTCGATCGGGAAGACCGAAAGGCCCGGAAAGTCTTCCGCGAGCGAAGCGGCGGCGTCGCGCAGGAAGTCGCCGCTGATGTCGATCGGGACATAAGCGGACGGCGCGGCGGCGGCCAGCAGGATTCGGGTCTTGATCGAGGCTCCGGAGCCGAACTCGACGACCGCCTGGCCGGGTCCGGCGATCCTCGCGACATCCGGGCAGCGGCGCTCGAGCAGCGCCCTCTCGGTGCGGGTCAGATAATATTCGGGAAGCCCGGTGATCGCCTCGAACAGCTCGGAGCCGCGGCGGTCGTAGAGCCAGCGGGCCGGAATCGCGCGCACCGGCGCGGCGAGGCCTGCGAGGACGTCGTCGCGGAAGGCGGAGTCGGTGGTCCGGAGGCGCGGGGCGTCCACGCCTAGAGGTCGCGCGCCAGCCGCAGCCCGGAGAACATCCAGCGCTGGTGGGGGTAGAAGAAGTTGCGGTAGCTGGCGCGCAAATGCCCGCGCGGGGTTGCGCAGCTTCCGCCGCGAAGCACGAACTGGTTGCACATGAACTTGCCGTTATATTCGCCGACGGTGCCCTCTTGCGGGCGGAAGCCGGGATAAGGCGAATAGGCGCTCATCGTCCATTCCCAAAGGTCGCCGAACATCTGCTCGAGCCCTGGATGGCGGGATCGTCTCCCATCGCGCGGCACTTCGGAGCCGCAACGCGGCTTGACCGCGTCCGGCCGGGCCGCTCCGGCGCGGTCGAGCTGGTTGCCGGAGGAGGGATTGAGAAGCGCGGCCGCAGCCTCCCATTCCTCTTCGCGGGGGAGACGCGCACCCGCCCAGCGGGCGAAGGCGTCGGCCTCGTACCAGCTGATATGGCAGACCGGCTCGGCCGGCCTGACCGGCCCGGCGCCGTCCAGCGCGAAGCGGCTCCAGCCGCTTTCCTGACGCTGCCAGTAGAGCGGCGCCTCAATCCTGTTCTCGGCCGCCCAGGTCCAGCCGTCCGCCATCCACAGCGCCGGCCGGGAATAGCCGCCATCCTCCATGAAGATGAGCCATTCGCTGTTGGTGACGAGGCGGGAGGCGAGGGCGTGGGGGTAGAGCAGGACGCGGTGCCGGGGGCCTTCGCAGTCGAACGCGAAGCCCTGGCCGTCATGGCCGATCTCGACCGGGCCGGTCGGGCCTTCGATCCAGCCCATGACGAGCGGGTGCGCGGCGTAGAGGGGAGCGGGTCGCGGCCAGAGAGCGGGACGCAACGGATTCTCCGCCAGAGCCGCCTGAATATCCATCAACATCAGCTCCTGATGCTGCTGCTCATGGTTGAGGCCGAGCTCGACGAGCGTAAGCGCGGCTTCCGACAGGCTCGGGAACGCCGCCGCGAGCGCGCCGTCAACATAGGCCCGGTAGTCCAGGATCTCGGCCAGCGCCGGGCGGCTCAGCATTCCCCGCTTCGCCCTCGGATGGCGCTCGCCTTCGCCTTCGTAATAGGAATTGAACAGATAGGCCCAGCTTTCATTCCACAGGCGGTGGCCGGGGACATGGTCGCGAAGCACGAAGGTCTCGAAGAACCAGGTCGTGTGGGCGAGGTGCCATTTGACCGGCGAGGCGTCGGGCATCGGCTGGACGGTCGAGTCGGCGTCGGAAAGCGGTGCGGCGATCGCCTCGCTCAGTGCGCGCACGCCGAGGTAGCGCTGGGTGAGCGCGGCGCTCGGCGAGGAATCGGCCTGGGTCGCCATCGGGCGGCTCCCTACACGAAATTATTGATGGAGGTTAGTAGTCGTCAGCGCGTCGCGCCCGGTTGCCAGAGCACTTCGCCGCCCTCGGCCGAAGCCGCGAGGCGGGCCATGACGAAGAGATGGTCGGAGAGGCGGTTGAGGTAGGTCAGTGCGAGCGGGTTGAGCGGTGCCGAGGCCGCCGCGGCGACAGCCGAGCGCTCGGCCCGGCGGACGATGGCCCGGGCGAGGTGGATCGTCGCCGCGCCGCCGCCGCCCGCCGGAAGGACGAAGCTCCTCAGCGGCTCGAGATTCTTGTTCATCGAGTCGATCTCGCGCTCGAGCCGGTCGATCTGGGGCTGGACGATGCGCAAGACCATCTCGGAAGGCGTGAAATCCTCGCCCGGAGTGGCGAGATCGGCGCCGAGGTCGAACAATTCGTTCTGGATCGCGGTCAGCATTCGCCGCTGCCCTTCGTCAGAGACGTGGCCGAGCGCAAGTCCGATCGCGCTGTTGGCCTCGTCGACGTCGCCGATCGCGGCGAAGAGCGGGTCCGCCTTGGAGCGGCGGGAACCGTCGGCGAGACCCGTCGAGCCCGAGTCGCCGGTGCGCGTGTAGATCTTGTTGAGCCGGACCAGGGCTCAGCTCTTTCCGCTGGCGACGAGCAGGAGGAGGATGACGAGGACGATGGCGATCGCCTGGAACAGGATCCTCTTGCGCATCAGGTCCTGAGAGCGCTGCCCGGTGATGTCTTTGCCCGACGCCATTCCGATCACGCCTTTGACCAGGACGAAGAGGGTGGCGCCGGCGGCCAGGATGAGCAGAATGACGAGGAGGGTGGTCATCGCGCCTATCTAGGTGACCGCGGCCGAATATCCATACGGCATTTGTCCCGTCAGCAGGCCGGACGCCAGCGATTTCGGGTCGGCACCCCCTGCGCGAAGCTCGCACAGCGTCGGCGCGCCGTTGCGCTTGGCGAGGCGGCGGCCGTCGGCGTCGGTCAGCAGGGGATGATGATGGTAGAGCGGCGTCGGCAGGCCGAGCAGCGCTTGGAGCAGTCGGTGGACGTCGGTGGCGGCATAGAGGTCGCGCCCCCGGATCACGTCGGTCACGCCTTGCGCGGCATCGTCGACGGTGACGGCGAGGTGGTAGCTCACCGGAGCGTCCTTGCGGGCGAGGACGACGTCGCCGAAGCGCTCCGGCTCCGCCTGCACTTCCGTGTCGCCATCATGCCAGTACAATGCTCCGCGGCGAAGGCCGGGGCCCAGCTCCGGCGCTTCGGCTGGGCCCCGGCCTTCGCCGGGGAGCAGTGAGGCGAGCGCCTTCCGCACGTCCAGGCGCAACGCGTGCGGCTCCGCCGCCGCCCGCCGCTCGCGCTCCGCAGCGGCGAGGGCCCGGCAGGTGCCCGGGTAGAGCGGCCCGTCGGGGCCGTGAGGGGCGGCGGCGCTCGCCGCGATCTCCGCAGCGATGGCGGAGCGGGTGCAGAAGCAGGGATAGACGAGCCCCTGCGCCCGAAGCCGCTCCAGCGCCTCGCGGTAGAGCGCCAGCCGCTCCGACTGGAAGAGGATCTCGCCGTCCCAATCGATGCCGAGCCAGGCGAGGTCCTCGATGATCGAATCGACATGCTCGGACCGCGTGCGGCCGGGATCGATATCCTCGATCCGAAGCAGAAAGGCTCCGCCGCGGCTGCGGGCGAAATCGTGGGCGAGCAGGGCCGAGAAAGCGTGGCCCAAATGCAACCGGCCGGTCGGGCTGGGCGCGAAACGGGTGACCGGCTTCATCTGGACTCTTGACCGGGAGACTCGCGCCATGCTGTCATGGCGTCGTCACTCTCGACTGCGAGAGGGCTTGGACCGGGGAGGGCTCCCCCGTCCTGGGTGCGACAGGCCGGGCGTCTTTCCTCGCATGGACGAGGGCAAAGCGCGGCGCATGTACCATCCCGACCTCCTTCGCCATCCGGACGCCTGCCCAGCGCTCGTGCTCAACGCCGATTACACGCCATTGAGCTATTATCCGCTCAGCCTGTGGCCGTGGCAGACGGCGGTCAAGGCCGTGTTCCTCGAGCGGGTCGACATCGTCGCCCAATATGTGCGCGAGGTGCACAGCCCGACGCGCACCCTGCAGCTGCCCTCGGTGATCGCGCTCCGCCAATATGTGAAGCCGAGCGAGCACCCGGCCTTCACCCGGTTCAACCTGTTCCTTCGCGACCGCTTCGAATGCCAATATTGCGCGTCTCCCGCCGAGCTCACCTTCGACCATGTCGTTCCGCGCGCCCAGGGCGGGCGGACGACCTGGGAGAATGTCGCCACCGCCTGCGCGCCGTGCAACCTGCGCAAGGGCGGGCGGACTCCGGGCCAGGCGCGGATGAACCTCAACCGCCGCCCCTACCGTCCGACCAGCTGGCAATTGCAGGAGAATGGGCGAAGCTTCCCGCCCAATTACTTGCACGAGAGCTGGCGCGACTATCTCTACTGGGACATCGAGCTGGAGGCGTAGCAATGGCCTTCGCCGGAATGACGGTTCCAGGCAACAGCAGCGCCCCGCAACCGTTACGCCCCCGATGCGCGACTTCTCACAGCTCCTCGACGCCCTGGTCTACACCCGTTCGCGCAACGCCAAGCTGAAGCTGATCGGCGATTATCTGAAGCGTACGCCGGACCCGGACCGCGGCTATGCGCTGGCGGCCCTGACCGGCGAGCTCGACCTGCCGGGAGTCAAGCCGGCGGCGATCCGGGCGATGGTCGAGGAGCGGATCGACCCGATCCTTTTCCGGATGAGCTGGGACTATGTCGGCGACATGGCCGAGACGGTGTCGCTGCTGTGGCCGAAGCGGATCGACCAGCCCGCCGAGATAGACGACGGATCGCTGCGCATCGGCGCGGTCGTCGAGCGGCTGCAGACGCTCGGCCGGGCCGAGGCGCCGGGCGCGCTGGCCCGGATGCTCGACCATCTCGACGCCAGCGGGCGCTACGCTTTGCTCAAGCTGGCGACCGGCGAATTGAGGATCGGGGTGTCGGCGCGGCTCGCCAAGACCGCTCTGGCGCAGGCGTTCGGGCTCGAGGTCGACGCGGTCGAAGAGGTCTGGCACGGGATCGGGCCGCCCTATCTGCCGCTGTTCGACTGGGCCGAGGGGCGCGGCGCTCAGCCCACCTCCGAGAACGTCCCGGTCTTTCGACCTTTCATGCTCGCCCATCCGCTCGAGGATCTGCGGGTTTCGCTCGACGATTATGCCGCCGAGTGGAAATGGGACGGGATCCGGGTCCAGATCGTCCGCGCCGGCGGCGAGACTCGGCTCTACAGCCGCGCCGGCGACGACATCAGCCGCAGCTTCCCGGAGATTGCGGAGAGCTTCGCGGCCGACGGCGCCGTCGACGGCGAGCTGCTGGTCAAGGGCGAGTTCCAGGGCGCCGACGCGCATGGCGGAGCCGCGGCGAGCTTCAACGCGCTCCAGCAGCGCCTTGGGCGCAAGCTCGTCTCGGCGAAGATGCTGAAGGAATATCCCGCCTTCGTCCGGCTCTACGACATCCTGTTCGACGGGGCGGAGGATCTGCGCGGCCTGCCCTGGGACGAGCGCCGCGCGCGGCTGGCCGCCCTGGTGCCGAGGCTCGATCCGGAGCGGTTCGATCTCTCCGCCCTGATCGAGGCCTCCACGTTCGGCGAGCTCGAGGAGATTCGCGCCGGCGCACGCGACGCGGCGATCGAGGGGGTGATGCTCAAGCGCCGTGACAGCCCCTATACGGGCGGCCGCCGGGTCGGCCTGTGGTACAAATGGAAGCGCGACCCGCTCACCGCCGACTGCGTCCTGATGTACGCCCAGCGCGGAAGCGGCAAGCGCTCCTCTTATTATTCGGATTTCACCTTCGGCTGCTGGACTGGCGAGGGCGAGCTGCTTCCGGTCGGCAAGGCGTATTTCGGATTCACGGACGAGGAATTGCTCTGGCTCGACCGCTTCGTGCGCAACCACACCGTCCAGCGTTTCGGCCCGGTTCGCGAGGTCGAGAAGAGCCTGGTCCTCGAGGTCGCCTTCGATTCGATCCACGCCAGCAGGCGCCACAAATCCGGCCTCGCCATGCGCTTCCCCCGGATTTCCCGGATCCGCACCGACAAGCCGGCGGCCGAAGCCGACACGATCGAGGGGATGATGCGGCTGGTGACCTGAATTAACCTTTGCCCGTCCCGAATCCCCTTTTGAAACAACGGATTTTGGGGGGCTGACAGCGGCGCCGGGGCGTCGCAGGGCGAGGCTCGGTGGAGCGTCCGTAACCCGCTCCAACCCATTGAAGGGATAGGGCCATGGCCAGTTTCAGTCTCGAGATCCAGGAAGAGAGCTTCGCGCACGACCCGCAGCACCGCGGTTATTGCGTCGCCTATCGCGAGAATGAGGTGAACCACTGCCCGGGCTGCGGGCGCACCCATTGGTATGTCGGCCGGGTCTCCGCCGAATGCGGCTTCTGCGCCACCGCTCTGCCGCTGGTCGCCGCGACCAGTCGGGGCGCGGGCACCCACAGCCGCGGGCACCGCCCGATGGCGCTCAGCGAGGCGGCTTGATTTTTCCTCCCTGCCGCAAAGCGGTGGGGAGGGGGACCAGGCGAAGCCCGGTGGAGGGGTAATTGGCGCAGGCCTCAGCGGCTTCAGCGCGAATCCATCACTTCCTCGCCTTCTACCCCTCCACCCCGCTTCGCGGGGTCCCCCTCCCCATCTTCGATGGGGAGGCAAGCTAGAACGGCAGCCACCTGTTCTTCTGGCTGAAGCGCATATAGCCGGCATTGACCCCTAGCCGGGCGCCGACTCCGAGGCGGATCGGGATCAGGACGATATCGCCGCGCCTCAGGTAGCTCGCGGTGAAGCCGCCGACGACATAGGCCTTGCCCTCTCCGGCCGGAAAGCGGCGGAACAGCCGCTCGCTGTCGTTGAGGTTGTAGACCAGAACGAACACCTTGTCGGCATTGGCTCCGAAATCGAAGCCGACCGAAGGTCCGGTCCAATAGACCTTGCGGTCGCCCTCGATCTGGTGGTGGAGCATGCCCGAGCCGTAGCGGACCCCGGCGATGAAGGCGCCGCCGGCCTCGCGGCCGGTGATGTAGCCGGTGGGATCGCCGCGATCGCGAAGGATATCCTCGACGAGGTCCGCAAGGCCTTCCGCGCCCTGGCCGAACACGCCCTCGGCGGCGCCGAGAACCTTCTTGAGCGGAACGGTCTCGCCCTTGGCCGCCTGGCTGGCACGGTGGTGCGCGGTGCCCGTCGGGACCGCGGCCGCCCCTTCGGGCGCATTCCCCTCATATGCGGTTTCGTCGACGGGCCCAGCGTCCTGCGGGCCGGAGTCGACCGGCTGATATTCGGGCTCCTCCGACTCCCAGCCGGGCTCGGCCTGGTCGGCGGCCGGCGCCGGATCGACGGCGGTGTTGGGATCGATGGTCGAGACCTGGGCCGGCGCCGCGGCGGCGGCGAGCGCCAGGGCGGCGGCGGCCGCGAGCCTCAGGAAAACGGGCCTCAGCATGTCTTAACTCCCCCTAGCGCTCCGTCGGAGAAGTAAATGCCTGCAAGGCTTTCGCGGCAATGAATGGGCGACGAGACGAGTCGATATCGCGCCGGAACGGTTGCCGGAATGCAATTTGGGGATGGTGAAACCACGAATACCGTAGGACTCCGGCCGCTCGATGGCGGCAATTCCCGCAGGCCGGGGTCGTCATTCGCTGATGGATTTTGCGCCGGAAGGCCATTAGATCGCCGGACGATAAGCGTCATCCCGGACTTGATCCGGGATCCAGCTTCTTGCGGCGTCTCACGAAACGCCGGTGGATGCCGGATCAAGTCCGGCATGACGAGGCGGTGCAGATTTCGCGCCCGATGCTCTAGGGTCGTCATCGACAATGCCCCTGCTCGCCGCCCTCTTCTTCCTCGCCGCGCTCCTCTACGGGGCGGCGGGGTTCGGCGGGGGATCGACGTACAACGCTCTGCTGGTGCTCGCCGGAACCGACTATCGGGCGGTGCCGGTGATCGCGCTCGCCTGCAATATCCTGGTCGTCTCCGTGGGCAGCTGGCGGTTCGCCCGCTCGGGCCATGTCGACTGGCGACGGATCTGGCCGTTGTTCACGCTGTCGGTTCCGGCGGCCTGGATCGGCGGGCGGCTGGCGGTGGCCGAGACGGTTTTCGTCGGCCTGCTCGCCGCGTCCCTGCTCGCCGCCGGGCTGCTGATGCTCTGGCAGCCCTTGTGGGAAAAGGCGGCGCCGCCTTCGATCCGCTCGCGCTGGTTCGAGCCGGCGGTGGGCGGGCTGCTCGGCTTCATTGCCGGAATGGTCGGGATCGGCGGCGGGATCTTCCTCGCCCCCCTGCTCTATTTGCTTCGCTGGGGGCCGCCCAAGGCGATCGCCGGGACGAGCGCGGTCTTCATCCTCGCCAACTCGATCTCCGGCCTTGGCGGCCAGCTCGCCAAGGGGAGCGGCGGCGCGGGCGCTCAGGCCCTCGTCACTTACTGGCCGCTGTTTCCGGCCGTGCTCGTCGGCGGCCTGGCCGGCTCGACCCTCGGCAGCGGCCGCCTCGATCCGAAATATGTCCGCATTCTCACCGCGCTTCTCATTTTATATGTGGCGATCAGGCTCGCGATCCGCTTCTATGGCGAAATTCTGGGAGCCGGCCGATGATCGACCCGTTCGGGCGCGGGATTAGCTATTTGCGGCTGTCGGTGACCGACCGCTGCGACCTGCGCTGCGTCTATTGCATGCCCGAGCGGATGACCTTCCTGCCGCGCGCCGACCTGCTCAGCCTCGGCGAGCTCGACCGGCTCGCCTCCGCCTTCATCCGCAAGGGCGTTCGCAAGCTCAGGCTGACCGGCGGCGAGCCGCTGGTCCGCAAGAACATCCTCGACCTGGTCGAAAGCCTGTCGCGCTTCCTCGAGTCGGGTGACCTCGACGAGCTGACCCTGACCACCAACGGCATCCGGCTGGCCGAGCATGCCGCCGATCTGGCCCGATTCGGGGTCCGGCGGGTCAACGTCTCGCTGGATAGCCTCGACCCGCCCACCTACGCGAGGATCACGCGCGGCGGGCGGCTCGACCGAGTCGTCGAGGGGATCGACGCCGCCCTCGCCGCGGGGCTCGAAGTCAAGATCAACGCCGTCGCGCTCCGCGACGACAATCTCGACGGCCTCGTCGGACTCGCCGAATGGGCGCACGCCCGCGGCGCCGCGCTTACCGTGATCGAAGTGATGCCGATCGGGTCGGTCGAAGCCGAGCGGATCGACCAGCATGTGCCGATGACCGAGGTCCGCCAGCGCTTCGAGCAGAGATGGACTCTGACCGACCTCGCCCGCCGCACCGGCGGTCCGGCGCGCTACGTCCGCACCGGCGAAGGCGGGACGATCGGCTTCATCACTCCGCTGAGCCGCAACTTCTGCGACGGCTGCAACCGGGTGCGGGTGAGCTGCACGGGCGAGATACACCTGTGCCTGGGGCAGCCGGCGGGGGCCGACCTGCGCACCCCGCTTCGCGCCTCGGCGGACGACGCTCTGCTCGACTCGGCGATCGACGAAGCGATCGGGCGCAAGCCGAGGAGCCACGACTTCGTCATCCAGGCAGGGGCCGCGCCCGCCGTCGCTCGGCACATGTCGGTGACGGGCGGATGAAGATCCTCTTTTTCGGGCGCCTCAGGGATGGCCCACCGGCAGGCCCGGTACCCTCCGGCGTCCGCGACACCGAAGCGCTTCGGGCGTGGCTCGGCGGAGACCGGCCGGAGTTGCTCGACACGTCGATCCGGATCGCCGTCAACGATGAGATCGTCCCCGGGAAACAGCCCGTCGAGGAAGGCGACGAAGTGGCCTTCCTGCCGCCGATGAGCGGCGGATGATCGCGCTTCGGGCCGAGCCGTTCGATGCTTCCGCCTTGCTGGCGGAGTTTACGGCGCGAGCAGCGGGCGCCGGAGCGATCGTATCGTTCACCGGTCTGGTGCGAGACGAGAATGATGGCGGCGCGGTCCTCGGCCTCGAGCTCGACCACCATCCGCGCCTCACGGAGCAGGCGCTGCACGGGGTCGAACGCGATGCCGTCGCGCGCTTCGACCTGCTCGACATCGCCATAGTCCATCGCCACGGCGCGCTCGCCCCGGGGGAGCCGATCGTGTTCGTCGCCGCCGCCGCCGCCCACCGCCGCTCGGCCTTCGACGCGGTCGATTATGTGATGGACCGGCTGAAGACGGACGTGCCCTTCTGGAAGCGCGAGCGGCGCGACGACGGCGCTCACTGGCTGGAAGCGCGCGCCGGCGACCATGAGGATCGGCGCCGGTGGTAGACGGAGCGCCGATGAGCCGAGACTTCGTCCCCGTCCGGATCGCGGTTCTGACCGTATCCGACACGCGCACTCCGGAGACCGACGGCTCGGGCGGCTGGCTCGCCGCGGCGGTCGGGGAGTCGGGCCACGTCCTGGCCGGGCGCGCCATCGTCCCCGATGACATCGCGGGGATCCGCGCCGCCGTCCAGGCGTGGATCGACGATCCGGCGGTCGATGTCGTGATTTCCACCGGCGGAACCGGCCTCACCGGCCGCGACGTCACGCCCGAAGCCGTGGCGCCTCTGTTCGACAAGGTCATCGAGGGGTTCGCGGTGGTGTTCCACAATGTCAGCTTCCAGTCCGTCGGCCTGTCGACGATCCAGTCGCGGGCCTGCGCCGGCCTCGCCGGCGGGACGTTCATTTTCTGCCTGCCCGGTTCCGGGGGAGCGGTCCGCGACGGCTGGGAGAAGGTGATTTCTCCGCAGCTCGACGCTCGCACTCGGCCCTGCAACCTGGTCGAGATCATGCCCCGGCTGGAAGAGCGCTGATGGCCGGCGATCTCACCCATTTCGACGCCGACGGACGGCCGCGAATGGTCGATGTGTCTGCCAAGCCCGAAACCGACCGCTTCGCGGCGGCGCGCGGCTATGTGCGGATGGACGAGGCGACACTGGCCCTGGTCCGGTCCGGCGCAAGCGCGAAAGGCGACGTCGCCCGGATCGCGGAGCTCGCCGGGACCATGGCCGCGAAGAGGACCGGCGACCTCATCCCGCTCTGCCACCCGCTGCCGCTGACCGCGGTTGCCGTGAGGGTCGAGCCGGACGAGACCCTGCCGGGGCTTGCCGTCACCGCCGAGGCCCGGACGACGGGCCGGACCGGCGTCGAGATGGAGGCGCTGACCGCGGTCTCGGTCGCCTGCCTCACCATCTACGACATGCTCAAATCCAAAGCGCGCGGAATGACGATCGAGCGGATCGAGCTGGTCGCGAAGACCGGCGGCGCGTCGGGCGACTGGTGGCGGGAGTGACCCTGCTCTCGCTGGACGAGGCGCGCGCTCTGCTGCTGGCGGAGGTGGCGCCAGTCGACGCCCAATCGCTTCCGATCGCCGATTGCGGCGGGGCGACTCTCGCCGCCGACCTTGTCGCCGAGCGAAGCCAGCCGCCCGACCCGGTGTCGGCCATGGACGGCTATGCCGTGCGCGAGGACGATGCGATGGCGGGGGCGGCCCTGAGCGTTATCGGCGATGCCCCTGCGGGGGCGCCGTTCGGCGGAAAGGTCGCGCCTGGAACGGCGGTCAGGATCGCGACCGGCGGCGTGGTTCCGCCGGGCGCCGAGCGAATCGTGATCCAGGAGATCGTCGAACGCGACGGCGACCGCATCCGAATCGCCGCGCCGCCGGGCCCGGCCCGCTACGTCCGCCCCGCCGGCTGCGACTTCGCGGCAGGGCAATTGCTGGTCGGCGCGGGCGAGCGGCTGAGTCCCGCCCGGCTCGGACTCGCGGCGGCGGCCAACCGGGCCTCGCTCCAGGTCCGCCGGCGGCCGAATGTCGCCATCTTCGCTTCCGGCGACGAATTGCGCGAGCCCGGCGCGGACCTCGCGCCTGGCCTCATCGTCAATTCGGCCGGTTATGCGCTGGCCGATCTGGTCGCCGCCTGGGGCGGAGTCGCGGTCCGTCACTCCATATTATCCGACGACCGGGCCCGGTGCGCCGAGCAGATTCTCCGCGCCGGGCTCGATGCCGACGTCATCCTGCCGCTGGGCGGCGCCTCGGTCGGCGAGCGCGACGTGCTTCGGTCGGTGCTGGAGGAGTTGGGCGCCCGGATCCTGTTCGAGAGGATAAAGGTGCAGCCGGGCAAGCCGTGCTGGCATGCGCGCTTCCCCGACGGACGACTGGTGCTCGGGCTGCCGGGCAATCCCGCCTCGGCCTTCGTCTGCGCGCACCTGCTTCTGAAGCCGCTGATGGATGCGCTGCTGGGCCGCGCCGGGCCCGACGGCTTCGTCCGGGCCGCCCTGACCGGCGACATGCCCGGCGGCGGCGATCGCGAAGTCTATTGGCGGGCCCGGCTCCGCGCCGACGACGGCGGACGCCTCGAGGTCACCCCGGACGAGCGTCAGGATTCGGGCCTCCAGACTCCGCTGGCTTCCGCCAATGCCCTCATCCGCCGGCTGCCCAACGCGCCGGCTGCCGTCGCGGGCGACCTCGTCGAAACATTGGAGCTCGAAGGCTTCTAGAGTCCATCCTGTGGACATCGAGGGGCCCGTGGAAGCATTCAGGCCCGTCGGAATAGACTTTAGATCCCCCCATACCATTGGTAGCCGGAGCGGTCCTCCCAATAGCCGCCCTTGCCGAGGCCCAGCACCGCCAGGCTCGCCACCGCCTCCACCCGCATGACGAACTTGGCGTGCTTGTAGCCGAGCTGGCGCTCGACCCTGAGGCGGAGCGGCGCGCCGTGACCGACGGGAAGAAGGCGGCCGTTCATTCCCCAGGCGAGGATGGTCTGGGGATGGAAGGCGTCGACGAGATCGATGCTTTCATAATAAGGGATGCCGTTGAAATCGTCGGCGCAGTGGAAGACGATGTAGCGCGCCTCGGAGCGAAGGCCGGCGCCCTGCAGGAGCAGGCGAAGCGGCACTCCGGTCCATTTGCCGATCGCGCTCCAGCCCTCGACGCAATCGTGCCGGGTGATCTGGGTGCGCGCGGGCAGCCGCCGGATCCGGTCGAGGCTTAGCGACAGGGGCCTCGCCACCAGGCCGTCGACGATCAGCCGCCAGTCGGCGAATCCCGACTCCAGATGCGCCCGATAGTCGGCGGAGGCGGGCATGACGTTGCCGTTGGTGCGGAAGACGGGCGACATGTCGGCGGCGCCATACTCGCGGGCCGGCGCGTCGCGATCCACCGCGAGCCGCTGCATGCTCCTCGTCAGCTCCTGGGCCGAGGATTGCACCGCCTGGAATCCGGAAGAGCGGGTGATCCGGTCGCAGCCCGACAGCATCAGGCCGCCGGCGCCGAGCGAGGCGATCATCCGCCGGCGCGTGATCCGCTCGATCACGGCCTCTCCTCCGGAAGGCGATAGCGGCCCGTGATCATCGAGCGGATCTCGTTGAACGGCCCGGCCAGCACCACCATGACGAGATGGACGAGGATGAACGCGGCGATCAGGACCGCGGCGATGAAGTGGAGCGAGCGCGCCGATTGCCGCCCGCCGAACAGGTCGAGCAGCCAGGGCCAGGCCGAGTCCATCGCCGGGGACATGGTGAGGCCGGTGAGCACGGCCAGCGGCAGAAGCACGAAGAGGATTCCCAGGTAGCTCGTCTTCTGAAGGATGTTGTAGTTAAGCGCCTCGGGTCCGGCCGGGAAGCGCAGCCGGGCGTGATCCTTGACGTCCCGCCAGATGTGGCCCGGCGAAAGCTCCTCTCGGCGGGGCGCGAGGTCGCGCTGGATGTGGCGGTTGTAAAAGCTCCACAGCCAGTAGAGGAGCCCGGGGACGACGAGCAGCCAGGCGAACAGGAAATGCCAGCTTCGCGCCCCGGCGAGGTCGTAGCTTGTCGGGATCGTCGCCCAGCCCGGGAAGGCCGGGTCGGCGCGCGTTCCGGCGATCGCCAGCCAGGCCCGGTCGGGGTTCGCTCCATATTCGCCCCAGTAGAGGCGCGGGTGGGCGTTGAAGATCATCATCCCGCTCATCAGCAGGACGAAGATCGTCACCGCGTTGAGCCAGTGCCAGATCCGGGTCGAGCGGCGGTGGCGATAGACGAGGTCGCCGCCGCGCGGCCCTGGTGGAGCCGTCTCCACCAGCTTGACCTCCTCGCTAAGCGTTTCGGGGGTCATCGGGCACCCTCCTGCTCTTCAGGATTGTCTAGCTCGATTCGGTGCGCATCCCAAGCGGCGGAATCCGGGGCCCACGACCGTCCGGAATCGGACGAAGTGGACGAAGTGGACGGAACGAGAGCCTTCCGCGTCGTGAAGAAAACCGGGGTTTGAATATCCTCTCAGCGCGAATCAGCCGCCCTGCCGCCGGGAAAGGCTAGGTCGCGAGTGAGAACATGTAAAGAACAGATGTGCGAGAGGACGGAAGTCTTCCGATGGCCGCCGCGTGCGCTATGCTGAGGCACGAGGAGGAAGGGAGCGCCGAATGAAGGAAGCCGAAACCGAAAGCCTCGGCCTGCTCGAACGGCGATTCGAGCTGGCCGCGCGCGGTACCGACGTGCGCACCGAGGTCCTCGCCGGCCTCACCACCTTCCTGACCATGGCCTATATCGTGCTGGTCAACCCCGCCATCCTCGGCCAGGCCGGAATGCCGGTCGCGGCGGTCGCGGCGGCGACCTGCCTCGCCGCCGGCTTCGCAAGCATCCTGATGGGCCTCACCGCCAACGTGCCGCTCGCTCTGGCGCCGGGAATGGGGCTCAACGCCTATTTCAGCTTCACCGTCGTCCAGGCGATGGGAGTGCCGTGGCCGGTCGCCCTGGGCTGCGTCCTGATCTCCGGCGTCGCGTTCCTGGTGCTGACCTTCGCGGGGGTCCGCCAGCTCATCATCGCCGCCATCCCGCCTCATCTCTTCGCGGCGGTGGCGGGCGGGATCGGCCTGTTCATCGCCTTCATCGGCCTCAAGAATGCCGGCATCGTCGCCACCAGCCCGGCGACGTCGGTGACTCTCGGCGATCTCCACGCGCCCGGCGCCGTGCTCGCTTTGTTCGGCATGGCGGTGACCGCCGCTCTGGCCGCCTGGAAGGTCCGGGGCGCGATCCTGATCGGGATCCTCGCGACCACGGCCGCCGGCTGGGCGCTCGGCGCGGTGGAGTTCAAGCCCCAGCCTTATGACCTGAGCGCGATCGGCGAGACCGCCTTCAGGCTCGACCTCGCCGGAGTGCTCGGACTTTCGGGAAGCCACGGCCTTGGCCTGTTCGAGATATTGTTCGTCTTCCTGTTCGTCGACCTGTTCGACAATATCGGTACCCTAGTCGGAGTCACCCGGCGCGCCGGGTTGATCGGCGAGGACGGGCGGATCCCGAGACTCAACCGGATCCTCTTCACCGACTCCGTCGCCACGATCTTCGGAAGCCTGGCCGGCACCAGCACCGTCACGTCCTATGTCGAGAGCGCCGCCGGCGTTCAGGCGGGCGGCCGCACCGGCCTGACCGCGATCGTGACCGGAATCCTGTTCCTCCTCGTCATGTTCGCCGCCCCCTACGCCCAGCTCGTCCCCCTCGCCGCCACCGCGCCCGCCCTGATCCTGGTCGGCGCGCTGATGATGGCGCCCCTCGCGGAAATCGCCTGGGACGACCCGGAGATCGCCATCCCGGCTTTCCTCACACTGGCGCTGATCCCGCTCACTTTCTCGATCGCCAACGGGCTGGCGTTCGGGATCACCGCTTACGCTCTGCTCAAGCTGCTGCGGGGACGGATCGCCTTCAGCGACTGGCTGCTGCTGATGCTGTCGGCGCTGTTCGTCGCGCGGTTCGTCTGGCTTTCGGCGGGGTGACCGGCGTCACCGCGATTTTCGAATTCCACGAGGCTTGGCGAACCTCATGTTCGCACCCGAATCTCGTGGTCCGCCGCCAGCGCGACCTCATCGCAATTGTCCCCCGGCCCCGAGCGGTCGACGACGAGGAAGTCGCTTTCGTCGAGCACGAGCAGGAAGTGGTGCCAGACGCCCTTTCGGTAGTGGACGCCCTGATTGGGCCCGGCGCGGAACAGGCGGATCCGGGCCGGGTCGAAGGAGCCGGGGGGAGCGACCGCGACGAGGTAAGGGCGACCGCTCAGCGGGACGAAAGTCTGGCTGCCGAGGGGATGGCGCTCGAACGCCTTCAGCACCAGCTCCGCGAGCGGCCGGGCGCGGAACAGGCTGATCGCACCCTTGCCGTCCGTTATGTCGATCTCGGCAAGGCGGTCGTATCGCACGGCGTGGCCCTGGTTGATCTCGAGCTTCACGGCCTGGTCGGAGGCTTCAATCACGCTTCCGAACGGGGCGAAGGCCTCGGCGGTCAGCGGTTCTGGGGTCATTACGCGCATAGGCCGAGCTTGGCACAGAGCGGGGTTTCGTCCTAGCGTGCCGATGAGCGATGCATAAAGACGAAAGCTATCCCAGAGGCCTGGCCGGCTACGGCCGAACGCCGCCCCACGCGCAATGGCCGGGAGGAGCGCGCATCGCCGTCCAGATCGTCCTGAATTACGAGGAAGGGGCGGAGGCGAATGTCCTCGACGGCGACCCCGCCTCGGAGGTTTTCCTCTCCGACATCGCCAATGCGGCGCCCGTCCAGGGTGCCCGCCACATGAGCATGGAGCAGATTTACGAATATGGGTCGCGCGCCGGGGTGTGGCGGCTGCTTCGGCTGTTCGAGGGTTACGATATTCCGGTCACCGTGTTCGGGGTCGCTCTGGCGATGCAGCGCAATCCGGCGGTGGTCGACGCCTTCCTGGAGGCCGGCCACGAGATCGCCTCGCACGGCTGGCGGTGGATCAACTATCAATGGGTGGCCGAAGCCGAGGAGCGCGCCGACATGGAGCGGGCGATCGAGGTCCACCGGCGACTGACCGGCGAGCGGCCGCTGGGCTGGTACACGGGACGGACCAGCCCCAACACCCGCCGGATCGTGGCCGACGAAGGCGGCTTCCTCTACGACGCGGACGATTATTCCGACGACCTGCCCTTCTGGACGGAGGTGGCCGGTAAGAGCCACCTGATCGTTCCTTACTCGCTGGAGACGAACGACATGCGCTTTTCGAGCGCGAACATGCAGACCGGTGAGCAGTTTTTCTCCTATTTGCGCGACTCGTTCGACATCCTCTACGCGGAGGGCGAGGAGCGTCCGAAGATGATGTCGGTCGGGCTCCACTGCCGGCTCGCCGGCCGGCCGGGCAAGCTCGCCGGGCTCGAGCGGTTCCTCAGGCATGCGCTCGGCCATCGCGATGTCTGGTTCTGCCGGCGGGTCGACATCGCCCGCCACTGGCGCGCCGCGCATCCCCATGATTGAGGATCTTCGCCGCCACTACGTCAATCTGGCCCAGCCCAGGCTCGGCGCCGAGGTGGTGCATGCGACCGACGACTTCTTCGCCGACAAGGCGCGGCTGATCGACGCGCGCGACCCCGTCTTCGTTCCGGACCTGTATGACGAGAACGGCAAGTGGATGGACGGCTGGGAGAGCCGGCGCAAGCGCACCCCCGGCCACGACTGGTGCGTGGTCCGGCTGGGCGTCCCCGGGCTGATCGCCGGCTTCGAGATCGACACCCGCCACTTCACCGGCAATTATCCCCCGGGCGCGGAGCTCGAGGTCTGCCGGAGCGACGAGGCGGTCCCAGAGTCGGGCTGGACGAAAGTCACCTCCCGGCTCGCCCTCAAAGGCGACGACCGGATCTACGTGCCGGCCGAGCATGGCGAGCCCGTGACGCATGTCCGGCTGCACATCTTTCCCGACGGCGGAGTCGCTCGGCTGCGGGTCTGGGGGAAGGTCGCCAAGGACTGGTCGAGCGTCGCTCCGGAGGCTCGGGTCGACCTGCTGGCGATGGAGAATGGCGGCCGGGGGATCATCGCCAATGACGAGCATTACGGCTGCGTCGAGAACCTCACGGCGCCGGGGCAGGGAGTCAACATGGGCGACGGCTGGGAGACCCGGCGGAGGCGCGAGCCGGGGCATGACTGGGCCGTGCTCGAGCTGGGCGCTCCCGGCCGGATCGAGGAAGTGATCGTCGACACCGCCCATTTCAAAGGCAATTATCCGGACCGCTGCTTCCTCCAGGCCGCGCCGTCCGCGGCCGGGACTCCCGGGGAGATCGCGGCCCTGTCGGAAAGCTGGCCGCTGCTTCTGCCCGAGGTGAAGCTGGAGGCGGACAAGGTCCACGTCTTCCGCGACGGCCTCGCCGATCTCGGAGCGGTCCGATTCGTCCGGCTGAACATCGTCCCGGACGGCGGCGTCAGCCGGCTGCGGCTGATCGGACGGGTCGAGCCGGGGAGCAAATGAGCGCTTTGTTCGAACATTCACCCTGGGTGGAGGCGCGCGCCGACGAGCGCCCCTCGTCCGGCGACCGGCATGCCGATCTGATGGCGGTCGTCCGCGGCGCCACTCCGGAGGAGCAGCTCGCTCTGATCCGGGCCCATCCCGAGCTCGCCGGCAAGGCTGCGGTCGACGGAGGGCTGACTCGCGCCAGCGCCGCCGAGCAGGCGAGCGCCGGGCTCGACCGGCTCACCCGGGCCGAGTTCGACCGCTTCCACGCGCTCAACGCCGCCTATCGCGAAAAATTCGGCTTCCCCTTCATCATCTGCGTGCGCCTGACCGACAAAGCGGGCATCCTCGCGGCCATGGAGCGAAGGCTGGCCAGCGACCGTGATACCGAGATCGCCACCGCGATCGAACAAATCGGCGAGATCGTGCGGCTACGTCTCGAGGACGGGGCATGAGCACGCTCTCCACCCATGTCCTGGATACGATGCACGGCCGTCCGGCCGCCGGAATGATGGTGGCTCTGAGCGGACCGAACGGCGAGATCGCGCGAGGGACGACCAATGACGACGGGCGTTGCCCCGGTCTGACGCCCGCCGACCTTCCGCCCGGCCGCTACGCGCTGAGCTTCTCGGTGGCCGACTATTTCCGAGGGCTCGGAGTCGCGCTTCCCGATCCGCCCTTCCTCGACCGGGTCTCGGTCGATTTCGGGATCGCGGCGGACGGCGGCCATTATCACGTCCCGCTGCTCGTCTCGCCCTTCGGCTACTCGACCTACCGGGGCAGCTGATGGGACTCGACCTCGCCGAATGGCTCAACCTCGCGATTCGCTGGCTTCATCTCACGGCGGGGATCGCCTGGATCGGATCGAGCTTCTATTTCGTCTGGCTCGACAATCATCTCAGGGCCCCGGCCGAAGGCGACGCCTCGGGGGAATTATGGTCGGTCCACGGCGGCGGCTTCTATCACAACCAGAAATATCAGGTGGCTCCGGCGAGCATGCCGGAGCGGCTGCACTGGTTCAAATGGGAGGCCTATTTCACCTGGATCAGCGGCTTCTCGCTGCTCGTCCTGGTCTATTATGTCGGGGCTCAGAGCTTCCTGATCGATCCGGCGAAGGCGCCGCTGAGCCCCGCCGTGGCGATCACGATCGGCCTCGGGGCGCTGGCGCTGGGCTGGCTGGTCTATGACGGGCTGTGCCGCTCGCCGCTCGGGTCGAGCGGTATCGCGCTCGGCCTCTTCTGGTTCGGATGCCTGCTGTTCGCTGCCTGGCTTCTCGACGGCCTGTTCAGCTCGCGCGCCGCCTATCTCCACGTCGGAGCGATCATCGGCACGGTGATGGTCGCAAACGTCTTCCTGATCATCATCCCCAACCAGCGCAAGGTCGTCGCCGACCTGGTCGCCGGACGGACTCCGGATCCGAGGCTGGGGGCGCAGGCGAAGCAGAGGTCGCTGCACAACAATTACATGACCCTGCCGGTGCTGTTCATCATGATCAGCCCCCATTATCCGATGACCTACGGCGCCGGCCGGCCCTGGCTGGTGCTCGCCCTGGTCGGGCTGACCGGCGTTGCGGTGCGCCATGTCTTCAACCTGCGCGGCCGCGGCGAGGCGACGGGCCCGGCGGTCGCCGTCGCGGCCGTCCTTGCTCTCATCACCGTCACCTATGTCACTCTGGAGAGACGGGGCGCGCCCGGCTCGGGCCAGGCTGTCGCCTACGCGCAGGTCGAGCCGATATTGGCGACCCATTGCGCGGGCTGCCACAACGTCCCGGCACCGCCGCTCGGCGTTTCTCTCGACAGCTGGGAGCATGTCAGCGCCGCGTCGGCGCGGATCAAGCGGATGGCGGTCGATTCCCAGGCGATGCCGCTCGGCAATCCCACCGGAATGACCCCGGCCGAGCGGCAGAAGCTCGGCGCGTGGATCGCGGCGGGGAGCCCGAAATGATCCGCTTCCTCCTCGATGGCGAGACGATCGAGGTCGCCGACGTCAAGCCCGGCGCGACCGTCCTCGATCTCCTCCGCTACCGGCTCCGCCGAACCGGCACCAAGGAAGGCTGCGCCGAGGGCGATTGCGGCGCCTGCACCGTTCTGCTGGGCGAGCTGGCGGGGGACCGGGTGGAATGGCGGGCGGTCAATGCCTGCATCCTGTTCCTGCCCATGCTCGACGGCAAGGCGCTGAGGACGGTGGAGAGCCTCGGGGGCGACCATCCGGTCCAGCGCGAGATGGTCGAGCGCCACGGCTCGCAATGCGGCTTCTGCACGCCGGGCTTCGTCATGTCCCTTTACGGCCGAAGCATCGGCGCGATGGGGACGAAGGACGTGCCGGTGGGAGACGTCATCGCCGGCAATCTGTGCCGCTGCACCGGCTACGGCCCGATCCTCGCGGCGGGGGAAGCCGTGCCGGCGGCCGTGGAAGAAGGTGAGGGCATTCTCGAAGCGCTTCGTGCGCTGCGGCCGGCTTACGGGCATCCCGCCACCGCCGACGAGCTGGCCGACCTCCTCCTCGCCAACCCCGAAACCCGAATCGTCGCCGGGGCGACCGACGTCGGGCTGTGGGTCACCAAGCAACTTCGCGACCTCGGGCCGACCGTCTTCATCGGCGACATCGCCGAGCTGAGGGGGATCGAGGAAGCGCCGGAGGCGCTCGTCCTGGGAGCGGCGGTCCGTTACTCCGAGGCCCGCGAAGCGCTGGCCCGGCTTCATCCGGATCTGGGCGAGCTGGTGCGCCGGATCGGCGGAGTCCAGGTCCGCAACGCCGGAACGATCGGCGGAAACATCGCCAACGGCTCGCCGATCGGGGACATGCCCCCCGCGCTGATCGCGCTCGGCGCCCAGCTCACGCTTCGGCGCGGAGGCGACCGCCGAACCCTTCCGCTCGAGGATTTCTTCCTAAGCTACGGCAAGCAGGACCGCGCTCCCGGCGAGTTCGTCGAAAGCGTCCGAATTCCCCGTCCGTCGCCCGATGTCCTGGTCAGGATCGTCAAGGTCTCCAAGCGGTTCGACAGCGACATTTCCGGAGTTTGCGGCGCCTTCGCTCTCCGAATCATGGAGGGCATCGTCACCCAGGCGCGCATCGCCTTTGGCGGAATGGCGGGCATCCCCGCCCGAGCGCCCGGCTGCGAAGCCGCCCTGACCGGCCAGGCCTGGACCGAGGCCAGTGTCGAGGCGGCCGCTCAGGCTCTCGCGGACGATTACCGGCCGCTCGACGACCTGCGCGGATCCGCCGCCTATCGCCGCAGGGTCGCCGCCAATCTGCTGCGCCGGATCTGGGCCGAGCAGCACGAGCCCGTCAGCGTGCTCCATGGCTGAGGGCGCAGTCCACCGGCCGCTGCCGCACGACAGCGCCGACCTCCACGTCGCCGGAGCCGCGGCCTATGTCGACGATCTGCCCGAAGCCCCGGGCACGCTCCACCTCGCCTTCGGCCTCGCCGCCGACGGCCATGCGCGGCTGACCGGGCTCGATCTCACCGCGGTCCGAGCCGGGCCGGGAGTGGTGGCGGTGTTCACGGCGGCGGACATACCGGGCGAGAACAATGTCGGCCCGGTCTTCCACGACGACCTTCTCTTCGCCGAGGACGAGATTCTCTACCCCGGCCAGCCCCTGTTCGTCGTCGCCGCGACCGGCACTCGCGCCGCGCGCGTGGCGGCGAGACTGGCGAAGGTGGAGACGGAGCCGCTGCCCGCGCTGGTCACTATCGCCGAAGCGCTCGAGGCGAATTCCGGGTTCGAGACTCCGCAGCGCATGGCGCGCGGCGACGCAGCGTCCGCCCTCGCGGACGCTCCGCACCGCCTGTCGGGATCGCTCGAAATGGGCGGACAAGAGCATTTCTACCTCGAAGGGCAGGCGGCGCTCGCGACGCCCGGCGAACGGGGGCAGGTCCATGTCGTCAGCTCCACCCAGCATCCGAGCGAGGTCCAGCATCTGATCGCCAATCTGCTCGGCCTGCGCAGCGCCGACGTGACGGTCGAGGTCCGGCGGATGGGCGGGGGCTTCGGAGGCAAGGAGACCCAGGCCGCGGCTTATGCCGCCGCCTGCGCGCTGGTCGTCGCGAAGACCGGCCGCCCGGCAAAGATCCGCGCCGACCGGGACGACGACATGATCATGACCGGCAAGCGCCACGATTTCACGGCGCATTACGACGTCGGATTCGATGCCGAAGGCCGGATCGAGGGCATCGTCATCACGCTCGCGGCGCGCTGCGGCGCCACCGTCGACCTCAGCCTCGCGATCAGCGACCGCGCGATGTTCCATGCCGACAATTGCTATTACCTCCCCGCCGTCGAGATAATCTCGCACCGCCTCAAGACCCACACCGTCTCCAACACCGCCTTCCGAGGCTTCGGCGGCCCGCAGGGGATGATGGCGATCGAGCGGGTGATGGACGCGATCGCCGCGCACCTCGGGCTCGACCCGCTGGCGGTGCGCCGGGCGAACCTCTACGGCCCCGGCCGCGACGTGACGCCCTATCACATGACGGTAGAGGACAATGTCGCGCCCGAGCTGATCGCCGAGCTGGCCGAACGGGCCGGTTATGCCGCGCGCCGCTCCGAGGTGGCGGCCTTCAACGCCTCCCACGGCGTCCTCAAGAAGGGTCTCGCCCTGACGCCCGTCAAGTTCGGGATCAGCTTCACCACCACCCATCTCAACCAGGCCGGCGCCCTGGTGCTCGTCTATGCCGACGGCTCGATCCACCTCAATCACGGCGGCACCGAGATGGGCCAGGGCCTGATGATCAAGGTCGCCCAGGTCGTCGCCGAGGTCTTCCGGGTGCCGGTCGAGACCGTGATGGTCAGCGCGACCCGCACCGACAAGGTGCCCAACACCTCGGCCACCGCCGCTTCCTCCGGCACCGACCTCAACGCGATGGCCGCGCGCCGCGCCGCCGAGACGATCAAGGAGCGGCTGGACACCTTCGCGGCGGGCCAGGAAGGATCGGATGAGTGGAGCTTCGGCGAACTCTGCCGCCGGGCCCACCTCGCCCGGATCCCGCTCCTCGCGACCGGCTTCTACGCGACTCCGAAGATCCATTACGACCGCGCCACCCACAGCGGCCGCCCGTTCCTCTACTTCGCTTACGGAGCGGCGCTCAGCGAAGTCGTCATCGACACGCTCACCGGCGAGCACAGGGTCGTCGCGGTCGACATCCTCCACGACGTCGGCCGCTCGCTCAACCCGGCGATCGACCTGGGGCAGATCGAGGGCGGCTTCATCCAGGGCATGGGCTGGCTGACCACCGAGGAGCTGGTCTTCGACGAGCGCGGCCGGCTGCTCACCCACGCGCCGTCCACCTACAAGATCCCGACCGCCAACGACCGCCCGGCGCGGATGGACATCGCGATCTGGGAGCGCGGCGAGAATCAAGAGGAGACGATCCACCGCTCCAAGGCGGTCGGCGAGCCTCCGCTGATGCTCGCCATCTCGGTCTTCTCGGCTTTGACCCAGGCGGTCGCCGCCGCGGCGGCGGGCAAGGGTCTGCCGAAGCTCGACGCCCCGGCGACACCCGAGCGCCTCCTCGCAGCGATCGACGAGCTCAGGGCGCGGTAAGTGGGAAATTCGCCACCGTCGCCGGTCTTCTTCCCCTCTCGCGTAAGTACGGGAGAGGGGCTGTGCGCTGGGGGAATGGCGCATGGCTGACTGGACTCGCCAGGCGCGCGAAGCGCTTCGGCGCGGCCCCGCCGCGCTCGTCACCATCCTTGCCACCGAGGGCTCCGCCCCCCGCGGCGCCGGCGCGCGCATGGTCGTCACGGAGACCGGCCTTTCCGGCTCGATCGGCGGCGGAGCGCTCGAGCATCAGTCGGCGGCCCAGGCGCGGGCGATCCTCGCGCTCGAGCCGGGAAGCTGGCGGGTCCAGGATTATCCGCTCGGCCCGCTGCTCGGCCAATGCTGCGGCGGGCGCGTGAGGCTGCTGGTCGAGCATCTCGAAAGCGTGCCCGAGCGTGAGGGCCCGTTCGAAGTCACGCTGTCCGAACGGGTCGAACGACGGCCGCTCAACGGCGGAACCCGGGATTCGATGAGCGCGAGAGGCCCGTTGCCGGCCGCCGGGGCGCGCTTCCTGGAGCCGGTCGAAAGCGACTCGCTTCCGGTCCTGCTCTTCGGCGCCGGCCACGTGGGCCGGGCCATCGCGGCGCGCACGGCCGGCCTGCCGCTCCATCTCGCCTGGTACGACAGCCGGGCCGAGATGGCCGAGACGCCCGGCGTCGTCCTCACCGACGAAAACGACATGGCCGCGGCTGCCGCCGGAGCCTCCGAGAATTGCGCGGTCGTGATCATGACCCACGACCACGGCCTCGATTACCGCCTGGCCGCGGCCGCGCTGGGCGGCCGCGCGCGGTTCGTCGGCTTGATAGGCTCGCGCACCAAGCGCGCCCGCTTCGTGAAGCGGCTCGCGGCCGAAGGCGTGGACTGCGCTCGACTGACCTGCCCGGTCGGCGTGGCCGGGATCGGCGGGCGGGAGCCCGAAGTCATCGCCATCGCCACGCTCGCTCAGCTGCTTATGCTCAGGGACCCGGCATGAAGGCCTTCCGCGGCGAGATATTGACCGTTCCGGAGGACCCTGCCCTCGCCGGCGCCGGGGCGATCCGCCATTTCGAGGACGGGCTGCTCGTCGTCGAGGACGGCCTTGTCCTCGCCTGCGGCTCGCGGGCGGAGCTCGCCCCCGCTTTCGCCGACGTCGCCGCCGAGCCGGTGGAAGGCCTGATCGTCCCCGGCTTCGTCGACGCCCATGTCCATTATCCGCAGATCGAGTGCATCGCCTCGCACGGCGAGCAGCTCATGCAATGGCTCGAGCGCCACATCTTCCCGGCGGAGAAGGCCTTCGCCGATCGCGCCCATGCCGATGCGGTGGCCGCCTTCTTCCTCGACGAGCTGATCCGCCACGGAACCACCAGCGCGCTCGTCTTCGCCACGGTCCACGCCGGCTCGGTCGACGCCCTGTTCGAGGCCGCACTGAAGCGCGACATGCGGATCGTTTCCGGCAAGGTGCTGATGGACCTCGGGCCGGAGGGACTGCACGACACGGTGGCGACCGGCCGGGCCGACACCGAGGCCCTGATCGCCCGCTGGCGCGGCCGCGGCCGTCTCGGCTACGCCGTGACCCCGCGCTTCGTGCCCACCTCCAGCGCGGAGCAGCTCGCCGACGCCGGAGCCCTGGTCGCCGCTCATCCGGACGTGCTGGTGCACACCCACCTCTCCGAAAATCCGGGCGAGATCGAGTTCGTCGCCTCGCGTTTCCCCGACGCAAGGGACTATCTCGACGTCTACGACCGCTTCGGCCTGGTCGGGCCGCGCTCGGTATTCGCCCATTGCGTCCACATGAGCGGGAGGGCGCTGGAGCGAATGGCCGGGGCCGGCTCCGGAATCGCCTTCTGCCCGACCAGCAACATGTTCCTCGGCTCGGGCCTGTTCGGCCTGGCCCAGGCCGACGGCCACGGCGTTCGGCTCGGCATCGGCACCGACATCGGCGCCGGCACCACCCTCTCGATGCTGCACACGCTGGGCGAGGCGTACAGGACCTGCCAGCTCCGGGGGGCCAGCCTCGACCCGTTCCGGGCGCTTCATCTCGCGACGGCGGGCGGCGCCCGGGTGATGGGCATCGGCGATCGCGTCGGCGCCCTCCTGCCGGGCCAGGAGGCCGATTTCGTCGTCCTCGATTCGGCGGCGACGCCCCTGCTCGAGCGGCGCTGCGCCGGCGCCTCGCTTCACGACCGGCTGTTCGCACTCCAGATCCTGGGCGACGACCGCGCCGTCGCCGCGACCTATTTGCGGGGCCGCCGCGCCTTCGGCGGAAAAGATTGAGGGCTGGCCGCCGTCCGCCGCGCCGAGTCCGCGTTGACGCCGCCGCCACGGCTTGTACGGCGGAGGCGATGGTCGAAGATGCCGAAACCTTCGCCGCCTTCGCCCGCTCGCTCGCCCGGGCCGCGCGGCAGCAGACGCTCCCCGGCTGCGGCGGCGGTTTCGAGGGCGTCGAGAACAAGCTGACCGACGGTTTCGATCCGGTGACCGAGCATGACAGGAACTCGGAAAGGGCGATGCGGCGCCTGATCGAGGAGCGCTTCCCTGAGCACGGCATCGCCGGCGAGGAACTTCCTGAAAGGCCGGCCTCGGGGCGCTGGTCCTGGTCGCTCGATCCGATCGACGGCACCCGCGCCTACGTCTGCGGCCTGCCGAGCTGGACGACCCTGATCGCGCTGCTCGAAGATGGCGAGCCCGTCCTGGGAGTGGTCGACGTTCCCAGGCTCGACGAAGTCTATCTGGGCGACATTCGCGGTGCCTGGCTGGGCCGCGGGGACCGAGAGGAGAGGCGCCTTGCCACCAGCGGCTGCCGGCGCGTCGCCGACGCTCGGCTTTCGACGACCGATCCCTATCTCTTCGTGGGCGCCGAAGCGGAGGGATTCGAGCGGTTGCGGCGCTCGGCACGTCTCACCCGCTACGGGCTGGACGCCTACGGCTATGCCCTCGTCGCCGCCGGGAGTCTCGACATCGTCGCCGAATCCGGTCTTAAGCCCCATGACTATCATGCGCTGGTGCCGCTCGTCCGGGCGGCGGGCGGAGCGGTTTCGAACTGGAGCGGCGGGTCGGACCTTGCCGGCGGGCAGGTCGTCGTCGCGGCGAGCGAGGCGCTGCTCGAGGAAGCCTGCCGACTGTTGAGCCGCTAGCCCCGATGCCGACGGCGAAGGGTGGCGGCGACTTCCTCCCAGCCGAAGCCGCGAGCCTCCATCAGCACCGTGACGTGATAAAGCAGGTCCGCGGTTTCTTCGATGCAGCCGTCGCGGTCGCGGCCGACCGCGGCCAATGCGAGCTCGACCCCTTCCTCCCCGATCTTCTGGGCGATCCCGGGCGGGCCCGCGGCGAGCAGGCCGGCCGTGTAGCTTTCGGTCGGCTCGCTCGCGGCGCGCGCGGCGACGATCCGCCTGAGCGTTCCAAGGAAACCGACGCCATCGGCGGTTCCGCCGAAACAGCTGTCGGTGCCGAGGTGGCAGGTAGGTCCGTTCGGCTCCGCCTTAAGGACGAGCGCGTCGCCGTCGCAGTCGGCGAGCACTTCCCTGACCGCCAGGAAGTTGCCGCTCGTCTCGCCCTTCTCCCACAATCTTCCCTTCGAGCGGCTGTGGAAGACGGCCCGGCCTCCGGCCAGGGTCGCGGCGAGCGCTTCGCGGCTCATGTAGCCGAGCATCAGGACCTGCCCGGTCGCGACATCCTGGGCCACGGCCGGCAGCAGGCCGTCCATCTTCTCCCAGGCGAGTGAGTCGATATCGTCCGCGATCAGCGGCGCATTTCGATCCCGCATGATTCGAGATACTCCTTCAGCGCGCTTATTGGGATGAGGCGGTCGTGGAACACGGTCGCTGCGAGCGCGCCGCTCGCCCCGGCGGCGAAGGCGTCGCGGAAATGCTCCGGAGCGCCGGCGCCGCCCGAGGCGACGACGGGGACCGTCGTCGCAGCGACGACCGCGGCGGTGTGGAGAAGGTCGTAGCCGGTGCGAACGCCGTCGCGACGCATGCAGTTGAGGACGATCTCGCCCGCGCCCCGCTCGGTGGCCTCGCGCACCCAGTCGAGAGTGAGGCGTCCCGAATCCCGGGTCGCGTCGGGGGAACCGGTATATTGCTTGACCCGATACTCGCCGTCCGATTCGAAGCTGTCCACGCCGAGCACGAGGCACTGGCTGCCGAAGTCTCGGGCGAGCTCGCCGATCAGTGCCGGCCGTTCGAGCGCGGGCGAGTTGATCGACACCTTGTCGGCGCCCGAATCCAGGCAGGCGGCAGCCTGATCGCGGCTGCGCACGCCGCCGGCGACGGCGAAGGGAATGTCGATCACGCGGGCGATCCGCTTTATCCAGCCGAGGTCCAGGCTGCGGCCCTCGGCGCTCGCGCCGATGTCGTAGAAGACCAGCTCGTCGGCGCCTTCGTCGCGGTAGCGGGTCGCGCTCTCGACGATGTCGCCGGCATCGCGATGGTCGCGGAACTGGACGCCCTTGACGACCCGGCCGTCCTTCACGTCGAGGCAGGGGATGATCCTACGCGCAGGCATCGAGCGCCTCCGCGAGGCCGATCCGGCCCTCCCACAGGGCCTTGCCGACGATCGCGCCGGCCGTGCGCAGGCGGCGCAGGTCGCCGAGCGAGGAAACGCCTCCCGACGCCTGGATGGCGAGGCGGGGGAGGCGCTCCGCGGCTTCCTCGAGCAAGGCGAAGTTAGGACCGGCGAGCATGCCGTCGCGGCCGATGTCGGTGAGGAGGAGATGGCGGGCCTGCGGGTAGAGGGCCGCGACATCCCACAGGCTTCGGCCCGACTCCTCCGTCCAGCCGGCGGTGGCGATGACCGGCACCCCCGCGACGAGGCGGACATCGAGCGAGAGGGTGAGCCGGTCAGGTCCGAACTCCTCGAAGAAGCCGCGGACCAGATCGGGCCGGTCGACGGCAAGGCTTCCGACGACGACCCGGCGGACTCCCGAGTCCAGCATTCGGGCGATCTGGTCCCGGGTGCGGAAACCGCCGGCGACCTGAAGTTCGAGCGGCGCCGCGCGGGCGAGGCCGGCGATCGCCTCGTGCTGCACCGGCTGGCGGGCGCGGGCGCCGTCGAGGTCGACGATATGCGCCCATTCGGCGCCCGCCGAGGCGAAGCCGGCGAGCGCCTCGGCCGGATCGGCGGGGTAGACGGTCGCCTCCTCGAACCGGCCCTGCGCGAGGCGGACCACCCGGCCTCCCATCAAGTCCATGGCGGGATAGAGGATCATCGATCGAGCCAGCGGCGCAGGAAGCGGGCACCCGCCTCGCCCGAGCGTTCCGGATGGAATTGCGCCCCGACCCGGTTGCCGCTCCGAACGACCGCCGGGATCTCGCGTCCATAATGTGTGCTGGCAACCGTCTCCGGCACCGGATCGCAGGCGTAGCTGTGCGCGAAATAGACATAGTCTCCGGTTCGAAGGCCGAGGCTCTCGTCGCGGACTTCGAGGCGGCTCCAGCCCATGTGCGGGACCGGCCGGCCGGGCGCCGCCTCGAGCTTGCGAACCCGGCCTGCGATCAGGGCGAGGCAGGCCGAATCGGCCTCCTCGCTCGCCTCGAAGAGGAGCTGCATCCCGAGGCAGATTCCGAGCAGGGGCTGCCCGAGCGAGCGGAGCACCGGGGCCAGGCCGCGCAGCCCGATCTGCTCCATGGCATAGCCGGCGGCGCCGACGCCCGGCAGGACCACCCTGTCCGCCGAGACTATCTCCTCGGCCGCGCACGTCACCAGGGGAGCGATGCCGAACCGCTCGAAGGCGATCCCGACCGATCCGATATTGCCGCAGCCGACGTCGACGATGGCCAGCTTCACAACACCCCCTTGGTGCTCGGCAGCGCATCGCCGTCGCGCATCAGCGCCCGGCGCAGGGCGCGGCCGAACGCCTTGAAGCAGGCCTCGGTCTTGTGATGGTCGTTCTCGCCATCGACGCGGACATGGATCGACGCACCGATCGAATCCGCCAGGCTTCGGAAAACGTGCCCGGTCATCTCGGTCGGATAGGCGCCAATATGGCTCGCGCGGAAACTGCCGTCGAACTGGCTGAAGGGCCGGCCCGAAAGGTCGATGAGGACGTGCGCCTCGGCTTCGTCCATGGGCAGCGAGAAACCGAACCGGCCGATGCCGCGCCGGTCTCCCAACGCTCGCGACAAAGCGGTGCCTAAGGCGATGGCGCAATCCTCGATGCTGTGATGGCCGTCTATGTCCAGATCGCCCTCGCAGGCGAGGATGAGCGAGAAGCCGCCGTGCGCCGCCACCTGGTCGAGCATGTGGTCGTAGAAGGGAAGGCCGGTCTCGATCCGGCGAGGCGAAGCCCGGTCGAGATCGACGGCGACCGCGATCCGGGTTTCCCTGGTGTCGCGGACCACCTCCGCCCGCCGGCCGGGGATTCCCTCAGTCGCTACTTCGAAGGCAGCGAGAGCTGCGAGGTTCTCGGCTTCGGTGCCGATGGTGAGGCGCACTCCACCGGGCGCGGCGTTGGGCCGGAAGCGGACCCGGATGCCGAGCCGGTTGAACCTGGTCGCCAGCCCTTCCGGGTCCTCGACCTCGATGAACAGGAAATTGCCTCCGCCCGAGCGGACCCGCCTGACGAGAGGAGAGCCAGCGAGAAGGCCCGCGAGCCGCTCGCGATCGGCCTTGATTCGACCGATCCTGTCCTCGTGGATCGCGCGGCGCGACGGCGCGAGCGTTGCCATCGCGGCTTCCACGGCGAGGCTGGGCAGCGGGTAGGGCGGCAGCGCCCGGGCCGCGACGCCCATCGTCTCCGGGTCGCCGATCAGCGCGCCGACACGGGCACCGGCCAGGCCGAAGGCCTTGGACAGAGTCTTCAGAACGACGAGATTGGGCCGCCGCGCCGCTTCCTGAGCGAGGCTCGGGGTCTCGGAAAATTCGAGATAGGCCTCGTCGAGGACGACGATCGTTTCGGGGAGGGCGTCCGCGACGCGCAGCACGTCCGCCGGGTCGATCGGGTTGCCGGTGGGGTTGTTGGGCGAGCACAGGAAGACGAGCTTCAGCGAAGCCTCGTCCGCGACCGAATCGAGCAGCAGCTGGGGCCGAAATTCGAACTCGGGGCCGAGCCGCGCCTCGATCATCCGCGCGCCCTGGAGGCGGGCGAAATGCGCGTAGGCGGAGAAGGTGGGGAGGCAGACGGCGACCGAGTCCGCCCCGGCGGAGCAAAACGCGCGGATGAGAACGTCGATCGCGTCGTCGCCGCCGCGGGTAAGGAGCAGATTGTCCGGAGCCACGCCGTAGAGCGCCGCCATCGCCCGCGCGAGCCGGACCGGCTGGGGCTCGGGATAGCGGTTGAGCCCGGCCGTAAGCGGCCCCTCGGCCAGCGGCGGATAGGGATTTTCGTTGGCGTCGAGCTTGATCGAATCCGCGCCGAACGCATTTGCCGGCTCGCCGATATCGAACGGTGCGAGGGCGAGGATTTCGGGCCGGGCGAGCCGGATGGCCAGCGAAGTCATGGCAGCGCCTCCTCCAGGCGGGCATCGGCCGCCCGGGCGTGCGCCTCCAGGCCTTCGAGCCGTGCCAGAAGTGCAGCCGGCGCCGCGATTCGCCGCGCCGCCTCGGGTGTGACGGTCTGAACGCTGATCGCCTTGAGGAAGGTATGGACGGACACGCCGCTCCACGCGCGGGCGGCGCCGTCGGTGGGGAGGACGTGACTTGAGCCGGCCAGGTAATCGCCGAACGTCTCCGCCGCCCCGCCGCCCGCGAACACGGCGCCGGCGTTGCGGATCCTGGCGATCAAAGGCTCGGGATCGGCGACGGCGAGCGAGAGGTGCTCGGGCGCGTACAGATTGGCGATGTCGACCGCCTCGTCGAGGTCGGCGCACAGGACGATCCGAGCCTCGGCCAGGGAGGCCCGGGCGATATCGCGGCGCGGCAGGGCGGAGAGCTGAGCCTCGACCTGCGTTCGAACCGCCTCGGCGAGGCCGGCGGCGGGCGTGACCAGCAGCACCTGGGCCGAAGAATCGTGCTCGGCCTGGCTGAGCAGGTCGGCGGCGACCGTCGGGGGGCTGGCGCCGGCGTCCGCCACGACCAGAAGCTCGCTCGGCCCGGCCGGCATGTCGAGGGCCGGGCCTCCCGGGAGGGAAGCGACGAACGCCTTGGCCTCCGCCACCCAGGCGTTGCCGGGCCCGCATATCTTGTCGACCCGGGGAATCGCGCCCGCGCCGAACGCGAGGGCGGCGATCCCCTGGGCGCCGCCGACGGTCCACACGCCTTCGATCCCGCAAATCTCCGCGGCGAGCGCGATCACCGGATCGAGCCCGCCTTGCGGGCGTGGAGGCGTGACGACAATCAGCTCCCCCACGCTCGCCGCCCGAGCGGGCAAGGCCAGCATGAGCAGCGTCGAGAAGAGCGGAGTCCGGCCGCCCGGTATGTAGAGGCCGATCCGGCCGATCGGCCGCCAAAGCTTTTGAACCATCAGGCCGGGCATGGTCTCCACCCGGTGCTCGGCTGGGAGGCTGCCCTCGTGAAACGCCCGGATATTGGCGGCGGCGAGCTCGATCGCCTCCACCTGCTCCGCAGCGAGGCTCCGCCGCGCCTCGGCGGCCACCGGCGCGACCCGCACGAGCCGCGGCGCTTCGCCGTCAAGCCACAGGGCCTGGGCGGCGAGTCCGTCCCAGCCGCGGCTCCGCACGTCCTCGACGATGGCGCGCACCGCGGCCTGCAGGTCCGGGTCGGTCCGTTGCGGCGGCCGCGCCAGGGCCTCGCGCCGTCCCGCGGCATCGAGCCGCCTCCAGTCGAAGGTCCTCACATCATCATCTTTTCGATGGGAAGGACGAGGATCGCCGAGGCACCGGCCGCCTTCAGCCTCTGCAGAGTCTCCCAGAAGACGGATTCCTGGCAGACGGCGTGGACCGCATAATGGCCCGCCCGGCCGTGGAGGGGCAGGATCGTCGGCGCCTCGGCACCGGGGAGGATCGCCGTGATCTCCCTCAGCGCCACGCCCGGGGCGTTCAGCATGATGTATTTGGACTCCTTGGTCGCCAGAACGCCCTGGATCCGGCTGAGCAGCATCTCCCCCTGCTCCCGCTTCGCGTCCGAAACCGGCTTCTTCGTCCGGATCAGCACCGCTTCGCTGTCGAACACGGTCTCGACCGCGCGAAGCCCGTTCGCCTCCAAGGTGGCGCCGGTCGAGACGAGGTCGCAGATGAAGGCCGCGATCCGAAGCCGGGGCGCCAGCTCGACGGCTCCGTTCATCTTCACGACCGTCGCGGCGACGCCGTTCCGGTCGAGGAAGCGCTGGACGATCCGGGGGTAGGTCGTGGCGATGCGGGCGCCGCCCAGCGAAGCCGGGCCTTCGTAGGCGACGGATTCGGGCGCCGCGAGCTTCAGAGTGCACCGGCCGAAACCAAGCGGAGTCACCCGCTCGATTCGTGCCTCCTCCTCGCCCAGCGCGAATTCCTCGAGGACGTTCTCGCCGACGATTCCGAACTCGCAGACTCCGTCCCCGACGAAGGTGGGGATATCGTCGTCGCGAACGAGCATCAGGTCGGCCGGGAAATTCTCCACCCGCGCGGTAAGGGCGTTGCGGCCGTTCTGGATGCGCAGGCCGGAATCCTTGAGCAGCCCCCGGCTGAAGTCGGAAAGGCGGCCGGCTTTCTGGATGGCGATGTGGAGGCGCGCCTCGTCAACGAGCATCGCGCCCGCCCAGCCGGTCGAGCGCCCGCCGATAGCCTTGATGACGCTCCTCGCGAAGGAATCGGGCGACCCGGCCGACCGTCGTCGTGCTCACGCCGGTGGAGTCGTGGATTTCCCGGTAGGAGAGGCCCGTGCCGTCGAGCAGTCGCGCGACATGCCAGCGCTCCGCCAGCGAGTGGATTTCCGCGGGCGTGCAGAGGTCGAGGAGCAGACGCTCCATCTCGGCCGAGTCGCGCGGTGTCAGCAAGGCCGCGCACAAATCCGCGGTGAGGGCGTCGCGGTCGCGCGTAGGCGCCACCTCGGAAGTCTTGACCAGAGTCACATGTCGTCCCATCGTGTTAATACGTTGGTACGCCCTAGCGGCTGCCGATCCGCTTCGCAAGCCTGCTCACACCCATGTCGAAGGGGGTCCGATACGGTACAAAGCATGTAGGAACGGCGCCCCTCCGCGAGGGTTTTCCAGTCGAGGCGAAGGAGTTCAGGACATATGGCTACCGCGCAGGAGATGGAGGAGCGCTTCTGGAAGGCGCTCAGGTCGGACATGACCATGATGCTCGGGCTCGACGGAGTTGAGGACGGGCATGCCCGCCCGATGACCGCCCAGATCGAGGAGGAGGGCGGCCCGGTCTGGTTCTTCACCTCGAAGGAAAACGGTCTGGTGCAACGGCTTGCGGAAGGGAACCGGGCGATCGCCACCTTCGTCTCGAAGGGGCACGACCTCTTCGCGACGGTGCACGGCTCGCTCCGGGTCGACGACGACCGCGCGACGATCGACCGGCTCTGGAATCCATTCGCGGCCGCCTGGTACGAAGACGGGAAGGACGACCCGAAGCTCGCCCTTCTTCGGCTCGACTCGGAGCGCGCGGAAATCTGGCTCGACGGATCCAGCTTCGTCGCCGGAGTGAAGGCGATGCTCGGGGTCGACCCGAAGAAGGATTATCGCGACAAGGTAGCCGAGGTCGAGCTCGGCCGCGGCTGAGCCTCGCCCGTAAGGGCGCTGGCGGAGGCTGAAAGACACAAAAAATTTAACTGCTTCCTTCCCACGCAGGAGTTTATGTGTATCCTGTGACTAATACACCTCGGTTGGGGGTGCCGGGGAGGAACGGTGCAAAAGCTGTTTGGGTGGGTGCGTCGTCATCCGTTATGGTCGGGGTTCATCGGCCTTGCCTTGCTGTTCCTGCTCTACAAGATATTCGCGCCCTCCCCGCCGGACTATGAATATGTGGTCGCGGAAGTCGATCGCGGCGAGGTGGTCCGGATCGTCTCGGCAAGCGGTAAGCTCAGAGCGCTCAACACCTTCAAGGTGGGATCCGAAGTCTCGGGTCAGGTGACCGCCGTCTATGTCGATTTCAACACGCCGGTGCGCGCCGGGCAGGTGCTCGCTGTCATCGACGGCACGCGTCCCCGCGCCCGAGTCGCGCAGACGGGTGCTCAGGTCGGCGTCGCGCAGGCGGGGCTGGCACAGGCGGAGGCCGCCATCGGCCGGGCCCGGACCGATGTGGAGATACAGGAGCGCGAATATGCGCGCCGCAAGCAGCTGTTCGAGCGTGGCTTCATCTCCAAGGGATCGATCGACCAGGCGCAGAACAACCTGTCGACCGCTCGGGCGGCGCTGAAGACCGCAATCGCTCAGGCGCAGGGCGGCCGTGCCCAGATCGCCCAAAGCAACGCCGAACTGTCGACGGCGCAGCTTGAGCTTAGGCGCACCCGAATTCTGGCACCGGCCAGCGGCGTGGTCGTCAACAAGCTCGTGGAGCCCGGCGCTACGGTCGCCGCGAGCTTCCAGACGCCCAATCTGTTCGAGATCGCCGCCGATACCAGTCGCATGCAGGTCGAAGCCTCCGTCGACGAGGCCGACATCGGGCAGGTGCGCCTCGGCCAGCAGGTACGTTTCACGGTCGACAGCTATCCCGACGAAACCTTTGCCGCCGTCGTCGGGCAAATCCGCAAGTCGGCCACCGAGACTCAGAACGTCGTCAGCTATCTCGTCATCCTCAACGTCGACAACAGCGCCGGCAAACTGCTCACGGGCATGACGGCGAATGTCGATATCATCACCGGCCGAAAGACCAACGTGCTTCGGCTTCCCGTCGCGGCCACACGTTTCCGGCCGCGCGCCGGCGACCGTCCGGCGGAAGACAAGAAGACGCCGAAATCCGCCCTGGCTTCGAAGCCGCCGGCGAACAAGCCCGTATTCGTGTGGGTCGTGGGCGAAGACCCTTACAAGCCGGTCAAGCGCGCGGTTCGGCTCGGCCTGCAGGGGGAGGAATTCGTGGAGGTCGTAGGCGGGCTCAGGCCCGGCGAGAAGATCCTGATTCGATCGAGGTCCTTGAAGGAGGAGGAGGAAGGCGGGAGCGACGAAGAGGACGGCGGCGGCGGCGGCCAATGACGATTCCGCTCGTCGAGACTCGGTCGCTGGTCAAGGAATATGAATCCGGCGGAGGCACGGTCCACGCCATCGCCGGCGTGTCGCTCGCCATCGCGCGGGGCGAGTTCGTCGCGATCATGGGTGCCAGCGGCTCCGGCAAGTCCACCTTCATGAACATGATCGGCTGTCTGGACATTCCAAGCTCCGGCGACGTGAGAATTGACGGGACCGCCACCAATGCGATGGATTCGGACGCGCTGGCCGAGCTCCGGAACCGCAAGATCGGCTTCGTCTTCCAGCAGTTCAATCTGCTGCCGCGCACCACCGCGCTCGATAATGTCGCGGTGCCGCTCATCTATGCCGGGGTGGGCCGCGCCGAGAGACAGGAACGGGCGCGGGCGAAACTGGAGGCGATGGGGCTCGGCGACCGGCTCGATCACTCGCCGGCGAAGCTGTCCGGCGGCCAGCAGCAGCGGGTGGCGATCGCTCGGGCGTTGGTCACCGAGCCTCTGATCCTGCTCGCCGACGAGCCGACCGGAGCGCTCGACAGCCAGACCTCCGAAGACATCATGCACCTGTTCCAGACGCTGAACGAGGCGGGCAACACCATCGTGCTGGTGACTCACGAGCGGGAAATCGCCGATCATGCCTCCCGAAGGATCATGTTTCGCGACGGCAAGGTCATCGAGGATGAGCCCGTGACAAGCCGCAGGCAAATCAGGCCGTGAGGTCCGGCGTCCGAAAAGCGGCGAGCCGGGCGGCCTTCAACCTGGGTATTGCGCTCACGGCGCTGCGAGTGAACCTGATGCGCTCGATCCTGACCACCCTGGGCGTAAGCATCGGTGTGTTCGCCGTGGTGCTGGCGGTCGCGGTCGGATCGGGCGCGCAGGTGTCGGTGATGGGCGCGATCAATTCGCTCGGGTCCAACATGGCGATCGTGTTTCCGGTGCCGGACGACGAGGGCGGCGGGGCCGTGGCGGAACGCGGCCGGCTGACGATGCGGGACGCGATCGCGATCGAGCGCCAGGTCGAGGGCGTCACCGCGATCGCCCCGCAACTGCGCGCCAACGTCCAGATTGTCAGCGGCGGACGCAATGCCTCTACCGACGCGATCGGGGTGACGCCAGGCTATGCCCAGGTCACCAATTCGGCGACGGAGACCGGCCGCTTCATCTCCGACGCCGACGTGCGCACCGCCGGCCGGGTCATCGTGCTTGGGCGCACCGTCGTCCTGAAATTGTTCGGCGACTATGATCCGATCGGCGAGACCGTGCGAGTCAACAAGGTGCCGTTCACCGTCGTCGGCATCCTCGAAGCCAAGGGATCGAACCTGGGCGAGGACAATGACGATGTGGCGCTGGTGCCGATCAGCGCGGCCAGGCAACGTTTCACGTCCGAGCTTCCGCTGGGCCCCGACGATCTTCGGGTCCTGTTCGTGGGCATCGAGGACGGCGTTGCCCTCGGCAAGGTCAAGCGCGAGATCAGCAGGCTGCTGCGCGACCGCTATCGGGTGCGCGACGGCGAAGGCAGTCCGTTCATCATCCGCACGACCGAGGAATTCATGGAGGAAACCGCCATGGTGACCGGCATATTCCAGGCGGTTCTCGTCGCCATCGCATCGATTTCGCTTCTCGTCGGGGGCATCGGAATCATGAACATCATGCTGGTCAGCGTTACCGAGCGCACCCGCGAGATCGGCCTTCGAATGGCTCTGGGCGCCAAACGCAGCGACATCCGGAACCAGTTCCTGGTCGAGGCAGCGGTGCTGTGCATGATCGGCGGTGCGATAGGTCTCCTGCTCGCAATAGCCGCGGCCGCCGTTTTCCAGGCGCAGGCGGACTTCCCGGTGCCGATCGGCGTCGGCACGGCGATCGGCGCGATCCTTTTTTCCGCAGTGGTCGGGCTACTCTTCGGGGGCTGGCCTGCCGTTCGCGCTTCCAGGCTTTCGCCGATCGAGGCGCTCAGGACCGAGTAGCCGGTCTGGAGCGACGGCAGATATTGATCGCGAGACAATGAAAGCGTCGGCTCTCGCGACCTCGTCATTGAGCGGACTATCCGCTTACCACAGATTCCGGTCGTCGGGTCGACCGGCCCCTTTTGCGCCGATCGATGCCCCTCGGAAGCAGCAGCCTCGCCCGAAAAGCAGCACCGGAATGAATTGTCGGCTTTCGGATGAGGGCGAACGCCGGCGGATATTGGCTCTGGCGGAGACGGAGACTGCCGGACCTTTAGAGGGGAATTGGCAGCAAGAGGGCAGGCGTTCCCTCATTTGTTACCTCATCCCATCATGTGTTTGCGGGCGGCTCCCTCCGAACCGGGGCTCCATAGGCGTACCTAATCGGCTTGGCGACCTTTTGAATTTCTGACGGCACCCTATTTGGACGGTGCGCTGGCACCTCCTCGCCAGCACGGGATCTAGACCCAGGTGAGCGAGAAAACGGACCTCTTGCGGCCCAGCCGCGACGGCGACCAGTTTCACTACCTGCGCGGTGCGCGGCTCAGCCTTGCGCTCCTGCAGCGAGGCTCGGACCTGGTGGCGATCACCGTTGAGGGCGCTTCGGACAAAGACAACATCGAGGAGGGCACCGAAGTCATCGACCTCGCCCTCTATTATGGCAGCACCGATGTCGTCGACGCCACCCGAATCCGTTACCGCCAATTCAAGCATTCCACCTTGCATGCCGAGGACGAATGGACGGCGAGCGGACTGATCAAGACCCTGCAGGGCTTCGCCGCACGCTACCAGAAGCTGGTCTCCAACTTCGACGCGGATAATGTCGCCCGGCGGTTTCGGTTCGAGTTCGAGACGAACCGCCCGATCGCGGCCAGCGTCACGGCAGCCCTCGCCGATATCGCCAACAGTGAGGGGGCGACCACCAAATATTTGCGCAAGGAGATCGGCCTGCCGGCCAAAGCGCTGGAGCCCTTCGTGGCGCTCGTTCGCCTGCTGCCTAATTCGGAAGGCTTCCTCGAGCACCGCGCCCTGCTCCAGCGGGACATGCGGGCCTATCTGCCCGATAACGACAAGGACGCGCCGCTGAAGCTCAAGGATCTGGTGGCGCGCAAGGCGACCAGCGAGTTCGTAGCCAATCCGATGATTACCCGGCACGACGTGATCGAGACGATCGGCACGCGTGAAGGCGACTTGTTCCCCGCGCGCCTCCTGATCGAGACGCCGCCCGACCTGGTCGTCCGCGATCAGGTCGGCCGGATCGCCAAGGCAGTTATTGAGGCCGACGCACCGCTTATCCTCGCCGCTGATGCGGGAGTCGGTAAGTCGGTCACCGCAACCCAGTTGGGCGCCGCGATGCCGGCGGGTAGCCAAACCTTCGTCTATGACTGCTTCGGCAATGGGGGCTATCGCAGTGCCAGCGAATATCGTCACCGCGCCCGCGATGGTCTCGTCCAGATTGCCAATGAGATGGCCACCAAGGGCCTATGCGACCTCCTCGTACCTACAGGAAGGGCGGAGGATTCAGACTATGTCCGCGCATTCATGGCGCGGATGGTCCAGGCGGACGAGGCGATCATGTCGAAAGGCAGTGGCGCCCTCGTTCTCATCGTCATCGACGCCGCTGACAATGCCGAGATGGCGGCGAGTGAAGCCGGCGATGGGCGCAGCTTTGCGCGCCTGCTTCTGCGGGAAAATTGGCCGCCGCATGTCCGGCTGATGCTGACGGCAAGACCGCACCGCGTCGAGATGCTTCACTCCCCACCTGCAGCAAGGCAGCTCGAACTCCTGCCTTTTTCGGAAGCCGAGACCGCTGCCAAGCTGCGAAGCCACTTCCCTAATGCAAGCGACCATGATGTCAGGGAGTTCCACCGCCTGACCTCGCAAAATCCGCGGGTCCAAAGTACCGCGATCGAGGCTGGCTCGACCCTTGCCGAGGTCCTCACCGCGCTGGGGCCCACTCCCCGCTCGGTCGAGGATACGATCGGCGCGCTGCTGGAACAGGCGGTGGCGCGGGTGCGCGATGCGGCCGTTGGCGCAGAACAGGGGCAGATTGACGGCGTCTGCGCTGCCCTCGCGACCTTGCGACCGTTCGTGCCCTTGGAAGTGGTAGCGGCGACAGCGAACGTGCCGGTCTCGCTGGTCCGCAGCATAGCTCTAGATCTCCAGCGCCCACTTATGGTGCGTGCTGATGCTGTCCAGTTTCGCGACGAGCCGACGGAAACCTGGTTTCGAGACCGCTTCCGTCCGAGCCAAGACGAGATGAGCCAGTTCGTAGCGAGGCTCATTCCGTTGGCGGCATCCAGCGCTTACGTGGCTGCCGTTTTGCCGCAGCTGGTGCTGGAGGCGGGCCAGTTCGACGATTTGGTTGCGCTCGCGTTGAGGGGTGGGGCGCTTCCGGAGACGAGTGAAATCGCCCGGCGCGACGTCGAACTGCAGCGGCTACAATTTGCGATCAAAGCCGCGCTCCGCGCCAAGCGGTATGTCGAGGCGGCGAAGCTCGCGATGAAGGCGGGCGGCGAGGCGGCCGCCGACGAGCGCCAGCAAGCGTTGCTCGCGGACAACACCGACCTTGCAGCACGTTTCCTCGAGCCGAATCAGCTGGTCGAGCAGGTGGCTCGCCGACAGATCCAGAAGGGCGCATGGACTGGCTCCGAGCACGCCTATGAGGCTGCTTTGCTCTCCGGATCTTCGGCGCTTGTCGGTGACGCACGGTCACGCCTCCGCCTTGCATACGACTGGCTCGGGCATTGGGTCCGCCTCGGTCGAACGGATCGGGAGCGCCGTGGCCAACTTGAGCCCGAGGACATGGCGGAGGTCCATCTCGCTCAGCTCAACCTGCACGGGCCTGCAGCCGCCGCTGACGCACTCCGAAGTTGGCGGCCCCGCGAGCTCTCCTATCAAGTAGGCCGCCTGCTGGTCTCGCGCTTGATCGACGCCGGACGATTTGCGGAGGTGGATGAACTGGCTTTAGCGGCGGGGAACGATATCAGCCTGGTGCTCGCGGTGGCGCGCGAGCTCGATAAAGTAGGGCGGCTGCCACCCAGAGTGGCGGTCTGGCGCGCGACGCGGCTTGCCTGCAGCAGACATGTGACCTTGCGCGGCCTCGAGACGCTGAGTGGAGAAAATGAGCTTCTAGCGGCCCTTTCGGCGCTCACGGCCGCTGCTGTCCGCCACCGCGTCATCGCCCGCCCTCGCCTCGCGGCAATCCTCGGAAAATATTTGCCCAAGACACCGCCTCGAGGCCTCGGCGGCCGGTTCGCTAATTATAATGACCGCCGCGCTACGCTGATGCGCGCTTATACTTTGCGTGCCTCCTTGCGCCGCGCCGACCTCAAGGTTCAGCACCTCGCTGACCGCGATATGCGAAAGCAGCTAAAGCGTACGCCGAGCAGCCAGGAAGGTGAGCGATTCCGCGAGGATGTCGGTGCCCTCCTCCCCTGGCACCGTTTACTCGCGAACGTGGAGCTCGCTCGTCTTGACGCTTCCTTATCTGCGGCGATCGATGAGGCGAAGAGCCTGTCTGCCAAAGCGGCGAGTTCGTATTATCGGGAGGATCGCGGAACCGAGGAAGAGATCGCGATCCTCTGGTCGAAAGCTCTAAGCGTTAGCCAGGCGGGCGCGACTGAGTGGGACGCATACGATGCTTGGCGAAAAGGCCTGCGGACTCCTTTGCCGACGATGACTTTGGCCATGATCGCCCGCAACCTGGGCCTCGCTGGGCAGACGGTTCGGGCTCTTGCCTTAGCGCGTGAGGCGTTTGACCATGCCGCCCGGACGCGCGAGGACGCCGAAAGCACTGTCTCCACTTATGTGACGATCGCCCGCGCCGTGCTCCACTCGAGCGAGGCTGAAGCGCGACATTATTTCAATCACGCAATCGAGGTTGCAAGCCGCATCGGCGGGGAGAATCTGAGCCGCTGGGATGCTCTGCTGCATCTTGCCATCGCCTCCGCTAAGGACGGCCGCGACGATCCCAAGATAGCCTATCAGCTCGCCCGCACCGCAGAGCTGACCTATGATTTCGTCGCGCGGGACAAATATTTCGATTGGGAGGCGAGCCTCGAAACGATCGCCCGGCTCTCGCCGCGGTCGAGCCTCGCAATCGCTAGCCGCTGGGCCGATCGGCGCTTCGGCAGGCCGGAGCGCACCCTCGCCTATATCGTCGAGCAGCTCAGACGGGACAGCGCGCTGGACGCAAGGTCGGCACTCATCCTGCTGCCACTACATGCCGAATGGGATTTAGACGATATGGTCGACGCGGCGCTTGCCGCCTGTCCATCGCTGGCGGAGCGCGAACACGTGGCCGAGCTATTTTGGCGCTATGCTCGGTTCATGCCAGGGGCCATCGAGCGTTGGCGACGGATTGATCAGAGCCTTGCACGACATGGCGTGATCGGTGTCAATGTTGGCCCTGCGCTGGCGAGGGCGGAGCGCAACGCTTCGGCTGATGATCGTTACTCGTATGCGCCTACTGCCGATGAGACGGTACCTTTCGACTGGGAGGGCATCTTTGCCGGCCTCGATCTGGGTCAGGCGTCCGAGAATGCGGAGGCATTGCGGCGCTATAAGGAATGCGGCTCTGGTTTTTATCCGGAGCGTTTCTTCAGCGAGGCTATGGCCCGCGTGCGGCCGGGCGAAGAGAGCCGGTTTCTCGACGCTCTTGCCACGCTTGACCTATACCAGTTGAACGGCCTCCTAGAAGCCATCCCAGACGAATGGCGTCAGCGGATCGCGGTCTCTCCGGCGCTGCAGCGCGTGGTGCGCCAAGTCTATCGCAGCGAGACGCATCGGATTTCCGCCAATCGCCATTATCAAATGCTGCCTCTCGACCGCGCGAGTGAGGCAAGCGGCTTGGCGGTGGACGTGCTGGTTGGCGAGACGGTTGACGCGATCGGCCAGACCACGGTGCCCACCGATGCGGGCGACCTTTTCCGGCTGGTCGGCTTGCTTGGACTTCTGCTTACACCGGAGGAAGCGCGGGAGGCGCTGTCGTTCGGGCTCGAGCTTGTCGAGCCAAGCTTCGATCCCAAGGACGGAGACGGTCCTTGGCAGGAGCGGTTGATGCCGCCGGCTAGCGTCGAGGAGTCACTTGCCGGTTATCTCTGGGCTGGTCTCGCCGCGCCCGAGGCGCGCCGCCGCTGGGAAGCGGCGCATGGGGTCCGTCTGGCGGCTGCGCTCGGCCGCGCGGACATCCTCGGGCATTTGACCAGCCTGGCGATGCTGGAGAGCGGCGGCGCGTTCGCCGACGAAGCATTTCATTTTTACCGCTGGCACGGACGCCAGTGGCTCGCGATCGCGCTCGCCCGTGCAGCGATGGAATCCGGACTGACCGTAGCCTCACAGCAGCACTGGTTAAAGGCCGAGGCTGCGCCTGAGTGCCGACATGTCCTGATCCGCGGCTTTGCCGGCGGCGCCTTGCTAACTCTTGAAGGCCAAGGTCTGATCACTCTGTCGCCAGAAGAGAAAGATCGACTCGGCACGATCAACACCTCGCCATTCCCGATCCGCAGGCCGCTGAAGGCGAGACAGGGCCACGGCTCGCAGAGGAGGCGCAGCCTTGAGGACGGATTCTTCTTTGATCTCGACTTTCCCAAATACGTGCTTGCGCCGCTCGGTCGGCCATTCGGCATTGCCGAAGACGCAATAGAGCTGCTGGCCGAAAAGGTCATTCGCGAGGATTGGGGGCTGGAAGAAAGCGGCCGCTGGGACAGCGACGCTCGAGCCATGCGCAAATTTTTCAGCGATGAGTGGCGGCGCGCACGCGGCGGCGATAGTCCGGTCGACGACCTTCGCTCCTATCTGTCGCATCATGCGGCGATGACCCTCGCCGGCAAGCTGCTGAGCGAGCGGCCGCTTCGGCAGGAGCCCGACGAGGATTACTACACTTTCTCGCGTTGGCTCCGTGACCAGGGCCTGACCCGCGCCGACGGTCGCTGGATCGCCGACCAACGGGACCTGACGCCGGTTGACGCCGCCGAGCTGGAGCGGATCGCCGACGACGTGGATTGGTCCCGCTCGCTGACCGATATTGCAGTGGAAGCTGAAATTGGCGTTGCGCCTGGGCGGGTCGCGGTGTCTGGACATTGGACGACCTTTGAAGGCGCCCATAAGCAGAGTGTCACGGTGCACAGTGCGCTGGTCGATCCGACGCGCGCCCGCGCGCTCGTGCGCGCGTTGCAGGCCATTCAGGACTCCCATGCCTACAGGCTTCCCAATTTTGAAGATCATCATCAGGAGATCGTGAGAAGCGGCTATGTGCTGAAAGGTTGGATTGTGGACCGTGACCAAGAATCGGGCCTAGATCGACATGATCCCTGGGCCGCCGGAATACCACTGCGGAGGCTTGGACCCGGAGCGTTGTTGCCTTGTTCTAGGCTCGAGCCGGCACCGGACGGCCGCTCGTGGCGCGACGCCACCGAAGCCGAGCAACTTTGGCTCGAAAATTGGAGCGAGGCGCGGGACGAGGACGACGAAAAGCGTAATCGCGGCCAGCGCCTCGTCGCGAGCCGCGACCTCGTCGACCGCCTGATGAGAGAGCAGGGCCTCAGCCTCATCGTCGAGGTCGACGCCAAGCGCCAAATGACCGGTCAGGAGAGCACCGGATGGAGCCAGAGAGATCATGACCAGCAACGAACGCGCATCCTCCTCTTCGAGCCGGGGCAAGAGCCGCTCAGCTATCGATCCCCTCCTCGCCCTCGGCGAAAAGCTCGTCGCCGAGCTCGGTCTGACCGAGCATGATACGCTCTCCCGCTGGATGGCCCACTATGTTTCTGAGCTGATCGAGGCCGTGCGGACGGCAGCCCCGGAGGAGCGAGAGGCCGCACAGGATCGTTGCGCAGCGGCTATTCGCGAACTCTGGGCCGAACGCGCGAGCCTTCCCCGCCATGCTCGGCCGTTTGAACCAATCGAGCGCCTGATCCGGACGCTTGAGGCGATTGACCCCGATCGGCAGGAAACCTTCTATCGCCCTGATCTTTGGCGCCATGTCGAAGAGGATCAAGCCGATTGCGACGAAGGCGCGACACCCTGGCTAAGCCTGGCACGCAATCTCGATTTCACCGCTCGCATGATGATGGATGAGGTGCTCAATCGCGCGGCAGCCGAAGCTATAAACAAAGACGCGAGCTGGCTCAGGGTGGCTCTCCATGCCGGTGAGACCGAAGGCGTCGATATTCAGCTGCAAATCCGCCTGATCGAAACGCTTAAATCGGCGCGGCATCGCGAGTACGACATAAAGCGCCTTAGGGACCGGCTCGATCGGCTGAGCGGATTCGTTGAGACCGCGAGCCTACTCCGCACTAGTTTGGAAGAACGGCTTACCGCCCTCGAGGCGGATTCGGGCGAAGGCGACACACCTCGCCCTGCCTGATCGCGGAGGCGCCGGCTATTCCTTCCGGGCGGCTTCATCCTGTTGGTTCAGCGGCCGGCGCATGGCCCGCACCAATTCGGAAAGCGCCGTCAAGACAGCCGCCAGCGCCCCGAGCAGAGCAGTTGCGTCCAGGGTGGTCATCTTCTCGCCTCCTCCTCGGAGGCTTATCGGCCGACCGCCTGGATCCAGGCAGGGGGCGTTATTTCGCGCACTTTTGGCGGTACGAGCTCGATCATTTGCTCGGGAGCGAGCTGCGGCATCTGACGCAGGCCCGAAAGCAGACGCCAGATCGTCGCGTGTCGGATCGCCTCCCACACCCAGGCGTCGGGGTTCCACAGCAGGACCAGCAGCCAGTCCCAGTCATCCCAGCCTTCGAGGGTTGGGCCGACCTCAGCGCAGATCCGGTTCAACCCGTGCGCCATGTGAAGTACCGGTCGTGACTGCAGGAACCCGCGGCGGATGATGTCCTTAGCTTTTTGCGAAGGGTCCGCAGGCGGACCGGTGTCGTTGAGAGCGAACCGTTCCGACCATCGCCCGAGATTGCGCCGGACGATGCGCCGTGCCGAGGGCGTTGCTTCCTCCCAGAGCTCCGGCCGGATCGGCGCGAACTTTGCCCCGGGCCTAATCAGAAATGCTTCGTCGCGCCTTCCCTCAGCCGCCAAGCGATGAGCCCTAACACCCGCATTGAGGAACCCGTTCACCATCTGATTGCCGATGACATCGAAAGCGGCGATCCGGCGCTCGATCCGGCGCATTCCCCTGTTGAGCGCCCCTTCAAAATCGCGCTTGCGCGGCGGCTTCAAGTTCGGATCGCCGAACTTGTCACGGATCCAGCGCAAACCTTTCGCCTGCCGCCCATTCCAGACGACATACTGCCACAGAGCTTCCCCGAACGGGACGCCCAGCCCGTCCAGCTGTCCGGCGCCTCGCTCCGGATAGGCCAGGACACCAAGATAGACTCGCGCTGCATCGAAAGGATGGTCAGGAATCTCGATGACCGGATCGAAATCTATAGGTCCCGAGCCCGCCACGCGCGTTCCTCTACCGTCCCGGCTGTTCAGCCTTGGCCCCTCAAGGCAGCTAGGGAAAGCCCCAACCTCGTAACGCGGCCTTTCCGCCCCTTCACGAGGCGGGATTTAATGCCGTCTCACGCGCGCACGCGCGCACGTCCTTCGCAGCGGGGGCATTCCTCCGGAAAAAATTCTTACTCTTCGCAGGTGGGTAAGCCCGGGAACCACTCCCGGCTTATTTGGGGCTCAGCGTGGGTTCGCTTGTGCCTATCATCATCATCTGCCGGATTTCGTGCCTCGCCTGCCAAGCGCCTTCGCGCAAGGTTCCTCCGGGGCGCTGACCTCCAGTTTCTTATCCTGCCCTTATCTTTTTTCGAAAATGCCTTCGCGGGCAAAGCCATCATAAGGCCCTGATTGTTGGAGCTTATTCCCCGCAAGACGGTCTTATCGCGGGATAAGGTTGATAAGATATCCGGAGACCCGGGATAGGGCATCTTCGGACACAAAGGCGTGGCCGGTCAGAGCACTCGCTACGGATGAACTCGAGCCCTGTCGAGCGCCGCAGACAATGCGAGCCTGCTGTCCCGCGACGCTGCAATCCTGCGATTTCCTTTCACTTCTCTTTCACCAATTCGCCATGGGCGCCGCCGAGCAGACGGGTACAACGTTCTGATTGTATTGTATTATCCCACCAACGCTGCGGTTCGTCGGTGAAAGGAGGTGAAAGAAATCCGCAGGCCTGAATCAGTCGCTTCGAGGAATGCTGGCGCGAAGCGAACTCTCGGTAAAAGTCGCGGGTAAACCCCTTGAGAAAGTGGACGCGGCGTCGCCTTTTTTGCTGACGTTCCTACGCGGCGTGGCCGGCACGCGACGCAGCTTCGGCGAGACATAGGCGAGACTTCATACGCTACCGCTGGACGCCTCAACGGGTTGAGGCGCTGCGCAGCGATCACCGGCCGCATCGAACGGCGACGTGACCCTCTTGCTTCGCCAGAGGTGCGTCTAATCGGGTGATCACCCTCGCCGAGGCTTTGCGGCCCGCCGCCGTCGCGATCCGCGTGAGTCCCGCACCAGCGGCGCCGTCCGACCCGAGGGAAGGTCCGACTTGAGCTCGCGGTCGGCGCGGCGCTCCTCCACCATGTCCGCGAGATCGCCGATTGCCATGATTTGGCCATCGCCCGACAGACGGTTCAGCTGTCGCTGGTAGGCGTCGAGCATCGCCTTGGCAGACCAGCCCTGGGCGGGCGCGACCTGACCCCAAACCAGCTTGGAGGCGCCGAAGGTCAGCTGGCGCCGGCCGCCCTCGCTGCGATCCAACCTCGCCGGGCGATGAGCCACCGCGCCAAAGACATGATTCCCGACGTGTGCACAGGCATATGCGAGGAACCCGTCGAACCGGGGTTCCATGTCGGGATCCGGCGTGAAATCGATCCTGATCGACCGCTCGCTCGCGAGGGCGCTCAGGACGTTGAGCTGCCCAGCCGCCGCATCGAGTTCGGCCATCGTCAGCTCCGGCGTCTCGCGGCCCGCGTTTGTGACAATATCCCGCATGACGTCCATGGCGAGAGCCATCCAGGGCCAGCCCGGTCCCTTGCCCGGCCCCTTCATCGTGATCGACCCCATGTCGAATAATTGACCGTCAAGGTCGAGGTGCAAGCTCACTCCCGCATCCGCAGTGGTGGAAAGAAGGTGAGCGAAAGCGCACAGCTCCTCAAGCTTGACGCGATCGTCGGAGTTGAGACTGGCATTGGCTTTGACCCTGCCACGCGGACCGAACACCACGTCCAAGATCCGGGATGCGGCCCGGAACGCCGTCAATTTCCCGTCAGCCGCGCCATACAAAGTCGCGGGAACGGTCACGCTGCCGCCATCCCCGAACTCCAGCCGCATGCCGCATGCGCGACCTTCTGGCGTGATCTGGACGATAACATCGCGCTCGTCGATCTCGGGACGACCGGCCCGCTTGCCGAACCTCTGGCTCGTGTACACGAAGCGGCTCGCCTTGATTTCAGGCTTGAGGCCGAGCTGAAGATCTAGAAAGTCGTCGGGGCCCTCCAAAGTGAACGTCATCCGCGCCGTGCCATAGCCGTCCTCGAAGCCGACAGTGTCGACGATGAGTTGCTTCGCCGAAGCATATGGCCGGGGGACGGCCTCGATCTGCGCCTCGATCCAGTCCAGCAGGTCGGCCCCGCGTTCATCCTCCGCAGAGAAGGCTAGGCTAACCGTCTCACGATTGATCGCGGTCACGCCCTTGGCATCCGCGTCCCGACCGGCCTTCAGCCACTCCGCGATAAGCGGACCCCAAACGTGCCGTGCGAAGTACCGCGCCCCGGCCTCGTCGAGCACCACCAGGACGATGAAATGAGGGATCATGGACTTTACATAGTGGAGAGCGTTGGAAAGACTGATCGCTACGGAACGTGCGCTTCCCGTCGTCGTCTTCACCTGAACGGCGGCGATCGCACGCCCGGGCTGCATATCGATCGCGGCGAACGGCACCGGTCGAGGCGGAAATTCGATCAGCTTGTCCCAGCCGTAATCGTCCTCGACCGAACGGTTGCAGGCGACGCCCGCGTCCGAGCACAGAAGGTCGAATCGCTTCTCGCCGCGCCGGCCGATCATCTGGTTGTCCATCGACATAGGTCAGAGGTAGGGTCGCGGTCTCAGTTGGCAATTGCCACGTGCCATTGCGCACCGCCGACGATAAGGCGGTAGTGCCTTCCACACTTCTGATCAGCGCAGCAGGTCTGGCAAGTCGTAAAGCAGCTTCAAGGCATCCGACCAGCCGACGTCGGAAAACAGGCGCAGGATCTCAACGAGCTCGGCGCGGCGCGTGTCATCTTCGAAGATCGAGCGATGGTCGGCGATATAGCGGGTGATCATCCGCACGATGACCGGCGCGGCCAGGCTTTCGTGGTGATAGCCCTCGCGCGCGGCCGGGCCTGTCAACAGCGCATGAAGCGCGTCGAACACTCCGGCCGGATCGCCAGGGATTAGGAACTCGTAGAGTTCGACGAGGTGATGGTGCGTCGACGGTTCGTGCGACGCCGCCAGCAGCTCGAGCATCGGCCTGTAATCGACGAGGAAGCAGCGCATCACCTCGGTGGACGTGAGGCCGACCTTTGCCTCGCGATTGTCGGCATGAGCGCCCGAGCCGAAATAGAGCTGGTTCATCAGATGGCCGATCACGGACTCTGCCGCTTTGTAAGTGGCGATGGCGGCCTCGCGCTCGGCGCCCTCGACCGTTCCGCCCATGACCGCGGCATGACTGGTGCCCGCCGCCGCCGAACACGCCTCGAGGATGACCATCGCCGCTTGCTGCGAGCGATCGGCAAGCGCGGCGTCGCGCTCCTCGCCGGTCGCATAGCGGGCGAAGAAGGCGCCGCGCAGCATCGACAGGAAAGAAGTGAAGAACTCGCGGTGCGCGGCTGGGTCACCGGCCCAGGCCTTGAGCCATTCGAGCGCAACCGGCTCTTCCTGCCAGCACCAGAGCTGCGCGGTCAGGCCGCCGAGCGGTTCGGCGACCTTGTCGCGGCCGGGCTTGTCGTCGCGCACGACCGCCTCGCGGCGGGCGCGGACGATCTCGATGATCGCCTTGCACTTCTCCACGTCCTGCCAGGTGACGCGCGGCACGACATGGTGGAGGAAAGACGCCAGCACTCCGATGTGCGGCTCGTCACGCGCCACCTGCTCGGCGAGGTCCCACATCCTTTCCCGTGCGACATGCCATAGCGCCAACAAGCGTTGCGCGGCTTGGAGGCGGACCTGGGGCGCAGGATCGGCGAGCATCAGATCGAACTTGCCGACAAGTTCGACATGCGTTTCGCCGAAGCGCCGGGCGAGTTCGACATAGGCTTGGGCGGCATAGACGCGGACTTCCCAATTGCCCCAGCTCAGGCTTGAATCCTCGTCCTTCTCCTTGGGTTCGGGAAAGCGGCTGGCCCACAAGCGCTCGAGAATGCCAAGCAATTCATCGAGCGACGGCAGGTCCTCGGTGCCGGGCACATAAGCGTCGGCATCGACGATGCGCTCGACGGCATTGCTGATATGCCCCCAGACGGGCTGCTCGACCTCTTCGTGAAGCGCGGCCGCATTGGCGTCGTACATGTCGATCGTCGCGAGCGTTGCCGTCCATAAGGCGCCAAGCGCAGCCGCGTCGCTGGCTGTGGGCGTCGTTTGCACCAGGTCGTAGAGCTCCTCGGACCGCGACAGCATCTGCGCGTCCACGCCTTCCTCGGTATCGACACCTTTGCCGGCGAGCAGGTGGCGCGTGACCCCGCGTGACGATCCCCAGCGGATCGACCCCGAGCGCGTTGGCGGATTGCCGGTCAGTTCGTCCGCCGCCGCCATTTCCTCGCGCAGCGCACGCATCGGATCGGTCGCGATCGCGTCCGCATCGACCAGCGACAGGAAGCGGCTGAGCGTGCGGCGCCACCAGCGCTGCTCGGCTTCGTCGGTAAACAGATCGGCCCGGAGCACTTCGGCCTCGAATGCCGCCCGCTCGGAACGCGGACGCGACGGATAGACCGCGGCCAGAAAGCGGACCGCGTCGCGAACGATGTCGCCATGGGCCAGGATCGTGATGTTACATGCGTACGGCCACAGCAGGTCAGCGACCTCGCCGACGCGCTCGGCGCCGACGCCGAGGATCCGCGTCCATACTGCCGGCCCGGCATAGCCGGTCGCCGCCCCATCGACCGTCTCGGCAAAGGCGGCGGGCGAGCAGCCGCGCAGATGCGCAACGAGCTGCGCGAGCACATCGTCGTCCTGCGTGCCGTGGCGTTCTTCGGTGTCGTCCCAGGCCTTGAAGCCGTAATCGTGACCAAGGAGATCGAAGGGCGCTCGGCCCGGCACGACAACGCGTTCCCGATCGTCGCCCAAGCGCATCGCGCGATAGGTGTCACCGAGCGATGCCTCGACGATCGCCCGCGTGCCGAGCGGCACCGAAAGCTCGAGCAGCCGCGTGACCCGTCGGCCGAGGTTGTAGCGGCAGTGGCGGTAATCCTGGCTGCGGCTCGACGAGAGCGGCATGATCCGGCTCACCTGTCCGCCGAAGGACGAGGTGCTGTCGTCGGTGATGTCGCGCGAATAGAGCACGCGGTAGATCTCGATCGCGAAATCGGCATCGGCGTGCGCGATCGGCATGATCTGCTCGGAAAGCCAGGTCGCTTCCCGATCGGCATGGTCGGAGAAATGCGGGTCGCGGAGCATCCGCTCGAGCAATGCCCGCGATGCCGGGGGATCGGCCGCGAAGCTCTTGCCAACGAAGCGGATCGCGTTGGTCGCCGTCTGCTGCATCGGCGGATCGGCGGCCCAGGCAAAGGCGAGCAGCGCACGCGCGGCGCGGTTGAACACGCCGAGTAGTGTGGGTTCGGCAAGGTCGCCCTTGTCGAACAGGGTGTGGAGCAGGAAGCGCGTGGCGTCGGAAAGGCCGCGCGAGCCCGCCGCGATCGCGGCCTCGGCGACCATCGCCCAGGCGAGCGCTTCGTCCGGCACGATGCTCCCCGCCGCATCGACCGCCAGACCGACGAAGCGTGCGAGCCGCGAGAGCATCGTCGCCAGAGCGTCGTCACTCCGGCGAGCCGCGATCAGCGCGACCAGCCCCGCGATATCGGCCGAGGTGTCCACACGCTCGATCGCGGTGCGCAGCGCGACATTGGCGAGGACTGGATCGACCGCCGGATCGGCATAGATGTCGGCGACCAGGCGCCAGACCTGCGTCTTGCCGTCGGCATCCTGGCGCCACAGCCGCTCGATCGCGAAGCGCAGCGCCGGCGCGAGCATGAGCGCGATCGAGCTGTCGCCGCCGAGCTGGCGGATCAAACGGGCGGGATCGTCCCATTCGAGGAAGAAGCGTCCGGCGACATGATCGAACAGCACATGATGGGCGAAGATGACGAGATCGTCGGACTCGGCGAGTACGCCGGTCTGGATGACCGCGTCGAGCTGATCGTGGCCGATGACCACCTTGCGCACCGCGAGACGGCGGCGCGCGACCATGGCCCCGACCGTGGCGGCCGCGGCCTGGCGCGGCGGTGTACCTACGAGCCGGCGATCCTCATAGGCGTCGATCAGGTCGGACTGCGTGGCGACGGTACGAATGCTGTCGGGGCTCGCGCCATCGGCGAGCAGTTGCGCGGCGAGCGAGAGGTTGAAAACGTTGCGCAGCAGGTCGCGCAGCTTGTCGGGCGCGGCGGCAAGCAATGTGCCGAGATCGGCGGCAGCGATGCCGGCAGCGTCAAGATCCTCGTCCGCGAGCCGCGGCACCTGGAAATGCCTTACATTGGCAAGACCCGTCTCCACATAGGCTGGTTCGGGCGGCGCGCCAGGCATTGCGTCGCGGAACCGCCGACCATTGCGCAGGTCGAAGGTGCGGATCGAGGCGATGACGGTCCAATCCGGCGCCGAGGCTCCCAGCACCTCAATCAGTTGGGCGAAGACGCCTTCCGCCGGACCGCCACGCGCCGCGTCGAGCGCATCGATGATGAGCAACTTGCGCCCAGCGCCGGGCGCCGCAGCGAGCACGTCGGTCAGCGGGTGCGCCAACCCCAGCTCGGACTGGAGATCGGCGGCGATGGCGACGCCCGGGAAGCGATCGACCGAGAGGAACACCACCGTGTCGCCCGCCGCGCGGCGCGCCTGCGCCAGCGCGACCAGCGCGCCGGTCTTGCCGGCGCCAGGCTCACCGATGACGATCAGCGAGCCGGTGTCGACCGCGCTGCCCAGGGGCCCGTCGCTGGCCCGCGCGATCGGGATGCCGCCAGCGATCGGCAGCCGCGTATGTCCCAAGAGACGGGTAAGTTCGGCCTCGGTCTCGGCCGACAGGCGCTCAAGATCGGCGGTATAGTCGGCGGCACCGACGTCATTATAGCCGAGCCGGCGAAGCTCGCGCAGCAGGCCGGCGCGATCCGCAGGCGCGCCGCTGCCGATCATGCCGCGGATGATGCCCTTCAACTCGCGCAAGGGCGCGTCGCCGGCAGCTTCGGCACCATAGAGCCGTGAGCCGAGCAGGCGCGAGGCTTCGCGCCAATTGTCCTCGCCCTCGTTCATCGAGAAGCGAACGATGCGGAACAGCCGCGCCATCGTCACCAGCTCGTCGTCGGTCGGCGCCGTGGCGGAATGCGTCGCCCATGCGGTCCGCGTATGGGTCTCGAAGAGATCGAGCGCGTCGCGCTCTGCCGAAGACCGCCCGGCCTTGGTGGTTGCCCAGCTGCCGCCGAGATCGAATGCGCGGCACCCGCGCTCCAGCGCGTCGAGCGTGCGCGGCGCATTGGCGGCAACCGCCAGCACGGCGCGCGCCTTCGCCGGATCGACCGCGACGCCGGTGGCGCTGGCGTCGATCACGACGCGAACGAGCTGCCTGATGGTCTTGCCGAGCGGGCTCTTGGGACTGGTGGTCAGCCCGGCGCTGGTCTTGCTCTGCAGGTCGATGCGGGCGGCGTCGTCCTGGCCTAAGCGGATGTCGTCGAGCCCGTCGCCGGTTTCGAGCTGGATCGAGACCGGCAAGGCAGTGTTGGCGAGGCCGAAGCGCCCGCCGACCGGGATCCGCGCCAGCAGATGGGCGGCAAGCCAGGCGCCGACCTCCGCCTGGAAGTCCATGCCGGCTTCGGTCGCCCGGCCACCCGCATGCATTTTAGACGTGGATGGAGATTTGCTAGCCAATTGCGATCCTCTTGAATGTGGCCGCACTCACGATACCGGTTTCACGGCTGATGCCTGAGAGGCGGGGTGCATTCTCACCACCTGAGCAAGACCATCAACAGATTTCGCAGCACCACAGCCTCACAGGTAGTTTTGTAGCTAGGTGGCTCGCGACGCGCTTTTGAGTACGGACCCTAGCCCGGAAGCGGACGGCCGCTCCTGCGCAAAATGAGCTGTGCGGCGGAGGCATTGTCTGCCGATCTAGATGGTCTAAGCCACGGTCACCACTCAATTATCTGGTAGCGTACTGAACGCGTTCCCTCATCCGTACCCACAAGCGCGGGGAGTGGTCGTCAGATTTCGAGCCGGTCCGGCAGCTTCGCGATCAGCTCGTGAAAGGCCCGTTCCGGGTCGGCTCCGAGCGCCTTCATGATCGCGTAGAACTCGATCACGTCGATGCGGCGCTCGCCGCGTTCGACGAAGGAGATGAACGGCTGGGGTCGGCCAAGGCGGGCGGCAAGCTCGACCTGCGTCACGCCCGCCCGCATCCTCGCCTCGATGAGCATCTCGAGCAGGAGCTTGTATGGCTCTGAATGTGTGGATCTCGCCACTCGCCCCCACGCCGAAAGTTGAAGTGGCGGCTTCCCTACACGCGGCTAATGAGTATATGAGGTTCATATAGTTCGAGCGTGCGGGGCAGGCCTCGCTCGCAGGGCAGGAGGAACGCGTGGACACGAATGAGCTGGTCGAGCGGCTTAGCGCGGCTGCCGGGACGGTTATGGAGGACAGCAGCCCCGTGGCGCTCACGCCCCTGCCTTCGACCGGTGAAGAGGTTGAAGCGAGGCTTAGCACCCTGGACCAAGCATGCCAGGACGCGAGCGCCTTGGTCCGAGCTGCGCAGGTCCTAGCTCGGCGCGGCATCCGATAGAGCGAATCACATCCCCAGGACTGGGGTTTAGCTTCGAAAGACCCGCTGCTCTTAGCAGGATTCCGTCCCGCCTAGCGCGATAGCCTTCCCGCTCGCCCCCTATTCTTCCATTGCCGCTTCGCCGAGCATGAGGCGCGAGGTCACGTACGGGTGCCTTGGCAGTTTACATGACGGGTCCCCCGAATTGTCCTTGGCATTCCCCGGCGGCGCGGCGACATTGGAGAGGATGAAGACCAGTCTGGATCACCTGCCCGAAGGCAAGCAGCGCGAGCTCGCCCTGGTGGTGCGGATCCTGTTCGAGGAGTTCGAGGCGGTCACGGCTCGGGCGACCCAGCGGTGGAAGAAGAGCGGCCGGATCCTCAAGGTCGTGCTTTACGGCTCCTACGCCCGCGGCGACTGGGTGGACGATCCGGTCGGTGGCTACAGGTCGGATTACGACATTCTCGTCGTCGTCAGCGACGACCGGCTGACGGACGTGGTCGACTTCTGGGCGGTGGCGGACGACAGGCTACTTCGCGAGACGTCGATCTCCCAAAGCCTCAGTGCGCCCGTCAATTTCATAGTCCATTCGCACTCCGACGTGAACGGACAGCTCGACCGGGGTCGCCCCTTCTTCGTCGACATCGTGGAGCATGGCGTGGCGCTCTACGAGGCCAAGGGATTTCCCTTCTCGACTCCGCGCAAGCTACCGGAGGCGCAGGCGCGGGCGGAGGCGGAGCACTATTTCAACGAGTGGTTCCCGAGCGCCGAACGACGATTCGACCTGGCGCGCACCGCCGCTGGCAAGGGCTATTGGAAGGAAGCTGCCTTTGATCTCCACCAGACGGCGGAGCGCTTATACCACTGCGTCCTGCTGGTGCTGACGCTCTACAGCCCGAAGTCGCACAAGCTGAACTTCCTTCGATCGCAGGCCGAGCAGATCGCGCCGGCATTGATCGAAGCCTGGCCGAGGGAGGGCAAGTTCGAGCGACGGGGCTTCGAGCTGTTGCGCCAAGCCTACGTGAACGCTCGCTACTCGCCGCACTACAAGATCTCCGAGCGCGAGGTGACATGGCTGACCGAGCGCGTGACGACGCTTCAGAAACTGGTCGAACGGGTCTGCCAGGAGCGGCTTCGCGACGTCGGCTGAGCTGCCCGGCGCATGCCGCCGCTCCGCTGAAACCGATGAAGAGCGGCTTGATTTTTTCGTTTCTCCTCGCCTAAATCCTGCGGCTCGCCGCATTTGGCGGGTCGAGGCTTGATAACCTCGCGAGTGAGAACCGGCATTCGACACTGGGCGACCGGATGGCGGGCGCCATGTCCAAGTCGCCGCGGCTCGCCGCGCGACCAAAAGCGCCCGCGCCTGTTACTCGCAGGTTATCAACGTCCGGCTCGCCCGGCCGCCGCCTCGCAACTTCGGAGGCGGCGCAGTGGGGGTCCGTCCGCTGCGAAAGAGGAGGGCGGCCGATGCGACTAGGCAAGGTGTGACAGCACCGCCACCCCCCTCCTACCCCCACCCCACGCAGCACCTCCGCAACGCCGCTATGCGCCTCGCTGCCGAGCTGGACGAGCCCCTCCTCATCATCGACGATGTGATCGTTTCGAAGTTGGTCCGACCTGCATCGCCGGCTTGGGCGTGAGCGGTTCAGGCTGGCTATGTGAGAAGTTTGCGGGATAAGCCGCAGGGTGAAGATTTTTTCCGAAGTCGGGGGCGCGGGCCTGGCCGCCGTCATGAAGACGGCGCTGGACGCCGTCATCGTGATGCGGCCGGACGGCAAGGTGGCCGGGTGGAACGGCAAGGCGGAGCGGGTTTTCGGCTGGAGCGCCCGCGAAGCGGTGGGCCGCCGGTTGAGCGAGCTCATCATTCCGCCGGAATATCGCGAAGCGCACGAAAGGGGATTACTCCGCTTCCTCCAAACGGGCGAGGGCCCGGTTCTCGACCGCCATATCGAGATCAGCGGGGTCGATCGCGCGGGACGCGAGCTGCCGGTCGAGCTTTCGATCACGTTCAGCGAGGAGTTCGGCGAGAAGCTGTTCATCGGTTTCGTCCGCGACATCACCGAGCGGCACGAGGCCGCGACCCGCCAGGAGCGGATGCTCCGCGAGCTCAGCCACCGGGTCAAGAACATGCTCGCCCTGGTGGCCGCGATCGCGCAGCAGACCGCCCGCTCGTCCGCCGGCATTTCCGAATTTCAGGACGCCTTCATGGGCCGCCTCCAGTCGCTCGCCCGCGGGCATGACCTTCTCGTCCAGGGAGAATGGGAAAGCGTTTCCATCCGCTCCCTCGCCGAGGACATCCTCAAGGCGGACGCGGCCGCGGGCCGCGCGGATTATGGCGGTCCCGAGACACTCCTGTCGCAGCGGCAGTTGCTCGGCCTCGCGATGACGCTGCATGAGCTCTACACAAACGCGGTAAAATATGGCGCTCTCTCGACCCTGGAGGGCCGAATTTCTCTGAGCTGGAAGCCCTCGGAAGACGGAGATTCCGTCGAAGTCGAATGGAAAGAGTCTGGACTGGCCGGCGTTGAGACGCCAAAGCGCAGCGGCTTCGGTCAAAAGATGATCGCGCTCAGCGTCAAGCATGATCTCACTGGCGACCTGGAAAGCGAGTGGCGGCCCGAGGGCCTGGTGATCAGGATCCGCTTTCCCGCCGGAGACCGGGGCCAGGAAGTGAGGAATGGGTCATGATGGCCTCGATCGAGATTCTCCGCGCAACGTCCCGCAAACCGCCGCTGCCTGTCCGCACAACCGGCCCCGGCGAGGACGCTCCGACCGATCTCGGCGTCTTGAAGGTCCTCATCGTCGAAGACGAGTCGGTAATCGCTTGGGCGCTTCAGTCGCTCCTCGAGGACCTTGGTCACGAAGTCGTGGCCGTCGCTTCATCGGGTGAGGCCGCCGTCGCCGCGGCCGCCAAGCACCATCCCCAACTGGTCATGATGGACATCAATCTCGGGCGCGGACCGGACGGTATCGAAGCGGCCCAGCGGATTCTCTCGAACGGCTCGGCCCATGTGATTTTCGTGAGCGCCTATGCCGACGAAGGCACGCGGGCCAGGATCGCCGAGCGCGTCCCGGGCGCGCCGCTGGTCGCGAAGCCTGTTTCCGCCCGGTCGATCCAGAGCGCGCTCGCGACAGCCTTCGCGCGCCAACATTGACCGCTCGGCCCGATTTCGTCGCGTGCTAGTCTCGGGATCGTACGAGGAGAATTATCTCCGCTTCGCAGGAGGACTGCCCCGCGGCTTGGTTCATGCCGGCACGAACTTCATCGCGGCGCCGTTCATGCAGTAGCGCTTTCCGGTGGGCCGGGGACCATCGTCGAAGACGTGACCCAGATGGCCGCCGCAACGACGGCAGTGGACCTCGGTGCGGGTGAACAACAGGACCTTGTCCGCCCGGGTGCGAACCGCATTTGCAAGCGGCGCGGTGAAACTCGGCCAGCCGGTCCCGCTTTCGAACTTGGCGGAGGAGGCGTAGAGCGGCAGGGCGCAGCCGGCGCAGGCGAAGACGCCGCGGCGGTGCTCGGCGTTCAAGGCACTCGAGCCGGCCCGCTCGGTATGGGCCTCACGAAGCACCGCATAGGCTCGCGGCGAAAGCATCCGGCGCCATTCCTGCGGCGAGCGGGTCACCTCGAAACGCTCCGAGGCGGCGGCCGGGCCTCCTCTTGCCAGCCAGGCCGCTCCGACGGCCGCTGCCGCGGCCATCGAACCGACGAAAGCCCGCCTGTTCATCCCATTTCCAGCCATGATCCTGTTCCTCGCTCGGGTCGGCAGGAGATACGGCTCCCGCCACCTCCCGGATGCACGAGGTCGTCAAGCCCGGACGAGTTTTCCGGACGCGACGATCGGACCGGTGGGAAGGCCCGACGGCGAACCGCCGGGCGGCTCAACCGACAAGGCCAGGGTGACGTCCGCCTTCATCTCTGCCAGCATGGCGGGGGGGATCGCCATCCGGCGGGGCGCGCCGGGCTCGAACAGGCCCATCGGCCGGGGCTTGCCGTCAGCCGGAATGAGCCACAACTGATGCGAATGTCCCGGTGCGACGCTTACCCCGGCAGCCGGGGCGACAAGCAGCATTCGGCTCGCCGGATCGTATGTGGCGACCAGCTTCGCCGGACTGTCTTCCGCCTCCATCATCGCGACCAGCTGCGACGCGGACGATGGTTGGGCTGGCGGTTCGGTGGAGGGGCGGGTCACCAAGAAGAGGGCGAGCGAGGCGGCCAACGCGGTGGCGACCGCGGAATAACCCCGCCACAAGTTCACCTTGCGCCGCAGGACATGGACGTTGGAGGCTTCCGCGATGGCCGGGGCCGTAGATGAGGTGACGCGGTGGCCGAGCGCACTTTCGACCCGCGCCCACCCATCCGGTGGCGGAGGAGCTGCGTCCACCTCCTCCAGGAGCGGCGCCAAACGGCCGGACCATCGCGCGACCCGGCTCCGGAAATCCGGGTCATTCGCACTCAAGCTTTCAGCTCGGCCGCGTTGCTCCTCGTCCAGGAGCCCAAGCGCATATTCGGCAGCGAGCAGGTCGAGCTCTTCGCCGTCCATGTCGAGATCGTCATTCATCGCTCCAGACACCCCCGCAGCCGGAGCAGGCCCCGGCGTATCCAGCTCTTCATCGTGCCGAGCGGCACGTCTTCCCGCTCGGCCAGATCCGGATAGGTCGCGCCGTCGAGAAAGGCGGCGCGGATCATCTGTCCGGTGCGCGCATCCAGCTCGTCCAGGCACAGGGAAAGCCGCTGACTATCCTGCGCATCCTCGAGCAGGTCGAGCGCCGAAGCGCCGGGGTCGGCAACGTCGGTGGCTTCGTCAAGGCCGGTATCGGCCCGCGGCTGGCGCACGCGCAGCCGATCGATTGCCTTGTTCCGGGCTACGACCGCGAGCCAGGTGATGGGGCTCGCTTTAGCCGAGTCGAACATGGCCGCCTTGCGCCAGACCGCGACATAGGTTTCCTGGAGGGCCTCCTCGGCCTCGGCCTGGCTCGGGAGGAGGCGGAGGCAGATGCCGAAAAGCTTCGCCGAGGTTCGCCGGTAGAGATCCGCCATGGCCGCCTGGTCGCCGGCGGCGACGGCGGTCAGCGTGGCGGCGAGGTGGCGGCCTTCCTCGGACCCGGTTTGGGCGGCGGCTGGCGAATCCATTCTAATAGCCATGCACGATCCTGCAAACGCGGGAAAGAGCCGGAAATTTGAGAGCGGAGCCGGGCAGGTTTCGACAGGGTCTGCCATTGATCGACTCCGCTCTCACCAAGGCGCATCCGCAACGGGGGCATGTGCGAACGCGCTCCGGATCAGGGCATCAGGACCGTGTCGACAACGTGGATGACGCCGTTCGACTGCATCACGTCGGCGGTAGTCACTCGCGATTTGCCGCCTTTGGCATCGGTCAGCACCAGCCATTTGCCCTGCATGCTGGCCATCAGCCTTTCGCCCTGCACGGTGGTGAAGTGCGCCATGCCTCGGCCGGCGCGGATTTTGGCGGCGATCTGCGCGGAGGTCATCCGACCGGGGACGACGTGATAGGTGAGGATATTGGTCAGCATCGGCTTGTTCTCGGGCATGACCAGGGTCTGGACGGTGCCGGCCGGAAGCTTGTCGAACGCCTTGTTGGTGGGCGCGAACACCGTGAACGGCCCGGCGCCCGAAAGGGTGTCAACGAGCCCGGCGGCCTTGACGGCGGCGACCAGCGTCGTGTGATCCTTCGAATTGACCGCATTCTGGACGATCGTCCTGGTCGAATACATGGCGGCGCCGCCGACCATCGGGTTCTTGGCGATCGCCACGCCGGCGGCGGCGGCGAGGGCGGTGGCGAGCAGCGCGGTGCGCATCTTGAGCTTCATCATGATCGCGAATCTTCCTTGTTGAGCAGCCGTTAATGGGCTGCGTTCAAGGTACGGGTGGGATAAGTCAGCGGATGCAGCCCTGCGATTTTAGCTTGAGGATCCCCTCGCCTCATTGCGGGGTGGGAGGGCGGTTTGCTCCGCACCGCCCTCCCGTTCCCTGGCCTGCTAGAAGCGGAAGCTGGCCGTCACATGCGCGCTGTGCGAGTTGAACCGGTCGCCGCTGCGGGCGAAGTCGGTTCCCGACGTGTTGGTCCGAAGGAACGGGTTGCCGGCCGGTGCCGGCCCGCCGGCACGCACCCGGAAATCGTCGTCCTTGAGGCTCGTGTAGAGATATTGGGCCCCGATCGAGAAGCCGCCGCCGAGCCGCTGCTCGATGCCGCCGCCGGCCCGGTAGCCCCAGGCGTCGTCATTGCCGCTGTTGGTGAAGACGTTGGCCGTATTGCTCGTCGAGAAGCTGTTGCGGATCTTGCCCCAGGCGACTCCGCCGGTGCCGTAGACCAGGGTGTTCCCGCTCGCGAAGCCCACTCGGGCGCGCAGCGACGCGGTGTCCCTGAGCTCCCGGGTCAGAGTGTAGAAGGCAGGAGTGGTGCTAAACGCGGCGACGCTGTCGCTGATGTCCGCGCGACCATATTCGCCCACCACCCCGACGACGAGGCTGCCCATCTGGTAGTCGAAACCTGCGTGTGCCGCCCAGTCGGTGCCGTCACGGTCGTCTGCGCAGCCGCCCGCAGGCGGCGTCCGCGTCGTGGCCGCACCGCCGCAAAAGCCGGGCGAAAAGGCGTTGGCGCCCGTGCCGGTGGTGACGGTGTTGTCGAAGCTTCCGTCGAGGTCCGTATCGAAAAGAACCGTTTCGTTCTTGTCGCTGCGCTGGAAGGCGTAGCCGAGGCGGCCACCGACATAGGGGCCGGTCCAGCTCTCGGGTTCCGAGGACTGCGCGGCCGCCGGAACGGCCGAAAGAGCGGCAAGCAGAAGGCCTGCCGCTGGCGCCAGTGCCAGCTTCACATAATGGGTAGTCATATTTTCTCCTGTTGTACTCAGTGCGTGAGCTACGGACCGAGAGTGGCGGCGGATGCAGCCGCCGCGGTTTTTTGCTCGCGAAGACGCCTCGCATAGGCGGTCGCTAAGGCCAGGTGGGCAAGGGTCGCGTCGATGCCTGCGGCTCGCACCGCTGCTTCGGCTTCCTCCCGCACACGCAATCGGAGATAGCGCGACTGATGCCTCGCCGCGGAATCGGCGGCCCGGGCGTCAGGCACCGGCGAGGCAGCCTCTCGCCAGATATTCGTCCCGACCGTCACCGCTCTCGATGATCGTGGCGATCGCGCTGACGCTCGTCCCGCACGCGCGTGCGATCGCGGTGAGGTTAGGGTATATTTGCAGACGGTGCATCGCCCAGACGTGGCAGGTGAGATCAGCGCGGGATGTGAAGCGACCCGTCACGCCGCCCTTGCGGGATGTCCGCGGTATGGGGTTAGCGACCATGCTAGGCCGCGACCAAATGCTGGACAGCTGCGGCGAGCGCGCAGCCGCTGAGCAAACCTGCCTTCACCAGAAGCGGCCAGCCGAGCAGATGAGCGGTCATCCGCGCGGCGCGGCCAAGCCGGGGCGTGCGGGAATCGGCGCGCGGAGCGGCGATGGCGGGCTGTCCAGGGATATTGACGGGCGCTTGCATGATCCCTTGTCCTCCGTAGCCGAGATACGGAGCACAGTCGGGTCTGGATGCAGCCTGCGCTGAAGTGACGAAACCGGCGGCAGCACCCAACGGGGGTGGGCCTAGGGTGCCTTCGGCATGCTGGAGCGATTATTGAAGGTACCGAAGATCGGGTCCCATTCCCGAATCGTCATGTTCTCGATCAGGCCCTCCGTTGCGAACGGATCGGTAGCGATCAAGGCGTCGAGCGTGGAGCGATCTGGCACGTCCATGATCAAAAGCGCGGCTTTGACCGGAGAGTCCGAGAACGGTCCGGAAGCGAGCAGGGAGCCATCCTTCAGCCGCTCCTGCAACCATGCCACGTGAGGCATCAGGTGTCGCTGCCATCCGCCTTCATCCGGATGCTCGTAGGTAACGACAAATCGCGGCATTGCTCGGCTCTCCTGCAAGCCAGACGCGGCTGACCGCGTGGCGTTCCGTTACTGCCCCCGCGCCAGCCCTAGCTACATCTGCCTCGCGATCCCGATCGTGGAAGTAAGGGAGCGTTCGCCCAGGGCGCGTGGTTCACAGGCACCGGCTTCGGTCGGGTATGTGGGACCTTCCTACCCTGCCGAGGATGAGGGCCTTGTGACGACGGCGAAGCAGATCGGCACGAGTCCGGGACGGCATGGCACCATAAAGAGGCTGCGGTGGCAGATCTTCTGATGCATTCTGGGATCAGCGCGTTGTAGAGTACCGCCACGTCCGCGAGGAAATTCGATGGCGCAGGATCCGATCAGTCATCACACCGAGCGGGCGCTCGCGGAGATCGACCGCGCTCGTGCTGCGCCCTGCCCAATCGCGGCTAAGGCCCATCTGGACCTATCGGTGCTTCACCTTGAGGAAGTGCGCCTTTTGACCGAAGACGCCGAGGCGGGAACCTCACCGCACGCCGAGTGACGGCTGCGATGAAGAACGACTTGGCGCCTACTCGGCCGCTACGGCTAGGGGATTCAGCACATCGCCAGGCAAGCTCCTGCTGCTTCGGTACGCTGTCGGATCGGCACCGAATTGCACGGTGAAGGCGCGGGAGAAGTGGCTGCGGCTGGCATAGCCGACAGCCGCTGCAACTGATTTAACGGGAAGGTTGGAGCTTACGAGCAGGCGTGACGCGGCTCGCAGACGCACCGTCTGCACAAACTCCATGGGCGCATAACCGTAGCTCGCGGTGAACTGCCGGTTGAAGCTCGAGCGGCTCATCCCCGCTACCTCGGCGAGGCTCTCGACGCTGTGCGGAGCCTCGGGGGCGCTGACAATCGCGGCGACGGCACGACCGAGCTGCGGATTGTGAAGCATGAGGTGAAGAGGCGAATCGCCTGCGCCTCGGCCAAGATGCCCGCGAAGAACGACGACGAGGATCTGCTTCATGAGCGCCTCGACCATCGCCTTCGTCCCGGCGGCCGGCCGCTTGAATTCCGCCGCCATGGCCTCGAACAGAAGAGGGAGCGGCCCTGCACCGCATTCCTCGAGCAGCGGCCGCTCCAAGGCATCCAGCAGGTCCGGTGTGCCGCCGACGCCCACTGAAATCGAGCCGCAACCGAGGACGAGCCCCGGAGTGCCGCTCGGCGATGCACGGAACTTCACCAGTCCGGGCGAAAGCGGACAACCTTCTTCGACGTCGACGACGGTGAGTATCGGCCCAGGTCCGTTGATCTGCTTGGGGACATTCCTCGGCATGAGGATCACTCGACCGGGTCGAAGCTCATAGCGGCCCTGCTCGCACTGGATCACGCCCTCGCCTTCCAGCACGAAATGGACGAGGATCGAGTCCAGCGGCGGGCAGGCCAGGCCGCAGCTGCGGTCGACCTCGCACATGGCGAAAGCTTGGAGGCGAACATCCAAAAGCTCGAGCAGCCTGTTCAGCCCCGGCCTTACCATTGGCGCTCCGTTAGTTTGCGCGCCGCCCGATAGTCGCGGGCCACAGGGCGCGATTTGAGATATGCTTTCAACTCTCGCGCTTCAGGCGAGTTGCCCTGGGCCCGTCCGCCCATAGTTCAATTAGGTGCGTTAGCGTCTCGTCAGAGGATCTTATGCGCAGCTTGTCCGGTGCTCTTGCGTCTCACTTTCGTGCGGGCTGGTCTCGAAAGGTGGTAATTCCCGTACCACTGGGCATAGGTGCGGCACCTGCGGGAGGGGACAAGCATGCGCTCGAAGCACGAACTCGACCGATTGCTTGTGACCATGGACGTCGCCGTCCAGCACTTCGCCGTCTGCGAGGTGAAGAGCGGTCGCCGCCTCGTCGGCGCTCCGGTGGACGCGATCATGGTCCACTACGTGCTCGCCGGCACGATGCACATGACCATTCCCGGCCAGGAGACCATCGTCTGTGGCCCCGGCTGCGTCGCTCTAATCCCACCCGGGATGCAGCCGAGCATGACCGCCGATGGCGGCCCGGCGACCGAGGTGATCGGGGTCGAGCACGCTTCGGTCAGCCGCGACGGTCTCCTCGTCATGGACGCCGCGGACGGCGGGCCCGGCGACCTGCGTATTGCGGCCGGCATTGTGCTTGCCAGCATGTCGGGATCGTTCGGTCTGCTCGACAAACTGAAGGTGCCGATTGCGGAGAATATGAGCGACTCCGAGATTGTCCGTGACTGCTATTCGCTAATGCTGGCCGAGATTGCCCAGCCCGGTCTCGGTACCAGGGCTTTGACCGCGGCCTTGATGAAAACGTGTCTGCTGATGGTCCTGAGGCGCTTCTTTGGCCGTCCCGGCGCCGATCACGCGCTGATCGGCGCGCTGGCGGACCCGCGGCTTGCCAGCGCCGTGGCAATGGTTCTCGACAAGCCGTCCGCGCCCCATTGCGTCGCCAGTCTCGCCGCGCGGGCAAGCATGAGCCGATCGACGTTCGCCCGCCAGTTCAACGAGGCCTTCCAGATGAGCCCGATGGAGTTCGTCGCCAAGACTCGCCTCTACCACGCCGCCGAGCTGCTTCGCTCAACCAAGCTCCCGATCAAGGTGGTGGCGGCGAGCATCGGCTTTTCCAGCCGAAGCCATTTCTCCCGCGCCTTTCGCGACGCTTACGGCAGCGATCCCAGCCAGTTCCGAAATGCCGAGGGTGAATCCGCGCTCGATGCGCCCAGGCGGCTGCGGGGCTCCCGGGCCCGGTTCGGCTTGTCCGAAGAGCCCGCATAAGGGTTTCTACGGTGCCCTCCTGATCCAAAGGGGTCCCGTAGGGTCCCATTCCGATCGCAGAAATTTGCTCTCGAAAGCGGTGAGAATTGGCAGTTTGGTCAGGTTTGTTTCGGATCGGCAACTTTAACCAGATGGGAAATCGGGCCCCGGACATGCGTGGAACGGCCCATCGGGGCGAGGGTTCTGCCACCGATCCCGTAAGGTCTTCCCCCCTTCCACGGCGATCTCACTAAGAGAAACCCAAGGAGAAACATGATGCCCCGCCTTTCCGACGTTTTCGGCAGCGACGACAACGAGAGCAACCAGTCGTCCTCCAGCAATACCGACCAGAATGCCGACGGCAGCGGCAATGCCAGCAACGACGGCGTCTCGATTTCGAACGAGAGCTCCAGCACCGACGAAGACGGCAACTCGAGCTATGAGAGCACGGGCGCCGACACCGGCGGCACCGACCTCGGTGGCGATCTCGATGTCGACAATATGGTCGACAACATGACCGACAGCGCGAACTCTTCGGATAACACCGAGCTGCTCGACAACTAAATCGAGACTTTGGGCGGGTCGACATCTGTCGGCCCGCCTTACTCACAATCTGAGGTTATTTCATGGAAGACCGGATATTGATCAATCCGGAAAACCGCATGCTCGGTAATTCGGGCAGTAATGACTTCAGCCTCTACGGCGCCCCCGCCGATCCGGTCCTTACCATCCGTCCGGCCGATCCAGAGACCGAAACCGATGGCTCCGCCCCAGGTGATGCGCCCCGCAGCCCTTCTGCCGATGCCCCCGACTCCCTCGCCACGCCGGTAGGCGGGGCGACCTCAGCCACTACGCTGTTGCCCGAAGGCCAATCGCTCGGCATGGCCGCGGCGCCGACGCTTGCCGCGCCAGTTGCGGGCGAGGCCGCCGCTTCCGATGGCTCACTTGGCCCTGCGCCTGCGCCCGCCCTGACGGTCATGGCTCTCGAGGGCACGGCCCTCGCCCCTCCGGTTCTCACCGCAACCCCTTCCTCCAACGCTCCGGCCTCCGAGGGTGCGGAAACTACGGCCGTTCTCTCTGGAGCCCCCGCTGCAACCGTTCCCGCCTTTGAGGGCGTCGAAGCCGTGCCCCTTGCGGCCTCGATCGTGCAGGATGCTCAGCCCGAGTTGCTAGCCCAGGCACCACTGCTGGGTGACGTGCTAACGGACGGCCCGCAGACCGGCCTTGCCGGGCTGACGGCTGAAGTCGCACCGGCCGACGCCCTGGCGCCAGCCTTAGATGGCGTCGAAGACCTGCTTGGCGCCGATCCGGCCGGCGGGATCGCGACTCTCGTCAGCCTCGTTTCGGTTTCCGACGTCTTCGACGTCAGCGAGGCCGGCTCGGACATTGTTCAGGTCGCCGATCCCGTCGACCTGCTGGATACTCTGGCGGCGGACGATTCGGGCGCGGTTGCCCCCGCCGACGAAGACGATTCGGAGCCGGCCGAGACATTGCTCGGCCCGGCAACGGACCCCCTGGACGATATAACCGACCCGCTGGGAGGGATCTGATCCGATGAACCGGCCCGCCAATTCCGAACGGATGACTCCGACCGAGGTTCAGGAAATTCATCAGGAGGCGGTCGAGGCCGCGGCGGAAGCGATCGCGATCGACAGCGCGGTGCGCGGGGCGGAACTCGAACAAGGCGACGAATTCGCCTCGGCTATCCGCCAGTGCAAACGCCTGCTGTGGACGGCGGCGGCGTTCAGCGGTGGGGTCAATCTACTGTTCCTCGCCTCGCCCATCTATCTCATCCAGGTCTATGGGCGCGCAATTCCGAGCGGCAGCGAAGCGACCCTGATCAGCCTCAGCGTCGCACTCCTGCTGGCACTGGCGACCATGGCGGTGTTCGACGCGGTTCGGGGCCGGATCCTGATCCGCGCCGCCGCCCGTCTCGACCGGATCCTGGCCCACCGGGTCTTCCATTCGACCATCGAGCTCGCGCCGAAGAACGGAGCCGTCTTCCGCAACGCCCAGTCCCTGCGTGACCTCGACCAGTTCCGGACCGCCCTTGCCGGGCAGGGGGCACAATTCTTCTTCGACGTGCCGTGGATGCCGCTCTTCCTCATCGTCCTGTTCCTCATCCATCCGGTGCTCGGCTTCGTGGCGCTGGGGGGCGCTGGCCTGCTGCTGGCGCTCGCTTTCTGGAATGACCGATCGACCCGGGAGAGCGCCGAAGTGGCGGTGGCGGCACAGAATAGCAGCTATCGGTTCACCGACGCCGTCGCCCGACATGCCGGCCCGGTCCGCGCCATGGGCATGGCCGACGCCTTGGCGGTCCGCTGGCATGTCGATCGCGAGACGATGGTCCGCCGCCAGGCCGAAGGCAGCGATCGGCATGCGACCGCCACCTCGCTCATCCGGGGTCTGCGGCTTGCCCTCCAGGGCGCAATGCTCGGAGTCGGGGGCTGGCTGGTGATCGAAGGCGAAATCCTTGCCGCCAGCATCTTCGCCGCCAACCTCCTGCTCGGACGAGCGCTCGCCCCTCTCGAGACCGCCGTGACCGGATGGCGGCAGATCGGCAATGCCATCTCCGCCGGGCGTCGGGTCCAGAAGGCGCTGGTCCAGGCTCCGCCACAGCCTTCGAAGGTGAAGCTGCCGCCCCGCGACGTCGCCATCGAAATGCGCGGGCTCACCTTCACCCCGCCCAACGGCAAGCGGCCGGCGCTTAAGAATATCGATCTCTGCATCAAAGCCGGCGAGGCGATCGGAATCGTAGGCCCGAGCGGCGCCGGCAAATCCTGCCTCGCCCGGCTCATCACCACGGTCACCGAGCCCAGCCAGGGCCGGCTCACCCTCGGAGGGATCGAAGGCAAGCACTGGACCGCCGAGGACCTGGCCCGCACCGTCGGCTATCTCCCGCAGAGCGTCGGCCTGTTTCCGGGCACCATCCGCGACAATATCTGCCGCTTCACATCCGCAGAGGACGAGGAGGTAGTGAAGGCCGCGTGCCGAGCCAACGTCCACGAGATGATCCTGGATCTGCCGGAAGGCTATGAGACCAAGGTCCACGAAGGCGGCGCCGGCCTGTCCGGCGGCCAGCGGCAGCGCATCGGCCTCGCCCGGGCCATGTTCGGCTCGCCGCGCCTGCTGGTTCTCGACGAGCCCAACGCCCACCTGGATGCGGACGGCGAGGAGGCGCTCGCCGACGCCCTCGCTACGCTTCGGCGGGAAGGCAGCACGATCGTCCTCATCGCCCATCGCCTCAACCCGATCGCCCATGTCGACCGAGTCGTCGTCCTCTCGAAGGGCGAGCTTCAGCTCGACGGCCCTCGGGCCCGCGTCTTCCGCAAGGTCAAGACCGAGCTTGTCCGCTCGATCGCCCGCGAGCCGGTGGAGGCAGGCCGATGAAGCTTGATTTCTCCTCGTTCGGCGCCGGCGGCGCAGGCGGCGGCGGCACGGCTCGGCGCCGGTTCATTCCGCGGGCCCTGCTCAAGCGCTATATGCGCGACCGGCTCGACGTGCGCCCGCTCGACGACGCGCACCGTACCGTTCGGGTCGGCCTGATCGCCGCCGGGCTGTTCTTCGGCATATTCCTGCTCTTTGCCCTCCTGGCGCCGATGTCCGGCGCGGCCGTCGCTCAAGGTGAGGTCACGGTGAGCGGTAGCAAGCTCGTCATCCAGCCTGTTTCGACCGGCATCGTTTCCGACATTCTCGTCCGCGAAGGCCAGGCCGTAGCCGCCGGCCAGCCGCTGGTGCGACTGAATGGCGTGCGCTCGGGCGCTCAATTGCGCCAGGCGCAGGCCCGCCGCGACTCCTTGCGCGCGGCCGAAGCCCGCCTGATCGCGGAGCGTGATGGGCTCTACAGGCTCCTTTTCCCGCCGGATCTCGCCAGCCGCTCGGGCGATCCCACCGCCGCGGCCGCAATGAGGGCGCAGCTCGCCTTGTTCGAGCGCCACGGCTCCATTTTGGGCGCCGACCGGGCCTTGACCGAGACCCAGCTTGCCGCGGCTCTGGCCCGACACGCCGCGTCCGAGCGCCAGCTTCAGCTCATCCAGGATGAGCTGGAAGGCATGCGCATCCTGCTCGCCAAAGGCTTCGCCCGGAAGACGACGATCCGCGCCCTCGAGCGCAGCGAGGCGCAGCTTCGCGCCGATACCCTGACTGGCGCCGCTGCCATCGAGGAGGCGCAAATCGGCCAGCGCAAGACCCGCGACGGCCAGGTGATGCAGCTCGTGGCAGAGCTCAACCAAGTCCAGGAGCAGCTCGCCCAAATCAATCCGCAGCTCGACATTTCCCGTTATTATGCCGACCGGGACCTGATGCGCGCGCCAGTCGCGGGCCGGGTCTCCGGGGTCGCCCAGCTGGGGCCAGGCTCGGTCGTAAATGGCGGCCGCACACTCATGGAGCTGGTCCCCAACGGCCGCGCCCTCATCGTCCAGGCCAAGGTCAAGCCATCCGACATCGACGACGTCCATCTCGGGGCTGTGGCCACCGTGCGCTTCACCAGCGTCAACCCTCGGGGCCGTTCCTCGTTCAAGGGCCGGGTCGTCACCCTCTCCCCCGCCCGCGTCGGTGCCGAGAGCGGCGGCGAAGGCTATTACCTCGCCCAGATCGCGCTCGACGACCCGGCGGGCGCCGCCGCCGACGGGGTCGTCCTTCAGCCCGGCCTTCCCGCGACGATCAACATCGAAACCGCAAGGCGCACCTTGTGGGACTATCTTGTGGCCCCGCTTACGGACGCCATGAGCGGCGGGATGCGCGAAGAGTGAACAAGCGCGAATTTTGCAGCAGGCTTACGGCACAGGTCAGCGATGGTTCAGCGTGCTCAAACTAGGGCCTGTAGCATGAAAAAGATGATCCTCACTTTCGCTGTCGCCTTCGTGCTCGCAGCGCCTTTGTCCGCCGCTCCCGCGCCCGAAACCGCCGCCGCCGCCGCCGTTACGCGAGAGGAAGTGCGCATCCCCTTCGTCAATTTCGGCGCCATCCGCAGCTTCCACGCGAACGATGACGAGGTCGTTTACCTCCAGGACCGCCGCCACCGCTGGTATCGCGCCGAGGTGATCGGCGGCTGCCGGGGACTACCTTGGGCGCACCGCCTAGGGGTCGACACCCGCGGCAGCTCCAGCTTCGACCGGTTCAGCACTTTGATAGTCGACGGCGAGCGCTGCCAGCTCACCTCGCTCACCCGCAGCGGCGAGCCGGAGCGGCGGCCCTGGAAGAAGAAGCTTCCGCGCAGCTAAACAGGAGGGGCTGTTCAGCCCCTTTCTGGGGCGCGGCCTGCGCTTCACGCTTTTGGCGGCGGCGATTATCGGCGGCAGCGGTGCCACAGGGCGGATATTTGGTGTCGTCATGGCCCAAACCCAGCGTATATTACTAATTCACATCACAAGCGGCCTTTTCCGGTGGAACGGGCGGGCGCGGGTCCGGTTGGGTGAATGTCCGCCACCCACTGCCCGGGAGATGCCCCTGATGTTCCGCCCCCTTCTTACCGTCGCCGCTTCACTGGCGATGACTGCATGCGCCACCGATTCCGACATGGCCTCGGATACCGGCGCCGCGGCCATGGACATGACGCCGACCCAGCGTGATGCTTATGTCGAGATGGCTGCTGCCAGCGACCTCTACGAAATCCAGTCGGGGCAGCTCGCCCAATCCCGCGCTCAAAATCCCGCCATCCGCGAGTTCGCGCAAATGCTCGTCGACCACCACACGCAGACTACACAGCAACTCACGGCGGCCGCCACGGCTGCCGGGTCGCCCCCTACGCCGAATCTGATGCCGATGCAGGCGCGAATGATCACCGAACTGCAGGGCGCTTCCGGCGCGAGCTTCGATCGTCTTTTTCTGCGGCAACAGGTGCAGGCGCACAATATGGCCCTCGCCCTGCATTCTAACTACGCGCGCAACGGTGACGCCCCCTCGCTTCGCGCGGTAGCTACGGCTGCAACCCCGATCGTCCAGAAGCATCTTGATCGGGCCCGCCAGCTCGATTGACCTGGTTGAACGGGGGCCAAAGCCCGTCGACACTCGGATCTGGCCCGATGGCCCGGCGTGGCTTTCTGCATAGTCCAGCCAGCACGGAACACACAGGCATGATGTCGGTTTCGGTAAAGCGGCCCACCCCGAGCCGTACCTACCCAGAACGGTCCCTCGGCGCCCCGGCTCTATCCCCGGCCGGGGCGCCTTCCGTTTCTCCGCCTTGCGATAACCCGAATTTGGATCAACTTTGGTCGACTCGATGTGACGCGAGTGGCCTGGAGTGGTGTTGACCACACCGACGGCTTCAAACGCCCGGCGCAAGCCAATCGCGAAAAGGTGATCGCCGCGGCCGGCCGGCATGGGCGGGTGCAGCCCGTAATGACCGGGCCGCACGCTCGCGCGTGCGAGAAGCAGGGCGAAGTCCCCCTTGACTATCCGCTGACCGGAGCAGCAGCGACCCGCAAGCTCGCCCGGATCGCTACGGCGCATATGGGTAGCGCGCGTCCGGGCGAGCCTGCTTCGCCGGCGCCCACCCTATGGTTATTTATAAGGGCTACCGCACCAGTAGTAGGCGAGGAGGCCGGGATCCCCGGATTTGCGTGCGGGCTGCTACCGACGCGGTAGCGGGCTGCGCAACGGCTACTACCGATGTCGTAGTAGATTCCGGTGGTGCTGCTACCACGTCGGTAGTGCTGATTCTTTCTTCCAGCACCCATGACCGGTATTCGTTCGTCGCCGCAACGTGTCGGCCCGCGCCGTCGGTGGTGCTGATGAAGGTCAATCGATATTCCCGAGCGCGCCGGTCCTTCCATCGCGCCTCCGTGGCGATGTCGATGAGACCGTGGACGATCAGCTTGGCGACAGCGGGGCCGAAAGGCGCCTCGTTCTTCCGATTGAGACGATGCGCCAGCTCCCGATAGCTGATTGCAATCTCGCCATTATTGTATCCGGTGAACCTGGCGAGGATCTCGACGAGAACTGCCCGTTCGATGGGAGACAGATGCCGGTAGGCCTCGCTTTCGACGACGACGTGCGGGAGGCCCACGAAGCGGCCGCCCCTCGTGTCGGCGCGATGGTCGGATTTGGCGCCCCGGCGCCCTCGGGAACCCATGGGCCGACGCCGCTCAGGAGACCGAGGCGATGAGCGCGTGGATCGACGCCACCGTCACCAAGGTGCGCCGGCCGAGCTTGAAAGTCTTCAGACGCCCCTCGTTGATCAGCTCGTACACCTTGGTCCGGCCGATCCCGATCGACCTGCCTGCCTCCCCGATCGAAACTGCGATCTTTTCCATTCCTGCCTCCGTGCCGGCAGGGACGCCGGCGACCGGGGCCGAATCTCCACGACCGGCGGCGGAGAGTCTTCGGAGAATAAGTCAGTTTTACGGAGAATCCGGAAAGGTCGCCCGGTAGTGATCGATCAGCCGCTTCACCTTAGAGGCGTGCTGGCTGACCCCCTTAGCCTTGTCAGCAACCCCGACGGCTGCGGCATGGAGCGATGCCCCCGCCAAGATCTGCTCGCGCATCTCGGCGACGAGCGGTGCATCGTCCTTGAAATAGCCGCCCGCGCCCTTTCGGCGCCCCACATTCGGCTGGCGTTCGAAGGAGCGGCAAAACGCCCGCACCGCATCGCCGGGCAGGCGAAGGCCCCGGATAGTGAACGCCGGAAGGAGACCCCCCAACGGGAGATGGATGGCGCGGCCTCCGATCACGATTGTCCCCGCATCATGCCATACGGGGTTCACTCGCACATCGCCTGTCAGCCAGAAGAGATGCCCGAGCGGCGGCCGACTGATCAGCCTCCAGATTCCCACATCTACATACTGATCTGTTCGATGATCGCGCTTCCCATCCGAACATTCGGTTTCCATTGAGTCGGCGCGTCCGAGCAGGCTGCCTTCGACGAGGCCCTCGAAGATTATCCGCACGCTCTCCTCGGGGCGCTTGCCCGCCTCTCGGAGGGCAAACATGGCGGCCGCCATTGTTATCCAGTCGGCCTGAGCCGCCCCCGTGGTTGCTCCCATCGGCTAGGCTAGCCTGCCAACCGGACGATGTTCGAGCCGCCGACGAGATAGTCGCTCCACGCCGCCATCAGCTTGCGCCGCTGCTCGAGGAACTTGGTGCGCTTGTAGGCGGCCTCCACCTTGTTCGGCAGGGTGTGGGCCAGCGCTGCTTCGGCCCAGTCGCCGGGAAAGCTGGTCTGTTCGGCGATCCAGTCGCGGAAGGCCGAGCGCATGCCGTGGACGGTGCAGGCGGCCGCGCCGCCGACGCGGAGCACCTTGCCCAGGGTCGCATCGCTGAGCGGCTTGCCCTTGAGGCCGGGGAAGATCGGCTGGCCCTTCCGGACCGGCGTGATCTCCCTCGCCTGCCGGAGGACCTCGACGGCGGCGGGCGTGAGGGGCACGCTGTGCGCCTCGCCGGCCTTCATCCGGTGCGCCGGGATGTTCCAGTGGGCCTTGTCGAGATCGATCTCCTCCCAGCGGGCGCCGCGGACTTCGCCCGACCGCGCCGCAGTCAGGATCAGGAACTGGAGGGCCAGCCTGCCCACCGTGGGCGAGTCGGACCTCAACCCTTCCATGAAGGCGGGAAGCTCGGCATAGGGCATGGCCGCGAAGCCGCCGCTTCGGCGGGGCTGCTTGATGCGCTTCATCAGCGAGTTGATCGCGTTCCTCGGAGTCTCGGTGGCGCGCCAGCCCTGGCCGTGGGCGAAATCGAGGACCGAGCCGATTCGCTGCCGGACGCGCCGGGCCGTCTCCGGCAGGGTTAGCCAGATCGGCAGAAGCACGGACTGGACGGTGGGGGCGTCGATATTATCGACGCGAATCCCCCCGATCGTCGGGAAGGCATGGGCGACGAGCGTGCTCAGCCATTGGTCGGTGTGCTTGCCGTTGCGCCAGCTCGCCTTAACGGTCTCGTGGTAGCTGCGGGCCGCTTCCTCGAAGGTGGGGATCGTCCTCTGCGCCCTCTTGCGCTCGAGCGACGGATCGAGGCCGTTCTTGGCCATCTTCCGGCACTCCAGAGCGCGGTCCCGCGCCTCGGTAAGCGTGACGATATCGAACGAGCCCAGGCCGTAGTCTCGGCGCCTTCCGCCCACCTGGACTCTCATGACCCAAGATTTCGCCCCGCTCGGCTTCACCAGGAGGTAGAGGCCCTTTCCATCAGCGTGGCGGCCGGGCTTGGCATGCTTGACTTCGGTTGCGGTGAGACCAGTCATGATCCGCTCCCTCAATTGTTCCCACACTTTATGGCGGCTAGAGGCGAACGTCAACGGTCCGTCGCGAACGGCGGCGGCGCCATCCTCAGAGGGGGATTTACTCGATTTCGGTTGAGGGCGAACGTCGGCGAATATTGGCTCTGGCGGAGACGGAGGGATTCGAACCCTCGGTAGGAGTAATCCCCCTACGGCGGTTTAGCAAACCGCTGGTTTCAGCCACTCACCCACGTCTCCGGCGCCGAAGCGACGACCCTATAGGGGCGGGAATCGGATCGTTCAACCGCGAGCGTGAAGTCGAGACCCGCTCCGCTCCCCCGCCGAGCGCTCAGCCCGGCTTCCGGTACCAATAATGGAGGTTCAAGGCGGTGTGGAACCGGTACCAAGGGCGGAGCAGCGCTATGCCCAGCCCCTTGGGCGCCGTCGGGACGGCGCCCTTGTGGCGAAGGAAGGCGAAGCGGTGGCGGTAGGGCATGTGGATCGGCTCCAGGCCGGCGACCCGCCCGAGCTCCGCCATCGTCTTGCGGGTATAAGCGTTGAGATGCTCGAGGGGCTGGACCGCGTTCAGCGAATCCTTCGAATATTTGGCCGCGCCCCAGGTCCCCCGGCGGACCCGGTCGACCATTCCGACCCCGCTGGGAACGCTGACCTTGAACAGCCCGCCCGGCCGAAGATTGGCGGCCAGCCGCTTCGCCTCGTCGCCCGGATTGTCGATATGCTCGAACACCATCTCGGTGTTTATGTAGTCGAAGCCGTTGCCGCCGCGATCCAGATCCTCCTGGGACGCGATCCTGATGCCCTTGCCGCGGGCGAAGGCGACGCAGGTCGGCGACAGGTCGAAGCCGTGCGAATCCGTGCCCAGGGCCAGCGCGATCCTCGCCCAGAGGCCGAAGCCCATGCCGTAATCGAGGGTCTTCAGCCCCTGGACCGGCTTGCCGAGATAGGAGGCCGCCATCATGATCTCATGCCCGTCGCGCGACCTCAGCGGATCGGCCAGGATCGCCCGCCACGGCGGGTAGGCGTCGGGATCGTCGGTGATATGGCCCTCGATCCAATAGGTATAGAGCTCGTCCAGGAAGGCTTCGTCGCCCTTCCATTTCTGGAACAGGCACTCGCAGCGCACGCATTGCTCGAGATGGAAATTCCAGCCGCGCAGACGCTCGGGATCGCGGCCGTAATAGTCGCGCAGGTTGGTGGCGATCGGATCCTCGGCGAAGTCGCAGACCATGATCGTCTCGAGGTCGGTCGAATGGCAGACCGGGCAATCCTCGCGCTCGACGAAGCGGACCGGGGGCTCGGCGCCGGGCTTCAGGGGCGGCTTGTTCACAGGGCGATAGTCCTCGGCGGCTGAACGGGAATAGGTGATCGGGCCTTCGGCGGGCCCCTAGCATGGCCCGGAACCGGCGAACAGGCCGAGGCGCCGGCAGGATTGGCTTCCCGACGATTGGGCGCTAGGCGCCCCCTCATGCTCAGCCTAAGCTTCGTCCGCGAGAATCGGGAGATCGTCGAAAAGGCGATAAAAGAGAAGAACGCCGCCGCCGATCTGGGCCGGCTGCTCGAGCTCGACGGCGAGGTCCGAGCGCTCAAGACGAGGATCGACGAGCTCCGCCGGCAGCGCAACGAGATCAGCGCCGGCTTCAAGACCGCCGATCCATCCGAACGGCCGGCGCTCGGCGCCCGCGCCAAGGCCTTCGGAGCGGAAGCGGCGGAGGCGGAGGCGGCGCTGGGCGAGCGGTCGGGCGAGCTCGAGGCGCTGATGCTCCGGCTGCCCAACATCCCCTGGGAGGGCGCTCCAGTCGGGCCCGACGAGAGCTTCAATACGGTCGTGCGGGCGCATGGCGAGCCGCCGGGCTTCGATTTCGAGCCGCTCGACCATGTCGCCCTCGTCGAGATGAACGACTGGGCCGATCTGTCGCGAATCACCCAGGTCGCCGGATCGCGAATGTATGCGCTGAAGGGCCGGCTCGCCCTGCTCGAGCAGGCCCTGATGTTCTGGGCCCAGCAGATCATCGCCGAGGACGGATTCACCCTGATGACCGTGCCGGCGCTCGCCAAGCCGCAGGCCTTCGTCGCGACCGGCCATTTCCCCGGCCACGAGGAAGAGGCCTATGAGGTGCCGAAGGACGGGCTCTACCTCGCCGGCACCGGCGAGATCGCTTTGACCTCCCTCCACTCGGGCGAGATACTCGAGGCCGCCCAGCTGCCGATCCTCTACGCCGGCTATTCCCCCTGCTTCCGCCGCGAGGCCGGAAGCGCCGGCCGGGACGTCCGCGGGCTGCTCAGGGTCCACCAATTCTACAAGCTCGAGCAATATGTGATCTGCGCCGACGACGAGGAGGAATCGGCGCGCTGGCACGCCCGGCTGCTCGCCAATGCCGAGAAGCTCCTCCAGGCGCTCGAGATCCCCTATCAGGTCGTCGAGACCTCGACCGGGGACATGGGGCTGGGCAAATACCGGATGAACGACATCGAGAGCTGGGTGCCGTCGCTCGGGAAATATCGCGAGACCCACAGCTGCTCGACCCTCCACGACTGGCAGGCGCGGCGGGCGAACCTCAGGTGGCGGGACGAGGAGCGCAAGGTGCGCTTCGTCCACACGCTCAACAACACCGCTCTGGCGAGCCCCCGGATCCTCGTGCCGCTGCTCGAGAATCATCAGCAGGCGGACGGGCGGGTGCGCCTGCCCGCGGCCCTCCGGGGGCTGATGGGGAGCGACTATCTCTGAGGCCGACTCCCGGCCGCCGCCGCGCTGGCGGCTCGCCCTGGAAGGCACCGCTTTGCTCCCGCGCCTCTATCGCGCCTTCGGCCGGCTCGGCGAGCGCGGGCCGCCCGGCGGGGCCAAGCTGATGGTCCTCCCCGGCTTCCTCGCCACCGATCGGACCACGCTCGGGCTCCAGCGCGCGCTGGCCGCGGCGGGCTACCGGGTGAGCGGCTGGGGGCTGGGGATGAACCGCGGAGTCCGGCCGGACACGCTGGAGCGGATCGCGGCCCGGCTGGAAGCGTTCGGCGGCGGCGAGCCGGTCATCCTGGTCGGCTGGAGCCTCGGCGGGATTTACGCTCGCGAGGTCGCCAAGGTCAGGCCGGACCTGGTCGCCAAGGTCGTCACGCTCGGCACGCCTTTTTCGGGCGACCGGCGCAACAACAACGTCTGGCGGCTCTACGAGGCGATCGCCCGGCACCCCGTCGACCGGCCTCCCGTCGGCGGCGACCCGGCCGTGAAGCCGCCGGTGCCGACCCTCGCCTTATGGTCGCGCCGCGACGGCCTAATCGCCCCCGCGGCGGCACGCGGCGAGCCGGGCGAGCGCGACCGCGAGCAGGAGCTCGACTGCCGCCACATGGGCTATGCGGTCAGCGGCCGGGCCTTCCCGAAGATCATCGAGGCGATCCGCTCCTTCTAGATCCTCCCATGTAATTGCCGGAGCTTCTGCCAGTTACCCCTCCACCACCCTGCGGGTGGTCCCCCTCCCCGTCGCTTCGCGATGGGGAGGATGAAACAGCCCCTTTTCCCAGCGACTTGATTTGCTAAGCTCGCCGGCGGGGGACTTCATGAACGATTTCGACGAACCGGTTTATCTCTACCGGCGCCTGCTGCCGGACTTTCTCTATTCGCCTGACCTGATTCACATCGCAGGGGCGACGGTCGTCGCGGTCGCCGTCGGCTACGTCCTGGCGTGGGCGATGGACAGGGCGTTTCTGAAAAGGGTGGTCGACGACAGGATCGCCGGAATCGCGCTGGGCTGCGCGATCGCCTTCCTGCTGGTGATGGCGGGCGGAACCGCGCTGCTCACCTGGGGCGTCGGCTCGAACCCCTTCCGGGGCGGGCCGGTCGTGATCCCGCCGATCGGCTTCGCGATCGCCTTCATCCTCGGCCTCGCCGCCGTCGGAGCGATAAGGACGATCCTCTACGGTCGCGATTATGAGGAAGGCGACGAGGAGCTCGTCTTCGACGCCGACATCTACGACCGCGCCCAATATGACGAGGAGGTGATCGCCTGGGACGAGAAGAACCGGGGCAGGAACTATTTCCGGCGCCACTGGGCCGGGCACCTGCCGCTGCCGGTTTCCTACTGGGTCAACGGCGCCCTCCTCTCCGCACTCATCCTGGCGGCGGTGGAATTTCTGACCGGCCGGCTCGCCGACCAGGGCGGATCGCTTCGCGGAATCGCGATCGTCGCCCTGGCCTATCTGGCTTTCTCGGCGATCCTGTGGGTGTGGAGCTCGGTGGGCATCTGGCGCTCGGCTTACTGGCACCACCGGCGCGGCGGAACCCACGGCTGGGGGCTGGCCGCCCGGGTCGCGGTGGTGCTGAGCCTGATCCTCACCCTGTTCCGCTCGGGCGACCTCACGCTCCAGGCGACCGAGCTCGGGATATTGGCGCGAGGACGCGACTCGATCGGCGAGGTCGCCCGGATGACGGTCTCCGAAGACGGGCGGCGACTGCGTCTCGACGGCAACCTCGCCTCCGGGGCGGCGGCGCGGTTCGAAAGCCTGGTCGAGCGAAGCCCCGCGGTGAAGGAGGTGGTCCTGACCTCGCCCGGGGGCCGGATGCTCGAGGCGGAGCGGATGGCCGCCCTGATCCGAAGGAAGGGGCTGGATACAAGGGTCGAGGGTCACTGCCTGTCGGCCTGCACCAGCGTCCTGCTCGCCGGGCGGACCCGGACAGCGCCCGAGACGGCGAGGATCGGCTTCCACCAGCCCAGCTTCCCCGGAGTCAGCGCCTATGCGCTGGGCGATGCCATCGAGAAGACCCGCGCCGAATATCTCGCCGCCGGAGTCGATCGGAACTTTGCCTGGCGTGCCCTGGCGACTCCGTCTCAGACCATGTGGTTCCCGACCCCGGAGGAGCTGGTCGAGGGGGGAGTCCTCACCGGCTCGGACGTGTTCGTCACCGAAGCCGGCCAGGCGCCGCGGCGCGAGACTCCCGTCGAGATGCGGCTGCGCCGCCAGATGCAAGCCGTCGCCGCCCGCATCAACGCGCGGGGCCCGGTCAGGCTGGACGACGTCACCACGATGGAGGGGGCCTCCGTGTCCGGCACGATCCTCACCCAAAATTATCGCGTGAAGGTCGAGGGCCTGGACGTCGCCGGCAGCAAGGCCAATCTCACGCGCAGCTTCCGGCAGGAGATATGCTCGAGCGTGGAAAGCGTCACGGCCATCCGCCAGGGCGGCCGGTTCGCCCTTTCGTACAAGGACGGCAAGGGCCGGCCGGTGTTCGACATAGTCGTCAGCGACTGTTCGGGCTGACCAACTCCTCCCCGGCATTTGCCGGGGAGGGGGACCGCGCGCAGCGCGGTGGAGGGGCCTACGGAGCTCGAAGAGCCCCTCCACCAGGCTTCGCCTGGTCCCCCTCCCCAGGAAATCCTGGGGAGGATTGAAGGAACGGCGCCGCGACTTCCCCGGGCACCCTGAGCGGGCGGCCGGTCGCCTTGTCGAGGATCGCCCAGGTGGTTCGGGCGCGGACGCGGGGCTTGCCGTCCTCCCCAAGGAACTCGACGAGGCGGTCGAAGCGGGCGCCGCGGGGCGCTTCGCCGACCCAGGTGCGGCCGGTCACGGTCTCGCCTGGAAGCACCGCGCGCAGGTAATCGATTTCGTGGCGGACGACGACCCAGACATAGCGATCGACATGCTCCGGATCGGCGGCGGCGCGCCAGTGCTCGGTCGCCATGTCCTGGATCCAGCGCACCCACACCGCATTGTTGACGTGGCCGAGCTCGTCCACGTCGGCGGCTGCGGCGGTGATCGTCTTCTCGTAAGCGGGGCGGGACATCGCGCCGGCGTGTCCGCTCCGCGCCCGCCGGTCAAGCCGCGCCCGGACTTTGCTTTTGCGGCCAAATGTGCAAGCGCGCGGGCGCACTTCCCCACACCATCGAACTTTCCAAGGACTCAGGGTGAGCAAGACCTATTTGATAACGGGCGGCGCCGGATTCATCGGCTCGCACCTGTGCGACTCGCTTATCGGCCGAGGCGACCGGGTCGTCGTCGTCGACAATCTGATCTCCGGCCACGAGGCCAATCTGGCGCAGGCGGGCGAGGGCTGCACCCTGATCCGAGGCGATATCCGGGCGCTTGCCGAGCTCGACGGGCAGATTCCCGAGGTCGACGCCATCGTCCACCTCGCGGCGCTGATCAGCGGCTACGACAGCCTGTCGACGCCGGACGATTACGAGGACGTCAACGTGCGCGGCACGCTCCGGGTGATCGAGCTCGCGGTCCGCCGCCGGATCCCGCGAATCGTCTTCGCCTCCAGCTCGACCGTCTATGGCAACAGCGAGGGCGATCCGCTGAGCGAGAAGCGGCTTCCCGCCCCGCTCACCGTCTATGCCCTGACCAAGCTGGTCGGCGAGCATCTGCTCGACCTTTACGGGAAGATGCACGGCTTCAGCCATTGCAGCCTCAGGCTGTTCAACGTCTACGGCCCGCGCCAGGCGCCCGACCATCCCTATGCCAACGTCACCTGCAAATTCTCGCACGCGGCGGCGAACAGGCTTCCGATCAAGCTCTACGGCGACGGCGAGCAGAGCCGCGATTTCGTCTATGTCGAGGACGTGGTGCGGGCTTTCCTGGAAGTGCTGCCCGGCTCGAGCGAGGCGATCTACAATGTCGGCACCGGGCGCGATAGCCGGATCAACGAGCTTCGAAGCCAGCTCGAGCAGCTCAGCGGCCGTCCGCTAGAGACCGAGCAATGCGGCCCCTGGGCGAACGACATCCGCCGGATCCGCGCCGACACCAGCCGCTTCGAGCGCGAATTTGGCTTCAGCCCCTCGGTGCCGCTGGCGCAGGGGCTCGGCGAGACCTTGGCCTTCTTCCAGCGCGGCTGACTCGGGGAGGTGGACGAGTCCCTTGCCTCGGTTGCTCTGGCTATATCGAGCTACCGGTCCGACGAGCCGGTGCTGGCGCTGCTTCGGTCCGTCTTCGCCGCGGGAAGATCGCCGTTCGGCGCGGTGGTCGTGGTCGATTCCCTCGGCAGCGGAGCGATAGCCGAGGCGATCGCGGCGAACGGCTGGCCCGTCGCCTACGTCAATGCCCACCGCAACCTGGGCTCGGCCGGCAACCTCGCCCTCCGGTTCGAGACGGCGGCCGCCGCAGGCGCCCGCTGGTGCTATGCGGTCAACCATGACGGCGTGGTCGAGCCCGACCAGGTCCGCAAGCTCGTCGCCCACGGCGAGTCGAGGGCGCGGGTAGGGGCGGTCTATCCCACCCTGCTCTATTCCAGTCGCGGCAATCGGGTGGAATCGCCCCGGCGTACCCTCAAGACCCTCGCCACCTTCGAATCCGAACCGCCGCCACGTGAGGCGGTGTGCGAGGAGGTGGCCTGGAGCAGCTCCAACTGCGCCCTCTACAACCTCGAAGCCGTGCGCGAGAAGGTCGAAATCTGGTCCGACTTGTGGATGGGCTGGGAGGATCTCGCGATCGGCTGGGCGCTCGGCAAGAAGGGCTGGGTGCAGCTTCAATGCCGCGACGTGGTGGTCGTCGACAGCTATGAATATCACGCGGCGCGGCTGTTCGGCCGGACGGTCTACATCGTCTCCAAGCCCAATTGGTACGCTTATTACCAGATGCGCAACCTCATCCTGATCGCCAGGCGCAGCGGCGGCGAGGCCTGCACCCCGTTCCAGCTGCTTCGAAGGATGGCGGTGGGGGCGGGTGGCCGGCTGCTCGTGCCGCGGCCCGGGCGGATCGCCTGGTTCGGCAATTTCGTGAAGGGAATATTGGCTGGGATGAAGGGTACGACGGGGAAGGGGCCGGTGCCGTAAATCCTCCCCGAGATTTCTCGGGGTTCTTGGAGTCAGAAAGGCCCTTCCACCATGCTTCGCATGGTCCCCCTCCCCCGCAAATGCGGGGGAGGAATTTAGGCCGCCAGTCGCCGCACCGTCTCCGCCACCGATTCCTCCCAGCGCGGTGCCCGATAGCCGAAATCCCTCTCCAGCTTCGCGCAGTCGAGGCGCGAGTTGCGCGGGCGCACCGCGCGCGTCGGCCAGTCCTCGGTGCGGATCGGGTTCACCGTCGCTGTCTTCAGGCCCAGCGGCGCGGCCTCCGCGAAGACCTGGCGGGCGAGGCCGCACCAGCTCGTCGTTCCGGTCCCGGCGAGATGATAGACCTGACCGAGGCCGAGCGCCGGCTCGCCCGACCAGCGGCCCAGGATGGCCAGGATTCCGTCGGCGATATCGAGGGCGCCGGTCGGGTTGCCCTGCTGATCGTCGACCACATTGAGCTCGTCGCGGGCCTGCGCCGCCGCCAGCATCGTCTTGACGAAATTGCGCCCGAACGGGCTGTAGACCCAGGCGGTGCGCAGGATGAGATGGTCGGGACTGGCTTCGGCGACCCTTTGCTCGCCCTCCAGCTTCGAGCGGCCGTAGGCCCCGAGCGGGCTGGTCGGCGCCGTCTCGGCATAGGCGCCCTCGGCGCTTCCATCGAAAACGTAGTCGGTCGAGACCTGGATGATCCGAGCCCCGGCGTGGCGGGCGGCGGCCGCGACCTCGCCGGCGGCGGCCGCGTTTATCCGGAACGCCCGTTCGGGCTCGTCCTCGGCCTGGTCGACGGCGGTGTAGGCGGCCGCGTTGACGACCGCGTCCGGAGCCGCCGCGGCGATCGCGGCGGCGATCGACTCCGGCCGCTCGAGGTCGAGCTCGGGCCTGCCGATCGTCCGCAGGGAAAGTCCGGGCACCGCCGCGGCGCGCTCGGCGAGGCTTCGGGCGAGCTGGCCGTCGCGGCCGGTGACGAGAACCCGCATCAGCCGGCCCCGAGCCTCGCGCCGGCATATTTGCCTTCGCGGATCGGCCGCCACCACCAGTCGTTGCCGAGATACCAGTCGATCGTGCCGGCAATTCCGCTTTCGAAGGTCTCCCGGGCGCGCCAGCCCAGCTCGCGCTCGATCTTCGAAGGATCGATGGCGTAGCGCCGGTCGTGGCCGGGCCGGTCGGTGACGAAAGCGATCAGCGAGCGGCGGCCGTGGCCGTCGGGGAGGGGACGGCGGGCGTCGAGAAGGTCGCAGATCGTCTCGACGACGCTGAGGTTGGTGCGCTCGGCGCGGCCGCCGACATTGTAGCTCTCGCCGACCTCGCCCCGGGTCGCGACCAGCTCGAGCGCCCGGACATGATCCTCGACATGGAGCCAGTCGCGGACGTTCTCGCCCTTGCCGTAGACGGGCAGGGTTTTTCCCTCGAGCGCGTTGAGGATGACCAGCGGGATCAGCTTCTCGGGGAAGTGATAGGGCCCGTAATTGTTCGAGCAGTTGGAGAGCACCACGGGCAGTCCGTAGGTCTCGTGCCAGGCGCGGACGAGGTGGTCGGAAGCCGCCTTGGAGGCCGAATATGGGGAGGAGGGCGCGTAAGGCGTCTCCTCGGTAAACACGCCCTCGTCGAGCGGCAGGTCGCCGAAAACCTCGTCGGTGGAGACGTGATGGAAGCGGAAGCGTGCCTTGCGCTCGCCGGGCAGGGAGCGCCAATGCTCGAGCGCGGCGTTGAGCAGCCGGAAGGTGCCGACGATATTGGTGTCGATGAACGCCTCGGGCCCGTCGATCGAGCGGTCGACATGGCTCTCGGCCGCAAGATGCATGACGATGTCGATGGCTTCCGCCGCGAGCAGCTCGCTCACTTTGGCCTGGTCGCCGATGTCGCCCTCGACGAAGCGGTAATCGGGGGAATTGCCGATCTCCCTCAGCGACTCGAGGTTGCCCGCGTAGGTCAGCTTGTCGAGATTGACGACCCGGTAGCTTCCGCTTCGCACCAGGTGCCGGCAAAGGGCGGAGCCGATGAAGCCGGCCCCGCCGGTGACGAGGACGTTGAGGCGCTCGCTCATCGCGCCACTCCGTAGAGGCCGCCGGGACCGGAGGGACCCTCGTCGGCTCGGCGCCTGAGGAAGGTCGCATAATCGGACTTGCCGAGCCGGTCGGCGGCGGCGCGCAGCTGGCCGGCGTCGAGATAGCCGTAGTCGAAGGCGATCTCCTCGGGCGACATCACCTTGATGCCCTGGCGGTGCTCGACCGTCTTCACGAACGAGGCGGCTTCGTGGAGGCTGTCGTGGGTGCCGGTGTCGAGCCAGGCGAAACCGCGCCCGAGACGGACGACGTTGAGCTCGCCGAGGTCGAGATAGGCGCGGTTGACGTCGGTGATCTCGAGCTCGCCGCGGTGCGAGGGCTTCACCTCGGCGGCGATGTCGAGCACCCTGTTGTCGTAGAAATAGAGGCCAGTCACGGCCCAGTTGGATTTGGGCTCGGGCGGTTTCTCGGTGATCTCGATCGCGCGCATCGTCTCCGGATCGAAGGTGACGACTCCGTAACGCTGCGGATCCTCGACGTGATAGGCGAACACGGTGGCTCCGGAGCCGCGTCCGGCGACGTCCCGGCACAGCTCGGCGAGGCCGCTTCCGAAGAAGATGTTGTCACCGAGGATGAGGGCGACCGAATCGCCGCCGACGAACTCGCGCCCGATGATGAACGCCTCGGCGAGGCCGTTGGGCTGGGCCTGCTCGGCATAGGCGAGGGTGAGGCCGAAGCCGCTGCCGTCGCCGAGCAGGTCGCGGAAGCTCGGCAGGTCCCGCGGCGTCGAGATTATCAGGATCTCCCGGATTCCCGCGAGCATCAGGGTGGCGAGCGGGTAATAGATCATCGGCTTGTCGTAGACCGGCAGCAGCTGCTTCGAGACGGACAGGGTGGCCGGGTAGAGGCGGGTGCCGCTTCCGCCCGCCAGGATTATGCCTTTCAAGATCGCGAATCCTTCTTCGTTTCAGGAGGCCGGGGCGGAGTGCCGTGGTTCGCGGCCGCCCAAGCGGAGGCTTCCAACCTCCGCCGGCTGCGTGTACGTCCCCCTAGCGGCGGCCATGCCGCGAATCCAGCCGCATGGGCGCGCCGGCGCCGCGCCCGCGGCACATTCTTATGAATTCGGAGCGGAGAAAGTCTCGGTAATGTCGGTCGCGGATCAGCGTGAGTCACGGCCCGGGCCGGTCGTCTCGGTCCTGATACCGGCCTACAACGTCGCCGGCTATATCGACCAGTCGGTCGCCTCGGCGCTCGCCCAGGACGTCGACCTCGAGGTCGTCATCGTCGACGACGGGTCGACGGATTCGACTCCCGACGCGATCCGGCGGCTCGAGGCCGACCCCCGAGTGCGCGGCTTCCGGCTGCCGGTCAACGCCGGCCCGAGCGCCGCCCGCAACAGGGCCCTGGACGAAGCGCTCGGCGAGTGGGTCGCCTTTCTCGACGCGGACGACTGGTTCGCCCCGGGCCGTCTCTCCTATTTGCTGAAAGTGGCCGGGGCCGCCGGCGCCGACGCGGTCACCGACGATCTGCTGCTGATCAACGACGGGGCTGACAAGCCCTGGATGACTGTCTACGAGCTCACCGGCTGGAAGCAGTCGGAAGAGGGTCGGCCGCTCTCGGCGGTCGAGCTGTGCCGGCACGACTGGATACTCCAGCCGATGTTCCGGACGGCCTGGTTGCGCGAGCACGGGCTCCGCTTCCATACGATCCGCAACTGGGCCGGCGAGGATTTTGAGTTCTACATGAAGGCGATGCTTCACGGCGTGAACTGGGTGACTGCGGTCGACGCGCGTTATTTCTACCGCTCGCGGCCCGGCCAGCTGACCGGCCGGCGCGCCATCGCGGAAGGGATAATCGAGTCGCTCGAGGCGATGGCGAAGGACCCCCGGGTCGAGCGCGACCCCGAGCTCGCCCGAGCTTTGGCCGAGCGGATCGAGCGCGTGCGGACGGCCCAATGGGTCGGCCTGTTCGCCGATTCCGTTCGGGGATGGCGCTGGCTTCGGGCGGCGGCGATGCTTCTGCGGTCGCCGGCCCGGCTGGGCGACGCCGCGGCGGCGCTTCGCCGGAGGCTGGACACCCGGCGGCGATGGAGAGAGGCAGGCGCATGACCCCCTTCGGCCTCCTTGGAATATTCATCTCGATCGCCGGCTTCCGCTTCGCGCGGGTGTCGGAGTCGCGGTCGCGAATGCTCTTCTTCGTGATGCTTCTGATGGCGCAGATCGGCGCCGCTTTCGCTTATTACCTCTACGCTCAGCAGTTCGGCGGCGACGTCACCTTCTATTACGACGACCAGTTCGGTCTGTACGGCACGGAGAGCGGCCTAAGCACCATCTTCGTCCTCAATTTCGTCCAGTTCCTGAAGGAATATTTCGGCGGAACGCTGCTCGACTATTTCCTGCTTTTCCAGTCGATGGGCTTCTGGGGGATGCTGTTCGTCCTGAGAGCGTTCGACGACATCCACGCGGAGCTCGGACAGCCGAGGTCCAGATATGTCTACCTACTGCTGTTCCTTCCCGGCCTCCATTTCTGGACGAGCGCGATCGGCAAGGACGCGCCGATCTTCCTGGCCGTCGGATTGTGCACCTGGGCCTCCTTCCGGCTTCAGAGACGCTATCTGGCCTTCGGCGCCGGGCTTGCGATCGCCCTGCTGGTGAGGCCGCACATCGCCCTGATCGCGATGATCGCGCTGGCGATGACCGTGCTGTTCGCTCGCAACACCTCCCTGCTTACCCGTGCCGCGCTGCTCGCCGTCGTCCTGGGCGGCACGATCTCGGTGGCTGGAATGGTCCAGGACAGCTTCCAGGGCCTCAACATGACCAGCACGGATTCGGTCAGCGAGTTCATCGAGACCAAATCGTCGGTGTCGGAGGAATCGGGGGGCGACATGAGCATCATCGGCGCGCCCTTTCCGGTGAAGCTGGTCAGCCTGCTGTTCAGGCCCTTCTTCATCGACGCGAACGGCCTTCTCGGCTACATCGCCTCGCTCGAGAACGTGCTGCTCCTGGTCGTGATCGGAACCCTGATCCGGCAGTTCGGAACCTCACTGGCGGTGGCGCGGTCGGCCTTTTTCGCGCGCTTCGCGGCCTTCTTCTTCATCCTGCTCACCATCCTGCTCGCCCTGGTGAACTACAATGTCGGCCTTGGGCTCAGGCAGAAGATGATGATGATGCCCACGCTGCTGGTCTTCCTCGCGGCGATGCTGGCGGTGCTGAACGCCCGCCGGCGGACGGCCCAGGGCCCGGGCCCGGCCCTCTATCCGGGCGCCCCGCCCGAGGCGCGGGCCGTCGGCGCGCCAAGAGGATTCAGATGAGCATGGCGAGCGTGAAATCGACCGCTGAGGCGGCTGCTTCCGCCGAGGACCTGAGACAGGGGCCGGACGAGCACTGGCCCTTTTACGCCGAGGACGAGATCGAGGCCGTCGCCCGGGTGCTGAGGTCCGGCCGGGTCAACCAATGGACCGGCGGCGAGGTGTTCGCCTTCCAAGACGCGCTCGCGCGCACCTTCGGCGGGGAGCATTGCATCGCTCTCGCCAACGGCTCGCTCGCGCTCGAGCTGCCGCTCCGCGCCTTCGGAATCGGCCCCGGCGACGAGGTGGTGGTGACTCCGCGGACCTTCGTCGCCTCCGCGACCTGCGTCATGCTGCTCGGCGCGACCCCGGTCTTCGCCGACATCGATCCCGACAGCGGCAACATCACCGCCGAGACCATCGAGGCCGTGCTGACCGAACGGACCCGGGCGATCATTCCGGTCCATCTCGGCGGCTGGCCCTGCGACATGCCGGCGATCATGGACCTGGCGAGGCGCCGTGGCCTTCTCATCATCGAGGATTGCGCCCAGTCGCACGGCGCCGAGATCGACGGCCGGCCCGCGGGAAGCTTCGGCGACGCCACCGCGCTCTCCTTCTGCCAGGACAAGATCATCAGCACCGGCGGCGAGGGCGGGGCGACCCTGTTCAAGGACGAGGCGGCCTGGGACCGGGCGTGGAGCTTCAAGGACCATGGCAAGAACCGGCGCAAGGTGGAGGCGCCGCCCACGGGCCCGGGCTTCCGCTGGCTCCACGACAGCGTCGGCACCAACTGGCGGCTGACCGGCCCGCAGGCGGCGATCGGCCTCAGGCAACTGGCCAAGCTCGGCGAATGGCATGAGGCCCGCACCCGCAACGCCGGCATCTGGGCCGAGGCGCTGAGCGGAATCCCCGGCCTTCGCGTGCCGCTTCCGGAGCCGCGCTTCCGCCACGCTTATTACCGGTTCAATTTCTACCTGGAGCCCGGCGCCGAGGATCGGCGCCAGGAGATACTGGCCCGCGCCGGCGAGGCGGGGCTTCGGCTGTTCACCGGCTCCTGCTCGGAAGTCTATCTCGAGGAAGCGTTCCGCGACCTTCCGAAGCCCGACCTGCCCAACGCCCGCGCGATGACCCGGAGCAGCCTCGCAGTCGAGGTGCACCCGACGATTCGCCCGGAACGCCTCAGGCTTCGCTCGGAGACTCTGGCTGGGCTGATCCGCTCGGTGCTGGGTTAAGCTTCCAGCAAGGGCCGAATTGGTCTAAGGACCGCCACCCCATGATTTTCCAGTTTGTCAGACGAGTGTCCTCGGCGGACCGCGCGCAGAAGCGCATGATCCTGGTCGCGTTCGACGTCGCGGCGATGATGTTCGCTTTGTGGGCCGCCTTCTCGGCCCGGCTCGGCGAGGCCTATCTGCCGGTCGATCCGCTGGTGCTGCTGGCGGCCGGGATCTCGATCGTCGTCGGCCTGGCCGGCCTCTTCCAGCTTCGAATCTACCATATCGTCCTTCGCTTCTTCGATCTCGGTACCGTTAGCCGGATCCTGTTCGGAGCGGCGATCACCGCCACCGCCTGGGTGATCCTGGTCTATTTCATGCGCGCCTCGATGATGGTCGACGGAATCCGGATCCTGGTGCCGCGCTCGGTCGGCTTCATCTATTGCGGCTTCCTGTTCCTGCTCCTTTTCATGGGCCGCTACGCGATGGCGGCGCTGGTCATCGGCGCCGAGCGCAAGCATCCGAGCGGACGGGCTGGTCGCCGCAACATCATCATCTACGGCGCCAATTCGGCCGGCATCAGCCTCGCCGAGTCGGTCCGCCGCGACCGCCATTTCCGGCTCTGCGGCTTCGTCGACGACGACCCGGCGCTGAAGGGCCAGATCATCGCCGGAGCCCAGATCCACCCGCCGAAAGCGCTCGCCGACCTCGTCCAGGACAATGACGTCAGCGAGGTCTTCCTCGCCATGCCGAAGGCGACCCGCTCGCAGCGGCTGAGCGCGATCGAGCGCCTCAACAAGCTCAACGTCCAGGTGATGACCGTGCCGGCCCCGGAAGAGATCGTCTCCGGCCGGTTCACGGTCAGCGACGTGCGGCCGATCGACGTCAACGATCTGCTCCGCCGCGATCCGGTCGAGCCGCTGAGCGATCTGATCAAGGAAGTGGTCGACGGCCAGACCATCCTCATCACCGGCGCCGGCGGCTCGATCGGCTCCGAAATCTGCCGGCAGATCATCCGGGTGCGCCCGGCCAAGCTCGTCCTGCTCGATCACAGCGAGTTCGCGCTCTACACGATCGAGCAGCAGCTGCTCGAATTGCTCAAGGACCGCGACCCGCGCGACCGGCCGGCGGTGATCCCGGTGGTCGGCTCGATGCTCAACGAGCTGCTCGTCCGCGACATCATCCGCATTCACGGCGTCGAGACCATCTACCACGCCGCCGCCTACAAGCATGTGCCCCTGCTCGAGCATAACGAGGTGGTCGGGGTCGAGAACAATGTCATCGGCACCTGGGTGCTGGCCCGTGCCGCCTTCGACGCGAAGCTGACCCGGTTCACGATGATCTCGACCGACAAGGCGGTCCGGCCGGAAAGCGTGATGGGGGCGAGCAAGCGGGTCGCCGAGCTCGTCGTCCAGGCCCTCGCCGAGCAGGGCGAGACCCGCTTCGGAATCGTCCGCTTCGGCAACGTGCTCGACAGCTCGGGCTCGGTCGTCCAGACCTTCCGCGAGCAGATCCGCCGGGGCGGGCCGGTCACGGTCACCCATCCCGAGGTCACCCGTTTCTTCATGTCGATCCCGGAGGCGACCCAGCTCGTTCTCCAGGCCAGCGCCATGGCCCGCCACGGCGAGGTCTTCGTGCTCGACATGGGCGAGCCGATCCGAATCGCCGAGCTCGCCCGCAACATGATCTCGCTGTCGGGAATGACTGTCCAGGACGAGGACAATCCCAGCGGCGACGTCGAGATCGCCTATGTCGGCCTCCGCCCGGGCGAGAAATTGTACGAGGAGCTGTTCGTCGGCGAGAGCGCCCTCGACACCGCCCATCCGCGGATCAAGATGGCCAAGGAGCGCTTCATCTCCTTCGCCGAGCTTCGCCCCCATGTCGATCGTCTCCGCGCGGCGATCTTCGCGGGCGATTCCGGAGCGGTGCGCGACAAGCTCCAGGAGCTGATCGCCCCCGACCAGGGCGCGCTCGGCAAGCCGGACCCGGCGGAGCGGCCCGAGGGCATTCCGAGAGACACGAGGGTGGTGATCTAGCGGCACGTCATTCCGGCGAAGGCCGGAGTGTCGATGGTTCGATTTGAATTGTCATCCCGGACTTGATCCGGGATCCACCTTCTTCAAGCGCCTGCGGATGAGCAAGAAAGGTGGATGCCGGATCAAGTCCGGCATGACGATAATCTCCTCCCGGCGTGCTCTAGGCCGCCAGCCCCTCGGCTGCCTCCGGGGCGGACTGCCCTTCGAGCCAGGACTGGAACATTAATATCGCCCAGAGGTGATATTGCATGTTCGCCCGGCCGCTCTGGTGGGCGTCCCAGGCGGCGCGGATCGGCCCGGGCCGGAAATAGCCTTCGCCGGCCAGCCGGCGCTCGCAGATCAGCGCTTCCGCCCAATCCTTGAGCGGGCCGCGCAGCCAGGCGTCGATCGGGATCCCGAAGCCCATCTTGGGCCTCTCGATGAGCGCCCGAGGCACGTGCCGGTAGAGCGTTTGGCGAAGCACCCATTTGGTCTCGCCGCCGCGAAGCTTGAGGTCGAGCGGCAGCTTCCAGGCAAATTCGACGACGCGGTGATCGAGCAGCGGCACCCTCGTCTCGAGGGAGACGCTCATCGCAGCCCGGTCGACCTTGGCCAATATGTCGTCGGGCAGATAGGTCAGCATGTCGAGCGCCATCATCCGCTCGGTGTCGCCGAGGCGGTCCAGCCGGGCGAGGGCGTCGGCCCCAAGCGTCGCCGGCTCTGCCCCGCCGATCACCAGCCCGGCCGGGTCGCTCCAGCTCGACACCAGCCCCCGGTAGAGATCGTCGGCCGACGCGCTTGCCAGGCCGCGCGCCGCCTTGTGGACCTTCTCGCCAGGGAGCCGGACCCGCATCGAGCCGGGCAGGATCGGAGCGAGCGCGCCCGCCACCTTGTTCCATTGCTCCGGCGAAAGCGCCGTCAGGCCCTTCGCCAGACCGCGCCGAAGCGGTTGGGGGACGCGCGATATCCGCCCCCAATTATGCGCCGCCAGCCGGTAGCGATTGTAGCCGGCGAAGAGCTCGTCGCCGCCGTCGCCCGACAGCGCCACCGTGACCTGCTTGCGGGCGAGCCTCGACACCAGCAGGGTCGGGACCTGCGAGGCGTCGGCGAAAGGCTCGTCGTAGATCGACGGAAGCGAAGGGATGACGGCGAGCGCGTCCCCGGGCTGGACGTAGAGCTCGGTATGGTCCGTGCCGAGATGGCGGGCGACGGCGCCGGCATGCTCCGCCTCGTCATAGGCCGGGTCGCTGAAGCCGATCGAGAAGCTCTTCACCGGCCGCGACGACTGCGCCTGCATCAAAGCGACGATCGTCGAGCTGTCGACTCCGCCGGAAAGGAAGGCGCCGAGCGGAACGTCCGAGATCATCTGCTGCGCTACGGCTTTCGAAAGCACGCGCTCGAGCGCGTCCGTCGCCTCCTCCGGCCCGATGTCGAGCGGCGCGGCCGAGCCCGAGGCGGCGACCTCGGCGGCCGACCAGTAGGTCGTTATCGCCGGAACCTTCTCGCCCGAGCGCAGGGTCAGGAAGGTGCCGGGCGGAAGCTTGGCGATCCCGGCATAGATGGAGTGCGGCGCCGGGACGTAGTTGAAGCGGGTGAAGAGGGCGAGCGCCCGGCGGTCGATCTCGCGGCGGAAGGCGGGGTGGCGGGCCAGCGCCTTCAATTCCGATCCGAACAGGAAGGCAGTCTCGGCGCCCGAGCCCTGCCAGCCGTAATAAAGCGGCTTCTCGCCGAGCCGGTCGCGGGCGAGGATCAGCGCCTTCTCCTGGCGGTCCCACAGCGCGAGGGCGAACATCCCGGCGCATTCGCCCAGCGCCTTCTCGACTCCCCAGGCCTCGATCGCGGCGAGCAGGGTCTCGGTGTCGCTATGGCCGCGCCACGGGCCAGGGAGCCGTTCGCGTAGTTCGAGGTGATTATAGATCTCGCCATTGTAGACGGTGACGTAGCGGCCGCCCGGCGAGGTCATCGGCTGCTCGCCGGCCGGGGAGAGATCGAGGATGGCGAGCCGGCGGTGGCCGAGCGCCACCTTGTGCTCCGCCTCGAGCCAGGCGCCGGCGCTGTCGGGGCCGCGATAGGCGATCGCGCCCGTCATCCGTCCGAGCGTGGCGCGCGCGCCCTGGTGGTCGAAACGCCCGCCGACGAAGCCCGCTATGCCGCACATGAGGGCTCCTTAGCTCCGCGCGGTAGTCGTTGCAATTGAACGGCGGGAGCGCGAAGGGCAGGGCCATGGCGCGCCTCGACCCCAAAAGGCTGACCGACATCGTCCTTTCGGCGCTCGGCCTGATCGTGCTCGCGCCGCTGCTCGCCGTCGTGGCGGCGGCGGTGGCGGTGGCTCTGGGCCGCCCCGTCCTCTTCCGCCAGGTCCGGCCCGGCCTGGGCGGGCGGCCTTTCCGGCTGGTCAAGTTCCGGACCATGCTCGATGCCAGGGATGCCGACGGCAAGCCGCTCGACGATTCCCGGCGCCTGACCCGTTTCGGCCGCTTCCTTCGGGCGACCAGCCTCGACGAGCTGCCCGAGCTGTGGAACGTCCTCAAGGGCGATATGAGCCTGGTCGGACCGCGCCCGCTGCTCATGCACTATCTGCCGCTCTACACGCCGGAGCAGGCGCGGCGTCATGACGTTCGTCCCGGCCTCACCGGCTGGGCGCAGGTCAACGGCCGCAACGCGCTCTCATGGCCCGAGAAGCTCGCCTTCGACGTCTGGTATGTCGACCACCGCAGCTTCCCCCTCGACCTCAAGATCCTGCTGATGACCGTGGCCAAGGTGGTCTCGAGATCCGGTATCGCTGGGGAAGGAACGGAGACGATGCACGAGTTCCGAGGCGAAGAGCCCGCCGCGGGCGCTCACCGACCATTCAGCGAACAGGAGCTAGGCCCCAATCCATGATCACTCGCCGCCACCTTTTGCTCGCCGGAATTTCGGTACCCGTCTGCTGGGCCGGGACCGCCTGCGCCGCCACTCCCCCCGTCGTCAGCCCCGAGGAATACGGCGCCCGCGGCGACGGCCGGACCGACGACACCCAGGCGCTCCAGCTCTGCCTCGATCTCGCTCCGGCGGGGGCGATCGTCCGGCTGCGCATGGGGGCGGTCTACCGGATCGACACCAACGTCCGCCCGACCCGGACCCTCTACGGCGGCCTTCGCCTCAAGTCCGGGCAGATCCTCGAGCTCAACGGCGGCGAGCTTCGCGCCTTGCCCAGCCCGCATGGCAACGGCACCGTCATCCAGGGCTTCAGGAGCGAGGGCTGGAAGATCGTCGGCCCCGGCCGGATCGCCGGCGAGCGGCTCGAGCACCAGGGCACCGCCGGCGAGTGGGGCATGGGCATCTCCGCCTGGAGCTCCAGCGGCTGGCAGATCACAGGCGGGGTCGAGGTGGCCGATTGCTGGGGCGACGGAATCTATGTCGGCTCGGACGGCCCGGATTTCTGCGAGGATTTCCTCATCGAGAACGTCAAGGTGCGCAATTGCAGGCGCAACGGAATCTCGGTCGTCGCCGGGCGCAACGGCGTGATCCGCAATTTCGACATCGCGAAGATCGACGCGACCAATCCGGCCGGCGGGATCGACCTCGAGCCCGACAATCCCGCCATGCCCAACCGCAACATCCGGATCTCCAACGGGCGGATCCGCGACGTCTCGGTCGGGATCTACATGACCGTCGCCAACGAGAACGTGTCGGTGTCCGGCATGGATATCGAAGGCCGCAACAGCGGAATGATCCTGAGCGATAACAGCGTCGACATAAGGATCGAGAACAATCCGAACATCAAGTCGCTGGTCGGCGGGCAGGAGGGGGCGGCGATCCGGATGGTGGTCACGCATCCGGACACCGTGAACGGCCTTACGATCCGCAACAACACACTGTCCGGAGGCGGAGCTTTCGTGCTCGACATCATCGAGGATGGCTTCAAGCGCGTGGTCGTCAGCCACAACCGGATCTACGCCAACAACGCCGGAGTGCAGGGCATCGCTCGGATCGGCGCCGGAGTGTTCACCGACAATATCTGCGTGATCGGGCCGCGCGCCGGCAAGAAGGACGATTTCTTCATCCATCTCCAGAGGGTGACCTACGGCCGCAACACCTATCGCAACCAATCCCCCCACGCGATGTATTCCGCCTTCCGCGGCGGCCGCGACATCGGCGGCGACCGCTTCGAGAGCCCCTCGCTGCGCCATTACGCGGAGGGGCTGTGACGGGGCAGGAGCTCGCCGTGCCGTCATGCCGGACTTGATCCGGCATCCACCTTTCTTTCTATTTGCAGGCGCTTGAACGAGGTGGATCCCGGATCAAGTCCGGGATGACGATTCAAGCAGACCCAACAACGCTCTAACCCCGCGCAGCAAAGGACCCCCCCTTTGGACTGGGAGCAGATAAAGGCGACGATCTCGCTGTGGACGGACCTCGAGCGGGACGCCCTCCACATCTACGCGGCCATCCTCTTCCAGATCGGCGCGGCGGCCCTGCTCAGGCGAAGCCTCGCCTCGCCGCTTCCCTGGCTGGTCGTTCTCGTCGCTGCATTGGGCAACGAAGTGCTCGACGCCTTTCGCGACGGCGTGGTCGAAGCGTGGGAGCATCAGGCGGCGCTCCACGATCTGTGGAACACGATGCTTGTGCCGACGGTCCTGGCGCTCGTCGTCCGCTTTGCGCCGCGAATCGTCGGGAGGGCGCCCGCGCCGCCGCCCTCACGGTGACGAGATCAGCTTCCCCGGATTCATGATCCCGGCCGGGTCGAGCGCCTGCTTGATCGCCCGAAGCGCCGCCAGCCGCGCCGGCTCGGCGGTCCGGGCGAGCTCGGCGAGCTTCGACTGGCCGATTCCGTGCTCGGCCGAAATCGAGCCGCCGGCCTCGCCCACCAGGTCGTGGACCAGCCGGGTCACCGCCCTGGCCTGCGCCTCCAGCCACGCTTCCGCCCCGGCCCCGGCCGGGGGCTGGACGTTGAAATGGACGTTGCCGTCGCCGAGGTGGCCGAACGCCACCACCCGAGCCCCTTCGAACCGGGCCTCGACCGCCGCCCGGCCGCGCTCGATGAAGCCGGGCATGGCCGAGACGGGGACCGAGACGTCGTGCTTCACCGAAGGCCCCTGAACCCGCTCCGCCTCGGCGATCGATTCGCGAAGCCGCCACAGGGCCGCCGCCTGGGCCTCGCTCGCCGCCACCACGGCATCCTCGGCGAGCCCCTCCCCGAGCGCTTCGGCGAGCGCTTCCTGGAGCGCCTCTCCGGCTTCCCGAGCGCCTTGCGGAGCGACCGATTCGACGAGGACGTGCCAGCGATGCCCGCCGGCCAGCGGCGCCCGGGTTCCCGGGATCCCGGCGAGGACGAGGCCGAGCGCGTCCGCCGGCACCAGCTCGAAGCTCTCGACCGCCTCTCCAAGCCGCGACTCCAGCCGGCGCAGCAGGGCGAGAGCGGCCGCCGGCGAGGCGAGCCCGACCCAGGCCACCGAGCGCGAGCCGGCGGCGGCGACCAGCCTGAGGCTTGCGGCGGTGACGATCCCGAGCGTGCCCTCCGCGCCGATCAGAAGCTGCTTGAGATCGTAGCCCCGATTGTCCTTGCGGAGCGCCGACAGGCCCTCGAACAGCGACCCGTCGGGGAGCACGGCCTCGAGCCCCAGAACCAGCGAGCGCATCGGCCCGAAGCGAAGCACCTGGGTTCCGCCGGCATTGGTCGAGACGAGCCCGCCGACCGTCGCCGAGCCCTTGGCGCCGAGCGACAGCGGGAAGCGCCGCCCGGCCGCCGCCGCGGCGTCGTGGAGGTCGGAGAGGATGACCCCGGCCTCGACCAAAGCGACATTGTCCTCCGCGGAGACGCTGCGCACCGCGTTCATCCGGCGAAGCGACAGCAGCAGGCCGGCGCCCTCGGCCGAGGGCGTGGCGCCGCCGACCATCGACGTGTTCCCGCCCTGCGGCACCAGCGCCACCCGAGCCTCGGCGCAGCGGGCGACGATTGCCTGGACCTCGGCCGCCGACGCCGGCGAGAGCAGGGCCGCCGCCCGTCCGCGATAGCGTCCGCGCCAGTCGCTCAGCCACGGCGCCATCGCGTCCGCATCGCGGGTGAAGCCGCGCGGTCCGAGCAGGGCGGCGAGCGAATCGAGCAAGGCGGGCGAGGGCGGCCGGAGCATCTTGCCTTTCCTGACCGACAAGGTGCCGGCAATCAATTGACGACTTCGCCCCACTCGACCGCCCGAGCGCTTTCGGTCTATGCTGCCTGCGGCTTCCGCGCGGCGGGCGCGGGATTGGGGGGGATCGAATTGGGGCTCCCGGTTTCCAGGCCCTCGCGCGGCGCGCTCCTCCTGTCGGCGCTGTCCTGCGCCTCGGCATTGCAGGCGCAGGCTCCGCCTTCCGCGCCGAGACCGCCGACCCGCGAGGAGGTTGAGCGCCCCCGGCCGCGCGAGCCGGAGCGGCGGCCCCGACTGACCGTCGAAGGCGGCATCGAGCGGGCGCCCTGCGCGCTCGACGGCGAGGCGTATCGAGACATCCGCTTCACGCCGCGCAACGTCACGTTCGGAGGGCTCAAGGAGATGCCGGCGGAAGCGTTGCGATCCGCCTACGAACCCTTTCTCGGCCGCGAGCAGCCGGTTTCCGTCGTCTGCGAGATACGCGACCGGGCCGCCACGATCCTTCGCGACGCCGGTTATGTCGCCGCGGTCGAAATTCCCGAGCAGCGCATCGCCGCGGGCGACCTCAGGCTGGAAGTGCTGATGGCGAAGCTGGTCGCGATCCGGGTGCGCGGGGACGCCGGGCGCTCGGAGCGGATCATCGCCCGCTACCTCGGGAAGCTGACCCGCCAGGAGGTGTTCAACCGCTACCAGGCCGAGCGCTATCTCCTGCTCGCCCGCGACCTTCCGGGCTTCGACGTGCGGCTCGCGCTGAAATCGGCCGGGGCGGGCCGCGGCGAGGTGATCGGCGAGGTGACGGTGCGCCGCCAGGCCGGGACGCTCGAAGCCAATGTCCAGAATTTCGGCGCCCGTTCGCTCGGCCGCTGGGGCGTTCTGGTCCGGGGCCAGCTCTTCGGTCTCACCGGTCTCGGCGACCGCACCACCCTGGCCGTCTTCACCACGTCGGATCTCGACGAGCAGCAGACCGTCCAGATCGGCCACGAGCTTCGGATCGGCGGCGAAGGGCTGACTCTGGGCGGGCTGTTCACCTACGCCCGGGCCGAGCCCGCTCTCGCCGATCCGGCGCTCGACATCGAGGCGAGGACTTCGCTCGCCACCGTCGAGGCCGGCTATCCCCTGCTTCTCACCCAGGCCGCGACCCTTCGCGCCGGGGCCGGCGCCGATCTCATCGACCAGCGAGTCCGCTTCAACGGCCTCGATCTGTCGCGCGACAGGCTTCGGGTCGCCTTCGTCCGCCTGGACTTCGACCGGATCGACGGCTCAAGCCTCGGCACTCGCGCCGGCTACAGCGCCGCCGAACCGCGCTGGCGAGTCGGCGGCCGGCTCGAGTTCCGCCAGGGTCTCGACCTGTTCGGAGCGACCGAACCTTGCGGCCCGGCCTTCGCGCGCTGCGCCCTTCCCGGCGTGGTGCCGCCGAGCCGGCTGGAGGGCGATCCCACCGCGACCCTGGTCCGGATCGAGGCGCTCGGCGAATATCGGCCCCGGCCGCTCGTTGCGCTCGCCGCGGGACTGCGCGCCCAGTTCACCGGCGATCCGCTGCTTAGCTTCGAGCAATATTCGGCCGGCAATTATACGATCGGGCGGGGCTACGACCCGGGGACTCTGCTCGCGGACCGAGGCGTCGGCGTCCAGCTGGAGCTGCGCTACGGCAGCCTCGCCCCGACCGGACCGCGCAAGCTCGCCTGGCAGGCCTTCGGCTTCATCGACGCGGCGCGGGTGTCCGAGGCCGGGCGGTTTCCGGCCTTGGCCGGCGGCCGCAGCCTGGCCTCGGCGGGCGGAGGAGTTCGCGCCGCCCTCGGCAACGGAGCGCGGCTCGAGGCCGTGTTCGCGGTCCCGCTCGAGCGCGCCGGACTCGCCGCCGAGCGAGGCGGTCCGCGCCTGCTCATCTCCCTCGCCGCCCGCCTCTGGCCATGGAGCTTCTGATGCCGGGCCCCGCCCCCTCGCTCAGGTCCGTTCTTCTGCTCGGCGCCGCCGCCGTCGCCTTCGGAGCGGCCGAGCAGGCGTCGGCCCAGGCCTTCCAGGGCACTCACACCTTTGCCGCCGGCTTCGGGACCCGGACCACCGCGCCGGGCACGGAGACGATCACGATCGATTCGCCGACCGCGATCATCAACTGGGACCCGACCGACATCGCCGGGCTCGGCACGATCGACTTCCTTCCGGCGGGGAACACCGCCACCTTCCAAAACGGGGTCAACAACCCGAATTTCATTGTCCTCAATCGGATCATCCCCCTCAACCCGGCGCGGCCCATCGCCCTCAACGGGACGGTGATCAGCCAGCTGCAAAGCTCGGGCAACACCGTCCGCGGCGGCACGGTGATCTTCTTCAGCCCCGGCGGGATCGTGATCGGCGGCAAGGCGGTGATCGACGTCGGCAGCCTCCTTCTCACCACCATCGACCCGGAGATCGTCGGGAGCGGCGAATTCGTCGTCGGCAACCGCTACAACCTGACCAAGTCCGATCCCAAGAGCTTCATCACGGTCCAGCAGGGCGCCTCGATCAAGGCGCTCGAGCAGGGCAGCTTCGTCGCCATGGCCTCGCCCCGGATCCTTCAGCAGGGCAATGTCCAGGTGAACGGCGCCGCCGCCTATGTCGCCGCGGAGCAGGTGGCGCTCACCATCAACAACGGCCTGTTCGACATCGAGGTGGCGACCGGGAGCAGCAGCGCCCTCAACACTCTGGTCCACGAGGGCAATACCGGGGGGCCGGCCAGCACCGGCGCCGGCGACAACCATCGCATCTACATGGTCGCGGTGCCGAAGAATTCGGCGATCACCGCCCTGCTCAGCGGAAGCGCCGGCTTCGACGCGGCCGCCGACGCGAGCGTCGTCAACGGCGAGATCGTCCTGTCGGCGGGGCGCAACGTCGTCGGCGAGGAATTCTTCGACATCGACAAGCTGCCGCCATCGAGCTTCGAAATCCTCGGCGGCACCTACAACAGCTCTATCCGCGGCACCGCGACCGCGGATTTCCTCGTCGGCTCCAAGGGCAATTTGACCGTCAACGGAAACCTGACCCTGCAGGGCGATGCTCATGCCCATCTGATCGCCAATTCCACGAGCGCGATCGTCAACGGCGATCTCCAGCTGACGTCCGACAGGCTGCTCGGCGAGTCGGGCCCGGGCGACCCGATCGATGCCAAGGGCGGCGAGGCGGCCATCCTGAGCACCGGCGACGCCCTCGTCCGGGTCACCGGCAATGCTCTGATCAGCGCCAGCGCGCAGGGCGGCTTCAACGGCTCCACCAACACTGCCGGCGCCGGCACCGGCGGAATCGCCCGAATCTCGGCGGCCGGCGGACTGGTCCACATCTTTGGCAATCTGAGCGTGGCGGCGGACGGCCAGGCGGGCGCCGAGGCCACCGCGCCGCCCATCGCCGCCGACGGCACGGGCGGCACCGCGTCGCTGGCGGCGATCCTCGACGGCGGCGAGATCGTCGTCGGTGGGACCACCCAGATGTCCGCGAGCGGCGCCTCCAGCCGGTCCGACAGCGCCGGTGCCGGCGGCCTCGGCACCGGCGGCCAGCTCAGCGTCACTGCGGACAGCGGCGGCCTCGTTACCCTGAAGGGCGCTCTCAACGCCGTCGCTCGCGGCACCGGCGGCGACAATGAGAATCTTCAGGGTACCGGCGGCGCGGGTGTCGGCGGCAAGGTGACGATCGCGGCCAACGGCGGCGAGGTGGACATCCAGGGCGGCGGTTTCGCCCGGTCGGCCGGCACCGGCGGCCAGGGCTCCACCGGCGGCACCGGCACCGGCGGGGCCGCGTCGATCGAGGCGACCGCCGGGACGATCAAGCTCGGCGGCGGGTTCGAGCTCGCCGCGAGCGGCCAGGGCGGCGCGAGCAGCTTCATGAATGCCGGCCGGGGCGGCGACGGTCTCGGCGGAACGGCATCGGTCGTGGCGCACAGCTCCGATTCGGCCGCCGCGATCGTCGGCGGCGACCTGTTCGTCATCGCCCAGGGGGCCGGCGGGGCGGGCGGGATCGGAAGCGGCGCCGTAGCGGGCGGCGGCCGCGGCGGCGACGGCACCGGCGGCGCCGCCTCGGTCGCGGCGGAAGCGGCGAACGGGACGATCACTTCGCTCCTGACCAACGTCCAGGCGTCGGGCACGGGCGGCGTCGGCGGCGCTGGAGGCGACAATCGCGGCGGCGGCCTCGGCGGCAACGGTCTCGGCGGGATTGCCGTCGCCGGAACGGTCGCGGGCGCTCCGGACTCGGCCGTGACCGGCAGCGCGAGTCTCGGCTCGGTCCAGCTCCAGGCCACCGGCACCGGCGGGGCCGGCGGCCTCGGCGGCGACGGCCTGCCGACCACGGGGGGCACCGGCGGCAACGGCAGCGGCGGCCGGGTCGAGCTGAGCTCGACGGGGGCGCCGGCGACGCTCGCGGGCGGCGCTCTCAACGCCAACGGCGTGGGCGGCGCTCCCGGCGCGGGCGGCGCCGCCGCGGGCAGCACGCCCGGCGCCCTCGGACAGGCCACGGGCGGCCGGATCGTGCTCGGCGCGGCCCGAGCCGATTTCGCCGCCACTGCCGGCTCGCTCACCGGAGGCGCCGTCACCGGCACCGCCAACGCGCTGGGCGACGGATCGAACGGAAATTCGGCCGGTCGGTTCGACGTCACCGCGGACAACAGCGGCATCGCCCTTGCCGGCCTCAACCTCCAGGCGACCGCCGCCGGCACTCCCTCGGCCGCCCCGACCTCCTCGGTGACGGCGATAAACGGGACGATCGATACGGCCGGCGCCATGGTCCTGGTCAGTGGCCGCAACCTCAAGCTGGACGCCACCGGGACCGGCAGGATCAGCGGCGGATCGATCCAGCTCAGCGCTCCCGCCGGCGGCATCTCGATCTCGCACTCCGGCCGCGACCCGGCCGCGAGCACCCTCCAGACCGCCACCCTGACGGCCAATGCGCTCGACTCTTTCATCCAGTTTGCCGGCAGCCGCATAACCGCCACCGCCAGCGCCGCCATTGTCGCGGGCGGGGACATTTCGCTCACCGACGCGGCCGGCGGGCTTGCGCTGAACCTGCAATCGGGCGCGACCATCCTGGTCGGGGGCCCGGTTGCCGGCCAGGTCGTGCAGCTGACCTCCCGGGACATCGCCATCCTCGGCGGCGGGACGCTCGGCAACGCGGCGACCACCAACGCCATTTTCACAATCGTCCCCACCGGCGTCGCGGCGGTGATCGGCGGCGGATCCTCGGGTCCGGGCTACACGCTCGATTCATCGGAGCTCGGCCGGATCGCCAGCCAGCGGATACTCATCCAGGCGCCGCCGACCGGCGCGGATCCGAGCCGGCCGGCGGACATCTTCCTCCGCTCCATGAGCTTGAGCGGCACCCAGAGCGGACCGGGCCTGGCAAGGTTCGAAATCGTCACTCAGGGCCGGGTGCGGGTGGACGGCGCGGTGGCGTACGGCAATGCCTCGGCGACCGACGCCTTCGTGATCACCGCGGGAGAGAGGATCCAGCTGGTCACGCCGGACGGATCGGTCATGGTCCGCGACAGCCTCGGGGCGCCGGCCGGCCTGCTCGCGCTCGCCGCGCCGAGCATCACCGTCGCCGACGCCGGGCTGACCGCGCAGCTCGCCGCGAATCCGGATTTCCCGGGCCGAAGCGCCGCCCTGCTCGCCAACGGCGGGGCGGTGAACCCCGTCGGCTATCTGATGGCGGGCGGAATCGCCTTCACCGTCGGAAGCAATCTTTTCGTCCAGAACAGCGGCACCGCCGGCGACCTCGCCGGACTGACGGTCGGCGCCGGCGGCCTTTCGATCCGTGGGGGCGGGACCCCGATCACCGTCGTCGGCTTCGGGCGGCGGCGCAATCCGGACGGCACCTTCACCACCGGCAACGCCTTCTTCGCTTTGGCCGATTTCGGCAAGGCCTCGGGCACGACCTACAGCGCCGATTCCGAGCTCAATCAGTGCAACATCAACACGGGGGCCTGCCCGGCACCGCCGCCTCCGCCTCCTCCGCCTCCGCCTCCGCCTCCGCCGCCTCCTCCGCCGCCTCCTCCGCCTCCGCCTCCACCCCCGCCGCCTCCGCCTCCGCCCCCGCCTCCGCCTCCGCCCGAGCTCGACCCCGGGCCGGCGGCGCGCCCGACCAGCGCGGATTTCGTGCTGGGTCCGTTCGCGACCGAAGAGGCGCGGCGGCGCGGCGAGATCATCGAGACCAGCCTCGGCGCGCTTCCGCTGATCGACGAGCCGGTGACCAGCGGCGGCGACAGCAGCCTTTGGGAAAACGGCGAGGATGAGGACGAGGACGGAGACAAGCCGCGATGAGACGCCTAGCGCTCCTCGTCCTTGCCCTCGCCGCCGCTCCGGCGGCCGCCGCGGAACCGATCAGCCTGCAGGACAGCTTCCCGCTCGGCTCGGGCGGAAGCGCGGTGTGCTCGGCCGAATCCTCGTCCCGCGACCCGGCCCTGAAGGACATGTTCGACCGCGCCTACGCGATCGTCTGCCGCGACGCCGCCGCCCCGGTCGGGCGGCTCTACGCGCTTCGGGTTCGGGGAGACGATCCCGGCGAACGGCTGGCCGCGCTGAGGCAGGCGCGATGCGCGCGGTCCGCCGCTACCGAGATGGAGCGCCTGCGCGGGGTCGCGGCGCTGAGCTGCGTCTTCGGCGACGGCCTGCCTTACCGGGTCTACAGCTGGCGGAGCGGGGGCACCCTGTACGTCGCCGAAGGCCTGGCGGGCTACGACGGCGCGTTGCGCCTGGGCCTGCGCACGCTCGCCGCCGACCGGCCGGTGCCGGGCAATGTCGACATCGCGGTGACCGAGGCCGGCGATCCCGCGGCTTTCGCCCGGGCCCAGGCCGGGGCGCTCGATCCGGCGCGGGCGCGCGACGAGGCCTACCGGCGCAACAACAGCGGGCTCTATGCCGAGGCGGCCGAGTTCTTCGAGACGCTGGCCGTCGCCGAGCTCGCCGGCGCGGGCCGTGCCGAAGCGCTCGTCAACGAGGCCATCCAGCAGTCCAACCTCGGCTATTATGGCGAGGCCGACGCCTTGTTCGAGCGCGCCGCCGAAGCCGGCGGCGGCGACTTGGTGGTCGCGCGGATGCTTCGCAATTACCGCGCCATCGACCTTCTCAACCGGGGCAGCGCGGCGGACGCCCTGGCCGAGCTCGACAAGCCGCTGCCGCCGTCGGCGAGCTTGCCCGCGCCGGACCCGGCGACCGCGATCGATGCCCGCACCGCCGCCCGGATCGCCGCCGAATCACCGGCGCTTCGCCAGCTCGGGGGGCCGGGAGGGGCCCTGCTTCCGGAGGAGCGCGCCCAGATCCTCGACGCCCAGGCGCTGCACCTGCGCGGCACCTTGCTTCGGCTCGGCGGCCGGCCGCAGCCGGCGTCGGCGACTCTGCACCGCGCGCTCGCCGCGCTGGAAGCGGTCCGCGACGGCCGGATCACCTCGACGATCTGGATGCGGGCGCAGATTTACGGCGAGCTTGGCGCCCTTGCGGAGGCAAAAGGCGATCCCGCCGGGGCCGAACGCAGGCACCACGCCGCGATCGCCCTGCTGGAAGCCGACTATCCCGGCTCCGCGGCGCTGCTCAGCGCCCAGACCCGGCTCGCCGCCTTTCTCGCCCGCGGCGGCCGGGCCGCGGAGGCGCGTGCGCTCTACAAGCGCGTGGTCGACGCCAATGCCGGTGGCGGCAGCCCGTCGCCGACCCTTCAGCGCACCCTCGCGCCCTATTTCGCACTGCTCGAGCGAGAGCGCGACGATCCGGCGGCGGTTGCGGAAATGTTCAAGGCGAGCCAGCTCCTCGTCCGGCCCGGAGTCGCGCAGACCCAGGCGGTGCTGGCGCGCGAGCTCAGCGGCGGCAGCGACGAGGCTTCCAGGCTGTTCCGCCAGTCGGTCAACCTCTCCCGCTCGATCGAGCGGCTTCGGGTCGAGAGTGCGCGACTCGCCGCCTCGCCCGAGCCCGACCCGGCCCGCCTCGCCGCGCTCCGCGCCGAGCTCGACCGCCTCCAGCAGGGGCAGGTCGCGACCCAGGCCCGGCTCGCCGACTTTCCCCGTTACCGGGTCGTCTCCGGCGGATTGATGGAGCTGGCCGAGCTTCAGCAAGCCCTCCGGCCCGGCGAAGCCTATTACAAGATGATCGCGGTCGGCGACGACGCTTATGCGGTGCTGGCCACCCCGGCCGCCGCGCGCGCGTGGAGGATCGGCGCCGCGCCGGCCGAGCTCGAACGCGAGGTCGACGCCCTGAGGGCCACTGTCGCGGTCGAGGAGGACGGCCATATCCTCACCTACCCCTTCGATGTCGAGCTCGCCTTCACGCTCTACGGCCAGCTGTTCGGCCCGGGCGCGGAGTCGATGGCGGCGGTGACCCACCTCATCTTCGAGCCCGACGGGGCGATGCTCCGGCTTCCGCCCAATCTGCTGGTGACCGAGCGGGGCGGGGTCGATACCTATCTCGCCAAGGCCCGGCGCCCGGGCGACGACGGCTTCGACTTCACGTCAGTCCGCTGGCTCGGCCGCGACCGCGACGTCAGCACCGCGGTTTCGGCCCGGGCCTTTCGCGACGTCCGCCGCGCTTCCGCCTCGCGAGCGCCGAAGCGGTATCTCGGCTTCGGCGAGAACGCGCCGCCGCAGGGCGCGGCGGCCACCCAGGCGGCGGTTCGCGGGCTGCTCGGCGAGTCGCCCGGCTGCGGCTGGCCGCTCGGCCAGTGGGCCAAGCCGATCTCCGCGGCCGAGCTGCTTGCTGCCCGCGAGGCGATCGGCGCCGCCGAGGCGGATATCGTCACCGGCGCGGCGTTCAGCGACAGCGCGATCAAGGCGCGCGGCGACCTCTCCCAATATCGAATCCTCCATTTCGCCACCCACGGCCTGGTGACGGCGCCGCGCCCCGAATGCCCGGCCCGTCCGGCACTGATGACCTCGTTCGCGGGCGGCGATTCGGACGGCCTGCTCAGCTTCGGCGAGATTTACGATCTCCGGCTCGACGCCGATCTCGTCATCCTCTCCGCCTGCGACACCGCGGGCAAGGCGAGCTCGGCCGCCACCCGCGAGGCCGGCCTTCGCGGCGGCGGCGAATTCGCCCTCGACGGGCTGGTGCGCGCGTTCGTCGGCGCCGGCGGCCGCTCGGTCATCGCCAGCCACTGGCCCGTGCCCGACGATTATGACGCGACCAACCGGCTCATCTCGGGACTTTTCACCGCCCCGCCCGGAACGGCGACGGCGACGGCGCTCCGCCAGGCGCAGCACAGACTGATGTCCTCGCCCGAGACTTCGCATCCCTATTATTGGGCGGGCTTCGCGATCATCGGCGACGGGGCCGCCCCGGTGCGCCCGCAAAGCTGATCCAGGACGTGGCTACAAGGCCACATAATCTCTCCCTTACGCATCCGGAACAAATGCAAGCTTTTCCAGTTGAACGTTTTTCGGCGTAAGGACCGGGTTTGACCTCGGGAGCGGCGGGCATTTGAAGAAGGCGGGCCTATTGATGGGAGCGGTCGCTGCCGGCGCCTTGGCGCTGGGCATGCTCTCGCCCGCCTTCGCTCAGACCGATGCGACGCGCACCCCGGCCGCGGACGAGCCGATCGTTCCCGACAGCCAGTTCGACAAGGAGCTTCCGGCGCTCGACCCGGAGCTCGGCAAGCCGCTCGAGCCGCTCGAGGATTTCGCCGGGCCCCCTCCCGCGACCACGCCGGAGGGCGAGCTGATCCCCGATGCGGCGGTTCCCGATCCGGAGCTCGAGCGGCCGCTCACGCCGATCTCGGAGTTCGACGTCACGACTCCTCCGCCGGCCCAAGGTGACGAGGACGACGCCGAGAAGGTCGAGCCGGTCCGCTACACGCTCGTCGTCGAAGGGCTCGAGGAGATCGGGCTCGAGGACCGCTTCCGCGAGCTTTCCGCGCTCGAAGATGCCGACGGGGAGGCGACCAACGGCGCCCAGATCTCGGCGCGGGCCAAGGAGGACGAGCTGCTCGCCGTCCGGCTGCTTCGCTCCGAAGGCTATTACGACGCCACCGCTCTGTCCTCGATCGAGCAATTGCCCGACCAGCCGGGGCGAATGAGGGTGGTGGTGAGCACGGTCCCCGGCCCGCGCTACCTGTTCGGTGACATCCGGATCGACGGCCCGCAGACCGAGCCGCCCAACCTCGCCCGCGAGGCGCTCCCGCTCAAGACCGAAGACCCGATCGTCGCCATCAACGTCGAGGCGGCCGAGGCCAACGTCCGCCTGAAGCTGCCGCAGCAGGGCTATCCGTTCGCGGAAGTGGGCCTGCGCGACATATTGCTCGATCCCGAGACCCGTCACGGCGACTACACTCTGCCCGTGAACCCGGGCAATCGCTCGCGCTTCGCCGGCTTCACCACCGAGGGCGACCTCGCCTTCGGCGCCAAGCATGTCGGAGTGCTCTCGCGCTTCAAGCGCGGCGACCTCTACGACAGCCGCAAGGTCGACGACCTTCGCGAGGCGATGATCGCCACCAACCTGTTCACCACCGTCTCGGCCGAGCCGGTGGCGACCGGCGAGAAGGCCGAGGACGGCACCGAATATGTGAACATCCTCGTCAAGCAGGACGCCGGGCCGGCCCGCTCGCTGGCCGGGACCGCCGGCTATTCGACCGGCGAGGGCTTCCGGGCCGAGGCGACCTGGGAGCATCGCAACCTGTTCCCGCCGGAGGGCGGGCTGATGGTCAACGCCATTGCCGGCACCCAGGAGCAGGCGGTTCGGGTCCGCCTGCGCCGGAACAATTGGAAGAAGCGGGATCGGAGCCTCTTCGTCCAGGCCGAGGCGGGCCGGCGGGACCTACCGGCCTTCAAGGGCTATACCACCCGTCTCCAGATCCAGGCGGCCAGGGAATCCACGCCGATCTGGCAGAAGGTCTGGACCTACGCGCTCGGCGCGGAGGTGATCGCGACCAACGAGGCGCAGACGGGGTTCCCGAAACTCTCGATCGCGGACGCCTTCTTCCTCGCCGGGGTCCACGGCCAGGTCGGCTACGACCGCTCCAACAGTTTGCTGGATCCGACCAAGGGTTTCCGACTCAAGGCCTTCGTCAATCCGGAGACCTCGCTTCGCGAGCCCGGCCAGCCCTACGTCCGCAACATCCTCGACGGCAGCGTCTATTATCCGGCGACCGAGAACATCGTCGCCGCGGGCCGGGCGCGGGTCGGTTCGATCTACGGCGCGAAGCTCTCGGAGCTGGCCCCGTCGCGGCGGCTCTATGCCGGCGGCGGCGGATCGGTGCGCGGCTTCGGCTTCCAGGAGCTGGGGCCGAAGATCGAGGTCGCCAATCCCGACTTCGACCCGACCGACCCGGACGAGAAGGACGATCCGACCAAGTTGATTCCCACCGGCGGGCGAAGCATGGTCGAGCTCGCCGTCGAGGCCCGCTACCGTTTCGGCAATTACGGAATCGTCGGGTTCGTCGACGCCGGCCAGGTCTATGAAAGCCAGTCTCCGAAGTTCAACGACATGCGCTTCGGAGTCGGCGTCGGCGGCCGGCTCTACACCAATTTCGGGCCGTTCCGGGCGGACATCGCGGTCCCGCTCGGCCGCCGCCGGGGCGAATCGAAATTCGCCGTCTACGTCTCGATCGGACAGGCCTTCTAGATGGCGACCGCGGCCGAACCCGCACCCCATGTGCCGCGCGGCCGCCAGCGCGCGCGAACCGCCGCCAAATGGACGGGCATCGGCCTGATCGGGATCGTCGTCGCCATCCTGCTCTTCTTCGTCTGGCTGAACTCCTCCCTCGGCCACCGCTTCGTGGTGAAGCAGATCAACCAGCTGGAGACGGCGTCGGGGCTCGACATCGACGTCGGCCGGATCGAGGGGTCGCTGTTCGGCGAGCTCACCCTGCACGATCTCACCCTGAAGGATCCCAAGGGCACCTTCTTCGTCGCTCCGGAGGCGACCCTGGACTGGCGCCCGCTCGCCTATTTCCGCAATCACATCGACATCAAGCGGCTCGAAATCCCCCGGGCTCGCCTCTACCGCCTGCCCGAGCTCAAGCCCGGCGACCCCAACGCCCCGCTGCTTCCCGACATCAATGTCGACATCGGCCAGATCAAGGTCGACCGGATGCTGATCGACCCGACGGTCACCGGCTATCGCCATCTGCTCAGCCTCGCCGGAAGCGCCCGGATCGACGATGGCCGCGCCCAGGTCGCCCTCGACGCCAACGCGATCCCGGGCGGAGCCGACCTGCCCGGCGGCGACAAGCTCGCCCTGCGTATCGACGCCGTTCCCGAGGCGAACCGCCTGGCCATGGGAGTCCGGGTGGAGGCGCCCGCCCACGGCTTCGTCGCCAAGCTTACCGGCCTCAACCAGCCGCTCGTCGCCAGCATCGGCGGCAACGGCACCTGGTCGAGCTGGCGCGGGCGGGCCAGGGCCGTGCTCGGCGGCCGGCAGTTCGCCGATCTCGCGGTCGGCGCCAGGGACGGCGCCTTCACCGTCGCGGGGCCGATGAACCCCGGCCTGCTCATGGCCGCCGGGATCCCGAAGAACCTGCTGTCGCCTCAGGTTCAGGTCAATCTGACGACGAAGCTCGACCAGCGGCGCGCCGACACGCGCCTCAGCCTCACCTCCCCGTCGATGGCGGTCGTCGCCGATGGACTGCTCGATCTCGGCCGAAACCAGTTCCAGGATTTCAAGGTCGCCGCGCGCCTCTCCCGCCCGAAGGTGATCGGCCCCAACATCGACGGCACCGACCTGCGAGTGGCGATGGTCCTGAACGGCGCCTTCGCAACGCCGTTCGTCGCCTATGACCTGCGCGCCCGCTCGCTCAGCTTCAACGAGACAAGGATCGAGCTGCTCCAGGCGCGCGGCCGGGCCAAGGTCGACGCCGACCGCATCAGCATCCCGATCCAGGCCCGCGCCCGCCGGATCAGCGGCCTCGACCCGTCGCTCGGAAGCCTGCTCACCAACGTCGGCGTCAACGGCACGATCAACATCAGCGGCACCAGGCTGGTGTCCGACAACCTCAAGGTCCGGTCCGACCGGCTCAACGCCACGGTCGTCGTCGCCGCCGATCTCGCCAGGGGCCAGTATCGCGCCGGAATCCAGGGCACGGTCAACAATTACCACATGGAAGGGATCGGCCTCCTCGATCTCACCACCAAGATGGACGTGTTCACGGCGGGGAGCGGCTTCGGCCTCAAGGGCCGGGTAGCGGTCCGGACCCGGCGGATCGACAATCCGACGGCCGCCGGGGTCCTCGAAGGCAATGCCACCGCCTCCGCCAATGTCCTTATGACCCCGGCCGGGGTGATCACGCTCGATAACGTCCGGCTGAGCTCGCCGGGTCTGAGGATCACCTCGGGAGGGGGGACGATCTGGCCCGACGGGAGGATCAACATCCGCGCCGCCGGAATTTCACGGGCCTATGGGGCGCTCGCGGTGGCGGTGACGGGAACGGCGACGCGTCCCCAGATCCAGCTTCGCGCCGCGAGCCCGGGCTTCGGCATCGGCCTTCGCGACGTCACCGCGACGGTGCGCGCGGTCGCCGGCGGCTATGCGATCACCGCTCGGGGCCAGTCGGCCTACGGGCCGTTCGAGGCGGACGTCACCCTCTTGTCGGGTCGCGGGCCGATGACGATCGACGTCCGGCGCCTGCTCTTCGCCGGAATGACCTTCACCGGCCGCGTCGTCCGCACTCCGGCCGGTCCGTTCGCCGGGACCCTGTCGATGACCGGCCAGGGTTTGGAGGGCACGATCCAGCTCGCCGCCGTGGGCCGCTACCAGAGGGCCGATCTCAACGCCACGGCGAACGGAGCCCAGATACCGGGCGAGAATTCGATCCTGATCCAGCGCGGTATCATCCAGGCGAGCGTCATCCTCTACCCCGACGCCCCGCACATCGTGGGCGACGCCCAGCTCGCCGGGGTGCGGGCCAACAACTTCTTCCTCGCCAGGGCCCGGGCCAAGGTGGATTATCGGGGCGGCAACGGCCTCGCCCAGGTCTTCGCCGAGGGGACGAGCGGAGTGCCCTTCCGGGTCGCCGTCAACGCGGCGCTGTCGCCGAACCTGATCCGAGCCGCCGCCCAAGGCCAGGTCCGCAATATCCCGTTCCGCCTCGCCCGGCCGGCCCAGATCTCTAAGGTGGCGGGCGGCTGGCAGCTCGCCCCCACCGAGCTCGTTCTTCCGCAGGGCAACGTCCAGCTGGCCGGTCGCTACGGCAACGGCATGGTGATCCAGTCGCGGCTCAGGGATTTCGACATCTCGATCCTCAACGTCTTCTCGCCCGGCCTCGGCCTCGGCGGCAAGGCCACCGGAAGCATAGACTTCGCCCAGGTCGGCGGCGACAGCTTCCCGCGCGCCGACGCGCGCCTCGCCATCGCGGGCTTCACCCGCACCGGCATCGCCGTCCGCTCGCCGCCGGTCGACCTGGCCCTGGCCGGGCAGCTCAGACCCGAAGGCGGCAGCCTCGCCGCGGTGATCCGCCGCGACGCCGCCGTCATCGGCCGGGCCCAGCTTCGCCTTCAGCCGGTCGGGCCCGGCGCCGGCGGCTGGACCACCCGCCTGCTCGCCGCTCCGCTCGCCGGCGGAATCCGCTACAACGGTCCCGCCGAGGTGCTGTGGTCGCTGAGCGGGGTGGCCGACATGCAGCTTTCGGGCCCGATCGGAGTCGCGGCCGATTTCTCCGGCCGGGTGCAGAGTCCGCAGCTCGCCGGAATCGTCCGGGCCAACAACCTCACCTTCGTCCACGAGACCTACGGCACCCGGATCAGCCAGCTCGCCCTTCAGGGCCGCTTCACCAGCTCGGAGCTCCAGATCACCCAGCTCTCCGGCCGGGCCGGCGGCGGCACGATCAGCGGTACCGGAACGATCGGCTTCGCCGCCGCGGCCGGCTATCCGATGGACATCCGACTAAAGCTGAACGACGCCCAGCTCGCCCGGAGCGACAATATCGGAGCGACCCTGACCGGCGATCTCGCGATCACCAACAGCCGCGCCAACGGCGCCCTGATCTCCGGCGATCTGGCCCTTCCGGAGGTGCGCTACCAGATCATCCGCCAGGGCGCCGCGCAGGTCGTCGAGCTCGCCGGCGTGCGTCGCAAGGGCGAGCCGCTTCCGACCGTCAGGGACGCCACCCAGCAGGCCGACAACACCGCGCCGAGCATCTGGAAGCTCGACCTCCGCCTGCGCGCCGACAACCGGCTGTTCATCGCGGGGATGGGCCTCGAGTCCGAATGGAGCGCCGACCTGCGCGTCCAGGGCACCACCGCGACCCCGTCGATCCTCGGCGAGGCCGACCTTGTCCGCGGCACCTACAGCTTCTCCGGCCAGCGCTTCGACGTCACCCGCGGCCATATCCAGTTCACCGGCCAGCGCCCGCCCAACCCGCGCCTCGACATCGTCGCAAGCGCCGACATCAAGGACGTCACCGTCAACATCAACGTCTCGGGAAGCGCCAATAACCCGCAGATCGCCTTCACCTCCAACCCCGGCCTTCCGCAGGACGAGATCATGGCCCGGATCCTGTTCGGCGGCTCGGTGACGGAGATCTCCGCGCTCCAGGCGGTCCAGCTCGCGACCTCGCTCAACAGCCTGCGCGGCGGCGGCGGCGGGTTGAACCCGCTCGGCAAGCTTCGCTCGTCGACCGGGCTCGACCGCCTGCGCATCCTCGGCGCCGACGATACGACCGGCCGCGGCACCGCCATCGCCGCCGGCTTCTACCTCTCCAACGACATCTACCTGGAGATCATCACCGACGCCCGTGGCTTCACGGCCACCCAGATCGAGATCGCCCTGTCGAAGGCTCTCAGCATCCTCTCCCAGGTCGGCACGTCGGGCGGAAGCAACAACGTCAACGTCAGGTATCGGAAGCAATATTGATATGCCTCCCCATCGCTTGCGATGGGGAGGCAGGAAAATTACCCTATCCTCGTCAGCCTCGCGGCCAGCGGCGCAAGCGAGGGGAGCCAGCGGAGCAACCCCATCATCGCTTGCCGGGCGACCCTGCTCTCGGCCGACCGCCGAAGCGCCTCCGCAAGCCCGACCGGCCGCCGCGCCCGCCGCGCCCAGTCGCGCTGATAGTCCGCCGCCGGGATGCCGCCGGCGATCGCCCGGGCCGCGGCAATCCCGCTCTCCAGGGCGATGGCGATCCCGTCCCCGGCGAGCGAGGCGATGACCGCCGCCTGGTCGCCGATCCTGTACACGCCTTCGACGGTGGCGGCGGCGCGCCAGCCGTAAGGCACTCCGGAGACGGCGCTCCATTCGCCGCCCTGTCCCGCTCCCAGCCGCTCGGCGAAAGCGGGAAGCTCCCCGGCGAGACGCGCCACCAGCGGCTCGATGCCTCCGGCCGCCTTCAGCCGCTCGCGCGAGGCGGAGAGGCAGAGATTGGCGCTGCCGTCCTCCTGGAGCAGAAGGCCGGCATAGCCGCCGTCATAGAGATGGAGCTCGATCACCCCCTCCAGCGAGGCGGTCAGGGCCGGGCTCGGCGCCAGCGAGGTGCGAAGCCCCAGCGGCCGGGTCGAAATGTCGACCGGGCGGGCGCCGCCGCGAAGCTCGTGCTTGCCGGTGGCGAGAAGGAGCGCCGCGCCGGCGAGCTCTTCGTCGCCGTCGAGCCGGACCCGGCGCTCGCCGAGTTCGGCCGCGCGCACCGTTCGGCCGCGCCGGATCGTGGCTCCGGCCCGCCGAGCCTCGTCCAGCAGGGCTTCGTCGAGCGTTCGCCGCGACAGTCCGGCGGCGAGCCGGGGCAGCGCCACCTCGACCGAGCGGGTCGCCGAGACCAGCCGAAGGCGGCGAATCGGCCGGGCGCCGAGCGCCGCCGGGTCGAGCCCGAGTCGCTCGAGCGCGGCCAGCGCGTCCCAGCCGAGGAAGCCGCCGCAGACCGTGTCGTGCGGCCCCTCGGTACGCTCGACCAGCTCCGCATCGATCCCGGCGCGGGCCAGGGCGATCGCGGCGGCCGAGCCGGCGGGCCCGCCGCCGACGATCAGCGCAGCCGTTCGACGCACAGCCGGAAGGGGAAATAGCGGCGCACCTTGACGCCCTGGGTCACGCCCGCCTCGGCCAGGATGGCCCTCCAGTCGCCCGGTCGGAACGAGCGCGCGATCGACAGCTGCCCGTCCTGGCGGACGATGCGATGCACCCGGAGCAGGGTAGCGAGCAACGGAAAGCCGAAATAGGCGAAACGGTGACGGTGAAGGTCGTTGACGAACCAGCCCCGGTCCGAATTCGCCTCCATCCAGCGCAGGAAGTCGCTCAGCTGGCCGTCGGTCATGTGATGGGCGACGAGGCTGCTGACGACGAAGTCGAACCGGCCCAGCTCGCGATAGTCCCCCGTCCGATAGGCGATCGGCATGTCGCCGGGAGTCATCGCCCGGGCCACTCCTTCGCTCTTGGGGTTGAGGTCGACTCCGGTCAGCCGGGCGTCGAGGCCCCGCCTGCGCGCCCATTGCGCGATCACCCGAAGCATCCCGCCTTCGCCTGAACCGACGTCGAGCAGGCTGAAACCGTCGCGACCGCGAGTCGCCCGGGCGAGGAAGGACAAGGTGGGGCGGGCGGCGAAAGTCCAGGCGTTGACCCGGCCGAGCCCTTTCAGGACCTCGTCATAGACCTTGGGGTCGAGCGACGGGTCGTCCATCTGCTCTTCGTCGCGAACCCTCCGCCCAAGCGATCTCACGCCGCCCGCTCGAAATGGAAGCCCTCCGCCGCCAGTCCCGGGCCGAAGGCGAGCGCGATCCCGCGGCGCCGGGCCGGATCGGCGAGCAGCCGTTCGAGCACGAAGGGGAGGGTGGAAGACGACATGTTGCCGTAGCGGGCGAGCACCTCGCGCGACTCTGCCAGCGCCTCGTGCGGCAGGTCGAGCCCATGCTCGACCGCGTCGAGCACGGAGCGGCCTCCGGCATGGACGGCCCAGGAGTCGAAGGCCCGCGGCGGCTCGTTGCCGAGCATCGCTTCGCGGACATTGCGGTCGCGAAGCGCCTCGCCGATCCGTCCCGGCACCTCGCCCGACAGATGCATGACGAAGCCGTGATCGCCGATGTTCCAGCGGATCAGCTCGTCGGAATCGGGCAGGGTGGCGACGAACGGCCGCGAGAGGGCGAAGCCGCTCGGCTGGGCCGTCACCAGAGAGGCGGTGGCGCCGTCGCCGAACTGGAGAGCGGCGAGCAGGCGCTCGACATCCTCCTCATATTGGAGATGCAGGCTGGAAAGCTCGACCGTCACCACCAGCACCCGGGCGTGCGGCTCCGAGCGGACGATATGGTGGGCCAGCCGAAGCGACGAGACGGCGGCGTAGCAGCCCATGAAGCCGACCAGGGTCCGCTCGACATGGCCGCCGAGGCCGAGCTCGGCCGCGATGACCTGATCGATGCCGGGGGCGACGAAGCCGGTGCAGCTGGCGACGATCAGGTGGGTGATGCCGATCAGGGCCGCGGCCTCGAGCTTGCCGATCGCCTCCAGCGCCAGCCTGGGCGCCTCGCGCGCATAGACCTCCATTCGATCGCCGGTGGTCGGCAGGACGCCGTGATAAAAGCCGCCCGGATCGACCGGAGAGCCGTCGTCATCGGCCCGGGGCAGCACTGACCAGCGATGTCCGATGCCGGAGCGCGACGCCATCCGGGTGAACAAGGCGCGCAGCCGCGGCTCCTCGAGCCGCGCCTCCGCCCAGCGGATGAAGGCGGCGTGGACGTCATGCTCCGGAACGGCGGTGCCGATCGCGTTGAGATGGGCCTGGTTCGTACGATTCGCCTTGAAAAGGGTGCTCAATTGCAACCCAGATTAGATGAACGAAGGCTGAGGAAGTTCCCATCGGCCGGCCGATACCGCCTAAAGCAGTATGGTGCCCAGGGGCGGAATCGAACCACCGACACCGTGATTTTCAGTCACGTGCTCTACCAACTGAGCTACCTGGGCGTTCCGGCGGAGCCGAAGACGAGCGCCTATAGAAGGGCTCAGCCTTCGCTGTCCAGCCCGCCCTCCTCGTTTTCGACCGCCGGCGGGCCGGGGACCCGGTAGGAATCGCCGAGCCAATTGAGCAGATCGCGGTCGCGGCAGCCGCGGCTGCAAAAGGGCGCATGCCCGGCGGAGGCGGGCTTCCCGCACAGGGGACAGCCCTTGCGGCTTCGATCAGGCTTGGCGGGCGTAGACATGCTTCTGCCATGTGGTGAAGTGAGGCTGTGCCCGCAAGGCGACGGGAGCGCCGATTCGCCGCTCGAGGGTTTGCAGCCAATCGGGATTGGCCTCGAGTCGAGCGATCACGGCGGGCGCCGCCTCGAGCGTCCTCGGCCCGATGCCGCCGCCCCATTCCGCGTCGCGAAGCAGGTCGCGGGCGGCCGCCCCGGCGGGGTCCCACTGCACCAGTTCGGGCAGCGATCGCCGCTCCCGGCGCCTGACGATCTGAAGAAAGCCGAAGCCGTTCACCGCCGTGCGCTCGAACGGGCGGGGAAGAGTCGCGTCGAGCGCCGCCACCGCCCGAAGCCGGTCCTCCCGGGCCGGGACGGTGGGAAGATCGATTCCGATCGAACCGCCGATGTCGAGCCGGCGAATGGCGAACCCGGCCGCTTCCGCGCCGGCCACGGCCAGCTCGGCCGGCGGCAGGAAGCCGTCGACGTCGAAGAGGGTCATCGCCGGCGTAAGGCTCATTCGGAGCTCACCGCCGCCGAAATCGATGACCTCGCCCATCGCCTCGTCGATCAGCGTGCCCCATCCGTTTTCCCCAAACAGGTCGGGACCCCGCGGCCGTACCCGGGTAGCCTCGCCGATGCGCTCTAGGAGGGTCGGTCCTTCCCGCTCGTCGGAATCCGTGATCCGGCCTTTGGCGAACTTGTTCTTGCCCGGCTCGGCGATCGGCTCGCGGACGATCTCCACCCGGACCCGCTGCCCCTGCGTCAGCGCCGCGGGCAGCGGCTCCACCATCACCTCGCCGCGGTTGGTTTCGACGATTCCGCGGCGGCCCGGAAGCGGAATCAAGGCCAGCCTGCCGGCGAGGACGGAGCCGCAGCGGACCTCGCCAGGAAGCTCGATCGCGCCGACGATTATGTCCTCGTTCTCGACGAGGATGGCGCGATTCTCGCCAATCCCCTCCTCGTAGAGCCACTCAGCCAAGGGGGTAGCCGGCGGCCCGGAGCAAGGCTCGGGTCTCGTAGAGCGGCAGGCCCATCACCCCCGAATGGCTGCCGGACAGCATCCGCACCAAGGCTTCGGCCCGCCCCTGGATCGCGTAGCCGCCGGCCTTGCCGCGCCACTCCCCGCTCGCCAGGTACGAATCGAGCTCTTCGAAAGAGAGGCGCTTGAAGACGACGAGGCTGGTCGAGAGACGGGTTCTGGTGCGGCCCCCGCCATCCGTCACCGCAACGGCCGAATGGACCCGATGGCGGCGCCCGGAGAGCAACGCCAGGGCGGCTCGCGCCTCCTCCTCACTTTCCGCCTTCGGAAGGATTCGCCGGCCCGCCGCGACGACGGTGTCGGCGGCGAGGACGAGACTGCCCGGTTCGGCCACGGCAGCCGCTTTCTCCAAAGCCATCCGGCAGGCGTAGCGATCGGGACTCTCGGCTTTGCGCGGGCTCTCGTCGATCTCGGCCGGGAGGACAGAGTCCGGAGCCACGCCGAGCCGTGCCAGAAGATCGAGCCGGCGCGGGGAGGCCGATGCGAGAATCAGGCGCATAGGCGCCTCATTCCCTGATGCGGGCCCCTTTTCGGAATCCCGATACGGCGACGGCCTGTCGGCCCCGTCACTTGAACCGATAGGTGATCCGACCCTTGGTCAGGTCGTAGGGGGTCAGCTCGACCAGCACCTCGTCGCCGACGAGGACCCGGATGCGGTTCTTGCGCATCTTGCCGGCGGTGTGGCCGAGTATCTCATGGTCGTTCTCGAGTTTGACGCGGAACATGGCGTTGGGCAGCAGCTCGACCACCTGCCCGCGCATCTCGAGTAGCTCTTCCTTGGCCATTTACCCTCTTGAACCGGCTCGCAAAACCGCGACGGCATAGCCGCTGGACCGCGTCTTTGCTAGAGGGCGGCGATGCACGAGCTGTTCACCATCGGCTATGAAGGCAAGACCCAGGCCGAGTTCCTCGACGAGCTCGAGGCCGCGTCCGTCCAGCTGGTCATCGACGTCCGAGCCGTCGCCGCCTCCCGCCGCCCCGGCTTCTCGAAGACCGCCCTGGCCGGCGGCCTCAGGGAGCGGGGAATCGACTATCTCCACCTGCGCGCGCTCGGCACCCCGGCGGAGGGGCGCCAGGCGGCCAGGGCCGGACGGGTCGCGGAAATGCGCGCCATTTACGCCGACCAGCTCGAGACCCCGGAGGCGGGCCTGGCGATGGAGCAGGCACTTGCCGAGGCCGCCGCCCGCCCCTCCGCCCTGCTCTGCTACGAACGGGGGGCGCCGGACTGCCATCGCTCGATGCTCGCGCAACGGATGGTGGAGCGGGTGCCGTTCGAGGTGGTGGACCTGTAGAATCAGACTCGTCATCCGGGCGAAGGCGGGGATCTATGGACACGAAAATCGCCGTGACCGGCCCGGCTTGGTCGCCCCGTGGGACCAGTTCTCGGATCCCGGCCTTCGCCCCGATGACGGCAAGGGCTTCCCTACCTCGGCCTCCGCTCCAGATGCAGATAGGTCGGGTCGAACTCGGCCACGCGCTGGAGCTGCGTCCAGTCGCCGATCGTCACCGTGCCGCCGCGGAAGGTGAGCAGATCCTCGTCGCGCAGCTTCTTGAGCATCCGGTTGACGTGGACCGAGGTCAGTCCCGTGACGTCGGCGAGGTCGGCCTGAGTGAGCGGCAGTGCATAGCCCTGCTCGCTCGCCAGGCCGACCATCCGCAGCCGGATCTGAAGCTCGCAGAAGATATGCGCAATTCGCCCGAGCGCGCTGCGCCGTCCGATCGACAGGATCTTCTCGCGGTGGATCGCGGCGTCGAGCAGGGTCGAGAACCACAGCATCCGGCCGAGATGGGGGTGGGTCTCGGTGATCCCGCGCAAGGCGTCATGCGGTACGCTCGCCACCCGGACCGCCGTCATCGCACCGACATTGTGGTCGAGCTGCTTCAGCAGGAAGCCGTGGAGATCGACGAAATCGCCGGCGACGTGCAGCTCCATGATCTGCCGCTGGCCGTCGGCGAGGTCCTTGTAGCGGCAGACGATCCCCTCGATGAGCAGGGTCGAGGCGCCGAGCGTCGTTCCGGTCCGGACGATCGTTCGCCCCGCCGGATGTTCGCGGATCTCCGAGACGGAGGCGCGCAGCACGTCCTCCTCCTCCGCACTGACGAGGTCCCGAGCCCTGAGCTTGAGGAGCAGGCCGGCTATGGCCTGGGCGGAATCCGAATCCGTGATCTCACCCGGCATCGCGCGCACCTCTCCGTTCCGGCTCGACGCCGGCCTCGGCAAGCTCGGAGTCGAGTCGCCCGGTCGCCCACAGCCAGGCCATCCGAAAGTCGGCGGCCAGGGACCAGAGCGGATAAGTGAAGGTCGCCGGCCGGTTGCGCTCGACGGCGGCGTGGCTGAGCCAGGCGAAACCGTAGCCCGCCAGCGGCACCGCCGCGAGCAGCCGCCAGTCCCGGGCGGCCAGCGCCGCTACGGCCAGGGCAAGGACGAGGCCGGTGCCGGCGTAATGGAGCCTTCGGGTCGCCGGCCGCGAATGCTCGCGCAGATAATGCGGCCAGAAGTCGCGGAAGCGCCGGTAGCGGCTCATGCCGCCGGCTCGCCGGACGCCGCGGCGATCCTGCGCGCCACCAGGCTGGCGACGAGCCCGCCCAGAAGCGGCGCGGCGACCGCGCCGACCTGCTGGAGGAGCGGGTGCCGGATCACCAGGATCGTGGCGACGCCCCCCGCGGCGACCGCCGCGGCGACCGGCCATACGGTCCAGGCGCGGCGCGAGACAACAGCCGCAACGACGCCGCCGTCGAAGGCGCCGAGGACCCAGGCGAGGAAGACGAAGGCGATCGCGCCGGGAGGCCTCGATCCGACGTAGGCGCCGACGGCCTGGTAATCGTCCATGTCGAGGCCGGACGGCAGCGGGTAGATCTGGTGGCCGGCGAGATCGACGGCGAACACGGTGGCGAACGCCGCGAGGATGCCCAAAGAGATGCCGAGGATCAGCCTGCCCATCGTCGCCCCCTTGTTCGGAGCGAGGCCTATAGCACGAATCGCCGGTGGGGCACCCCCGCTTCTAGCCGTTGACGACCGTGCCTCCGTTGGGGTGCAGCACCTGCCCGGCCATGTAGCTTGAATCCTCGCAGGCGAGGAACAGGAAGCTCGGCGCTACCTCGTTGGGCTGGCCGGGCCGGCCCATCGGCGTGTCCTTGCCGAAATCCGGAATCTTCTCGGGCGGCTGACCGCCGAACGGGTTGAGCGGAGTCCAGATCGGTCCCGGCGCGACCGCGTTGACCCTGATTCCGTCGCCGATCAAATTTTGCGACAGCGAGCGGGTGAAGGCGGTGATCGCGCCCTTGGTCGCCGAATAGTCGAGCAGGGCCTCGGAGCCCTTATATCCGGTGATCGAGGTGCAGTTGATGATCGCCGCGCCCTTGCGGAGGTGCGGCCGGGCTGCCTGGACCATGAAGAAATAACCGTAGAAATTGGTCTGGAAGGTCCGCTTCAGCTGCTCCTCGGTGACGTCGGTGATCTCCTCGTCGGGATGCTGCTCCGCGGCATTGTTGACGAGGATGTCGAGCTTGCCGAGCTTGTCGACAGTCTCCGCCACGGCGCGCTCGCAAAAGGCCTTGTCGCCGACGTCGCCGGCGATGGCGATCGCCTTCCGGCCTTCGCCCTCGACGATCTCCTTCGTCCTGGCCGCGTCGTCATGCTCGCACAGATAGAGGATTGCGATGTCCGCGCCTTCGCGCGCGTAAAGGGCCGCGACGGCCCGGCCGATGCCGCTGTCGGCGCCGGTGATCAAGGCCACCTTGCCGTTCAGGCGGCCCGAGCCGGGATAGCGCGGTTCCCAGTCGGGCTTGGGCTCGAGCTGGCTCTCATGCCCGGGCAGCGCGTCCTCGTGGACCATGTCGAGGGTTTCGGTGTCGCCCATCGCGCTTACTCCTTCGCCGCGATCCCCGCGCCTTCCTCGCCGAAGGCCTCGATCGCCGATTCATCCTGGTCGTCCTGCTCGGGCGCCCTCTCAGCGGCGGTCTTGCCACCGTCGCGGCCGGTGACGAACGACTTGCGGCCGCCGTCGCCGGGATCTTCGGACATGGCGTTGTTCTGGTTCTGGGGCTGGTCGGATTCGTGATCGTGGCTGCTCTTGTTCATGACGGGTCCTCGCAAGGTTCGGAAGGGAAACCGCCGCCCGGCGGGCAAGGTTCCGGGCGCCGGAAGGTTCGGAAGGTTCGGAAGGTTCGGCTTGCCTGAAAGGAAAAAACCTTAGCCCCGAACCTCTCCCGCCATTCGAATCGCCTGACCTTTGAAACGCGTAAGCATGGTGCGAACATAGCACGAACAAAGAGCAAGCGGAAGCTCAGCTGCGAATCGGGCTCACCTTGAGATCGACGCGGCCGGGGCCGGGGATCCCGACCTCGTTCGCCCGCGGCGGATTGGGCTTCGCACCGGCCGCGACGCATTCCGCCGCAATCACCGGAAAATCGACGTCGCTATTCTGAATCACCGCCGCTTCGGTCGCCGCGCTGCAGGCCGCCTGGCTCTCATAGCGAGTCTCCAGCATCCTCACCTGCTGGCACGGCGAGTCGCCTTCGCCGCAGCCCATGATCGCGATGATGAAGATTGCCGGTCCCATGTCCGCTAAACCCCTGTGAATCTTCGCCGTTCCAATCGTTTCGCTGGCGATGCGGCGAACGCCGGATTTTCTCGTAGGCCCCGCGCGTCACGCCGCTGTGTCGTGCCGAAGGATTCCATGTGTCGATTGTGACAGCTCAGACGGGGTTATCCTGACTTGCTTCAGGGTTGAGCTCGCCGCTTCACTGCCCTCCCCAGCCTGGATGCTGAAACAAGTTGAGCATGACACATGAAAAAGGACGGCTTGGGTTCCGGACCGGCCGCACCTACCTTGACTGCGATGCGCCCGCTCGAATCCCCCGACACCACGGCCAGGGCCGGCTGGAGCGCCATGCGGCGCTTCCTGCCCTATCTGTGGCCGGAGGGAGAGCCTCGGCTGAAGGCGCGGGTCGTCGTCGCCTTCCTCCTGGTGCTTCTCGCCAAGGGCGTCTCGCTCAGCACCGGCTTCGTCTACAAGGGCGCGATCGACATCATGTCGGGCAGCGCCGAAGGCGCCGACGCGGCCGTCGGGCTCGCGGTCGGGCTGGTGCTCGCCTACGCCGGAGCCCGCTTCGCCGGGGTGCTGTTCGAGAACCTCAGGAACGCCATCTTCGAGCGGGTCGGCCAGGATGCGGCCCGGCGGCTCGCGGAGAAGGTGTTCGCCCACATCCACCGCCTGTCGCTCCGCTTCCACCTCGAGCGGCGAACCGGCGCCCTCACCAAGATCGTCGAGCGCGGCACCAAGAGCATCGACATGATGCTCTACTTCCTTCTGTTCAACATCGCCCCGACGGTGGTCGAGCTCGCGGTCATCTGCGTCATCTTCGGAGTGAAATTCGGCCTCGGCCTCGTCGTCGCGACCCTGGTCATGGTCGCCGCCTACATCGCCTTCACCCGGGTCGTCACCGAGTGGCGGACTCATTTGCAGAGGCGGATGAACGACGTCGACAATCAGGCGATCGGCCGCGCCGTCGATTCGCTGCTCAACTACGAGACGGTCAAATATTTCGGCGCGGAGGAGCGCGAGACCCGGCGCTACGGCGGCGCGATGCGCGCCTTCGCCGATGCCGCTGTCAAGAACGAGACCTCGCTGGCCTGGCTCAACATCGGCCAGTCGCTGATCACCAATCTGATGATGGCGGGGGCGATGGGCTACACCGTCTGGGGCTGGAGCGCGGGCAAGTTCACCACCGGCGACGTCGTCCTGGTCAACACCCTGCTCGCCCAGCTCTTCAGGCCGCTGGACATGCTCGGCTGGGTCTACCGCACCATCCGCCAGGGGCTGATCGACATGGAGGCGATGTTCGCGCTCATCGACACGCCCGCCGAGGTGAAGGACGTCCCGGGCGCTCCGGATCTGCGCCTGTCGAAGGGGAGGGTCCGGTTCGAAGGCGTTCGCTTCGGATATGACGCGAATCGCCAGATTCTGCATGGAATCGACATGGAGGTGGAGCCCGGAACGGTGACTGCGGTGGTCGGCCCCTCGGGCGCCGGCAAGTCGACCCTGTCGCGCCTCCTCTTCCGCTTCTACGAGCCGACCGGCGGGCGGATCACGATAGACGGGCAGGACATCGGCCTCGTCACCCAGGCGAGCCTTCGGGCCGCGATCGGAATCGTCCCGCAGGACACGGTGCTGTTCAACGACACGATCGGCTACAATATCGGCTACGGCCGCGACGGCGCCACCCAGGCGGAGATCGAGGGCGCGGCGCGCGGGGCGGCGATCCACGAGTTCATCATGAGCCTGCCCGACGGCTATGAAAGCCAGGTCGGCGAGCGCGGCCTGAAGCTCTCGGGCGGCGAGAAGCAGCGGGTCGCGATCGCCCGGACCCTGCTCAAAGACCCGCCGATCCTGATCCTCGACGAGGCGACCAGCGCGCTCGACAGCCGCACCGAGGCGGCGATCCAGGAGACCCTGCAGAGCGTCACCGAGCGCCGGACCTCGATCGTCATCGCCCATCGCCTGTCGACGGTGGTCGAGGCAGACCAGATCGTCGTGCTCGACGAGGGGCGAGTCGCCGAGCGGGGGACTCATGCGCAATTGCTGAGGAAGAACGGCCTTTACGCCGACATGTGGGCGAGGCAGCAGAGCGAGGCGGAGGAGAAGGCCGAGGCGGCGGAATAGAAAGCGCTTGCCTCCGGCGGCAAGTACCCCCAGCTTCCCAGGCGGATGAAGTCCATGCCGTCGCTTCGACTTGCCGCTCTCGCCGCGGCGCTGCTCGCCTCCCCCTTGCAGGCCGAGGATATCCCGAGGATCCGCCTCGCTCCCGGCGAGTCCGTGACGGTGCGGTTCGACGACGGCGGCCGAATTGGCGAGCCCTCGCGGGCACGAGCGAAATGGACAGGCTACGACGTTCTCGCGGCACGTGAGCTCGCCGGAATGACCCCTCCCAAGGAGGCAATGCCCGAGGGCATCGCGATGGGTGAGCTGGACGGCCTCAGCCCCGACCCCATCCCCGCCGACGAGGTGCGCGTGCGGTTCATGTCGATCGACGACAAGCACGCCCTGCTCGTCGTCGAGAACGGCCAGGCGCGCGGTCTCAGATACCGCGCGCGCATGACCGTGGATGGCGAGACGAAGCCGACCGACGTCTGCATCGTCCTGCCCCGCCGTCCGAGCTACGAATATTGGCGGTACCGGATCGAGCGGGTCGAATTATCGGATTTCGAGTTTGTGCCCTGGCCGGCGGACCGCCTCCCCACCTGCGAATGAGGTCTTCGACCTGGAGCCGGCCGCCGGAATAAATCTCCGGATATCCAATGTTCTAGGCTCCGCCCCGCTGCCCTCGACAGCGCCTTCCCCGTTCCGCTAGCAGCACCGCGTGACCCCGCTGTCCATCCTCCACGAGACCTTCGGCTTCCCGGCCTTCCGCGGAGTCCAGGAGCAGGTGATCGGCCGGGTCATGGCCGGCAGGCACACGCTAGCGGTGATGCCGACCGGCTCGGGCAAGTCGCTCTGCTATCAGGTGCCGGCGCTCGCCCGGGAGGGGACGGCGCTGGTCGTCTCGCCGCTGATCGCTCTGATGCACGACCAGATCCGCTCGGCGTCGAGCTTCGGGATCCGCGCCGCCTCGCTGACCTCGGCGGACGGCGACCGGCAGGAGACCCTGGCGCGGCTGAAGCGCGGCGAGCTCGACCTGCTCTACGTCGCGCCCGAGCGGGCCAGCACGGCCGGCTTTCGCGAGCTGGCCGAGCGCACCCCCCTGTCGCTGATCGCGGTCGACGAGGCCCATTGCGTCTCCGAATGGGGTCACGACTTCCGGCCCGATTACCGGCTGCTGCGGCCGCTGCTCGACTCCTTTCCCGATGTCCCCCGGCTGGCGCTGACCGCCACCGCCGACCGCCAGACCCGCGCCGACATCCTCGTTCAGCTCGGGATCGACGAGGACGGGCTGATCGTCGCCGGCTTCGACCGTCCCAACATCCGCTATCACGTCCGCCCGCGCGACGGGGTCGGAGCCCAATTGAAGGCTCTTCTCGCCGAGCAGCCGGGACCGGGGATCGTCTACGCCACCAGCCGGGACAAGACCGAGAAGCTCGCCGTCCAGCTCGGCGAGGGCGGGCGCAAGGTGCTGCCCTACCACGCCGGCCTCGACCCGAGGGTCCGAGCCGCCAACCAGAAGGCGTTCGTGTCTTCCGAGGACATGGTGATGGTCGCGACCATCGCCTTCGGAATGGGCATCGACAAGCCGGACGTCCGCTTCGTCGCCCATGCCGGACTGCCCAAGTCGATCGAGGCTTTCTACCAGGAGACGGGCCGCGCCGGCCGCGATGGCGACCCGGCCGAGGCCTGGCTGTTCTGGGGCGCCGAGGATTTCGCCCGAGCCCGCCAGCGGCTGGAGACCGAGGTGCCCGAAGCGCGCCGGCCGGGCGAGCGCCAGAGGCTCAACGCGCTCGCCGCGATGGTCGAGACCGCCGGCTGCCGCCGCGCCCTGCTTCTGCGCCATTTCGGCGAGGATCCGCCGGAGCGCTGCGGCAATTGCGACAATTGCCTGGCCCCCCCGGTCACCGTCGACGCCACCGAGGCGGCCCGCAAATTGCTCTCGGCCGCTTTCCGGACCGAGATGCGCTTCGGTCTCGGCCACCTGACCGACGTCCTCGCCGGCCGCGACACCGAGAAGGTGAGGAGCTTCGGGCACGACCGGGTTTCGGTCTTCGGGATCGCCGGCGAGGAGGAGCTGGCGCTGATGAAGCCGGTGGCCCGCGCGCTTCTCGCCCGCGATGCCTTCCGCGCCGACCCCTACGGCGGGCTCAGCTTCGGTCCCGCCGCAAAGCCGATCCTTCGCGGCGAGGAGAGGCTCGAGCTTGTGCTCCCGCCCGCGCGCCGGCTCCGCAAGCGCCGCGAGCGCGACTCGAACCTGCCGCACGATCCGCTGTTCGAGGCGCTTCGGACGCGCCGCCGCGACCTCGCCAAGGAGGCGGGGGTGCCCCCCTACGTCATCTTCCACGACAGCACGCTGCGGGAGATGGCCGAGCTCAGGCCGGAGACGCTTCACGCCTTGTCGCGCGTTTCAGGAGTCGGACAGGCGAAGCTCGAGCGCTACGGCGAGGCGTTCGTCGAGGTGGTTCGGGGTTTTGCCTGATCCGTCAGGCTGAACCTGTTTCGGGGTCCATGCCTCCACCGCCTTGCGGCCTCCGGACTGGATGCTGAAACAAGTTCAGCATGACGGCGGCGGGGGAAACGGCCTAGGGGCTCCCATGCGCAGGCTCGATCTCACCACCTTCGTCTTCGTCCGTCAGCTCACCGTCGGCGACGTCGACGAGATCGCCGCCGCCGGAATCCGGCTGATCGTCAACAACCGCCCCGACGGCGAGGAGCCCGCCCAGCCGTCCTCAGCCGCGATCGAGGCGGCGGCGCGGGCCGCCGGCTTCGACTATCGCCACATCCCGGTCGCCGGCGGCTTCCCGCCGGAGCGGGTGGAGGCCATGGCCGAGGCGCTGGAGCAGGGGCCCGTCCTCGCCTTCTGCCGCACCGGCACGCGCTCGACCTTCCTCTGGGCTCTGGCCCGAGCGTCGCGCGGGGCGCCGGCGGACGAGAGCGTCGCCTTAGCGGCGGCGGCGGGCTACGACCTCGGCGCGATCCGAGGGTGGCTGTAGATTGTTCTCCCCGCGATTTCGCGGGGAGGGGGACCGCGCGAAGCGCGGTGGAGGGGTTCTACGGAGTCTGAGAAGAACCCCTCCACCATGCTTCGCATGGTCCCCTCCCCTGCAAATGCAGGGGAATTGGTCCTCTAATTGATGTCCTGGCGCGAGAAGGCGGCAAAGGTCGCGCCCCACAGGGCGGCGAGCCAGGCGACAATCACGGCGAGCGAGGCCGTCCAGCCGAGATCGACGACGCGGCCGCCGGGAAATTCGCGTACCAGCGTCTTACCTTCGCGGATGAATTCGGTCAGGTTGGCGATGTGGTGGCCGGGCAGCACATGGTAGAGGGGCCAGACGATCGACGGGAAATAGACGCTGAGCGCCGGTCCGAAGTTGGAGATCATCTGCTCGACGGTGGTCGCGACGATGGCGATCACCAGCGCCGCGATCGTCGATCGGGTGAGGACGGCGGCGAGGCTTGCATAGCCTATGGCGATCAGCACCGGAGCCACCGCCGCCAGCGCGACCTTGCCGTGCTCCGCCCAGATCACGCCCGCATTGAGCCCGGCCGGGACCGTGTCTCCGGTGAGCAGATCGTCGGCGAAAGCGAGGCCGGTGAGGAGCGTCGCGGTCAGGATGAAGCTGATCGCGAACAGGATGATGACGAGCGCATATTTGGCGGCGATGAGCGAGGGCCGCCGCCGGTGCGGCACGATCAGCTTCCAGGTGTTCCAGCCATATTCGCCGGCGAAGACGACCGCGACGAAGGCCGACAGGAGATAGCGGCCGACGGCGTTGTTGGGGATGAACCAGATCAGGGTGACGTTCTCGAGCCAGCTGTGGAGGTTCGGCTGCTCGGGCTTGTCGAGTCCGGCCATGCCGGCGCCGATCATCAGCAGCATGATGATCGTGAAGAAGATGGGGAATCCCCAGACCAGGAACCAGGTCGCCTTGTGCGTGCGCATCTTCAGCGCTTCGGCGGAGAGGGCCTCAAGCATGGTCGGCCTCCGGCTGGGTGATCGACAGGAAGACCTGCTCGAGGTTGCGCTGCTCGGGCGTCAGCCTGAAGAGGTCGGCGCCGGCGCCGACGAGGCGCCGGACCACCTCGGGCGCCTCCGCCCGGGTCGCCCGGACGACGAGCGAATCGCCGTCGCGCTCGACCGCCCAGCGCGACGCCAGAGCCGCCTCGGCGATCTCGACGGGGGCCGAGTCGACGCGCAGGCCGTCGTCCTGGCGGAGCAGATCGGCGATGGTCGATTCGCGAACGATCTCGCCCTGGCTGATGATCGCGACCCGGTCGCAGACCTGCTGGACTTCGTGGAGGAGGTGGCTGGAGAGGAAGACGGTCTTGCCGCGATCGACGGCGAGGCCGCGGATGAGGGCGCGCATCTCCTGGATCCCGGCCGCGTCGAGGCCGTTGACCGGCTCGTCGAGGATGACGAGATCGGGGTCGCCGAGCAGGGCGGCCGCGACCCCCAGGCGCTGGCGCATTCCGGTCGAATAGCCTTTGACCTTGCGCTTCGAATCTTTGGCCAGGCCGACCTGTTCGAGCAGCGCGTCGATCCGTTCGGCGCCGCCGCCCTGGGTCTTCGCCAGAACCTCGAGGTTCCGGCGACCCGAGAGGAAGGGATAGAAATTGCCGCCGTCGACCAGCGAGCCGACCCGGCGCAAGACAGCGGGATGAGTGCGCAGATCTTCGCCGAACAGCCGCGCCTCGCCCGAGGTCGGCGCGATCAGCCCGATCAGCATCCGGATCGTCGTCGACTTGCCGGCGCCGTTCGGGCCCAGGAAGCCGTAGACCTCGCCCGCTCCGACCGAGAGGCTGACGTCGCGCACCGCCTTAACCCCGCCGCCGCGACGCCCATAGGTCTTGCTGAGATTAGTCAGCTTGAGGACTGGCGCATCAAGTCCGGGATGACGGTTCTCGGGATCGGTCATAGTGTATTGGTGAACCAGTACACCGGAACTGTCAAGGCTCCTCCGCCAGCAGGCGCTCCGCGTTCGCCAGATCGTCCTCGTCGACCATCAGCCGCACCGGGATGAGGAAACCGACACCCAATAAGGTCATGCCCATGTCGAAGATGAAGCTGTCGATGCCCGCGTCGGAGAGATGGGACTGGGCGGCGCCGGCGGCGAGGCTGTCGTAGAAGCGGGCGACCTCGACAAGCGGCATTACCAGGGCGTCACGTCGCCGGCCTCGACCTCGGCGGCGCGCGGCGGGCGGCCGAGGATCGGGTTGCGGTGCGGGAAGCGGCCGAAGCGCTCGATGACGTCATGATGCTTCTTCGCGTAGCCGAGCTGGTAATCGTCGCCAAGCGCCGTGAACAAGGCGAGCGACCGGCGCTGGTCCTCGATCGCCTCGCTATGCTGGAAGGGCATGTAGAGGAAGCCGCGCTCGGCCGCGCTCATCGACTGGTCGAGCCGGCGTTCGACCGCCCCTTCGGCGATCGCCAGGGCGAGCGGATCGGTCGAGAACTGGTCGGCATGGCCGCGAAACATGTTGCGCGGGAACTGGTCGAACAGGATGACCGCGGCGACGGCGTCGCGTGCGCTGCCGAGAAAGGCTTCCGGCAGATTCTCCCGCTCCGTCGCCCACAGGTCGAGGAAGTGGTCGCGGATCGCCGAGTCGAGCGCCGGATCGGCCTTCCACCATTGCGCCTCGTCCAGGCCGAACCAGAAGCCGAGGACCTCGTCCTGCCACGCCATCAGGCGGCGGTTCCTCCGACCGTCAGGCCGTCGATCAGCAGCGTCGGCTGGCCGACCCCGGCCGGCACCGACTGGCCGCCCTTGCCGCAGATGCCGACTCCTTCGTCGAGCGCCATGTCGTTGCCGATCGCCGCGACCTTGGTGAGCACGGTCGGGCCGTCGCCGATCAGGGTCGCGCCCTTCAGCGGCGCTCCGAGCCTGCCGTTCTCGATCCTGTAAGCCTCGGTGCAGGAGAAGACGAACTTGCCGCTGGTGATGTCGACCTGGCCGCCGCCGAAGCTCTTCGCGTAGATGCCGTTGCCGGCGCGGGCGAGGATCTCGCCCGGATCCTCACGGCCGCCGAGCATGAAGGTATTGGTCATCCGAGGCATCGGCGCGTGGGCGAAGTTCTGGCGGCGGCCGTTGCCGGTCGGCTCGACCCCCATCAGGCGGGCATTGAGGCGGTCGTGGATATAGCCCTTGAGGATCCCGTCCTCGATCAGCGTCGTGCACTGGGTCGGAGTGCCCTCGTCGTCGATCGACAGCGAGCCGCGGCGGTCGGCGATCGAGCCGTCGTCGACGACGGTCACCCCCGGCGCGGCCACCCGCTCGCCGATCCGGCCGGAGAAAGCCGAGGTGCCCTTGCGGTTGAAATCGCCCTCGAGGCCGTGGCCGATCGCTTCGTGGAGTAGAACCCCGGGCCACCCGGGGCCGAGGACCACGGTCATCTCGCCGGCCGGCGCGGCGACCGCTTCGAGGTTGACCAGCGCCTGGTCGAGCGCGATGTCGACCGCCCGGTTCCAGGTCGCCGGCTCGAACAAGCGGTCGTAGAGATAGCGGCCGCCGACGCCGTGATAGCCGGTCTCGCGCCGGCCGTTCCGCTCGACGACGATCTGGACGTTCAAACGAACCTGCGGCCTGACATCGTGGGCGACGAAGCCGTCGGGGCGGACGATCTCGATCACCGACCAGCTCCCGGTCAGCGACACCGCGACCTGGACGATCCGCGGATCGCGGGCGCGCGCGGCGGCTTCGATCTCCTGGCACAGGGCGACCTTGCGGGCGAAGGGGACGAGGCTGAGCGGATCCGAATCGGTATAGAGGGTGGCGTTGGTCCGCCGGGGCGGCCCCGGCCGCGCGCCCCTCGCGGGATCGAGCACGGCCATCGTCTCGCCGGCGCGGCGGATCGCGGCCTCGGACAGCTCGTTGGCATGGGCGAAAGCGGTGGTCTCGCCCGAGACTCCGCGCAGCCCGAAGCCGGCCTGGGTATCGAAGTCCGCGGTCTTCAGCCTGCCGTCGTCGAAGCCGAAGGCCTCGGAGACGGTATATTGAAGATAGAGCTCGCCGTCGTCGCACGACTTGAGCGCGTCCGCGGTGAGGCGGAGCGCGGAGTCGGGGGTGAGGGCATCGCTGCGGTAGAGGAAGCGGCGCGGATCGGTGTAGGTCATTGAGGGGATATAGGGCGGCGGGGGCCTTCCGTCATCCTGTTCCCCGGCGAAGGCCGGGGTCCAGCTCAGGCTCCGACTGGGCCTCGGCCTTCGCCGGGGAGCATCCCCCTCACAGCTTCGCGAACGCCACGCTTCGCCAGCCCCAGCCGGCCTTGTGCGCGGCCGCGATCAGGGGCTTGTGGATCTCGCTCGTGTCGAAGCGATAATCGTAGACCTTGCCGAACGAGCCGTCCTCGCGGAAGGCGTAGACGGTCTCGAAGCTCTTCTCCCACTTGCGGCCGCGGAAGGCCGAGCCCTTGAGCCAGAGCGTGGGCACGCCGGCCTCCCATTCCACCTCATATTCGCGATCGACGGCGCGGACTTCGCCCTTGGCCTCGTCGAACTTCATCAGCACGGTGAACACCCGCTTGATCCCGGCCTCCGCGAAGATTCCCGACCATTGGGCGTCGACGATCTTCCATTCGGCGACGAGGTCGACCTTCTCGGCCTTGCCGCTCCGCACCCTGAACGGCGCGGACTTGCGGTTGACGGCCATCAGCGCCGCCTTCAGCTTCGCCTCGGACTGCCGCTTCACCCCGGAAGGCGCTGGCTTGCTGCCGGTCAGCCAGTCGAACAATCCCATATTCGATCTCCCTCGTCGCAGACGTCATCGCCGGGGCGACGAAGTCATTCCGGCTTCGGCAGCTTTCGATCCGCCCGGCATTGCTTGAGCGGCTTCGGGGTCGCATCGGCGATCCTCGTTACCCGTCCCTCGGCGTCGGCGGTGATCGTCATGCAGGCGCAGCCATAGCCGTAATGGCCGTTGGTCTCGACCCAGCCGGCCGTGCTCATGTCGGGGACCTCGTCCATTCCAGGTGCCTGGTCGGCGCCCTGGGTCCCCAGGATCCACTGGCCCTCGGAATCGGTCAGCCACCAATTGCCCGGCGTCGGGTTGGAAAGCCAACCGCAACGGCGCGAGCCCTTGGCCGGGGCGGCCGCGCGGACGGGCCCGGGGGCGGCCGGAGCGGGGGCCGCCTCAGCGGTCGCGGTCGCGGCCGGCGCCTCAGCGCGAGCCTTCCGCCCGCCGTCTTCCGGTGCTGCGCCCGGCGAGCAGCCCGGCGCCAGGATCAGGATCGCGAGCGCGGCCCCTAGCGGAACACGCACGTGGCGCCTCCCCACAATTGGGTCACCTTCGCGCCCGGGGCCTTGGAGTCGAGGATTCCGCTCAGCCCGCCGGCCCGGAACTCGGTGCCGAGCGTGCTTTCCTCGACCTCAAATCCCGGCAAGAGCGCGACCTCGGCCCGGCTGGAGCCTATGCCGATCCCGTCGAGGGTCTTGAGCTTGCCCCGGGAGTCCCAGCCGGCGAAACGGCCGTCCAGGAAATAGACCAGGATCTCGCCCTTCCAGTCGGCGAATTTCATCGCGCCGCCGCCGCAATCCTCATTCTCGCCGCGATCGGTGGGAGGGCGCCCGAGAGCCTTGGTGAGGGCCTCGACGGTAGCCGCCTCGGCCATGTCGAAGGCCAGGGTCCGCGGCGGCGTGGCGCCCGGGATTCGAAGCCCGGCCCCTTCGAGCACCACGGGCGCGGCAGCAACGGCGGGGGCGGGCGCTTGCGGCGCCGCGGAGGAATTGGCGGCGACCGCCGAGTTCGTCTCGGCCTTCGCCGACTGCTCGTTTCCGGCGGGCGCGGAATCGCAGGCGGCGAGCGCGAACAGGAGCGTGCCCGCAAGCGCGGCGCCGATCGATAATTTGTGCAACTTGTGGGCCCTCGGATGGTCGCCCGACTGATTGGACCCAGCCGCGGCGAATGGCAACGCCCTCCTTCCGTGGCGAATCCCGCCCTAGGCCGCTTCGGCTCCGCCCTCGTCGGCCGCGCCGCCCTTCAGAACGAACCTTTTGTCGCAATAGCCGCAGTCGACATAGCCCTTCTCGTCGATCTGGAGATAGACCCGGGGGTGGCCGAGCGCGGCATCGGTCTCGCTCGCTCCGTCGCAGGCGACCCGGGGCGTGGCGACGTAGCTGATCTCCGGCGTGAATCGGTCGGTCTGCATGGCGGCGGCCTGTAGCAAGGGGGTTGGGACTGGGCAACGCCTTGTCCTCCCCGCCACAAAGGGTCCTTCGATACGGGCCTTCGCCGGGCTCAGTCGCTACTCAGGATGAGCGATGATAACCGCTCATCCTGAGTAGCCGCTGAGCGAAGTCGAAGCGGCCTATCGAAGGACCCCTAAACCAGGCTCCGCCCGGTTGCCCTCCCCATCTGGCGATGGGGAGGCAAGTCAGGTCTCCGCCATGAAATCCCGGATCGCGCCGGTCACGATTCCCGGCTCCTCCCAGGTGATGAAATGGCTCGCCGTGGGCGACGTCACCAGCCGAAGGTCCTCGATGAGGCCGGGCAGGCCTTCGAGCTGGACCGGGAGCAGGGCCGTATCCTTCAGCCCCCACACGACCAGAGTCGGCATCTTCAGCTTCGGAAAAGGCGCATGGGTCCACAGCGGCGCCTTCGCCTCCTCGCCGGGCGCGGGCACCGTCATCTTGGAGGCCCGGTACCAGTTGAGCATGGTCGTGAGCACGCCGGGCTGCGACCAGTCGTCGAGATAATGCTGCCGTTCCTCGGCGGGCAGCCTGGTCGAGTCGGCATGGCTCAGCATCACCCGGTCGAGGAAATTCTCGAGCCCCATGCCGGTGATCGCGGCCTCGGCGGCGGGCGAGCGGAAGAAGCTGATATATTGCGACGCCTCGCGCTGCGCCTCGTCCTCGATCAGGCTCTTCTGGAAGACGAGCGGATGCGGCGCGTTGACGATGATCAGCCGCTTCACCCGGAACGGATGGGTCAGCGCCGCAGTCCACGCCACCGCCCCGCCCCAGTCGTGGCCCGCGAGGGTGAAATGATCGAGTCCGAGGGCGTCGGCGAGCGCCATCACGTCGGCGACGATCCTGTCGGTCTCGTAATTCTTGACGCCCTCCGGCTTGTCCGAAGCCGCGAAGCCGCGCTGGTCCGGGGCGTAGACTCGGTAAGTGTCCGAAAGGCCGTCGAGCTGGTGACGCCAGGTGCGATGCGACTCCGGGAAGCCGTGGAGGAAGAGGATCGCCTCGCCGTTCGCGGGTCCGGCAGACGCGACGTTGAGAGTGACTCCGGTGGCGAGGGGGATTTGGCTGTAGCTAAGCTCGGTCATGTTCTTATCTGTTCCCCGGCGAAGGCCGGGCCCGGAGGCACCGGCGGTAGGACTGGGCCCCGGCCTTCGCCGGGGAACATCTATGGATAGCTCACCGTCTTGGGCGGCACGTTCGGCAAGGGGATGAACTCGCCGTCGTCGTCCGGCGGCAGGACGAACTTGCCGGCCGCCCAATCCTCCTTGGCCTGGTTGATCCGCTCCCGGCTCGACGAGACGAAGTTCCACCAGACGTGGCGCGGCCCGTCGAGCGGCGCTCCGCCGCAGAGCATGACATGGGCGCCGGTCGCGGAGCGCAGGGTCGCCGCGATTCCGGGCGCGAGCAGGTAGAGGACGCTTCGCTCGAGCGGGAGGCCGTCGAGGGTCGCCTCGCCCTCCGCGACGTAGACCGCCCGCTCGTCGGCGCCCGGATCGACCGGCATCGCGCCGCCGGCTTCGAGCATGATGTCGGCATAGATGGTCTCGCTGTGGCAGGTCACCGGCGATTCCGCGCCCCAGAGGGAGCCCATCACGACCCGGGCGCTGGCGCCGCCGCCGTCGACGACGGGGAGCCGGTCCTTCGCGACATGCTCGAAAGCCGGGTCGATCTCCTCCTTCGCTTTGGGCAGGGCGATCCAGGTCTGGATCCCGCTCAGCTCCGGGCCGCCGGGGCGAAGATGCGCGGGCGAGCGCTCCGAATGGGCGATTCCGCGGCCCGCCGTCATCAAATTGACCGCGCCCGGTTCGATCGTCGCGAAGGTGCCGAGCGAGTCGCGATGGTCGATCGCTCCGGCGAACAGATAGGTGACGGTGGCGAGGTTGATGTGCGGATGAGGCCTCACGTCGATCCCGCCGCCGGCCGGAAGATGCGCCGGCCCCATCTGGTCGAAGAAGATGAACGGCCCCACCGTGGTGCGCTCGCGGTGGGGCAGGGTGCGGTGAACCTTGAAGCCGCCGAGATCGTGGGTGGCGGGGTGGAGGGTCTGGAGGATGATGTCTGACATACGCCACCCCTACACCGTTCGGGCTGAGCTTGTCGAAGCCCTCGCCTTTGGTCCGCCGGGGAGAAGTGAAGGGCTTCGACAGGCTCAGCCCGAACGGTTTCTCCTTTGGCGGTCCTATTCCCCCGGGGCACTCGCCCTGATCGCCAATGCGTGAATCCGGCCCATGAGCAGATCCGCCAAGGCCGAGTTCACCGCCCTTTGCCGCTCGACCCGGCTCATCCCCGCGAATCGCTCCGACTCCACCTCCACCGTGAAATGACTCTCGCCGCTGCCGTCGTCGCCGGCGTGGCCGCGGTGGCGGGCGCTGTCGTTGGTCACGACGAGCTGTGTGGGTTCAAGGGCGGCACGCAGCCTGCGCTCGATCTCGGCGGCGATTCCGCCGGTGAAAGACTCGGTCATCGCGCCTATATAGGCCGTTTGGATGCGAAGGTGAGTGGGTGGCGAGCGCGAGCGGCAGGCAGACGAGGTTCCACGGGCGGGCGGAAGCGCGCGGCACCTGCGCTCATCCCGGCTGCGACTCGCCGGGCGAGTTCCGGGCGCCGGCCGGCCGCGGCCCGAGCTTCGACGGTCCGGGCGACTGGCGCTGGCTGTGCCTCGACCATGTCCGCGAGTTCAACGCCGGCTACAATTATTTCGAGGGGATGAGCGCGGACGAGATCCAGGCGGCCAACAATCCCTATGGCGGCTGGGACCGCGAGACGCGGGCCTTCGCCCAGATGGGCGCCGACGGACCGCCCAAATGGGCCGATTTCCACGACCCGCTCGACGCGATCGGCGCGCGCTTCCGCCGCGCCGCCGCTGAAGGGCCCCGCCTCGACGGCCGCGAACTGAGCGAGCCCGACCGCAAGTCGCTGCGGATCCTCGGCCTCGGCACCGACGCCGACCGGCGGACCCTTCGCCGCCGCTACGCCGACCTGCTGCGCCGCTACCATCCCGACCACAATGGCGGCGACCGCGGCCACGAGAAGGCTTTGCAGGCGGTGATCGAGGCTTATACGCACCTCAAATCGAGACCGGCCTTTGCTTAATGGATTGTCCTTCGATACGGGCCTTCCTTCGATACGGGTCTTCGCCGGGCTCAGCCCCTACTCAGGATGAGCGGATGCTGGTAGGGGACCCGCCCAAGCTCCCGCTCATCCTGAGTAGCCGTTGAGCGAAGTCGAAACGGCGTATCGAAGGACGTATCGAAGGACCAGAGTTCGAAAGTGTGAGTGAATGACTGAGCTGCCCAATGCCAATCCAGCCAGCCGCGGCGCCGTGATCATGGATTCGCCCGATCAGATGCGGAAGGTGCGCGACCTTTTCGGGATCGACAGCGACATGGAGGTTCCCGCCTTCTCCGAGGCCGACGAGCGCGTTCCGGACCTCGATCCCGCCTATGTCTTCGATCCCGACACCACGCTGGCCATCTGCGCCGGCTTCGGCAAGAACCGCCGGGTGATGGTCCAGGGCTATCACGGCACCGGCAAGTCGACCCATATCGAGCAGGTCGCGGCGCGGCTGAACTGGCCGCTGATCCGGATCAACCTCGACGCCCATATCAGCCGGATCGACCTGATCGGCCGCGACGCCATCGTGCTTCGCGAGGGCCAGCAGGTCACCGAGTTCCGCGAGGGGCTTCTGCCGTGGGCCCTGCAGACCCCGACCGCGCTCGTCTTCGACGAATATGACGCCGGCCGGCCCGACGTCATGTTCGTCATCCAGCGAGTGCTCGAGACCGAAGGCAAGCTGACCCTTCTCGACCAGAACCGGGTGATCCGGCCGCATCCCTATTTCCGCCTGTTCGCGACCACCAACACGGTCGGCCTCGGCGACACGACCGGCCTCTATCACGGCACCCAGCAGATCAACCAGGGCCAGATGGACCGCTGGAACATCGTCGTCACCCTGAACTACCTGCCCGCCGAGATCGAGGCCCGGATCGTCCTGGCGAAAAGCGGCGAGTACGATCATGAAGGCGGCCGGGCCGAGGTCGAGAAGATGATCAAGGTCGCCGACCTGACCCGCCAGGGCTTCGTCAACGGCGACATCTCGACCGTGATGAGCCCGCGCACCGTGATCAGCTGGGCCCAGAACGCCCTCATCTTCGACGACGTCGGCTTCGCCTTCCGCCTGACCTTCCTCAACAAATGCGACGAGGCCGAGCGGCCGCTGGTCGCCGAATATTACCAGCGCGTCTTCGGCAAGGACCTGCCGGAGAGCGTCGCGGCGAAGGCGTAGTGAAACCCTCTCCCTGCAGGGGGGAGGGGGGGACCCATTGCGCCAGCAATGGGGGGGTGAGGGCAAGCAGTGCCTTTCACCCGATATGCCCTCACCCTCCCACCCGGCTGCGCCGGGCGGGCCCCTCCCTCTCCCCCGGGGGGAGAGGGGTATGAGCAACGACAACCCCCTCGAAGCCTTCCGCCAGGTGCTGACCGGCGCCGCGCGGGCGATCGCGCGCGAGCCGGAGCTGGAGCTCGGCTTCACCGCCGATTCGCCCTCGACTTCGGGGAAGAGCGTCAAGGTGCCGATGCCCGGGCGCTCGCTGGCCGCGAAGGAGGTCGCCGAGGCGCGCGGCTATGCCGACGCCGCGGCGCTCAAGCTCAGGCACCACAATGCCGGAATGCACGCCCGCGGCGCTCCGGCGGACGAAATCGCTCGGGCGGTGTTCGACGCGGTCGAGCAGGCGCGGGTCGAGGCGCTCGGCGCCCGGGCGATGGCGGGGGTGCGGGCCAACCTCGCCCAGGCGGTCGAGATGCGGATGCGCACCGATCCGATCACCCGCGCCCGCAACCGCGCCGAGGTGCCGCTCGGCACCGCGCTCGGGCTCAAGGTCCGCGAGCGGCTGACCGGCGAGGCTCCGCCCGAGGCCGCGCGCGGCGGCATCGACCTCGTCTCCGACTGGATCGAGGACAAGGCCGGCGCGGATCTGGACGCCCTGGGGCTGGTGCTCGACGACCAGGCCGCCTTCGCCGCTCTCGCCACCAAGCTCCTGCGCGACCTCGAGCTGATCGAGGGCGAGGCGGATGCCGACACGGATCCGGACTCCGGCGAAGAGGGCGAAGGCGGCGACCGCGACAAGGGCGAGGACGGCGACGAGCAGGACGAGGACGAGGAGGGGGGAAGCTCGGGCGAGGCCGAGATGCGGGTCGAGCCCGGCGAGGCCGGCGAGGAGGAAGGCGAGCGCGACTGGTCCGAGGAGGAGATGGAGGAAGGCGAGGAGGGCATGGGCGAGGAAGGCGAGGAGGGCATGCTCCCAGTCCGCCCGAACCGCCCGCTCTCCGATCTTCCGCCGCAGTTCGACTATCGAATCTTCACCACCCGCTATGACGAGGTCGTCGAGGCTCCCGAGCTTTGCGACGAGGAGGAGCTCGGCCGGCTCCGGGCCTATCTCGACCAGCAGCTCGTCCACCTCCAGAGCGCGGTCACCAAGCTCGCCAACCGGCTTCAGCGGCGGCTGATGGCGCAGCAGAACCGGAGCTGGGATTTCGACCAGGAGGAAGGCCTGCTCGACGCCGCCCGGCTGGCCCGGGTGATCGTCAATCCGGCCCACTCGCTGAGCTACAAGATCGAGCGCGAGACCGAGTTCCGCGACACCGTCGTCTCGCTGCTGATCGACAATTCGGGCTCGATGCGCGGGCGGCCGATCTCGATCGCCGCAATCTCCGCCGACATCCTCGCCCGGACCCTCGAACGCTGCGGGGTCAAGGTCGAGATCCTCGGCTTCACCACCCGCGCCTGGAAGGGCGGCCAGGCGCGCGAGACCTGGCTCGCCGCCGGGCGGCCGCCCAATCCCGGCCGCCTCAACGATCTGAGGCACATCGTCTACAAGGCCGCCGACGAGCCGTGGCGGCGGGCCCGCAAGAATCTCGGCCTGATGATGCGCGAGGGGCTGCTCAAGGAGAATATCGACGGCGAGGCGCTGCTCTGGGCGCACAACCGGCTGATCGCACGCCCCGAGGAACGGCGGATCCTCATGGTCATCTCCGACGGAGCGCCGGTCGACGATTCGACCCTGTCGGTGAACAGCGGCACCTACCTGGAGCGCCACCTCCGCCAGGTGATCGGCTGGATCCAGGCCCGCTCCCCCGTCGAGCTGGTCGCGATCGGGATCGGCCACGACGTGACCCGCTATTACGACCGCGCGGTGACGATCATGGACGCCGAGCAGCTCGGCGGGACGATGATCGAGCAGCTGGCGGCGCTGTTCGACGGGCCGTAAATCCTCCCCATCGCAGATGGGGAGGGGGACCACCCGAAGGGTGGTGGAGGGGTAGGAGGCGCTGACCTGCGAGGTTCGCGCGCGAACCCACCACTTCCTCGTCAGCTACCCCTCCACCAGGCTTCGCCCGGTCCCCCTCCCCACGCTTCGCGCGGGGAGGATAATAGAAGGGCCGGCCTCTTCTCAGAGGCCGGCCCCGCCCTCGATACACTACCCGAGGGATCTGGTCCTAGCGGCAGCTCGACTTCTGAACCGCCCGGCCGGCCAGCGCTCCGATGGCGCCTCCGAGGATCGCTCCGGTGGTGCCGGAGCGGCCGCGGTAGCGGTCGCGGGTCACTTCGCGCCCGAGCAGCGCGCCGGCGACTCCGCCGACGATCGTGCCGGTCGTGCCCTTGCAGCGGCGGCCGTCGTAGCGGACGTTGCTCCGCCCGTAATAGCGGCTGTCGTAGCGGCCGTAGCGGTCGCCGCGATAGCTCTGCTGGTAGCGGCCGCTGTCGTAATAGCCGTCGCGGTGGCTGGCCTGCGCGGCGGCCGGGACCAGGGTGAGGGTGGCGGCCGCGGCGGCCGTGGCGAGGCTGAGCTTCCTGAACATCATGAACTCCTTTCGCGGCGGCGACAGGCCGCCGGGATGAGGAGGCTTATGGAGGTGCGGGATTGAGCGCGTCCTGAATGGGGTCGTAAGCCGGCGTTCAGGCTGGGAGCGTCGTCCTTCGATACGCCGCTTCGACTTGGCTCAGCGGCTACTCAGGATGAGCGTCTGAGCCTTTCCGCTCATCCTGAGTAGGGACTGAGCGAAGGCGAAGGCCCGTATCGAGGGACTGCCCCTTCCCGGCTCAGGCCAGCGCCGCCTGCTTTTCGGCGGCGATCCGGTCGAGCTCCGCCCGGCTCTTCTTCTCGGCGGCCGACTTGAGCTGGCCGCAGGCGGCCATGATGTCGCGGCCTCGGGGGCGGCGGATCGGGGCCGAGATCCCGGCCTCGAAGATGATGTCCGAGAAACGCCGCACCCGATCGTCGTCCGAGCATTCGTAGACGGCACCGGGCCAGGGATTGAACGGGATGAGGTTGACCTTGGCCGGAAGCTTGTACTTGCGGATCAGCCGGACGAGCTCGAGCGCGTCCTCGTCGCTGTCGTTCTTGTCCTTGAGCATGACATATTCGAACGTGATCCGGCGGGCGTTGTTGGCCCCGGGATAGGCGGCGCAGGCCTCGAGCAGCTCCTCGATCCCGTATTTGCGGTTCAGCGGCACGATCTCGTCGCGCACTTCCTTGGTCACCGCGTGGAGCGACACGGCCAGATTGACCCCGATCTCCTCGCCGGCCCGGGCCATCATCGGCACCACGCCGGAGGTGGAGAGGGTGATCCGGCGGCGCGAGAGGCCGAGCCCGTCGCCGTCCATGACGATCCTGAGCGCGTCGCGGACATTGTCGAAATTGTAGAGCGGCTCGCCCATGCCCATCATCACGATGTTGGAGAGCATCCGCCCTTCCGGCTGCGACGGCCATTCGCCGAGCGCGTCGCGGGCGAGCATCACCTGGCCCACGATCTCCCCGGCGGTGAGGTTGCGGACGAGGCGCATCGTGCCGGTGTGGCAGAAGCGGCAATTGAGGGTGCAGCCCACCTGGCTGGACACGCACAACGTGCCCCGGTCCGCGTCGGGAATGAACACCATTTCGAAATCGTTGCCGTCGGGCGTGCGCAGCAGCCATTTGCGAGTGCCGTCGGTGGA
>DASVQS010000029.1:0-28601 GCA_036389015.1 Allosphingosinicella sp. | reverse complement strand
GGACGGCATCCTCCCCGCCGACGGGCGTGTAGTCGCGCGCCATCGGCACGCCCAGCATCGCCAGCTCCGAGTGCAGCCCGTCGGTGCGGGCATGGAGGGTGACGAGGAAGTCGAGCCCGTCCACCCGAAACGGGCGGCGGTAGCGCCAGACGGTCGTGGCGGCTTTGCCGGCCTTCTCGCTCAAGCCAGCGCTGCCTGCTTTTCTTCGGCGATGCGGTCGAGTTCGGCGCGGCTCTTCTTCTCGGCGGCCGACTTGAGCTGCCCGCAGGCGGCCATGATGTCGCGCCCGCGCGGCCGCCGGATCGGGGCGGAAATGCCCGCCTCGAAGACGATGTCGCTGAACCGCTGCACCCGCTCCTCGTCCGAGCATTCGTAGGGTGCCCCCGGCCACGGGTTGAACGGGATCAGGTTCACCTTGGCGGGCAGCTTGTACTTGCGGATCAGGCGGACGAGCTCGCGGGCATGCTCGTCGCTGTCGTTCTTGTCCTTCAGCATCACATATTCGAAGGTGATGCGCCGCGCATTGTTCGCGCCGGGATAGGCGGCGCAGGCCTCGAGCAGCTCCTCAATTCCGTATTTGCGATTGAGGGGCACGATCTCGTCGCGTATCTCCTTGGTGACGGCGTGGAGCGATACCGCGAGGTTGACGCCGATCTCCTCGCCCGCCCGCGCCATCATCGGAACGACGCCTGAGGTGGAGAGGGTGATCCGGCGGCGCGAGAGGCCGATGCCGTCGCCGTCCATCACGATCTTCAGCGCGTCGCGGACATTGTCGAAATTGTAGAGCGGCTCGCCCATGCCCATCATGACGATGTTGGAGAGCATCCGGCCCTCCGGCTGCGACGGCCACTCGCCGAGCGAATCGCGGGCGAGCATGACCTGGCCGACGATCTCGCCGGCGGTGAGGTTCCTGACCAGCCGCATCGTCCCGGTGAAGCAGAAGGCGCAATTGAGCGTGCAGCCGACCTGGCTCGACACGCACAGAGTGCCGCGGTCCGCGTCGGGGATGAAGACCATCTCGAAATCATGGCCGTCGGCAGTCTTGAGCAGCCACTTGCGGGTGCCGTCGGTCGACACCTGCTCGACCACCACCTTGGGCCGGCCGATGACGAAGCGCTCGGCGAGCCAGGCGCGCTGCGGCTTGGCGATGTCGCTCATCGCCTCGAATTCCGTGACACCGCGATTGTAGATCTGGTGCCAGATCTGCTTGGCTCGAAGCTTGGCCTGCTTCGGCTCGAGCCCGGCTTCCTCCAGCGCCGAGCGAATGCCGTCGCGCGGCAATCCCACCAGGTCGACGCGCCCGTCCTCCGCCTCGAAAGCCGAGCGCGGCACGGGTACCGGGTCGATATGACCGGGGATGGGCATTGGCGCTGTCATGAGAGCGCCCATGTAGGGGATATCGGTCGGTTTTTCCAGACTCGATGCGGAGCGCCTTGACGCGGCGCGGGGGCGGGTCGAAGCTGGCACGATGCTGATCGCCCTCCTCCTCGCCGCAGCCCAGCCAGCCCAGGTATCGCCGCAGGACAAGGCGCTCGAGGCCAGCCGGACCTTCCGCGCCTATCGCGAATGGCGGATATGCCTCGACGGCCGCCTCGGGCGGCCGCCCCGCCTGCGCCCCTCACCCGCGGCGCTGGAGGCCGCTCTTTCCGCCTGCCGGTCGCAGGAAGAGGCCCTCGGAGCGGCGGCCGCAGGGGAGTGGGGGCCGGCGGCGGGTCCGGTCATGTTCCAGGCCTTCTCCAGGGACGTACGGGCGGAGTATGCCGCCGCTGCGCCGGTGCCTTGAGCGGCCGCCGCCGACCCGACGGTCGAGCGCAGACTCCTAGGCCGTTCCGGAAGCCCCGAGGTCGCCGCTGCCGATCCCAATAACGGTCTCCGTGCCGTCCTCGACGCAGACCACCGAGCCTTGGGGCAAGGGGGCCGCGACCGGCGCTCCGCAGCCCGGCCGGTCCGGCGCTCCGGTGAGCAGGCCGCGAAGCACTCGCGACGAGATTCCGTGCATCACGATCAGCCGGTCCCCATCTTCCTCCGCGCTGTCGGACATCCAGGCGCGGAGGCGAAGCGCGATGTCGTCATACCATTCGCCGCCCGGCGGCCGGCAGGTGAAGAGCCCGGCCTGCCGGTCGACGAAGCCGCCATGGGCTTCGGCGATCTCGGCGTAGAAGCGTCCGCCCCAGGCGCCCATGTCCATTTCGGACAGGCGCGGATCGGTCCGCGCGGAGTGCCAGTCGAGCCTCAGATGCTCGGCGGCGACGGCCAGGGTCTGCAGCGCCCGGCCGGTCGGCGAAGCCCATAGAGCGAGCGGCGGGACCGGACCGAGCTCGGCGAGAAGCGCCTCTCCAATCTCGTCGGCATGGCGGAAGCCGGCGCGGGTGAGCGGCGTATGCTCCGTCTCGCCCTGCATCCGCCGGGCGGCGTTGAACACGGTCTCGCCGTGGCGGGCGATGAACCAGCGCGCCACTTCAGCCACGCCTCGAGCAGGCGATGGCGGCGGCGTCGATCGCGGTCGCGGCGCCGCGCAGGCGATAGGAATCGCGCACCAGGCCCCCGTTCGCCGACCGCGTTTCGACGCTCATCTCGATCCCGGTGCGCATCGCAGAGACCAGCTCGGCGTCCGCGGCCGGATCCGGCGCCCAGGCGCCGGCGCCGCCGCCGCGAAGCTGGAAGGTGCGGTCGTCGATACGGAGCAGGACCGCGGAACCCTCGCGCTTGGCCCGGCTCAGCCGGAAGAAGGCCTGTCCGCTCACCCCTCGCCCCGGCCAATAGCCGACCGAGGCGAAGCCGCGCCCGTCGCCGGCGCGGGGCGCCGAGGAGGGTTCGGCGATCGCGTAGCAGCGATCCGGCGCTCGAAACGCCCCCCAGGTCCCGAAAATCCCGAGCGACTGGCGCTGAGCCAGGGCGGGGGTTGCCAGGGTTATGAGAAGCCATGGGAAAATCAGCCGCCGGACCATGACGCGCACGATGGCGCTGCAACGCGCCGAATGGCAACCTAAAAGCCCTCGGCCGGGCCTCGACCCGTCATGCTGAACTTGTTTCAGCATCCAGTCCCGAGACCGCCGGGGCGGGCGGAGGGCTGTACCCGGAAACAAGTTCAGGGTGACGGCGGTGATGAACGCTTGCGGCACGGGGCACGTATGGACTTCGCCCACCCCCCTTTTTTCGCGCCCGGCGACAATCCCCTAGCGGGGGGGCTCGGCCCGCTCTAATACTCCTGCCAAAGCACGACTTTCGGGGGTTTCAATGAAGGCGACGATCGAACGGGCTACGCTCCTCAAGAGCCTCGGCCACGTCCAGTCCGTGGTGGAGCGCAGGAACACGATCCCGATCCTCTCCAACGTCCTCATCGAGGCGGCCGAGGGCGGCGGGCTCAGGCTGATGGCGACCGATCTCGACCTCCAGATCGTCGAGACGATCGAGGCCAACGTCACCCAGCCGGGAGCCACCACCGTCTCCGCCCACACTTTGTTCGACATCGCCCGCAAGCTCCCCGAAGGCAGCCAGGTCGAGCTGAACGCGGCCGAGGGCAAGATGCAGGTCAATGCCGGCCGAGCCCGCTTCAACCTGTCGACCCTGCCGCGCGACGACTTCCCGGTGATCGCGGAGGGCGACCTTCCGACCCGATTCGAGCTTCCCGCCGCGACCCTTCGCCAGATCATCGACAAGACCCGCTTCGCCATCTCCACCGAGGAGACCCGCTACTATCTCAACGGGATCTTCCTCCATGTCTCCGACGAGGCGCAGCCTGTCCTCAAGGCCGCGGCCACCGACGGCCACCGCCTTGCCCGGGTCACCGTTCCGCGGCCCGCCGGAGCGGAAGGCATGCCCGAGGTGATCATTCCGAGGAAATGCGTCGCGGAGCTCAGGAAGCTGCTCGACGAGCTCGAGGGCACGGTCCAGATCTCGCTTTCCGAGACCAAGGTCCGCTTCGGCCTCGGCAGCGCCATCCTCACCTCGAAGCTGATCGACGGCACCTTCCCCGACTACAGCCGGGTGATCCCGACCGCCAACGACAAGCTGCTCCGCATCGATCCGCGCAGCTTCGAGGAAGGGGTCGACCGGGTCGCCACCATCGCCAGCGAGAAGACGCGGGCGGTCAAGATGGCGCTCGACCGCGACCGGGTCACCCTCTCCGTCACCAGCCCTGAGAACGGCACCGCCGCCGAGGAAGTGCCCGGCGACTACAATGCCGACGGGCTCGAGATCGGCTTCAACGCCCGCTATCTGCTCGACATATTGGGCCAGATCGAGGGCGATATCGTCGAGATGCACCTTGCCGACGCCGCAGCGCCGACCCTGCTCAGGGAGAATGACAAGGCGGCGGCGCTCTACGTGCTGATGCCGATGCGGGTGTGAGCCCGGGGGAGCCGGACGTGGACGTCGAGATCGAGCCTCCCCACGTTCATCGCCACCCGACCGGCCATGCCTGGCTCGACAAGGTGCTTCCGGTCAGCGCGCTGTTCGTATCCTTCGTCTCGATCCTGGTCGCCTGGCACCACGGCGAGGTGATGCAGGAGCTGGTTCACCAGAACGAACGCCTGGTGCAGGCCAATTCGCTTCCGCATCTGCAGCTGGCGGGGAGCAACACGGACGATCGGGGCGAAGCCAGGGTCGATCTTCACATCAGCAATGAAGGCGTCGGGCCGGCCGAGATCCGCTCCGTCCAGGTGCTGGTCGACGGCCGCCCGGTGGCGCGCCTGCCGGAGCTGCTCCGGGCCTGCTGCGGCGGCCGGGCCGAAGACTGGCGCGGAATCGTCAGCTCGACGCTCGCCGGCGCGATGATCAGGCCCGGCCAGACCCTTTCCTATATCCGGTTTCCGGCGACCCCGGCCAACGCGCAGGCCTGGACCGCGCTGGACAAGGCCCGCAAGTCGGACCGGATCGAGACCCGGATCTGCTATTGCTCGGTCTTCGACGAATGCTGGCAGCGCTCCTCGCGCGGCGGCGGCCGCCCTCGGCCGGTCGAGCAATGCCCGGTTCCGCAGCCCCAATATTCCGAATAGCCACGTACCGGGAGAATGACATGACGGCCCAGCTCCACATGCCGATTCGGGCGCGGACGTGACGATCGAACGGAAACCGCCCGGGAGATGGGCCTATGCCGCCGCACTGGTCGTAACGATCGTCTGCCTGACCCTTGCCAATTTCATCATCGCCTATCTGGGCGGCTGGGCGAACATCGAAGCGGCGCGGCCGGGAGCGGTCGCCGTCGGCTTCGCCCAGGGCCTGGCCGGAGCCCTGCTCACCGGAGTCGCGTCCAACCAGCTTTTCAGCTCGATCCGTCCCGCGGACTTCTGGCTCAAATGGATAGTGATGGTCGCCGCGGCCGCGTTCACGGTGGCGATCGTCTGGGCCGTGGTCATCGGCAAGTCCGACAGGGCGCTGACCTGGATGACGTTCGCCGGCGTTGCGTCTCTCATCGGCACCGAGGTTGGGCGAAGGATGGTGAAGACCCTGGCCAGCCGGCCGGGCCCGGCCCAAGGTACCGGCGCCCGCCCGGATTGAACGCGGGCGCGGACCGTGCAACACTGACATCCGTGTCAGCAGCGGAGTCGCCGATGGCGAGCCAGTCGTTCAATCCCGCGGTACCGATGAAGCGCGAATGGGGCACGGCGCTCAGGGCGCTTCGCCGGCTGCTCGCCAACGGCGACGACACGGTGCAGGTTTTCCGGATCATGCGCGCCCTCAACGGCGACACCTCGCACCGCAATTATCGCCGGCTGATCGCCAGCGCCGAGGGCGGGCGGCTGGCATACGAGCGGGTCGAGCTCGCGCCGCGATTGTGCGACCGCGGCTGGATCGATTCCTTTCCCGACGGCAGCGTCGGCGCCGCCTATCGGGCCTTCCTCGACCGCACCGGCTATTCCGCCGACGGCCTCGCCCAGGCCAGCATCGCCGAAACCGAGATCCCGCCCAACGTCGAGCATCCCTATGCCTGGTTCGGCCGGCGCGAGCGCGACGTCCACGACATCTGGCACGTGCTGACGGGCTACGAGGCAGACGAGCCGCTCGGCGAGGCCTGCCTGGTCGCTTTCTCCTACGCCCAGACGGGAGGGCTCGGCTGGGCGGCCATCGCCGTCGGCGCCGCGCTGAAGAGCCTCCGGATCACGGGCAACGCCGCCTTTGCCCGCGCGGTATGGGAAGGCTACGGGCACGGCAAGCGCGCCGGCTGGCTCCATCTCGAGGATTATGAGGCGCTGATGGGAGAGAAGCTGGAAGCGGCCCGGGCGAGGCTTCGGATCGGCGAGCCGGCGCGCTACCGCGAAGCGCAACGGCGGCTGGCGGCCGCGGGCCTCAAGGGTATCTAGACCCAAAAATCCTCCCCTGCATTTGCAGGGGACGGGGACCATGCGAAGCATGGTGGAGGGGCCTTGCCGAGTCTGAAGAACCCCTCCACCGCGCTTCGCGCGGTCCCCCTCCCCAGGAAATCCTGGGGAGGATTTAGCCGCATTGTTCGCGCCGCCACCCTTCCGCTACGGATGGCCCATGGCCCTTTCCCGCCTCGCCCTCACCGACTTCCGCAACCACGCGGAGGCGCTTCTCTCGCCCGGCCCGGGGCTGGTCGTGCTGACCGGCGAGAACGGCGCGGGCAAGACCAACGTGCTTGAGGCGGTTTCCCTCCTCTCGCCGGGCCGGGGCCTGCGGGGCGCGACCCTTTCGGAAATGGCCCGGCGCGGCGGTCCCGGCGGCTTCGCCGTCGCCGCGCGGCTCGGCGATGTCGAGATCGGCACCGGCGCCTTCGCCGGCGCGCCCGAGCGGCGTCAGGTGCGGATCAACGGCGCCGCCGCCTCCGCCACCTCGCTCTCCGAATGGCTCTCCGTCCTTTGGCTCACCCCGGCCATGGACCGGTTGTTCCAGGAGGGGGCCGGCGGCCGCCGCCGTTTCCTCGACCGGCTGGTGCTCGCGCTCGAGCCCGGCCATGCCGTCCACGCCGCGCGCTACGAAGCCGCGATGCGGGCGCGCAACAAGCTGCTCGCCGAGGCGGGGCCGAGGGACGAGGCCTGGCTTTCGGCGCTGGAGGCGCGGATGGCGGATCACGGTGCCGCTCTAGCCGCCGCTCGCTCCCGCACCGTTGCCTTGCTCGGCGGTGAGCTGGCCGGTGCGCCGGAAGGGCCCTTCGCCCGAGCCGCCCTCGCCCTCGAGGGCGGCGGCGAGGATCTGGAGAGAGAGCTCGTCCGCGGCCGCGCCCGCGACGCCGCGGCGGGGCGCGCGCTCGCCGGGCCCCATCGGACCGATCTCGCCGTCACCCATGTCGCCAAGGCGCAGACCGCTTCGCTCTGCTCGACCGGCGAGCAGAAGGCGCTTCTGCTGTCGATCGTCCTCGCCCATGCCGACCTTGTCGCCGCACGCGCCGGCCGGCGTCCCATCCTCCTCCTCGACGAAGTCGCCGCCCACCTGGACCCGCGCCGCCGCGCCGCTCTGTTCGAACGGCTGGAAGCGGCGGGCGGACAGGTGTGGATGACCGGGACAGAAGCGGGCCTGTTCGACGGCATCGGCCGCGCCGCAAGCCGCTTCGAGCTGGTCGACGGCGCCGTCCAGCCGCTCTGAACGTCAGGTCTAAGGCAGAGCCTCCAGCCACTTTATCACTTCGTCGGCGAGGCGGATTCGGGCGCCGGACCAGCCGTGGTCGGTATTCGCGTGGACCGCCGAGACCCGGGCGCCGGGCGCGGCCTTGACGGCCGCGGCGAGCGAGTCGCTGGCCGGAGCCAGGCCGTCTTCGGACGTGAGGACGAGGAGCGGGCGTCCGGCGAGGCCGGCGGCGCCCGGAGTCCAGTCGAAGGCGGCGGCGTTGGCGAGCAATTCGTCGGCCATCGACTCCGCGGTGACTCCCGCCAGCGCCTCCATATTGTCGGCCATCAGCGCGACGGCCTCGGCGCGCGCCATCTTCCGGCCGCCCATATTGGCCGCCGAGATCAGGATCGCTCCCGCAAGCGCCGGGTCGCGCTCGGCGGTCATCGCCGCGACCCAGCCGCCCATCGAATGGCCGGCGACGACGATCCGCTTCGGATCGGCTCTCAGCCGCCCGGCATTGGCGGGATCGCGCAGCCAGGCGAGCACCGCGCGGCCATCCTGGAGATTGCCGGCGAAGCTGAAGCGCCCCGGGCTCCCCCACGAACCGCGATAGTTGAACGTGACCACCGTCCAGCCGGCCCTCCGCACCGCCTGGGCGAGATCGAGATTCTTCTCATTGCCCGGAAGGCCGTGCATCAGCACCAGCACCGGGTGGGGACCGGCTCCGGCGGCGGTGTAGGCGACGCCGTTGATCGTCACTGCGCCCGAACGGATGTGGAGTACCTCCATGCCGGGGGGATGCGCCTTGTCGTGCGGCGGATCGGTATAGATTGCGGGCGCCATCCGGGCGATCGGAACATGGGCGCCAGCGGGCGCCGCGAGCAGCGCCACGGCCGCTGCGAAGGCTAGTCTCGACGTCATTCGCTTCTCCTCTGGCGCTCAATGCTGCACCGCCGAAAAAACCTGCCGGAAACCCGCCAAAATCCTTGGGTTTCGGCCCCGCCGTCGCTATATCTCAACGATGGCAACACCCCCCAGCGAAAACAGCTACGGCGCCGATTCGATCAAGGTGCTGAAGGGCCTCGACGCGGTCCGCAAGCGGCCCGGAATGTATATCGGCGATACCGACGACGGCTCGGGCCTCCACCATATGGTGTTCGAGGTATCGGACAATGCGATCGACGAGGCCCTGGCCGGCCATTGCGACCTGATCCGAATCGTCCTCAACCCGGACGGCTCGGTCTCGGTCGAGGACAATGGCCGCGGAATTCCGACCGGAATCCATGCCGAGGAGGGCGTCTCCGCGGCCGAGGTCATCATGACCCAGCTCCACGCCGGCGGGAAGTTCGAGAACACGTCCGACGACAACGCCTACAAGGTTTCGGGCGGCCTTCACGGAGTCGGGGTCTCCGTGGTCAACGCGCTGTCCGAATGGCTCGACCTCACCATCTGGCGCGACGGGGAGGAGCATTACATGCGCTTCCGCCACGGCGACGCGGAAGCGCCGCTGAAGGTCGTCGGTCCGGCCGGCGACAAGAAGGGGACCCGGGTCACCTTCCTGCCCTCGCCCGAGACGTTCAAGATCGTCGAGTTCGACTTCGAGAAGCTCGAGCACCGCTTCCGCGAGCTGGCCTTCCTGAACTCCGGAGTCCGGCTGATCCTCACCGACGCCCGGCACGAGGAGGAGAAGTCGGTCGAGCTCTATTACGAGGGCGGGATCTCAGCCTTCGTCCGCTATCTCGACCGGACCAAGGCCGCGCTCATCCCCGACCCGATCTCGGTCACCGGCCAGCGCGACGACGTCGGCATAGAGGTCGCGCTCGAGTGGAACGACAGCTATTACGAGCAGACCCTCTGCTTCACCAACAACATCCCCCAGCGCGACGGCGGCACCCACCTCGCCGCCTTCCGGGCGGCGCTGACCCGGACGCTCAACAATTATGCCGAGAAGTCCGGCGCCCTGAAGCGCGAGAAGGTGAATCTCACCGGCGAGGACATGCGCGAGGGACTCACCGCCATCGTATCCGTAAAGCTGCCGGACCCGAAGTTCGGGTCGCAGACCAAGGACAAGCTCGTCAGTTCGGAAGTCCGCCAGCCGCTCGAGAGCCTGATGGCCGACAAGATGGCCGAGTGGCTCGAGGAGAATCCCGCCCACGCCAGGACGATCATCCAGAAGATCATCGATGCCGCCGCCGCCCGCGAGGCGGCGCGCAAGGCGCGCGAGGCGAGCCGCAAGTCGGTGCTCGGAATCGCCTCGCTGCCCGGCAAGCTCGCCGACTGCCAGGAGCGCGACCCGGCCAAGTGCGAATTGTTCCTGGTCGAGGGCGACAGCGCCGGCGGCTCTGCCAAGCAGGGCCGCAACCGCGAGGTCCAGGCGATCCTCCCCCTGAAGGGCAAGATCCTCAACGTGGAGCGCGCCCGCTTCGACCGGATGCTGAGCTCGAAGGAGGTCGGCACCCTCATCCAGGCGATGGGCACCGGCATCGGCCGCGACGATTTCAACATCGAGAAATTGCGCTACCACAAGATCGTGATCATGACGGACGCCGACGTCGACGGCGCCCATATCCGAACGCTTCTGCTCACCTTCTTTTATCGCCAGATGCCGGAGATCATCGAGCGCGGGCACCTCTTCATCGCCCAGCCGCCGCTCTACAAGGTCGCCAAGGGGCGCTCCGAAGTCTATCTCAAGGACAATTCCAAGCTCGACGATTATCTGGTCGACGCCGGCATCGGCCTGATGCGCCTCGAGACCGCCGAGGGCCCGCGCACCGGCGACGACCTGCGCGATCTCGCGGACCATGCCCGCCGGGTGCGAAGCCTGATGGCCTACGTCCCGCGCCGCTACGATCCGGGCCTGATCGAGGCGCTCGCCCTCAACGGCGCGCTCGACCCGTCGCTTCCGCCGGCGAAGCGGGCCGAGGCGATCGCCCGGGCGGCCGCCTTCCTCCAGGCCAGCGACGAGAGCTCGACCTGGACAGGTGAGATCGGCGCCGACGGCGACTATGTGCTCCGCCGCCTGTGGCGCGGAGTCACCGATCACCATGTCGTCGACCACAAGTTCGTCGCCTCGGCCGAGGCCCGCAAGCTCCACGGGCTGACCGCCGAGCAGGCCGCGACCTATGCCAGCGCCTCTCGCCTCGTCTCGATGAAGCTAGCGGCCGCCGACGAGGAGGAAGCCAATCCGGACAGCGACGATCCCAACGTCAAGGTAGAAGGCGTTCCGGATTCGGGCCGAGCCCCGGACCCGCGCGGAATCCTGGTCCGCCGCCCCACCGAGCTGCTCGATGCGATCCTCGCCGCCGGCCGCAAGGGACTCGCCATCCAGCGCTACAAGGGCCTCGGCGAAATGAACGCCGACCAGCTCTGGGAAACCACGCTCGACCCGGACAACCGCTCCCTGCTGCGCGTGGAAGTCGCCCAGGCCGACGTCGCCGACGAGATCTTCACCCGCCTGATGGGCGACGTCGTCGAGCCGAGGCGCGAGTTCATCCAGGAGAATGCGCTGAACGTGGCCAATCTGGACGTCTAGCGGGTGCCTGTCGTTCCGGCGAAAGCCGGGATCCGCGAACCAGTCCTATTCCTATTCTCGTCTGCCGGCGTTCATAGACGCCGGACCGAGCCCGACATGACGCTGATACGAAAACGGGGCGCCTCCGGCGGAGACGCCCCGTTTCCTAATCTGGACCCTAAGCCTTAGCGGCAGCGGCGGGTGCTGCGGCTCCTGGCGATCTCGCGTCCGGCCAGAGCGCCGGCTGCGGCGCCGAGGACGGTGCCCGTGGTGCGATGACGCCCGCCATCGACCGCCCGGCCGACGAGAGCGCCGGCGGCGCCGCCGACGATGATCCCGACCGTGCCGTTGGAACGCCGGCAGCGGATGCGGCCCTGCGAGTCGCGCCACGTCTTGCCGTGATAATAGCCGTTATGGTTGGCCATCGCCGGCGCCGCCGGGAGGACGGGCATCGCCATCGTGGCGGCGCAGAGAGCGAGGGTGAATTTACGCATGACTTGGGTTCCTTTCCCCGTGAAAACTCTGGTCATGAACGGGCGAGGGTCCTGCCAGTTTCATTAACCTAAGACAACGATCCCGGATAACCGCCATTTCCGCTCGGCTGGTCGCGCCCACAGAACCGTCCGGCGTTCCGGAGCGTTGGCTCGGGAGGAGAGAGTGGAATGAGCAAAAAGGCCGGCGAAGCCGAGCATCAAAAAGCCAGCCTCGTCCGCGACGACGGTGGAACTTGGTTGGCTCCGGCGGCGAATATCGTCGAGGGCGCGATGGAGGACGGTGAGGGCGGCCGCGGGGGAAACGCCCGCGGCTCACTGGAAGAGTCGAAGGAATGACCCGCACCCGCCTAGACCCGGAGCAGGAGAAAGCGCGCCGGAAGGAATATTTTTTGCGCTTGAAGTTGCCCGAACGTCCGGAAGGCGCGCAGAAGGCGGCGCTAGAGCGAGCTCATGATCTGCGGCGCTTCGAGATCGAAAACTACTGGAGGCGAGCAACCTACTTCTGGGGCTTTCAACTGGTTGCGTTTGGCGCTTTGGCCCTTAGCGCGAAGGACGGACGCGTTTACCCCCATCTCGCCCTGTTCGTGGCGGTCTTAGGCGCCCTGACGGCTTATGCGGCCCTGCTGACGGCTCGAGGCTCCAAATTCTGGCAGGAGAACTGGGAGGCGCACGTTGACCTGCTGGAAGCCGAAATCGAGGGCTGCCTGCATAAGACCGTGCCGGTTCGCGAAGCCGGCCTCGCGCCTTCGGTAAGCCGAGTGAACGAGCGGCTTTTGCGTCTGCTCCTGATCGGGTGGCTCGGCGTCTTTGCCGCTGCCGCCGCCGTGTTGCTGTTTCCGGCTCTCGGAAAGCTCTCCGTCTCCGTTGCCGGCCTCGCTCAGGTTGCACTTGGCTTCGCCGCGCTGGGCCTTGGCGGCGGCTATTTGAAAAGAAGTCCCCTTTCGGATGTCGGCGACCGCACTGTCAGGTTCGATGATTTCAAGCCGTGGCCCTAAGCCGTTTTCAACACCGGTAGGAGCGGACCGTTCCTGACCGTTTACAGCACGTATTTGCTGAGATCCGTATCCCTTGCGATGTCGGCGAGCTGGGCTTCGACATAGGCGGCGTCGACCACGACCCGGTCGCCGCGGCGTTCCTCGGCCTCGAAGCTGACGTCCTCGAGAAGCTTCTCGAGCACGGTCGACAGCCGCCGGGCGCCGATATTCTCGACCTGGCCGTTCACCTCGGCGGCGATGCGGGCGATCGCCCTGATGCCGTCGTCGGTGAACTCGACCTCGACTCCCTCGGTCGCGATCAGTGCGACATATTGCTCGGTCAGGCTGGCGCGGGTGGCGGACAGGATCCGGACGAAATCCTCCTCGGTCAGAGCCTTCAGCTCCACCCGGATCGGAAGCCGGCCCTGCAGCTCGGGGAGCAGGTCGGACGGCTTGGCGACGTGGAAGGCGCCGGACGCGATGAAGAGGATGTGATCGGTCTTCATCGGCCCGTATTTGGTCGCCACCGTCGTCCCCTCGATCAGCGGCAGAAGGTCGCGCTGGACTCCCTCGCGGGAAACGGAGCCGCCGCGAACGTCGCTGACGGCGATCTTGTCGATCTCGTCGAGGAAGACGATTCCGTTCGCCTCGGCGTCGGCGAGCGCGACCCGGTTGACGTCGTCGGGATCGAGCCGCTTGTCCGCTTCTTCCTCGACCAGCCGGGTCCAGGCCTCCTGCACCTTGAGCCGCCTGCGCTTCTTCGGCGCCTGGCCGAGCGCCTTCGACATCATGTCGGAAAGGTTGATCATTCCGACCTGGCCGCCCATTCCTGGAATCTCGAAGGGCTGGTTGGGGGTTTCGGCGAGCTCCAGCTCGACCTCGGAGCCGTTCAGATGGCCTTCGCGGAAGCGCTGGCGGAAGCTCTCGCGCGTCGCCTCGCTTGCACCCTTGCCGGTCAGGGCCTCGAGCAGCCGCTCCATCGCCGCGCCTTCGGCGGCCTCCCTGACCGCGAGGCGCCGCCGCTCCTTCTCGAGCCTCACCGCCTCCTCGACGAGGTCGCGGGCGATCTGCTCGACGTCGCGGCCGACATAGCCGACCTCGGTGAACTTGGTCGCCTCGACCTTCACGAAGGGCGCGTCGGCGAGCTTGGCAAGCCGCCGGCTGATCTCGGTCTTGCCGCAGCCGGTGGGGCCGATCATCAATATGTTCTTCGGAGTCACCTCCTCGCGAAGCCCGTCCTCGAGCCGCTGTCGCCGCCACCGGTTGCGAAGCGCCACCGCGACCGCCCGCTTCGCCTCTCTCTGGCCGATGATATGCTCATCAAGGGCGGCGACCACCGCCTTGGGGGTGAGATTGTCGTTCATTTAGGTCCTGGTGCCCGGATTGCTCTTGCCCGCTAGATGGCGCGGGCGGGGCGGGAATCAAGCGCGGGGGCGCCGGCGATTGCCGGCCCCGTTATTCCGGCGAAAGCCGGAATCCATGAACACGGACGCCTTCAAGTAACGGCAAGCGCCTGTGTTCATGGAATCCGGGTCAAGCCCGGAATGATGGATGTGAGCCGGCCATGCTTCCGCGCCGCCGCCCCAGGCGTTAGGACAGCCGCGGCGACCACGAAGGAAAAGGCGCGAGCATGGCGAAGGACGACCTGGTCGAGCGAGTCCGTCAGCGCAGCCCCGCCTGCGCCAAGGTCGGCGTGTTCGACGTCGACGGCATCTTCCGCGGCAAATATATGGCGCCCGACAAGCTCGCCTCGGCGCTCGCCAAGGGCTTCGGCTTTTGCGACGTCGTGCTCGGCTGGGATTCGAGCGACCAGCTCTACGACAATGCGAGCTTCACCGGCTGGCACACCGCTTATCCCGACGCCGAGGTGCGGCTGCTGCCCGGGACCGAGCGGTCGATGCCGTTCGAGGGCCGGATGCCGCTCGTCCTCGGCGAGTTCGCCGGAGCGGCGGAGGCGATCTGCCCGCGCGGAGTGCTTCGCCGGGTGCTCGATCGCGCCGCCGCGATCGGCTGCAAGGTCAAGGCGGCGGCCGAGTTCGAATTCTTCGTCTTCGAGGAGACTCCCCATTCGGTCCGCGACAAGGGCTATCGCGGCCTGAAGCCGATCACGCCCGGCCATTTCGGCTATTCGATGCTCCGCTCGGGCGTTCATTCGGATTTCTACGACGAGCTCTGGTCGACCTGCGATTCGATGCGGATCGAGCTCGAGGGGCTGCACACCGAGACCGGGCCCGGAGTCATCGAAGGGGCGATCCGGGTCGACGACGCGCTCGAGGCGGCGGACAAGGCCGCCTTGTTCAAGACCATCGTCAAGATCCTCTGCCAGCGGCGTGGCTGGATGGCGACGTTCATGGCGAAATGGTCGAACGACTGGCCCGGCCAGTCCGGCCACCTCCACATGTCGCTGGTCGATTCAAAGAGCGGCAAGTCGCGCTTCTACGCCGAGGACCGGGACCTCTCGATGTCCGAGGAGATGCGCTGGTTCGTCGGAGGCCAGCAGTCGCTGATGCCCGAGCTGCTGGCGATGGTCGCGCCGACGGTCAACGCCTTCACGCGCCTCATCCCCGGCTTCTGGGCGCCGACGGCGGCGCTTTGGGGCTATGAGAACCGCACCTGCGCGCTTCGGGTCATCGGCGGCTCGGACAAGACCCAGCGGGTCGAGTACCGCATCGCCGCCGCCGACATAAATCCATACATCGCCCTCGCGGCGGCGATCGGCTCCGGGCTGTGGGGGATCGCCAATCGGATCGAGCCGGACGCGCCCGTGAAGGGCAATGCCTACGAGCAGGAGACGCCGGCCGAGCGGTCGCTGCCCCGGACGCTTTGGGAGGCCGCCCAGCGACTGCGCGGCTCGGGGGCGGCGCGCGAGCTGTTCGGAGCCGAGTTCGTCGACCATTATGCCGCCACCCGCGAATGGGAGGAGCGCGAGGCCCGCAAGGCGGTGACCGACTGGCAGCTCGCCCGCTATTTCGAGATCATCTGAAGGTAAGCGATTTTGACTGACTCCTCCGCTCATCCTGAGTAGCCGGTGAGCTTGTCGAGGTCTGGGACTTGGAAGAACTGATCTGCATCTCCCCTATCGACGGCCGCGAATATGCGCGGCGACGCTTGGCGTCCGACGCCGAGGTTCAGCGCGCATTGGAGTCTGCGCGCCGGGCGCAGCGGGAATGGGCGCGGGCGCCGCTCGACGAGCGTTGTGCGACCGTGCTCCGCTTTCTCGCCGCGATGGGGACGATGAATGACGATGTCGTCCCGGAGCTCGCCTGGCAGATGGGCCGGCCGGTCCGCTACGGCGGGGAATTCCGGTCGCTGGCCGAACGGGTCCTGGCGATGGTCGACCTCGCGCCCGGCGCCCTGGCCCCCTTCGTCGCCGAGACCGGCCGCGGAGTGGTGCGGGTGCCCGCGGGCCTGGTGCTGGTGATCGCGCCGTGGAACTATCCGTTCCTCACCGCGGCCAACACGATCGTCCCCGCGCTCCTCGCCGGCAACGCGGTGATCCTGAAGCCTGCCGCTCAGACGCCCCTGGCGGGAGAGCGCTTCGCCGAGGCGCTTCGGATCGCGGGCTTGCCCGAGGGTCTGTTCGCGAACCTTTTCATGAGCCACGAACAGACGGCGAGGCTGCTCGGCTCGGGCGAGGTCGATCACGCCACCTTCACCGGCTCGGTCGAAGCGGGCAGGGCGGTCGAGAGGGCCGCGGCAGGCTCGTTCACCAGCCTCACCCTGGAGCTCGGGGGCAAGGACCCGGCCTATGTGCGAGAGGATGCCGACGTCGCCGGAGCGGTCGAGGGCCTGGTCGACGGCGGCTTCTACAACAGCGGCCAGTCGTGCTGCGGGATCGAGCGCATCTACGTCCACGAGGAGGTCTGGAAGCCGTTCCTCGACGGCTTCGTCCTCGCGGTCTCCCGCTACCGGCTCGGCGATCCCCTCGATCCGGAGACCAGCCTCGGCCCCATGGCGAGCGCCCGCGGCGCCGCTTCGGTCCGCGATCAGGTTCGGGAGGCGGTCGAGGCCGGCGCGACCGCCCACGTCCAGTCCCGGCTTTTCCCCGGCGACACCGGCGACGGACCCTATCTGATGCCGCAGGTGCTGACCGGAGTCGATCACTCCATGCGGGTGATGCGCGAGGAGACGTTCGGCCCGGTGGTCGGAATCATGAAGGTCGGGAGCGACGAGGAAGCGGTCCGGCTGATGAACGACAGCGCCTACGGCCTCACCGCCTCGATCTGGACCCGGGACATCGAGGCCGCCGAACGGCTGGCGGTGCAGGTGGAAGCGGGGACGGTCTTCGCCAACCGCTGCGACTATCTTGATCCGTTCCTCGCCTGGACCGGGGTCAAGCAAAGCGGCCGCGGCGCCTCGCTCGGACGCTATGGGTTCGATTCCGTTACCCGCCCCCGATCCCTTCACCTGCGGAGCGCCTGATGGCCCTGCCTCATGCCGATTGGAACTATCCGACCGCGATCCGCTTCGGCGCCGGCCGGGCGGGCGAGCTTGGCGAGGCGTGCCGAAGCCTCGGCGTCGAACGGCCGCTGCTCGTCACCGATCCGGCGCTGGCAGAAATGCCGATGGTCGAAGCCGCGCTTGCGAACGCCGGGGCGGGGCTGTTCTGTGCCATCCATGCCAATCCCGTCGGCGCTGACGTCGACGCGGGCCTGGCCGCCTGGCGCGAGGGCGGGCATGACGGGGTGATCGCCTTCGGCGGGGGAAGCGCCCTCGACGTCGGCAAGGTGATCGCCTTCATGTCGGGCCAGGCCCGGCCGCTGTGGGATTTCGAGGATAAAGCGGATTGGTGGTCGCGCGCCGATCCGGCCGGAATCGCGCCCGTCGTCGCGGTCCCGACCACCGCAGGCACCGGCTCGGAAGTGGGCCGCGCGGGTGTGATCCTCGACGCCGATGCCGGGGTGAAGAAGATCATCTTCCACCCCAAGATGATGCCTTCGGTAGTCATACTCGATCCGGAGCTCACCCTGGGCCTGCCGCCGCACGTCACGGCGGCGACCGGGATGGACGCACTGTCGCATTGCCTGGAGGCCTATTGCGCTCCGGGCTTCCATCCGATGGCGGACGGGATCGCCGCCGAGGGGATGAAGCAGATCGCCCGGTGGCTGCCGCGGGCGGTGGAGGACGGCGGCGACATCGAGGCTCGCGGCCATATGCTGGTCGCAGCGTCGATGGGCGCGACCGCTTTCCAGAAGGGGCTGGGCGGAATGCACGCTTTGTCGCATCCGATCGGAGCCCTGCTCGGCACCCACCACGGCCTCACCAACGCGGTGCTCATGCCCTACATGCTCGCCTTCAACCGGTCGGCGGTCGAGGGGCGGCTGGCGCGGCTGGCCGGATATATCGGGCTGGCCGACGCCTCTTTCGAAGGCTTTCTCGCCTGGATCGTCGAGCTGAGGCGGCGGCTCGCAATCCCCCACAGCCTCGCCGAGCTCGGGGTTTCCGCCGCGCAGGTGGAACGGATCGCGATCATGGCGGAGTCGGATCCGTCCGCCGGAGGCAATCCGCTGCCGTTCGATTCGGCCGCTGCGCGCACCGTGCTGGAGGCCGCGATGGCGGGGCGCGTCTGACCCTGAAATCCTTCCCGGCAAATGCCGGGGAGGAATTAGGATACCGTGCAGCGGAAACCGCCGAACAGCTCTTTATGAGAGGCGACAATGCGCTGGATGGCCGCCGGCTGCGGGTTCGCGTCCCACTCGTCCTGCTCGAAGGTGCCGCCGAGCAGGATGCCGTCGGCGCGCGGAAACATGTAGCCCGCCTGTCCCTGATAGGCGTAGCGCACTTCCGGCTGCGGCAGCAGGACGGCGAGCTGGCCGCGGACGGGATGAAGCGCCCTGTCGCCGAACAGCTCGCGCGAGCCGAGGCCGGTGCAGTTGAAGACCAGCCGCTCCGGAAGCGCCGCGATGTCGGCGGGAGTCGCGAACCTGCGGACCTCGATCCGCCCGCCGGCGGCCTGGACGTCCCGAGTCAGCTCCCGAAGGAAGCGGCCGACCTCGACGTACATCGTGTCGTAGCGGGCGACATGCTCCGCCGGGAACGGATGCTCGGTGGGCTTGAGGATTCGGGCGCCGGGATGATAGGGGTTCGGCCGCGGCGGGGAGGCGCTGTTCCTTTCCTGGTAGGTGGGAAGCCACCTGATGCCGTAATCGTCGCCGACCATGATCTGGAAGCGCCGCCAGCTATAGTCCATCGCAGCCGCGAACTGCGCCCGCCATTCGGGCGTGACCTCCTCCTCGCTGTAATGGCCGAAGGGCGAGATCTGGCCGCCGGCGATGTTCGAGGTGGTGTGCGGAGTCAGCGCCTCGGTGTAGAGGGTGACCGCAAATCCCGCCTCCTGCGCAAGCCGGGCGGTGGTCAGCCCCATCACTCCGGCGCCGATCACGGCCACGCCTCCGCGATGCCCCTGCAGGCCGAGCTGGGCGGCGAGGCGGGAGCTGCCCCAGCTCAGCGTGATCCCGGCGCCGCCATGGCCGTAATTGTGGACCAGCCTCTTGTCGCCGAGCGACTCCGCCCGGACGACGAACCCGGCCGCGCGGTAGGGCCGAAGGCCCGCGACCGTTCGGATGACTCGGCTTTCGGCGACGTTCACCGGCGCCAGGCAGCCGGTCGGCGCGGCCCGGCTCGCGCCCGTCGTCGCGCAACCGGGGAGGAGCAGCCCGCCGGCGGCGAGCGCGCCCGAATGGAGAAAGCGGCGGCGGTGCATCTGCATCGCGCCAGACTAGCATCCCGTCATTCCCGCGAAAGCGGGAATCCATGCTTTGTTCGATCCGCCCTCAGCGGGGAGCGAAGGTGACGATCTTGACCAGCTCGCCGGGCTCCAGCGCCTGCCCGGCGGAGCGGCCGTTGAGCATCAGGAAATGGTCGAGCGGATGATCGCTGGCCATGTGGGCGGCGAAGGTGCGGGCGGTCTGGCGCGGCGCGACCCGGACGGTGCGGATCAGCCTCGGCCTGAGGCTGCGCGCCTGCTCCGGCGAGAGCCGCCGGAACGAGGCGATCAGTGCGGCGATCGCGGCGCGGGAGGAATCGGCGGGCGGAGCGACCAGGATGAAATGATAGGCGCCCCCGTCGGCGCCGTCATAAGCCGCGATGCTGAGCTCGACCGCTCCTTGCTCGGTCCTCACAAGCACCGGAACGATCAAGGTGGGCAGGCCATTGACCGTGAGGTGCTCGGCGGGGCCGGCCTCGGCCCGGGCGCCGCGCAGAAGCGTCCGGATCAGGCCTTCGGCATAGGCTTCGAGCCCGCCCGGCGGCATCGGGCCGCCGCCGAACTCGCCGCGAAGCCCGTTCGGACCTTCGATCAGGATCGAGCGCGGGCTGTTGGTCAGGGTGAATCCCTCGGGCGCCTCGAAGCCGATGCGCATGATCGGATGGGCGAAGCGGCGGCCGTCGACGAAGCCCTGGCGCGGATCGTCGCCATAGAGCAGGCCGTCGAGCTCGCGCAGATAGGGGGCCTCGAGCTCGGGCCTGGCGCCGTCGGCGATCCCGGTCGCCGCCGCGGCCTGCGCGGCCCGTTCGACCCGGTTGCCGGCGAGGGGATGGGTCCGGGCCCATTCGGGGATCGCCCGCGCCTCGTCGCGGCCGCGGGTCTTGCCCATATAGTCCTCGTGGCGGCCGAGCGCTCCGAGCATGTCGCCCGCCGCATAGGGGTCGTAGCCGGCGGCGGACAGGTAGCGCACTCCGAGATCGTCCGCCTCATATTCCTGCTTCCGGGAATAGCGCAGGGTGAAATATTCGGCGGCTCGGCCGGCGATCCGGGTGAGATCCTCGGAGCCGGTGACGGCGCCGACGGCCCAGACTCCCAGGCTCCGCCACATCGACCGCTTCCGCTGCTTGCGGTTGTGGGCGGCGACGATGTGGCCAACCTCGTGCGCGAGAACCGAGGCGAGCTCCGCCTCGGAATTGACGATGCCCATCAGCCCTCGGGTGACGTAGATGTAGCAGCCCGGCACGGCGAACGCGTTGACGACATCGCTGTTCACCAGGGTGAAGGTGCACTGTCCCTCGAGGCCGGCCGCGGCGGCGACTTTCTCACCGACCCGGCGCGCATAATCGGCTTCCGGGGCCTGGTAGGCGCCGCCGAACTCGGCGAGCAGCTGAGGGTGCTGCTCGGCTCCGATCCGTTTCTCCTGGGCCCGAACCTCGGGCTCGTAATCGTCGCCGCCGCCGCAGCCGGCGAGCAAGGCAAGGCCGGCGAGGAGGGGGAGGGCTGGACGGCGCATCGTCATTCCGGCTCAGGCGAGGAGGGGCTGGTCGAAGCGAACGCGCCAGAAGCCGGTCTCGGCCCCCTCGACCCCGAAATCATTGTCGTTGACCAGCAGCAGCTCGAACGGCGACAGGATCGCCATCCCTTCGAGGTCGGCGCCGATCTCGGGGGCGTCGTCGGTGTCGAGCAACAGGCTCTTGCCGAGCACCGGAAGGCCGGGATCGCCCTCCTCGGCGGTCGGACGGGTGGCAAGGTCGAGATGCTCGGGCGGCAGCGCCAGATGGTCCGCCGGACTTGTCCTGTAGATTTTCGTGGTCTCGGACCCGCGCTCCAGCACCAGCAGCGAGTCGGCGCCGGCCCAGCACAATTCGCTCACCTTGAGATCGCTTCGCTCGAGCGGCTTTTTCGCCTGGTCGCGAAGGAAGGTTTCCGGCGGGTCGAGCGGGTAGAGATATTGGGCGGCCACTTGCGCCGTCGCCGCATCGAGCCGCCACAGCCTGACGTGACGGCCGCGCTCATGCGCCGCCTCGTCCGGATGGGCGAGGGGGCTCTGGAAGGCGACGAACATCCACCGGCCGTCCGGCGAGAGAGCGATCGCCTCGAACCCGCGGTTGATCTGGCGGCGGGCGGCGATGGCAGGCAGGCACGCTTCGACCGGGTAGGCCGCGCCGTCGAGGGCGACCCCCTCCGGTACCAGCCGCTTCAGCACCCGTCCGCCGGAATCGAGGCGGACCAGCGACGGCCCGAACTCGTCGCTGACCCAGAATCCGCCGTCGGCCAGGGCGGTGACGCCCTCGGTGTCGAGCCCCGAAGGATCGGGCTCAAGCGGCTCGCCGTCGAGGCCGAAGGCCGGCTCGCAGCGCCCGTGGGGGCCGCCCGGCACCGGCAGGCCGGAGACCGGCCGGCCCTCGGCGTCGGCGATCCGGAAGCTGCGGACCAGCTCGACCCGGCCATCCTCGATCCGAAGCTCGGCAATGGCGGGACCGAGGTCGAGCCGCGGCATGATCTTCGCGCCCGTCTCGTCCCGCAACTTCTCGAGCCGGTCGAGGCCGTAGAGCTTCACCGCCGTCTTGACCTTGATGTTGGGCCCCCGGTCCCCCACCGCCCAGACGATTCCGGGCGGATCGCCGGCCCGGCGGGAAAGGCCCGAGCCGAAACCCGAGCGGAAACGCATCGTCCGTTTCGGAAGCGCGATCTCACCCAGAGGTGCGTCGGCCCAGGCGAGCCGCTCGACCGTCCAGCTCAATTCGCGGTCTCCAGGCTCTCGACCGTGAGATTGCCGTTGGTGTAGACGCAGATTTCCGCCGCGATCGCCATCGCCTTGCGGGCGAGGGTTTCGGCGTCGGCCTCGTAATCGAGCAGGGCGGTCGCGGCGGCGAGGGCGAAATTGCCCCCCGAGCCGATCGCGGCGACTCCCGAGCCGGGCTCGAGCACGTCGCCATTGCCGGTCAGCACCAGGGTCACGTCCTTGTCGGCGACGATCATCATCGCCTCGAGATTGCGCAGATATTTGTCTGTCCGCCAGTCCTTGGCCAGCTCGACCGCGGCGCGCATCAGCTGGCCGTGATGCTGCTCGAGCTTGCGCTCCAAGCGCTCGAACAGGGTGAAGGCGTCGGCGGTCGCCCCGGCGAAGCCGCCGATCACGCTTCCGTCTCCCAGCCGACGCACCTTGCGGGCGTTAGGCTTGATCACCGTCTGGCCGAGCGTCACCTGGCCGTCGCCGGCGATGACCGCGCGTCCGTTCTTGCGCACCGCCAGGATCGTCGTGCCGTGCCAGCTTTCCATCGGATGCTCCCGCTCTTGGACGGCGGCGATATGGGAGCCGGGCGCCGGTGATGCAATCGACGCTCCCGGCGCGCCCCGGCCACGGCGCCCGATAACAGCCGAAATGGACGCAAAGAAATTTCCTATGGAATGTCGTTCGTGCTATGTTCCATCCCATCCGCGGATCGTCGCGGAGCATTTCGAGAGAGGAACTGATATGCCGACGGGAAGAAGATCTTTCCTGGGCCGATTGGCCAGGGCCTTGCCGGTCGTGCTCGCCGCCGCGCCGGGCGTCATCGAAGCGGTCCAGCAGGCTCGGCGCGCGTTGCGCGAGCCGGCCGTTCCGCCGCGGGACCCTGCGCTTCCGCCGGTCTGAGCCGCCGCGCACGGAATGTTTTTTCGTCCTTAGGAAGCTGAAACTTCCGAAACTTCCGTGTCGCTTTTGAGCGCTGACAGAGCAGCGGCGGGCCGCTAGCGTCCTCGCGATGGAGATCTTCCTCCTTTTCCTGCTTCTCGGCCTCGCCGGTCTGCTCGCCGCCAATCTCTATCTCTTCGCGCGGGTGACCCGGCTGGAGAAGCGGATCGGTGCAGGCCGCCCCGGACCGGTCCGGCCGGCCCAGCCCGGCGTCCGTCCGGACGCGGAGGACGGCGCCGCGCCGCCGCCGGCGCGGGAAACCCTGGCGAGCCTCTTCGAGCAGCTGGTTGGCGGTCGTCTCCTGATCTGGATCGGCGGGATCGCGCTCGTCGTCGCCGGTTTCTTCCTGATCCGCCATACGATCGAGATCGGGCTTGTGACTCCGGAGCTTCGAATGGCGGCGGCCGGCCTGTTCGGCCTGCTGGCGCTCGCCTGCGGGGAATATGCACGCAAGCGAGGCGCCCTGGCAGACGAGCCCCGGGTCGCCCAGGCGCTGGTGGGGGCCGGCATCGCCATCCTCTACGCGACCGCCTATGGAAGCTGGTTCCTCTACGGCCAGATCGCCGGCGAGACGGCTTCGGGACTGATGCTCCTGATCAGCGCGGCCGCGCTTGCGCTGTCGCTGAGGCATGGAGCGCCGACGGCGGTAATGGGCATGGTGGGCGGTTTCCTCACGCCCTGGCTCGCGGGCGATCCGGAGGGGGGAGCGCTGCCGATCCTCGCCTACATCGCTGTGCTGAACGCGGCGGTCTTCACTCTTGCGTGGAAGCGGGGCTGGGGTTGGCTCGCCGCCGGATCGGTCGCCTCGAGCTTCGTCTGGACCGGCTTCCTGATCTTCGGATCATCGCCGGACGCGCTCGCGGCTGGCCTGTTCGTCGTCGGACTGGCCGCGGTCGCCTCGTTGCTCCGTTCCGGAAAGCACCGGGTGGTGATGCTGATACAGCCGCTCGTCATTGGTCTCATCGAGCTGGCGCTGCTCGTCATTCGGCTGGACACCGATCCCCGCGCCTGGCTGCTCTTCGGATCGCTCGCGGCGATCGCGCTCTGGCTCGGAGCCCGGCGTGCAGAGACCCGGCTCGCGGCGCCGGTCGGGCTGGTGCTTGCCTTGCTTCTGCTATTGATCAAGGCGCCGATCGACCGCGATCCGCTGGTTCCGTGGGTGGGCGCCGCGATCACCTTGATGTTCGCCGGCGTGTCGATCCCGCTGTCCACGAAGGACCGGATACTTCGGACGCTGACCGCCTGCGCGGCGCTGGTCGGGCCGATCCTGACGCTTCGGCTGCTCAGGCCCGAAACGCTCTCGCCGCTCGGCTGGGGCCTCGCCGCCGCGGCGCTGGCCGCGGCCGCCCTCGCCTTGCTCTGGCTCCACAGGACGGATTCAGCCGGCCGGAAGATGCCCGACTCGGCGATGGTCGCCGCGGGAGCCACCGCCGCCCTGCTTCTCGCCATGGCCGGCTACGACCTCACGGCCCGGGACTTCGTGTCGGCGACCTGGCTGGCGACCGCGCTCGCCCTGATCGCGGCCGGGATCCGACTTCCCGACAAGGCGCTCCGCCTGGCGGGGCTGGTCCTCCTTACAGCGACGATCCTCAAGGTGTTCCTTCTCGACGCCGCCGAGCTCAGGGGCGTGCTTCGGATTCTCTCCTTCCTTGGCTTGGGGATCGCGCTCATTGCGATGGGCAAGCTCTACGGCACCGTTCTTCGAGCCGAGCGCAAGGGGCGGGAGTCGGGCACCGAGGTCCCCGGCACAGAGGCTGAGGGAAATAAAGGAGATCCGACATGATCGTCCTCGCCATGGCGCTTGCGGCCATCCCCGCCGGACCCGCACCCGGCCTCGTCTACTGCCACATGATGGAATGCACCTGGTCGAAGCCGGTCTCGAACGTCGCGATCCGCTCGACTTCGGGCGGCACGTTGCGGAAGGTCGTCGCCGTCCAGGGCAGCTCGGTGCACCGGGACGATTATCCTTCCCGTTACGACCCCTCGATCCGGATCGCCTGGAAGCAACCGGCGAAGGTCACCTATGTGCTCTGCTCCCGCTCCCAGCCGGCCCTGGCGTTCCGCTCCGGAAGGCGGTGGGTCGCCCACGCTTTGGATCTGTTCAGTCTCGCCGGCTACAACACCGCGTCGGCGGTCACCTACCTGAGCGCCTGCCACGGAGTCGATTACGACCGCGAGGACATCGAACAGGTGATGCGCCGGCTCGCCTACCGTTCCGGCACGCGCAGCGAGCAGGTGGAGATCGCCAGGCCGGAGCAGCTCTTCGCGCTGCCGCCGCGCCGGCAATGATGGTCGGGGCGACTGGATTCGAACCAGCGACCCCCACACCCCCAGTGTGATGCGCTACCAGGCTGCGCTACGCCCCGACCGAGGGGCGCGACTTAGGCCCGGGCGCTCGCGAAGGCAAGCCGGGTTGACACCGGCCGTGATCAGTCTAGTTTCAAATAGAAACTGATAATGGAGCGCCGACATGGACAGCCCCGGGCGCCAAGGGGTGGCGTCGAGCGACGAGATCGCGGGCCTGAGCGGAATCGAGATGCTTCGAAAGATCATCTCGGGCGAGCTTCCCGCCCCTCCGATCGGCGCCACGATGGGCTTCCGGCTCGTCGAGGTGGCCCCGGGGCGGGCGGTGTTCGAAGGTGCGGCGGGTCCGCATCTGCTCAACCCCCTTGGCGGAGTGCATGGCGGAGTCGCCCTGACCCTGATCGACAGCGCGGCCGGCTGCGCGGTCCACACCGAGCTTCCGGCCGGAACCGGCTATACGACGGTCGAGACCAAGGTGAATTTCACCCGGCCGATCCCGCCCGACGGCAGCGCGGTGCGCTGCGAAGGCCGGGTGGTGACTCGCGGCCGCCAGATCGCCACCGCCGAGGCGCGGCTTCTTTCCGCCGAGGGCAAGGTCCTCGCCCACGGCACCTCGACCCTGATCCTCCTGCCGCCGCGGGGTTGATCGGCGACGGGGAAGGAGAGGTGCCGGACGGGACCGCGCCCGCTTGCGCTGCCCTCGCAACGCATGTTAGTCGCCGCCGCCATCCCCGGAGGCTTGCGTCGGCCCCGGGCTCTCACCAGGTATAGCCCCATGTTCTCATCGCCCGCCTACGCCCAGTCCGGCGCCGCAGCCTCCGGAGGCCTTTCGGCCATCCTCGTGCAGTTCGCGCCGCTGCTGCTCATCTTCGTCATCTTCTATTTCCTGCTCATCCGGCCGCAGAGCCGGCGGGTGAAGGAGCATCGCGACATGATCGGGGCGGTCAAGCGCAACGACGTCGCCGTCACCAGCGGCGGACTGATCGGCAAGGTCACCAAGGTCGAGGACAATGAGATCGAGCTCGAGATCGCCCCGGGAACCCGGGTCCGGGTTGTGAAGTCGATGCTCAGCGAGGTCCGTCCGCACGGCGCAAAGCCGGCGAACGACTGACCGATGCTGGACTTTCCCCGCTGGAAGATGTGGGCCACGACGCTGGCCTGCCTGATCGGAGTCGCGATGGCGATCCCGAGCATGTTCCCGGAGTCGATGGTCGCGAAATGGCCGTCCTTCCTGCCGAGCGCCCGGATCAACCTCGGCCTCGACCTCGCCGGCGGAAGCCATCTGCTGCTCGAGGGCGATACGAGCGATGTCGCCAAGCAGCGGCTCGACCAGATGGAAGACATCATGCGCCAGGAGCTGCGCCGGGCCAAGATCGAGGTCGGCGACATGTCGACCGCCGGCGGGCGCCTGACCTTCCTGGTCCGCGATCCCGCCCAGGTCGACGCCGCCCGCGAGATCGCCAACGCCCAGACCAAGCCCGTCGCCCTCACCGGCGCGAGGACCTTCAACGTCGCGGTCGTCGACGGCGCGAGGATGGTCCTCACGCCGACCCAGTCCGGCCTCGACGAGGCGCTCGAGAACGCGATGAAGACCGCCCGCGAGGTGGTCTACAACCGGGTCGATCCGGAGGGAACGAAGGAAGTCACCGTCATCCGCCAGGGCAAGGACCGGATCCTCGTCCAGGTGCCCGGCCTCCAGGACCCGGAGGGGCTCAAGGCCCTGCTCGGCAAGACGGCCCGGCTCGAGTTCAAGATGGTCGCGCCCGACCAGGCCAGCGTCCAGACCGGCCGGCCGGCCGTCGGCACCCAGATCCTGCCGATGCTGGGCGGCGGCCGGATCGCCGTCCTCCGCCGAGCCATGGTCAACGGCGACCAGCTCGTCGACGCCCAGCAGACCTTCAACGAGAATAACGAGCCGGTCGTCAGCATCCGCTTCGACAGCCGCGGCTCCAAGGCCTTCGGCCGGGTCACCCAGCAGAACGTCAACAAGCCCTTCGCCATCGTCCTCGACGAGGTCGTGCTGTCCGCGCCCGTCATCCAGCAGCCGATCCTCGGCGGCCAGGCCAACATCTCGGGCAGCTTCACGGTCCAGACCGCGACCGACCTCGCCGTCCAGCTGCGCTCGGGCCAGCTTCCGGTCGAACTTCGGGTCATCGAGGAGCGGACCGTCGGCCCGGACCTCGGCCGCGATTCGATCTACAAGGCCGTGGTCGCCGGAATCGTCGGCACCGTCGCGATCCTGCTGTTCATGTGGATCACCTACGGACGGTTCGGGATCTACGCCGACATCGCGCTCATCCTCAACGTCGTCATCATCCTCGGGATCATGGCGCCCTTCGCGACCCTGACCCTGCCCGGAATCGCCGGCTTCGTGCTCACCGTCGGCGCCGCGGTCGACGCGAACGTCATCATCAACGAGCGGATCCGCGAGGAGCACAAGCGCGGGCGCCGGGTGATGGAGGCCGTCCAGCACGGCTATGACGAGGCCCGGACCGCGATCTTCGACGCCAACATCACCAACGTCATCGCCGGCCTTCTGCTTTATTATTTCGGCTCCGGGCCGGTGAAGGGCTTCGCCGTCGTGATGATGATCGGAATCGCCACCTCGGTCTTCACTGCAGTCACCGTCACCCGCATGTTCGTCTCCATTTGGCTGCGCAAGCGGCCGACCGAGCTCAGGATCTGAAGGACGCCATGCGCCTGCTCAAACTCATCCCCGACGACACCAACCTCAATTTCCTGCGCTGGCGCAACGTCGCCATCGTCATCTCGAGCCTGCTGATCCTCGCCTCGATCGCCCTGGTCGCGGTCAAGGGGCTCAATTTCGGAGTCGATTTCGAAGGCGGCCAGGTGATCCGCACCACCTTCGCCCAGCCGCCGAACCTCGACAGGCTGCGCGAGGACGTCACCAATTTCGGCCTGGGTGACCCGAGCATCTCCGAATTCGGAAGCCCGCGCGAAATCTCGATCCGGCTGCCCTTGCCCGAGGGCGGCGAGGAGGGGGCGAACGCCGCCGCCACCAAGGTCCGCCAGTCGCTCGCGCAAAAATATCCGGGAGTGCGGATCGACGCCGTCGACACCGTGTCGGGCAAGGTCTCGGAAGAGCTGGTCTGGGACGGAGCGCTCGCGCTTCTGCTTTCGGCGATCGGGATCGTCATCTACATCTGGGTCCGCTTCGAGTGGCAGTTCGGCGTTGGGGCGATGTTCTCGCTCTTCCACGACGTCACCCTCACCTTCGGCTTCTTCGCCCTCACCCAGATGGAGTTCGACCTCAACGTCGTCGCTGCGCTTCTCACCCTGATCGGCTATTCGCTCAACGACACCATCGTCATCTTCGACCGGGTTCGGGAGAATCTGCGCAAATATCGCAAGATGGACATCGTCTCGCTGCTCAACTTGTCGATGAACGAAACCCTGTCGCGCACCGTTG
>DASVQS010000028.1:0-22577 GCA_036389015.1 Allosphingosinicella sp. | reverse complement strand
TGGCACGACCGCATCGCCTAGATCGCGCCCTGATCCTTTTTCCGAAAGCCCCCCATGTTCACCTTCCTTCTGATTCTCCAGTCGCTGGTCGCCGCGTCGATGGTCGCGGTCATCCTGATGCAGCGTTCGGAAGGGGGAGGGCTCGGCGTGGGCGGAAGCCCCTCGGGGCTGATGTCGGCGCGAGGCGCCGCCGATTTCCTGACCCGGGCCACGGCGATCCTCGCCACTTGCTTCGTCGTCCTGTCGATCGCCCTCGCCGGGCTCGCGACGATTGAGCGGGCGCCGATGAAGATCGATCCGTCACTGTCCAAGACCGCTCCGGGGCCGGCGCCGCTCGCTCCCGCCGCTCCGCCCTCGACCGATCCGCTCGCCGGTGCCGCCTCGCAGGCGCCCGCCGCTCCGGTCACGGCTCCCGCCGGCAACGGCTCGGCGCCGGCCGGCCAGTAGGCCTTCCTTCGATACGGGCCTTCGCCTTCGCTCAGTCCCTACTCAGGATGAGCGGAAGGGATCACTCGCCCGCTCGTCCTGAGTAGCCGGTGAGCTTGTCGAACCGGCATATCGAAGGATCGCCCTCGCCACGCCGGCCGCCTGGCTTCGAATGTCGGGCACGGCGACGATCTCCCAGAAGACGCCCTTGGTGAGTGGGCCGAGCGCGTAGAGGGCAGGGGAGGGGCCGCTGCCTCTCACTCGCGAGCCGGCGTCGACGTCGAGCCCGAGGCCGAGCCTGTCCGGCCGCGCCCGGCCGCTCGCAAGCAGGCTCCGGATCAGCGGATCCTCGATCCGCCCGATGTCGCCTTCCGGCCCGGTGCAATTGACCACCGCGTCGAAGCGCCGGCGAAGCTCGCCGCCCCCGCGCCGGGCGATCGTCACCTCGTCGCCCTCGACCCGGGCGACCCGTCCGGCCATGACCTCCAGCCGGCCGGAGGCGCGCATCGCGTCGATCCGCTCCGCGACACGCGGAGCGATCCGGTGCCGGTGGACGTCCCACCAGGGCCGCAGGTGACGAAGGAAGCGTCGCTGCTCGGCCTCGCCGAGCCCGCGCCACAGGGCGAGGCTGTGCGGCCTGAGGCCGTCCACCGAGGCGCGCCAGGGCTCCCTCGCCCGAACCGCCCTGACCAGGGCCCCGAGCCCGCCCCGCGGCTCGCCCTCGAGCGGAGCCGCCGCCGGCGCAATATGCGCGCGCGGCACCAGGCCTCGGCGCGAGGCCGCCAGGATCCGGCCGGAGAAGCCCGCTTCCTCGAGGCTGACCGCCATGTCGACCATGGTGAGGCCGGTTCCGACCAGAAGGAGCTCGCGGCCGAGCGCCGCGGCTTGCGCCAGGGCCGCCGCGCCTTCCGGCCCCCATGGATCGTGAATCGCCCCGGGCCCGAAGGCGGCGGGAAGCCGCGACGGGTAATTGCCGCCGGCCAGCACCGCGACGTCGCAGCGCGCCAGCTCCCCCGAAGCGAGCCTCACCCCCTGCTCCTCGATCGCGACCGCTTCGCCCGTCATCCGAGTCACTCGGGCCGCGCCGTTGAGCAGGCCGGCGAGGTAGCGCCGGTAGTCGCGCCTCGGCACATAATCGTCCGGCCCGTAGCCCTCGCCCGCCGCCCAGTCGGCGAAATGCATCGGTTCGCCGGCCAAAGCGCTCATGTTGCGGGCGCGGACGTTGAGCAAATGCCCGGGGGAGGTCGTGCCGTAGGCGGCCCCTTTCGCGAACTGGCCGCTCTTCTCGATGAGGACGATGCCGGCGCCCGGCGCGGCGCGAGCGATCTCGACCGCCGCGACCGTCCCCGAATATCCCGCCCCGACGATCGCCACCCGCATCGCGCCGCCTTAGCCGGTGACCCGGGCGCCGTCACTCCCGGGAAACCGATGGTTCCGTCATCCCGGCGAAAGCCGGGACCTCGTCGAGGACAGGCACCTCGGGTCTCCCCGAGGTCCCGGCTTTCGCCGGGATGACGAATATTTTCCGATTCGCGCCCTTGCCCTTCCGCACCCCCCATCGCTAAGCCTCAACTCCCATGGCGCGGTTCATTTTTATCACCGGCGGCGTGGTCTCATCGCTTGGCAAGGGGCTGATGGCCGCGGCGCTCGCCGCGCTGCTCCAGGCGCGCGGCTATAAGGTGCGAATCCGCAAGCTCGACCCCTATCTCAACGTCGATCCGGGGACGATGTCCCCCTATCAGCATGGCGAGGTCTACGTCACCGACGACGGCGCGGAGACCGATCTCGACCTCGGCCATTACGAGCGCTTCACCGGAGTCCCCGCCCGCCAGGCGGACAACGTCACCTCGGGCCGGATCTACCAGGGAATCATCGCCAGGGAGCGGCGCGGCGACTATCTCGGAGCGACCGTCCAGGTCGTCCCCCACGTCACCAACGCGATCAAGGAATTCATCGCCGCCGACCTCGAGGACGACCTCGACTTCCTGATCTGCGAGATCGGCGGGACCGTCGGCGACATCGAGAGCCTGCCCTTCATCGAGGCGATCCGCCAGTTCAGGAACGAGCGGGGCCGGGAGAACACGCTCTCCGTCCACACCACCCTCGTCCCCTACATCGCCGCCGCCGGCGAGCTCAAGACCAAGCCGACCCAGCACAGCGTCCGCGAGCTCACCTCGCTCGGCATCCAGCCCGAGATCCTCGTCTGCCGCACCGAGCATCCGCTGCCCGATTCCGACCGCGCCAAGATCGCCCTGTTCTGCAACGTCCGCAAGGAAGCGGTCATCCCCGCCCTCGACGCGAAGAGCATCTACGCCGTCCCCGCCCAGTATCACGAGGCCGGCCTCGACGCGGAGGTGCTGCGCGCCTTCGGCATAATCGATGCGCCCGAGCCTCGAATGGCCCGCTGGGACGACGTGGTCGATCGCCTGTTCAACTGGGAAGGGGAGGTGACGATCGGCGTGGTCGGCAAATATGTCGGCCTCCAGGACGCCTACAAGTCGCTGACTGAAGCCCTCGTCCACGGCGGAATGGCCAACCGCGTCAAGGTCAAGATCTCCTGGCTCGACGCAGAGCTGTTCGAGCATCCCGAGGCCGACATCCCGGCCCAGCTCGAGCCCCTCCACGGAATCCTCGTCCCCGGCGGCTTCGGCGAACGCGGAAGCGAGGGCAAGATCGCGTCGGTGCACTTCGCGAGGGAGCGCAAGGTCCCCTTCTTCGGGATCTGCCTCGGAATGCAGATGGCCTGCATCGAGGCGGCCCGGAACCTTGCGGGGATAGAAGGGGCGACCAGCACCGAATTCGGCGAAGCCGAGGAGCCCGTCGTCGGCCTCATCACCGAGTGGATGAGCAAGGAAGGCCTCCAGAAGCGCGAAGCCGAAGGCGAGCTCGGCGGGACGATGCGGCTGGGCGCCTACGAAGCGGTCCTCGCCGGCAACAGCCATGTGAGGTCGATCTACGGCGCCGAGCGCATCAGCGAACGCCACCGCCACCGCTACGAGGTCAACATCCACTACAAGGGGGCGCTGGAAAGGGAGGGGCTTCTCTTCAGCGGGATGAGCCCGGACGGGGCGCTGCCGGAGATCGTGGAGAGGCCCGACCATCCCTGGTTCGTCGGGGTGCAGTTCCATCCTGAGCTGAAGAGCAAACCGTTCGATCCGCACCCGCTGTTCGCGAGCTTCATCGAGGCCGCCGTGAAGCAGAGCCGCCTCGTCTAGCGGCCGGGAGTCGCTTTAGCGGGGCGGTAAGGATTGGCGTCCTACCCTCGTTCGATGTCCCGTGCCTTTCGCGCCTATCTCCCGCTCGCCGCCGGGGCCGTATTCGCGGCGACCTGGATGATGACGCCGGCGCCCCGTGAGGCCGTTTCCGCCTCGGTCGCGGAGGAATCCTCGATTGCCTTGCCCGCGCAAGTGCGCGGCGCACCGCCCATTCCGGACTCCTGGCGGGCGGAGAAGCCGGAGGATGTCACGCCCGGACCGTCGCCCTTCGCAAGTCGCGGCGGGTCTGGGCGGCGGGCGCTCGCGGTCGAGGCGTCGGTCTATTACAGCGGCTGCAACGAGGCTCGGGCCGCCGGCGTCACGCCCATCTACGAGGGCGAGCCGGGCTATCGGCCGGGCATGGACGGTGACAGCGACGGCATCGCCTGCGAGCCTCACCGCCGCTGGTAGCTTTCGCCTCGTTCCAGGACCCGCGCTTGTTTCAGCCCCAAAAAGCCCCTTGACCCAACCGTACCGGTGTCCTAGTACACCGGACAACGGAGGGGCTGTTGCGGCTTTTGATCGACACCCGGGCGTCCAAGCCCATCTACGTCCAGGTGATGGACGAGGTGCGCCGGCTCGTCGCGGTCGGGGAGCTCAAGGCGCACGACATGCTGCCGTCTGTCCGCCAGCTCGCCGCCGAGCTGCGGCTCAACCACAATACGATCGTCCAGGCCTATCGCGAGCTGGAGCGGGACGGCGCGGTCTATGCGCGGCGGGGGCAGGGGACGTTCGTCGCCGAGCCCAGCGGGACCGGGGCTGAGCGGGAGCGGCTGCTCGGCGAGGTGGTCGAGCGGGCGCTGACCGACGCCCACCGCCACGGCATCGCTCCGCTCGCCTTGATCGAGGCGCTCGGCAAGGCTGCGAACACCCACGGAGGGAAGAATGACTGATCGCGAGCCGCCCGCCCCGGCGGTCCGGACCCGGGGGCTCGCCAAGAGCTACGGCCGCGAGACCGCGCTGGACGGAGTCGATCTCGCCGTCGCGGAGGGCGGAGTCTATCTGCTCGCCGGGACCAACGGAGCGGGCAAGAGCACCTTGCTTCGCTGCCTGCTCAACGTCGAGCGGCCAGACCGCGGCGCCGCCTTCGCGCTCGGATTCGACACCCGCCTCAACGGCGCCGAGGTGCGCGCGCGCACCGGCTATGTCGCGGAGACGGGGGAGGGGACCTATCGCTGGATGCGGGCGGGGCGATTCCTCGCTTTGCATTCGGGCTTCTACCCGGCGTGGGACGAGGAGTATGCGAGTCATCTCGTCCGCCTGCTCGAGGTCCGCCTGGACAGCCGCCTCGGGGCGCTTTCCAAGGGTCAGGCGCGGCGGGTCCAGATCGTCGCCGCGCTCGCCCACCGGCCGCCGCTGCTGCTCCTCGACGAGCTCACCGACGGCCTCGATCCGCTCGCCCGCGAGGAGGTTCTCGCCCTGCTCGCCGAGCACCTCGCCGACACCGGAGCGACGACGATCCTGTCGACCCACCTCGTCGGCGAGGTCGAGACGCTGATCGACCATGTCGGAGTCCTTCGCTCGGGCAGGCTCGTCGCCCAGGCCCCGGCCGAGCGCCTGCTGGGCCGGCTCCGGCGCTATCATGTCGACGCCGCCGAGTCCTGGACCGCTCCGCCGGCGCTCGAGGCGCGAGTGCTTCGCCGCGAGACCGGGCTGGGCCGGTCGCTCAGGCTGGTCGCGGCGGGCGACGAAGCCGAGACGGCCGCGGCGATCGCCGACTCCGGAGCGCGGCTGCTCGAAGCCTCCCGCCTCAGCCTCTCGGAATCCGTGCTTATCCTGCTCCAGTCGGAGAGACATCATGACTTCGCCTGAACGGCTCCGCCGCTCCTTCGGGCCGCTGCTCGGCAGCCAGCTGCGCACCACCGGCCTCGCCATCCACCGGGAGGCGGCCCTGGCCGCCGCGGCGCTGGCGCTGACCTGCCTCCTCGCCGTGACGACCTCGCTCCGCTTCCACGAGCGCTTCCACGCACTGCCGGAGATTCTGCTGGCGACCTTGCCGATAGCCTTGCTCCTTCCCTGGGCGGTGTGGCGGGGGGATCCGCCCTTCGGCCGGGCCTACCTCTGGACCCTGCCCGTCCGCCGCCAGCAGGCCGCCCTCGCCAAGATCGCCGCCGGCGCGGTGTGGCTGGTGCTGATCCTGTTCGTCGCCCTGATCGCGCTCGTCGCCACGGCGGCCGCGACCGGCGGCGCCATCGGCCTCCATGAGGTTCGGCTGGTCGGGCCTCCCGAGGCCGGCGCCGCCGCGGCGATGCCGGTCGCCTGGTCCACGCCCGCCTGGATGTGGCTGATCCCGTTCGGCGCCGCCCTGACCGCCTATGCCGCGAGCAGCGCCGCCCTCCTCGGGCTTCGCCATCCCTTGCGCTGGCTCGGCGGCGCCGCGGTCGCTTTGGCCCTGCTCGTCGTGCTCGCGCTCAACATGGGCCCTCACAACCCGCTTTACGAAGGCATCGGACGCTTCGCCGAGACCCTCATCGGCGGCCGCTGGGGCCTCGACTTCGCCGTCACCGGCGGAACGGCCAGCCTGTCCCATGACGTCGACGTACCCGGGCCGGGCTCGGTCTACCTGTGGCGGGCCCTTCCCACCACGGGCGCCTGGGCGGGGGCGCTCGCGGTCTGGCTCGGGGCCGCCCTGCTGGCTCTGGCGCTCGCGCTCAGGCGACACTGGGAGCGCTGACCAGCACTCTTGCTGCAACGAAATTCCACCGAACCCTCATTCCGACTGCCCGCGCGAGCGCCAGGCAGGCCGGCGGAGCCACGTCCAATCCCTTTCGAAGGCCACATCATCATGCGATCCTCCTGCCTCCCGGTCCACTGCTCGATCCTCGCCCTCGCCGCCGCCCTCGCCGAGCCCGCGGCGGCCCAGGCTCCGGCCACGCCTCCGGCCCAGCCCGGCGGCCCCGCCGCAAGGCCCGCTCCGGCCGGAGACAAGGCGCAGGACGTCGTCGTCACCGGCACTCGGGCCGAGGTGGTCGGCTCGCCCGACCGGACCAGCTTCAACGTCGCCAACGACCTCCAGGTGCAGAACGGGACCCTCGCCGACGCGCTTCGCGCCGTCCCCGGGGTCGAGGTCGACCTCCAGGGCAATGTCAGCCTGCGCGGCGATCCCGGAGTCACCATCCTCGTCGACGGCCGGCCTTCCGCGATGCTCAAGGGCGACAATCGCGGCGACGTCATCCTGTCGATGCCGGCGGGGCGGATCGAGCGGGTCGAGGTGATGACCAACCCGTCGGCGGCGAACAGCCCGGAAGGTTCGGCCGGGATCATCAACCTCGTCACCCGCCAGGCGCGCAAGGACATGACCACCGGCACCGTCCGGGCCACCGCCGGCCTCGAGGGGCGAGGCGCGCTCGGCTTAAGCGGCACCCACAGCGGCAACGGCCTGACCCTCACCGGAGAGCTCGGCTACCGCCGCTTCACCGGCGACACCGAGTTCGTCCAGCTCCGCTCGCGGCTCGATCCGGCCACCGGCGTCTTCGTCGACAGCCGGCTCGATTCCGACAACCACCAGAGCAACGGCTTCGCCAACGCCCGCGCCGGGATCGAATATGATCTCGACAAGAAGAACCGCCTCAGCGCCGAGCTCGGCTATCGCGACGGCCGCGGCAAGGTGGACCGGGACGACAGCTTCGCCGCGGCGACTCCGGGCCAGTCCTACGAGCGCGATTCCGAGATCCGCCTAAGGCAGCGCGGCCCCACCGCCCACGCCTCGTGGCGCCGGACCCTGCCCGGCAAGGACCATGAAGTCTCCGCCGACGTCGAGATCGAGCGGGTCAAGCTCGACCGCGACGTCGAAGCCTTCACCGATGTCGCCGCCGCGCCCGACTTCGCGGAGCGGATAAGCAATAGGATCCGCCGGGCCGAGGACACGGTGAAGCTCGACTACAAGCGCCGGCTGGGCGAGGAATCGACCCTGAACCTCGGCTACCAGGGCGATTTCACCCGAACCGACTTCGACTTCACCGGGGCGCGCGGGCCGACCTTCTCGGCGCTCCTCCCGGTCCCCGGCCTCACCAACAGCTTCGACTACGACCAGCAGATCCATGCCGTCTTCGGCACCTTCCTCTTCCCGGTCGGCAAGCTCGACGCCCAGGCGGGCCTGAGGCTCGAGCAGGTCGACACGAAGCTCGACCAGATCACCGACGGCCTCACCTTCGACAACGACTATTTCCGGATCTACCCGACCCTCCATCTCGGCTACGAGCTCAACAAGACCGACCAGCTCAAGGCGAGCTACAGCCGGCGCATACAGCGACCTTCGCCGCAGGACCTCAACCCCTACACTTTCTACGTCGACCCCCAGAATCTGCGCCGAGGCAACCCGGCCCTGAAACCCGAGGTGACCGACTCGCTCGAGTTCGGCTGGCAGCACCGCAAGAAGGGGAATTTCTATTCGCTGACCGGCTTCTACCGCCGTTCGCGCGGTGGGGTGACCGACATCCTCAGCGACCTCGGCGGCGGGGTCTTCCTCACCACCAGGGCCAATCTCGCCACCGCCGAGCGCGCCGGGGTGGAGGCGATCGCCAACGGCAAGCTCTCCAAGACCCTCTCCTACAACGCCTCGGCGACCCTTCAGTGGAACGAGATCGACCCGCGCCCCAGCGGCATCTCCGCCCGCCGCTCCGGAACCACCGGCACCGCCCGGGTCAACCTCAGCTGGCAGCCGACCAAGAAGGACTTCTTCCAGCTAAACGCCAATTACTCCGGCCGCCAGCTGCTTCCCCAGGGCCACCGAAGCTCCGGCCCGATCCTCAACCTCGGCTACCGCCGCAAGATCAACGACCGTCTGAGCCTCCTCGTCACCGGCCAGGACGTGCTGAGCACCGCGAAACAGGTGGTGACCTTCGACACCCCGACCCTTCGCGACCGCTTCGAGCAGCGGGGCATCGGCCGGGTGATCCTCGTCGGCCTCACCTGGAACATCGGCGACCAGAACCCCAAGCGGCGGGAACCCCAGTTCGACTTCCAGCAAGGGGGAGGGGAGACTCCGCAATAGGGGCGGGCTCTGCTGGAGCGTCGAGGGGATTACCTGGAGGGAATCGTCACCCCGGACCTGATCCGGGTCCACCTTCCTTGCGGCCGACGCGGAAAGAAGGTGGATGCCGGATCAAGTCCGGCATGACGGGATGCCGCGGATTTCGGGCCCGATGGCCTAGTGAAGCGGACGCTCGGGCCCGGAGATCGAGCAATGCACCTCGATTTCCCCGAGCGCGGCCTGATATTCCGCCTCGTCGATAATCTCCTTCTCCCTGAGCCAGCCGAACTTCGCCGCCTCCCGTTCCGGGTCATTGTGCGGATCGACGGACGCGTAGAGGCTCCGAATCCGCTCGCGCCATCTCAACACGAGCTCGTCCATCACCTCCTGTCCCTGCTCGTCTTCCCGAACCCAGACCGGCGGCCCCTCGCCGCCGAACGAATCGAGCTGGACCGGAAGAAGGACGAAGTGGAGCGCGAACGGTGCCCGCATCCGAACCATAAGGAAGCCGAAGGGAACCACCCAAAGCGGGATCACCACCAGCAACGGCTCAAGGCGGTAACCGACGATCACGGTCAGAGAGACGAGGGCCAAGGAGATCGCGACCAGCAACGACATGATCGTGAACCGCCGGTTGTCGAGCGCGAGATGGGAAGGATCGCCCACGGCGATATTCTCGTAGCGCGCCGAGCAGCGGTGAGTCGCCTCGTGGTCGGTCCTCGTGTAGGTCAGCGCCTCCGGTCCGAATTCGTACCGGAGCCTGAGGCCGTAATAGGATTGCACGATCTCTCGGGTGTCCACAGGCGCCTTTCCGCCGCTTTCTACAACACCCACTGACCTGCGGAAGCTATGTTTCGGCAAGAGGGCAGGCGGCGTGGCCGAAGGCGGTGTCCGGAGACGTTAGGTGCCTGTAACAGCCTGGCCCCAGTCGCTTATCCGAACCGGGCGCCTGCAGTACAGAACGCCGATGTGCCAGCCGCAGAGGGACGAAAGCATACATTTTCCGGGGCGGCGGCGGGCAGGGCCGGACGATCAAATATATGCTGTCCCCATTCTCCCCCAGCGTCCTCCCTTCGGGACGGAATGCAATGCGCTGCGGCCGATACAAGACCCTTCGTGCGTGCTAGAGGCTTGGCCAGACCGGATCCCGGCCCTCTAGGATGACGAATATGGTCGCGACAGCGCTGGACGTAATCCCGCCGAACGAAGCCGGCCGCATGGCTGCGGTTCGCCGCTACGAGATCCTCGATACTCCGCCGGACGGCAGCTTCGATCGAGTCACCGCGCTTGCCGCGCGCCGCTTCGGAGCGCCCATATCGATCATCAGCATCGTCGACCATGACCGCATATGGTTCAAATCTCATCATGGTGTGGACGTGCAGCAGATCGGGCGCGAGCCCGGCCTCTGCGCGTCGGCTATCCTGTCTTCCGAAGCCCACGTCCTCATGGACGCGAGCACCGATGTCCGCTCGCTTGCGAACCCGCTCGTCGCGGGCGACTTCGGACTGAGGTTCTACGCCGGCGTGCCCCTCGAAACCTCGGACGGCTTCAACCTCGGGACGCTCTGCGTGATCGACAAGCAGCCGCGCCCGGTCGATCAGGCGCAGATCGACGACTTGAAGGACCTGGCGTCGTTGGTCGTCGACCAGCTCGAGCTTCGATTGGCCGCGCGTCAGTCGGTCGCGAAAGCCGAGCTGATGGCGCGGGAGATCGACCATCGCGTCATGAACAGCCTCCAGTTCGTGTCGGGCCTGCTGACGATGCAGAGCCGTTCGACGGGTGCCGCCGACGTCTCGGCCCAGCTGCAGGAAGCCGCTACCCGCGTGGCGGCGGTCGCTCGAGTGCATCGCAACTTCTATTCCAGCGACACCGCGGAGGTTTCGTGCCTCACCTTTCTGAGCCGCCTGTGTGCCGATCTCTCGAAAATTTGCGGGGTCGAAGTGGAAGTTACGGGCGATGAGGGCAGTGTCCCCACGACGTGGATCCAGCCCATCGGGCTTCTCACCAACGAACTGGTCACGAATGCGGCGAAGCACGGGGCGGGTAAGGTAGCGGTGATTTACCGGGCCGACGGCGCCGCCCGGAAGCTCTCGGTCTGCGACGAAGGCGAAGGCCTGCCCGCGGACTTCGATCCCGGCGCGTCGAGCGGGCTCGGCATGAAAGTCGTCGGCCTCTTGGCGAAGCAGCTGGGCGGAAAGTTGGCCGTGAGCAACAACCCTGCGGGCAGCGGCGCGTGCTTTCAGGTCGCGTTCGGAAACTAGAGCGCGGCCGGAGCCTCCCGTCCTGAAGCGAGGGCCTGGCGCCGGGCGGCCTGGCCTGTTGGAACAAAGAAAGAACTTTCCTGCAATCCGCTTTTGTGATCCACTCCCGCCATGGAACCGGCTTGTCTGCCGACTCGACCGTGCCACATCAGGTCCGCACGGCTCAGCTTCGCGCGCGCGCGCAGGTGCGCGTGCGCGCGCGCGCGATACCGACTGAACTTCCGGACCTTCGTCCGAATCCGGACACTAGCCGGCGCCGTCCGCCCCCCTCCCGCCCATTTGCGCAAACATGGGTAAGCGTCCCCACCGCCGGCCGCGCTACAAGTTGCGACTACAACTGTTTTCGTGGGGGACGATCGATATGACACGCGGGTTCACGCTCTTGCTGGCGTCGGCGGCCACGCTGGCGCTTACCGTTTCCGGCTCGGCCTGGTCGCAGACCGCGGCGCCGGCGCCTGCCGCGACCGCGGCCGAGGAAGATCCGCCGCAGATGACCTTTCCGGGCTGGGGCGTGGACCCGGCCGATCTCGATCGCTCGGTGAAGCCGGGGGATGATTTCGACGCCTTCGTCAACGGCAAGTGGAAGGCGGCGACGAAGATCCCGTCCAAATATCCTTATTACGGGGTGACGCCGAACCTGCGCATCGGCGCGGAGCGCGACGTCAGGGCGATCATCGACGATCTCGCCGCGCGGCAGAACGCTCCGGGGAGCCTCGAGCAGAAGGTCGCGGACATGTACCGCGCCTATCTCGACGTCGACTCGATCAACGCGGCCGGCCTCGCGCCTGCAAAGCCCTATCTCGACCGCATCGCGGCGGTGAAGAGCTATGAGGAGCTCGCTTCCTTGTGGGCGGTCGAGGGCTTCGCGGCTCCGTTCGGGGACGGGGTCAGCATCGATCCGGGCGATCCGAACCGCAACATCGTGTTCGTCGGCCTCGGCGGCCTCGGCCTTCCGGACCGCGACAATTATCTGATCGACAATCCGCGGAACCTCGAGATGCGCGGCAAGTATCTCGATTATCTCACCTTCCTGCTCGGCAAGGCCGGCCATGCCTCGCCCCGCCAGGCCGCCGAGAGCGTCTATGCGCTCGAGAAAAGGATGGCCGAGGCGAACTGGGACCGCGGGCTCTCGCGCAATCCCGAGCTCACCACCCATCGAATCTCCTATGCCGAGTTCGTCGAGCTCGCGCGCCCGTTCCCGCTCCAGGCCTATCTCGCGGCCCGCGGCCTGCTCCCCAGCGACCGCTTCAACGTCGCCGAGATCCCGCCCACCGCGGCGGCGATCGCGGCCCAGGGGCTCACTCCGGCGCAGCTGGCGAAGCTCGGCACCGGGCTTCCGGCGATGATGAACCTCATCATGGCGACCCCGCTCGACACCTGGAAGGCGTGGATGTCCGCGCGGCTGCTGTCGAACTTTGCCGACGTCCTCCCGAGCGATATCGACGATGCCGCTTTCGCTTTCTACGGAAAGTATCTCCAGGGCCGCGAGCGCCAGCGCGACCGCTGGCAGCGCGGGGTCGGCCAGGTCGAGGGCACGCTCGGCGAGGCGATCGGCAAGGTCTATGTCGAGCGCCACTTCCCGCCGTCGAGCAAGGCGGCGATGGAGGAGCTGGTCGGCAACCTCAGGCTCGCCATGACCGAGAATCTGAAGGTCCTCCCCTGGATGACCCCGGCCACCCGAGCCGCCGCCAAGGCCAAGCTCGACGCCCTCCGCGTCAAGATCGGCTATCCGGTCAAGTTCGAGACCTATGACGGGCTCGCCGTCGCCCCCGACGATCCGATCGCCAACCGCCTCGCCGCATCGAACTGGCAGTGGCAGGACCAGCTCGACGACCTGCGCAAGCCGGTCGACCGCGAGAAGTGGCTTCTCACCCCGCAGACGGTCAACGCCTATTACATGCCGACCGCCAACGACATGGCCTATCCGGCCGCCTATCTGCAGCCGCCCAATTTCAACCCCGCCGCCGATCCCGCCGTCAATTACGGCGCGATCGGAGCCACCATCGGCCACGAGATCGGCCACGGCTTCGACGACCAGGGCTCGCGCTACGACGGCACCGGGGCTCTCAAGAACTGGTGGACTCCCGAGGACGCCGCCACCTTCAAGAAGCTCGGCGAGCGGCTCGAGGCCCAGTACAACGCCATCTGCCCGCTCGACGGCGGCAAGGCCTGCCTCAACGGCAAGCTCACGCTCGGCGAGAATCTGGGCGATCTCGGCGGGATCTCGATGGCCTACAAGGCCTATAGGCTGTCGCTGAAGGGCAAGGAGGCGCCGGTCATCGACGGCTTCACCGGCGACCAGCGCTTCTTCCTCTCCTACGCCCAGCATTACCGGACGATCTACCGCGACCCCTTCCTTCGCCAGCTGATGGAGACCGACCCGCATTCGCCGGGCTTCGCCCGGGTCAACGCGGTGCTGAGGAACTTCGACCCCTGGTACAAGGCGTTCAACGTCAAGCCGGGCGACAAGCTCTACCTTCCGCCGGAGCAGCGGGTGCGGGTGTGGTAGGTCGCACTCTCGTCATCCCCGCGAAAGCCGGACCTCGGGGAGACCCGCCGAGCCGTCTTGTCCCGAGGTCCCGGATTTCGCCGGGATGACGGGCTGGGGAGGGAGCTATCGCGCAGGCCGCCGATCCGCTAGGCGGCGAGGATGATCTTTCCCGCCCTGATGCTCGCCCTGGCCGCTCCGGCCGCGACCACCCCCGAGACTTTCTTCGTCGGGCGCACCGAAGGCTCGGGGACGGTGCAGATGATCATGGCGGGCTCGCACAAGGTCCGCGACGTCAGCCGGGGCCGGCTCGACAAATCCGGTGCGCTGGTCCTCGAGCAGATGGTCTATGAGGAGGGCAAGCCGGCTCGGCGGCGGAGCTGGCGGCTGGTTCGCTCCGGGCCGAACCGGGTCAGCGGCACCATCTCCGACGCGGTCGGGCCCGTCACCGGGGACATCAGGGGCAATGTCCTCCACCTCAAATACCAGGCCCGCGAAGCCAGCGCCCAGGTCGAGCAGTGGATCACTCTCAATCCCGGCGGCCGGACCGCTTCGAACCGGATGATCTTCCGCAAGTTCGGCTTCAAGGCGGCAACCCTCAATTCGACCATCCGCAAGCTGGACTGAGGCCGCGAGCGCCGGCCTGTCGGGGGCCACAAACCTGAAGGTGACCGCGGGCTCCGAACGATATATTCCGGACCCTGGAGGGGTCGACATGCTGACCAGGCGCAACTTCCACGGTGGGCTCGCGTCGATGGCATTCGGCGGGCTCGCCCTCGCCGGCTGCTCGTCGGTGAAGCGCCTGCCCGAATTCGTCGCCCGGACGCCCGGCTACCGCACCGGCGCCATGCCGCGCGCGCCCGGTTACGGCGACCCGGTCCGCAAGCCCGGAAGGCCGCTGCTCGATCTGCCTCCCGGCTTCGACTATACGATCGTCTCCGCCCGGGACGGCGACCCGCTCGACGGCGGCGGCGGCAAGGTCCCGGACCATGCCGACGGCATGGGCTCCTTCGACGTGGGCGGCGGCCTGGTCGCGCTCGTCCGCAACCACGAGACCGACGAGGACGGCGGCACGACGACGATCGTCTTCGATTGCGCCACCCGGCAGCGGGTCAGCCATCACCGCAGCCTCAAGGGCACCAGCCGCAATTGCGCTGGCGGAGTCACGCCCTGGGGGACCTGGCTGAGCTGCGAGGAGCAGGTCGAGCGCGGCCGCGCATACGGCTGGGTCCATCAGGTTCCGGCCCTCCACGATCCCGCGCGCCCGAGCCATCGCCTCGGCCAGCTCGGCCGATTCAATCACGAGGCGGCGGTCGTCGATCCCGACACCTGCATCGTCTACATGACCGAGGACCGTATCGACGGCCTCTTCTATCGCTTCGTCCCGAAGCGGAAGGGGCCGCTGACGCCGGCCAGCGAAGGCGTTCTTCAGGCGCTGGCCTTCGCCGACGAGAACCGCCGGGCCGATGCCCGCAACTGGGATCGAGTCGAGTGGCGGGTCGGCGAAGCGCCGCGGCCCGTCACCTGGGTGACCCTCGCCAACGTCGACGAGGCCGGGCGGCGCGATGCGCTGCGCCTCCAGGGCCATGCCCGCCGCGCCGTCCGCTTCGCCTGCGGCGAGGGCGTGCATTTCGGCGACGGCGAGCTCTATTTCACGGTGACCAGCGGGGGCTTCATCAAGAGCGGGCAGATCTTTCGGTACCGGACCGGTGAGGAGACGATCGAGCTCTTCCTCGAATCGACCGATCCGCGCGACTTCAATTACGGCGACAATCTCGCCATCGCGCCCAATGGCGACCTCATCGTGTGCGAGGACGCCTATGTCGGGGGCGAGGGCAATTACTGGGCGCGGATGATCTCCGGCGCGGTCGGGGCCGCGCCGGGCTGCGGGCTGCGCGGAGTGACGCCCGAGGGCGAGGTCTACAGGCTGGCCTGGGTGCCCGGAGATTCGGAGCTCGCCGGCGCCTGCTTCTCGCCGGACGGCCAAATCCTTTTCGTCAATATCTACAGCCCCGCGGCGACGCTCGCGATCACCGGCCCGAAAGGCTGGCAAAGGGTCCGGCCCGGCTGGTGCATCCCCAGGGCCGGACGGCTGCCCGGGCAGGCGCCCGGCGGTCCTCCGGAGGCGGAATGCGGGCGGTGCAATCCCGCCGGCGGCCGCTAGAGCGGCCCCGGCTCGTCCGTCCGGCGCCGGGCCTCGTCGCGCGCGGCGGCGTGGCGCAGGGTGTCCATCTCGCCGGCGTCCTTCAGAAGGCGGCGGTTCTCCGCCTCGGCGGCGTCGGCGCGGGCGCGTTCCTCGCGGTAGCGGCGCTTCCATTTGCCGCCGGCCATCAGCGCCATGCCGAGCACCAGGCCGAGGACGAAGACCAGGGCGACGATGAGCCACTGGTCGGGGGTGAAGAGAGTCACGGGCCAATACCTTTGCGTCGCTGGGAGGACGCGGGGTCAATGGCGGCGGGGGCGGATTGTTCCGCCCCCGGTACCTATTTGAACAGGTTGTCCGAGATCGAGCAGCTCGCCGGGCCGAGGATGACGATGAACAGCACCGGGAGGATGAACAGGATCAGGGGCACGGTCATGATCGCCGGAAGGCGGGCCGCTTTCTCCTCGGCGCGCATCATCCGCTCGTTGCGGAACTCGGCGGCGAGGACTCGAAGGGCGCTGGCCAGGGGGGTGCCGTATTTCTCGGTCTGGATCATCGTCGTGACGACGCCCCGGACCGCCTCGAGGTCGATCCGGTTGGCGAGATTCTCGAAGGCCGAGCGGCGGTCGGTGAGGAAGCCCAGCTCGATCGAGGTCAGGGCGAATTCGTCACCGAGCTCGGGATAGGCCTTGCCGAGCTCGCGGGCGACCCGGTTGAAGGCGGCGTCGACGGTGAGGCCCGCCTCGGCGCAGATGACGAGCAGGTCGAGCGCGTCCGGAAGGCCCTTGCGCACCGCGTTGGAACGCTTGCTGATCTTGTTCTTCAGCCAGAGGTCCGGCGCCTTGTAGCTTCCGATCAGCGAGAAGGCGGTGAGGCCGTAGCGCTTGACCGGTCCCCATTCGGGGAACCAGTCGAGGAAATAGACGCCGACGATGACGATCGAGCCGAAGACGATCGGAAGCACCAGGCGCGCGAAGATGACGACGAAGGCGAGATCCTTGGACCGGATTCCGGCCTGCATCAGCTTCTTCTGGGCTTTCTCGACCTGCTCCGCCTGGAGCATTCGCAAGGAGCCGAGCACGCTCCGGACCTTGTCGGCGACCTCGTTCTTGTTGGTGATGTTGCGCCGCCGCTTGGACGTCGACGCGACGATACCCGCCTTAAGCTGCTCGCGCCGCTCGTTGAGCGCCTTGACGCGCTTGGCCATCGGGTCGCGCACCGTGGTCGCGGCGTAGATCGCGACGATCACGGCGAAGGTGGCGACGGCGGCCATCAAGGTGCCCACCATCACCACGTCGATCCCCATGACGGTCGGTCCGGATGCGGGAGGTACTGTCATTTCTCAAGCCGTCCCTAGATCTCGAAGTCGACCATCTTGGCCATGATGAACACGCCAATCCCCATCCAGACCAGCCCGCCGGCGCCCGCGATCATCAGCCGCTCGTCGACGAAGAAGGTCTGCATGTACTTGCCGTTGATGAACCAGATCAGCAGGAAGACGATGAAGGGCAGGGAGCCGACGATCCAGGCCGAGGCCTTGGATTCCGACGACATCGCCTTGATCTTGAGCTTCATCTGGGCCCGCTTCCTCAACACCTCGGCGAGGTTGGCCAGGGTTTCGGCGAGGTTGCCGCCGGTCTCGCGCTGGATGGCGAGGGTGATGACGAAGAACTGGAATTCGGGCGTCCCGAGCCGGTCCGCGACGTCCTGGAGAGCCGCTTCCATCGTCCGCCCGATCTTCATCTTGTCGGAAACGGTGCGGAACTCATCGCCGATCGCGCCCGGAAGCTCGTCCGCGACGATCCCCAGGGTCTCCGAGATGGGAAGGCCCGAGCGCAGGCCGCGCACCATCAACTCGATGGCGTCCGGGAAACGGGCGGTGAACTTGCCGATCCGGCGCTTGATCAGCTTTCCGACGATCCAGTGCGGAAGGCCGATCCCGGCGAACAGGCCGACGGCGACCGCCAGGATCACCGGAAGCCCCTTGACGATCAGGAGCAGGCTGACGACGAGGATGATGCCGAGGGAGACGAGGCCGTATTGGGCCAGGCTCCAGGTCCGTCCGGTCTGCTGAAGCCGCCGGCGGAACAGGGCGGGATTGGGGATGAGGCGCTGCGCCAGGCCGTCCATCTTGGTCTGGTTGCGCTTCTGCAATATCCGCTTGAGCTGCGCCTGGGCGGCGATCTCCATCGACTTGCTGTGCCGCTCCCGAACGTTCTCCAGGCGGCGATTCTGCGCCTTCGACACCGACGGGCCGCTGACCGCGAAGATCACCAGGGTGAGCACCGCAAGCACGCCGCCGCCAAGCATCAGGATCGGTAAGCTCAGCACGCTTGGCTCCTATTCAACAGGCGAATCGCGGCGACTGCTCAGGCCGTCGCCGGCTTCGACTTCTTGGCCACCAGCCCCTTGAGATTGAGCTTGTCGAACAACGACTTGTTGCTCTGGACCGGCTTCTTCTCGGTTTCCGTATCCTCCACCGTCGACGTGGTGAGCGTGACGAGCTGGGTCAGCGGCCCGGCGATGCGCGACGAGGTCGCGACCTTCGCGAAGGGCTGGCCCAGCTTGGCCGCCTGCGCCGCCGCCTTGGGCTCGTACGGGATCGCGACGTCGACCTTGCGCTCGATCGACTGCTCGAAATCCTTGCGAGTGATCTCCGGAGCGCCCGACGGCACGCGGTTGGCGACGACGACGACCTTGGCCTGCGGCGCATTGGCCTTGAGCCAGCTCAGCACCCGGATGGCGTCACGGGTCGCCGCGAGGGTGAACTCGACGGCGACGATGGCGACATGGATGTCCTGGACCAGATGGGGATGCTGGACCAGCATCGACCGCGGCAGGTCCAGAACGGTGCTTTCGAAGGCGTTGCGAAGCTCCTCCTGGAGCTGGAAGAAGGCGGTGCCGTCGTTCAGCAAGGGCTGGTTGAGCGGCGCTTCGGCCGACAGGACGCACAATTTCTCGTTCGCGCGAACCATCGCCCGTTCGATGAACAGGCCGTCGATTCGCGCCGGATTCTCGATCGCGTCGGTAAGGCCGCGCCCGGGCTCGAGGTCGAGAGCGAGTGCGCCCGTCCCGAAATGGACGTCGAGGTCGAGAAGCGCCGTGGACCGGCCGGCCTTGTCTCCAAGCAGCCACGCGAGGGAGGTCGCGAGGGTCGAAGCGCCGACGCCGCCCCGCACTCCGATGACCGCGGCCATCACGTGTGGCTTTTCGCTGGCGGCTTCGTTGACCTTCGGACCCGAAATGGTCAGCTGGGCATGGGCGAAGCTGTCGCGCAGCTGGTCGGGAGTGAAGGGCTTGAGCAGATAATCCTGGAGGCCCGAGGCGACGAGGTCGCGGTACAGCCGCACGTCGTTGACCTGGCCCGCGGCGATCACCACCGTGCCGGGCTCGCACACCTCGGCGAGCGCGTTGATGTCGTTCAGCGGATCGCCCGATTCCGACAGGTCGACGAAGAGGATCGAGGGGCTCGCCGAGACGGACAGGGTCTGGACCGCGTTGCGAAGCCCGCCCTTGTTCACCTTTTCCGGGGCCCAGCCGTGCTCGACGGCGATCGGCCGAAGCATCTCGGCCGTTGCGTCGTCGCAGACGAAAGCGCTGAACGGATCGCGAAGCCCGGCAGAACGGGAAGCGTGGAATGGCGCGTTCATCAGTTCCCACCCCTGGTGTTGGTTGCGTTGAGACCCTTGGTTCCGGTGGGCGCGGCCTGCCGGTAGACCCGGATGGCCTTGGTGCCCGCCTCGCCGTCGGCGCCGACGGCGCCGACCTGGCCGAGCACGAGATCGGACGGGTTGGCGACCATGGCCGCCCAGTTGGAATTGACCGCGCAGCCGTAATTGGGCGACGTCGAGCTCGGTCCGCGATAATGATCGGATTGCGGGCATTCCGGAACGAAGGCGGTCGTCCGGCTGATCACCACCCGAATCGATTCCGGCGGGACCGGACCTGGGGTCACGGGTGCACCGTCGCTCAGCAGAAGCCCGTATTCGGCCGCGACGCTGGCCACGTCGGCGGCGCCGTACGGCGAGTCGACGAATACACGGTCGCCGTAGCCGACCCCGACAGAGTCGAACCATGAGCGCAGCTGCTGCCTGCCCGCGGGGGTCAGGCCGCCGGATGGCGCGGCCACGTCGAAGATGAAGTCGGTCCGCTCGACCTGCGGCTGATTGAGCGAGTCGATGCCGCGCTCGGGCCCGTGGGCCTCGCGCGCCCCGGCGGCCGGAGCCACGAAGATCGCGCCTGCCGCGGCGAGGAGAGTGAGGGACTTGATGCGTGCCATGGAAACCTGTCCTTTGCTCGGTCGCGGCGTCAGAAGCTGAAGCCAGGGCTGGCGGAAGCCTGGGTCGGTCGGGTGGCGGCCTGCTGCCGCGCCTGACGCTGCGGCGGCGTCGCGGGCGCGCGCACCGGCGCGACGCTCGAGAGGCCGGGGCCTTGCGCCCTCGGCTGGGCCATCGTGGGTTGCGGCCGAACCGCGCCCGGCCGATTATATTCGCCCTTGTCGAGGAAAACCCGCTCCATCCCGGTGGCGCCCCTGAAGCCGTCCGTTGGAAGCGCGATTTGCGACGCGTTGACGGGCTTCACCAGATAGGGTGTGACGACGATGACGAGCTCGGTTTCGTTGCGCTTGAAGCTGTTCGAGCGGAACAGCGCGCCGATGATCGGAAGGCTGCCCAGAAGTGGGGCCTTGTCGGTCGAGTTGCCGTTGTTGTTGCGCAGCAGTCCGCCGATCATGAAGCTCTGTCCCGAGCCCAGCTCCACCGTGGTTTCGACTCGGCGGGTGGTCAGGCCCGGCACCTTGAAGCCGCTCAGGATGATCGCTCCGGCGTCGGACAGCTCCGACACTTCGGGGCGAACCCTCATCGAGATGCGGCCGTCGGCAAGGACGGTCGGCGTGAAGGCGAGGCTGACTCCATATTGCTTGAACTCGACCGAGGTGCCGTTGATTCCGCTCGCCGTCGGGATCGGGAACTCGCCCCCGGCGAGGAAGCTCGCGGTCTCGCCCGACAGAGCGGTCAGGTTCGGCTCGGCCAGGGTATGGACAGCGCCCACCTGCTCGTTGAGGTTGAGGGTGGAGAGGAGGTCCAGGCCCAGCAGATGGCCGGCGGCGCCGAGAGTCGTGCCCTGGGTGGGATTGTTGAATGTGTAGGCGGTGCCCCCCGTGGTGGCACCCGTCAGCGGATCGACCGCGTCGGTGATGGTCTTGATCGTACCGGCATTGCCCCGGCCGACGCCGAACAGGAACCCGCCGCTGGTGTCGCGGCTGAGGAGGTTGACTCCGATCTCCTTGACCAGGGTCCGGCTGACCTCGGCGATCTTGACCTGAAGCATGACCTGCAGCGGCGTCGCCGTCTTGAGGCGGTTAACCGGCATGATCTTGAGCACGGCCCCCGGCGCTGTCGTGTCCACGCCGGGATTGAGCACCGCTCTGACGAGTTGCTCCGCCTGCGCCGAATCGGCGGGGGAGGCAACGGTACCGCTCATCACCGCGATCTGGCCCACATGGGTGACCTTGATGCTCGAATCCGGCATCGCCACTCGAAGCATCTCGTCGACCGAGCTGATGTTCTGGTTCACCCGAACGCTCGCTCCGTAGACGACGCTGCCGTCGGCCGCGGTCGCGATGATCGTGGCCTCTCCGGCCTCCTTGCCGAACAAGCCCAGCCGCCGCGGACTGCTGACGTTGACATCGGCCACGGCCGGATTCGAGGTCCACACGTCGGCAACGTTCCTCGGCAGCGTGATGAGCTGGCCTTCGCCGACCGAGAGCAGCACCTGGTTCGAGGGCCGGTAGGTACCGGCTCCGTTCTGGGCCAGGGCCGGGCTCGGCGCCCAGGCGGTGACGCTGGCGGCGAGGATCGCACCGATGGCGGTGCTCAATGTCGCACGTCGCATGATGTTCAGCTTGGTCATCTTACTTTGCTCCGACCGGAACGAGGGTGACGCTGTTGCCGCGGGAGATGCGTACGGTCGGCCCGGTGGGGACGGCCGGAGCGGCGGGACTGTTGGAGACTGTGATGGCAGTGCCGGCCGCGGAGTCCGAGCCGGACTGCGGCGCCCGTCCGGGAACGCTCCTGCGCTGGAAGCGGGAGACGTCAGATCCGGTGGTATAGGTGCTGACGCCGTCGGACGGCTGGTTGGCGATGGCGAGCAGCATCCGCTTCTCCGCCTTGGGATCGTCGGTCTGCGGCACCTTCACCTCGCCCGAGGCGATGGCGCGCTCGAGCTCGGCCGAATTGTCGGCGATCGAGCGCAGCGAGAGCGACAGGTCGCCGATCTTCTGGGCGACCGCGATCTTCTCGGCGAGCTTGGGGGTCGCCTCGAGCGTGACCATGGTGAAGCGCTGGACGACCGCCTTGCCGTCCTCGCCCTTGGCGTCCATGCGCTGGTCGGTGGCGAGCACCCGGACGTTGCGCATGACGGTTTCCGAGACCTTGAGGGGAACGCCGTCGCCGCCGCCGGCGACTTCCTGGGTGAGGACGATGTCGACCCGGTCGCCCGGGAAGATGAAGCCGGCGACTCCGCTGGTCGGGGAGACCGGAACGGTGACGGCGCGCATGCCCGGCCCGAGCGCCGCGGCTAGGAAGCCGCGCTCGCCCGGCTTGATCAGCGAGCCCTGGGTGAAGGGCTGGCCGGCGGTGATCTCGTTGCGGACGACCGTCCCGACCAGGTCGGCCGGGCGGACTCCGGGCTTGCCCTTGATGTAGTAAGCGGGCTGGACGAGGCCTTCGGGCCAGCGCTGGAAACGGAAGGCCTCGGCGTCGATGATGGTGCCGACGGGGAGCGCGCGGGTCGCGACCAGCACTTCCGGGCCGGCGGGAACGACGGGCTTGGCCGAGGCGGACGGCGCGCCGGCTCCGCTGAACATGTTCTTGGCGGTCACCGCGGTGACGGCCGCGACGATCAGCGCTCCGATCAGCAGCACGAGCTTTTTCACATCCATGACGCCAGTCGCCTCCTAGCCCGCTTCAAATTGCAGGCTCCCATGTCAGACAAATTGGTTAAGAAACCGTTCGCCAATCAGCCAAAAACCGCC
>DASVQS010000027.1:0-26137 GCA_036389015.1 Allosphingosinicella sp. | reverse complement strand
GTCGAGGCCGGCGAGCGGCTCGGCTACCTCCCGGGGACGCTCAGCGAGAAGATCGACCCCTATCTGCGTCCGTTGTACGACGCGCTGCACGACATGCTCGACCCCGAGACGATCCCCAAGCTTTTGACGGCGGGCACCATCGAGGTGGCGCCGCTCGCCTACATGCGCGGACGCACCCTCAACGACGCCTTCATCATCCTCGACGAGGCCCAGAACACGACTCCGGCGCAGATGAAGATGTTCCTGACCCGCTTCGGGATGCGAAGCCGGATGGTGATCTGCGGCGATCCGCTCCAGGTCGACCTCCCCGAGCCCGGCAAGTCCGGTCTCGCCGATGCGGTCGCCAAGGTTGAGGGCATTCCCAAGATCGCCACCATCCGCTTCGGCGCCGGCGACGTGGTTCGCCATCCCCTGGTGGGAAAGATCGTCGAAGCTTACGAGGGGAAGGCGGCGTGACGGCTTGCCCGAAGCCTCCAGGACCCGTTCGCCCCGCTCGAGACGAACGGAGCAGGTGGCGGCGGCCATGATCCTCGTCGAAGCCGATGTCTCCGGAGAGTGGGACAGTAGCACCGACTGGCCGCAGCTCGCCAAAGCGGCGGTCCGGGCGGCCGTGGCACAGAGCGGGGTGCGGCAGCTCCTGGAAAGCGGCCTCGGCGCCGAAGTCTCGGTCCGCTTCACCTCCGACGACGAGGTCAAGGCGCTGAACGCCGCCTGGCGCGGCAACGATAAGGCGACCAACGTCCTGTCCTTCCCGATGGCGGAGCCGGAGCAGCTCCAGTCGCTCGCACGGGCCGGGGAAGGGGAGGCCCTGCTCGGCGACATCGTCCTCGCCCACGGCGTCTGCGCGGCCGAGGCGGCGGACAAGGGGCTCCAAATCTGCACGCACGCCGCCCATCTGGTGGTTCACGGCGCTCTCCATCTGCTAGGCTACGATCATGAGCGCGGGGACGAGGATGCGGAGACGATGGAAGAGGCCGAGCGGCGCTCGCTGGCGGTACTCGGGATCGCCGATCCTTACGAGATCCGGCACTGATGGCTGACGACGACACCGGCGAGCGCAGCATCTGGCGCGGGATCCGGACCCTGCTGTTCGGCGACGACAGCGAGGCGACCCTTCGCGAGGAGATCGAGGAGGCGATCGAAAGCCACGAGGGCGAGGCGCCCATCGTCGGCGATTTGTCGCCGATCGAGCGGCAGATGCTCCGCAATTTGCTCCATTTCGGCGAGAGCACCGTCGCGGACATCGCGGTGCCGCGCGGCGACATCATCGCCGTGCCTTCGACGATCACCTTCCATGGCCTGGTCGCGGCGTTCGCGGAGGCGGGGCACAGCCGGCTTCCGGTCTATGAGGAGAGCCTCGACAGCGTCGTCGGCATGGCCCACATCAAGGACGTCTTCACCGTCGAAGTCTCGGGCGCGGAGCCGCCCGAGGACATCATGGGGCTGTTGCGCAAGCCCCTTTACGTGCCCGAATCGATGGGCGTCCTCGACCTCCTCGCCCGGATGCGCGCCGAGCGGGTACATCTCGCCATCGTCGTCGACGAGTTCGGGGGCACCGAGGGGCTGGTGACGATCGAGGACGTGGTCGAGGAGATCGTCGGCGAGATCGAGGACGAGCATGACGAGGAAGCTCCCGGAATGCTGATCGCGCTCGAGCACGGCATTTGGGACGCCGACGCTCGCGCCGAGCTCGAGGACGTCGCCGAGCAGATCGACGCGAGGCTCGGAGCGGTCGAGGAGGACGTCGACACGCTGGGCGGGCTCGCCACCGTGCTCGCGGGGCATGTCCCCCAGGCCGGTGAGATCGTCAATCATCCCTCGGGCTGGAGGCTCGAGGTGACGCAGAGCGATACCCGCCGGGTCACGCGCCTGAGGCTTCACGCACCTGAGGAAGGGGCGCTGAGCGAGTAGAAATCCTCCCCGCGAAGGCGTGGGGAGGATTTTGCGCGAGTTGCGCCGCCTCCCACGGGATGCTGTAAGCGGCCATGGCCTACGAACATATCCGGCTCGAGCAGAGCCCAGCCGCCGTCGCCACGATCACGATAGCGCGGCCGGATCGGCTCAACGCCCTCTCGGGCCAAACCGTGGATGAGCTTCGCGCCGCGGTCGAGGAAACCGCCAGCTCCGGCGCCCGCTGCCTGCTTCTCACCGGTGAGGGCAGGGGCTTTTCGAGCGGGGCCGATCTCGCCGGCTCCGGCGGCCTGCCCGAGGATGTCGGCGCCTCGCTGGAGAAGCATTTCAACCCGCTGATCGAGGCCGTCTTCGCTCTGCCGATCCCGGTGGTGGCGGCGGTGAACGGGCCCTGCGCCGGCGCCGGCTGCTCGCTCGCGCTCGCCGCCGACATCGTGGTGGCCGCGCGCTCGGCCTATTTCCTTCAGGCCTTCGTCAATATCGGCTTGATCCCCGACGCCGGCGCCACCTGGCTGCTGCCGCGACTTGCGGGCCGGGCGCGGGCGATGGAGATGATGATGCTCGGCGAGCGTATTCCCGCCGGGAAGGCGCTCGAATGGGGGCTGATCTCGCGCGTCGTCGAGGACGAGGCGCTGGAGTCCGAGGCCGTGGCTCTGGCGACTCGACTGGCGCAGGGGCCGACGGTGGCCCTTGGCCTGATCCGCAAGCTGGCGCGAGAGTCGGGAGACATCCCGCTGAGCCAGGCCCTGGCCGCGGAGCGCGTCGCCCAGCGGGAGGCGGGGCGGACGCAGGATTTCCGGGGCGCGGTGATGGCGTTCCTCCAGAAGCAGCAGGCGCGGTTCGAGGGCCGCTGAGCGTCATCCTGAACTTGATTCAGGATCCAGCTTCGAGCCGCCGTACCGGTGGAGAACTGGACCCTGAAACAAGTTCAGGGTGACGAATGCGCCCTGCGGGCCTAAGGAATCCTCCTCTGCAACAGGGTAGCGGAACCTCCATGGCCACCATGATCGACGAACTCGAAGCTCGGCGGCGGCGCGCGGAGTTGGGCGGTGGCGAAGCGAGGATCGCCGCTCAGCATAAGAAGGGCCGGCTGACCGCCCGGGAGCGGCTCACCGTCCTGCTCGATCAGGGAAGCTTCGAAGAATATGACATGTTCGTCGAACATAATTGTCCCGATTTCGGGATGGAGACCCAGAAGTTCCCGGGCGACGGAGTCGTCACCGGCTCGGGCACGATCAACGGCCGCCTCGTCTATGTCTTCGCCCAGGATTTCACCGTCTTCGGCGGCAGCCTGAGCGAGCGTCACGCGCAGAAGATCTGCAAGGTGATGGATATGGCGATGAAGGTGGGCGCGCCCGTGATCGGCCTGAACGACAGCGGCGGCGCCCGGATCCAGGAGGGCGTCGCAAGCCTCGCCGGCTATGCCGAGGTGTTTCAGAGGAACGTGCTGGCGAGCGGAGTGGTGCCGCAGATCAGCCTGATCATGGGCCCGTGCGCGGGCGGGGCGGTCTATTCGCCGGCGATGACGGACTTCATCTTCATGGTGAAGGATTCCAGCTACATGTTCGTCACCGGCCCGGACGTGGTGAAGACGGTAACCAACGAAGTGGTGACCCAGGAGGAGCTCGGCGGCGCCGTCACCCACACGACCAAATCCGGGGTCGCAGACGTCGCCTTCGAGAACGACATCGAGGCGCTGCTCGCAACCCGCGACTTCTTCGACTTCCTGCCGCTCTCCAACCGCCACGACGGGCCCGAGCGGCCGACCGCCGATCCCTGGGACCGGGCCGAGCCAAGCCTCGACACGCTAATCCCCGACAGCGCCGCCAAGCCCTACGACATGCACGAGCTGATCCGGAAGGTGCTCGACGAGGGCGACTTCTTCGAGATCCAGCCGAACCACGCGGCCAACATCATCGTCGGCTTCGGCCGGGTCGAGGGCCGCACCGTCGGCGTGGTCGCCAACCAGCCGATGGTGCTCGCCGGAGTGCTCGACATCGCCTCCTCGAAGAAGGCGGGCCGCTTCGTTCGCTTCTGCGACGCCTTCGACATCCCGATCCTGACCTTCGTCGACGTCCCCGGATTCCTGCCCGGAGTCGCCCAGGAGCATGGCGGAATCATCAAGAACGGCGCGAAGCTGCTCTTCGCTTATGCCGAGGCGACGGTGCCCAAGATCACGGTGATCACGCGCAAGGCCTATGGCGGCGCCTATGACGTCATGGCGTCCAAGCATCTGCGCGGCGACCTCAACTACGCCTGGCCGACCGCCGAGATCGCGGTGATGGGCGCCAAGGGCGCGGTCGAGATCATCTTTAGGAAGGACATCGGCGACCCGGACAAGATCGCCGAGCGCACCCGCGACTATGAGGCGCGCTTCGCCAACCCGTTCGTGGCGGCGTCCAAGGGCTTCATCGACGAGGTGATCATGCCGCATTCGACAAGGCGGCGGATCGCGCTGGGCCTGAGGAAGCTCAGGGACAAGCAGCTCGAAAACCCCTGGAAGAAGCATGACAATATTCCGCTGTGAGCGCCTCATTGTCGCAATGGTTATGGCGGCCATCGTCGCTGGCTGCCACCCACCGGCGCGGAAAGCACCGGCAGGGAAGCCACCCGTCGATTCGCTTGCGGCAATATTGGAAGAACCGGACACCAGGACGCTGTCGGCAAGCCTGAACCGGTTCATCGAAGCGCGGAAATCGGACCCCGCCGGTCTTGATCGCCAGCTGCGGGCCGCGGGCTTCCGGCATTCGGACGGGAAACCCGGCTGCGTGCGCCATGTCTATACCGGGAAACCCAGGAAGGAGTACCTGGTCATCGATGACACCCTTCACATCCTCGTGGAAGAATGCGGTTCCAACCCTCGGACCCAAAGGATCTCGATACGACGAGGGAGTTCGTGACCCCGCCGGGCGAACTACCGACCATGCTTGCCAGGCTTTGCCGACATTGAATGGAGGGATGTTGATGACAAGTTACCGGTCGGCGCCACCGCAAGGAGATGCATGATCGTGTCCGCTCCCGACGCGGAGACCCGGCTCATCCGCATCGTCGCGGCGATCGTCTTGGACGGCGCCGGGCAGACCCTGCTCGTGCGTAAGCGCGGTACCGCGGCCTTCATGCAGCCGGGCGGCAAGCTCGCTTGTGGGGAAACGAGCATGGGCGCGCTGGAACGCGAAATCGCCGAGGAACTCGGCTGCGGGCTCGAAGCCGGCTCGTGCGGGGCGCTTGGCCGATTCAGCGCGCCGGCTGCCAACGAGCCGGGCTGGACGGTTGAAGCCGAGCTCTTTTCCGCGCGGCTTTCGAGCGAGATTCGGCTCGACGCGGAGATAGAGGAAGCCATCTGGATCGATCCGGACGCCGAGCCGCTCATTCCCCTCGCGCCCCTCACACGCCGTCATGCTCTGCCGCTGGCGCGCGACCTGAAGCTCCAGGCGGGCCGGCCATGAGTTCGCGCTACGACGAGCTGGAGCGGTTGCAACGGCTGCGCGAAAGCGGCGCACTGACCGACGAGGAGTTCCAGGCGGAGAAGAGGCGGCTGCTCGGGCACCAGAGCATCGCTCCGGAGGAGGAGGCCGGGGAGGCGGAGCCGCGGGCGCCTTCGCGGCGCCGGATCTGGATCATCCTGGGCATCGTGGGCCTGCTCCTCGCCGTCGTCGCGGGCCTGATGTTCGGAAGGATGTCCGGCGGCGGCGACGAGATCGTCGAGCTGCCCATGCCCGAGGAGAATGAAGCCGTCGCCTCGAACGTCAGCCAGGCGGCTCCGGCCCCGGACGTTCGAGGCCGTCCCCCCGCCGAACAGCTCGCCCTGGCCTTCCAGTCCGCCTTCGGCCAGCCCCCTCCCGTAACTCGAAGCGCAGGAGACGGGCAGTTCGCCTTTTCGCCGGGGCTCCTGCGCTGGGCGGGCGGCCGCGCCATCCTGGTCAGCCCGGGCACCGGCGAGGATTGCCACGCCTGCACCGGCAGGCTGGCGGTCCACTATCTCGAGCCCGAGGGGGACGGATTTCGAGTGACGGGCCGCTGGGAAGATTCGATCGCGACTGGAGCGTACGGCAAGCCGCCGAGCTGGAGCCTTTCGACCCTGCTTTCCCCGCTACCCGCGCTGCGCACCCGGATTCGCGACGGCAACCAGGGTTATTTCTGCACCGTCGAGACCTTCTACGAACTCGGTCCGCAGGGGCCGCTCAAGATCGCGGAGGTGCCGATCGGCTATGACGACATCGGAGCGCTCGGCGACGACGGGAAGAGGATCCAGGGCAGGATCATCAACGCGATCCGCGACCAGTCCTTCGACGTCGTCTATTCCGGCTCGCGCGCGTTCAGCGAGCATTACGTGCGAGGACCCGGAGGCTATGCGGTCGCGGGCGGCGGCAAGTCGACGATGGAGACTTGCTGATGGCTGAGGGCGAGGAGCTGCTCGTGGGGGCAATAGCTCTCGCCTTGCTGCCGCTGATCGCCTGGCGCTTGCGGCGTGGGCTCAGGGAAGGCCGGTTGCCGCTCTACCGGACCTATGTCAGCCGGGACGAGGGAGGGAGCAAGTTCGGCCTCCTGCTCGGGCTTCATGCGCTGAGCTTCGTCGTCGTGGCGATCGTCGCTGCCGATCTGCTTTTGAAGCTCGGCCTGAAGGAGGCGTTATGAAGCTCGGGCGGCTCAACCATGTCGGGGTGGCGACGCCCTCGATCGAGAAGTCGATAGCCCACTATCGCGAGGTGATGGGCGCGGAGGTCATCCGCGAGCCGTTCGACCTGCCGGCGCAGGGCGTGAAGGTCTGCTTCGTCGATACGCCCAACACGCAGATCGAGCTGATCGAGCCGCTGGGCGAGGCGAGCCCGATCCACGGCTTCCTGGCGAAGAACCCGGCGGGCGGGCAGCATCACCTCTGCTACGAGGTGCCGGATATCCACGAGGCCCAGGCCTGGTTCGAGGCCAAGGGCGCAAGGGTGCTCGGCGAGCCGCGCATCGGGGCGCACGGAACGATGATCTTCTTCGTCCACCCCAGGGACATGGGCGGGGTGCTGACCGAGATCATGGAGAGTCCGAAGGCGGCGCATTAAGCGGATTTGGTATTCGGCCGCCAGCGGGAGTAGGCTGGTGCGATGAGCGAGAAAGTGACGATCGAGGTAAGCGCAGCCGACATGGCGGCGCTCTCCGAGTGGGCCGGGAATCGGAACGAATCGCTTGAGGTTCTGCTGCAGGAGGCGTTGCAGCGGTACATGGCGGCGGTTCGTGAGGACCATGCCGACCTCGGCCGCCGCATGAAGGGTCCGGAGCACGACCACGAGGATGCTATGCGCCTCCTAGCGGAGCGACGCCGACAGTGGCGCGGTGAAGCGGCGGAATAGTGAAACTAAAGTGGCGCAGCGAAGCGCTCGACGATCTGCAGCGATATTTTCGTTCAACGCCGAAAGGTCCGAGTCTTTCGCGACTCGGGTTGAGCGGAGGCTTCTGGAAAAAGCGCAGGCTCTCGCGACAACGCCGCAACTCGGACGTCCGACCGACCGTGCGGGCGTCATGCGGCTGTCAGTTACTGACATTCAGTATGTGATAGATTACCGCCCCTTCGAGGATCGCGTCAGCATCGTCCGCATTCGCAGTACCCGAGCAATCCGATGACCACCGACAAACCCACCCGTTCCGACTGGCAGGCCGCCGCCTCGAAGGAGGTCAAGGGCAAGGATATCGCCTGGCACACGCCGGAGGGGATCGAGGTCCGTCCGCTCTATACCGGAGAGGATGTCGAGGGCATCGACCCCGGCCTGCCCGGCTTTCCGCCATACACGCGCGGCCCATATGCCTCGATGTATACCGGCCGGCCGTGGACGATCCGGCAATATGCGGGTTTCTCGACCGCGGAGGATTCGAACGCTTTCTACCGGCGCAACCTCGCCGCCGGGCAGAAGGGGCTGTCGGTGGCTTTCGATCTCGCCACCCACCGCGGCTATGACAGCGACCATCCGCGAGTGACCGGCGACGTCGGCAAGGCGGGCGTGGCGATCGACACGCTCGAGGACATGAAGATCCTGTTCGACGGGATCCCGCTCGACACGATGTCGGTCTCGATGACGATGAACGGGGCGGTTCTTCCGGTGATGGCCTTCTACATCGTCGCCGCGGAGGAGCAGGGCGTCGAGCAGGCGCAGCTTTCGGGGACGATCCAGAACGACATCCTCAAGGAGTTCGCCGTCCGCAACACCTACATCTACCCGCCGGCGCCTTCGATGCGGATCGTCGCGGACATCATCGCCTACACGTCAGAGCACATGCCGCGGTTCAACTCGATCTCGATCAGCGGCTACCATATGCTCGAGGCCGGGGCGACCGCGGTCCAGGAGCTGGCCTACACGCTCGCCGACGGCATGGAATATGTCCGGGTCGCCAGAGCCAAGGGCCTCGACGTCGACGCCTTCGCGCCCAGGCTCAGCTTCTTCTTCGGAATCGGCATGAACTTCTTCATGGAGATCGCCAAGCTGCGCGCGGCGCGAATGCTCTGGCACCGGATCATGGCCGGTTTCGGGGCGAAGAACCCCAAGTCGCTGATGCTTCGCACCCATTGCCAGACGTCGGGCGTGTCGCTGACCGAGCAGGATCCCTACAACAACATCGTCCGAACCACGATCGAGGCGATGGCGGCCGTGCTCGGCGGCACCCAGTCGCTCCACACCAACAGCTTCGACGAGGCGATCGCCCTGCCGACCGACTTCTCCGCCCGGATCGCCCGCAACACGCAGCTCATCCTTGCCGAGGAGAGCGGAATCACCCACGTCGCCGACCCGCTCGGCGGGTCCTGGTTCATCGAAAGCCTGACCAAAGAGCTGGCCGACAAGGCCTGGGCCCTGATCGAGGAGGTCGAGGCCCTTGGCGGAATGACCGCGGCGGTCGCCGAGGGCTTGCCGAAGCGGCGGATCGAAGAGGCGGCGGCGGCGCGGGCGGCGCGGGCGGACCGCGGCGAGGACGTCATCGTCGGGGTCAACCGCTACCGGCTCGACGACGAGGCGCACCTCGACATCCTCCAGATCGACAACGACAAGGTTCGGGCCGGACAGGTGGCGCGGATCGCGAAGGTGCGTGCGGAGCGCCGCGAGGAGGCGGCGAAGGCCGCTCTCGACGCCCTGCGCGAAGGCGCGAAAGGCGAGGCCAACCTGCTCGCTCTCGCGGTCGAGGCGGCGCGCGCCCGAGCGACCCTCGGCGAGATCAGCCAGGCGCTGGAGGACGCCTTCGGCCGCTACGGCACCACGCCCGAGCCGGTGAAGGGGATTTACGGCGGCGCCTACGAAGGCGATCCGCGCTGGACTCGAGCCGGCGCCGGGGTCGAAGCGATCGGGCGGCGGCTCGGCCGCAAGCCGCGGATGCTGGTCGCCAAGATGGGCCAGGACGGCCACGACCGCGGCGCCAATCTCGTCGCCTCCGCCTTCGCCGACCTGGGCTTCGAGGTCGTGCCGGGTCCGCTCTTCCAGACTCCGGAAGAGAGCGCCCGGCTTGCCGTCGACAGGGACGTCGACGTCGTCGGCGCCTCCAGCCTCGCGGCGGGCCACAAGACCCTGGTGCCGGAGCTGATCGGCCGGTTGCGCGACCTTGGGCGCCCGGACATCAAGGTGGTGGTGGGCGGAGTCATTCCGGCCCAGGATTACGACATGCTCCGCGAGGCCGGGGTGCAGGCGGTCTTCGGGCCGGGCACGAACCTGGTCGACGCCGCCGGCGAAGTCTTGAAGCTCCTCGGCCACAACATGCCCCCGCTCGAAGAGGCCGCGGAGTGAAGGTCGGACGGCGCCACCTCCTCTTCGCGCTGGCGTTCATCGCCTGGGGGGCATGCGTCGTCGTCGCGCTCCGGATTGCGGGATCGGCGTGGGCGGTTTGCTGGGATCCCGGCTACGACCATGGCTCCACGGAGTGCCGTAAGGATGCCGAGCTACTGATATGGGCGTTGGTATTGGCTGTGCTGATCGGTGGCGCGTGGAGTCTCAAGCGCCTCGCCGTCCGACTGGGGATCGACCTCGATCGAGTCGCGAACGAAACGGACGGAACGGATTCGTGAACCTCTGCGGCCATGACCTGCCGCCGGTGGAAGAGGCGGCGGAGTGAGGGCGGCGGTGCCGCTGATCGCGGCCGCGGCGTTGTCCGCTTGCGCGCCGGCGGTCGTCGAAGCGCAGCCGGCGCCGGCGCAGGGCGAGCCGATCGTCCTCGGCCGCAGCTACCGGCTGAAGTCCGCCGCGTTCGGCGACGAGCGCGTGATCAACGTCGCGCTGCCCGCCGGTTATGAGACCGAGCCGTCGAAGACCTATCCGGTGCTTTATCTGATCGACGGCGGCGTCGATCAGGACTTCGTGCACATCGTCGGCGCCGAGCAGCTGGGCGCGGCCTGGGGCCGGATGCGCGACGTCGTCGTCGTCGGTATCGCTTCGAAGGACCGGCGCCGCGAGCTGGTCGGACCGACCAGGGACCCGGCATTGCTCGCGAAATATCCGACCGCGGGCCATTCGGCCCTGTTCCGCAAATTGCTCCGCGACGAGGTGAAGCCCTTCGTCGCCGCCCGCTTCCGCACCAACGGCAAGAGCGGCGTGATCGGAGAATCGCTGGCGGGACTGTTCATCGCCGAAACCTATTTGCGCGAGCCGGACCTCTTCGATTCCTATGCGGCGATCAGCCCGAGCCTGTGGTGGGACGATGCCCGGCTTTCGCGCGAGGCCGCCGCTCTGATCGGCGCGCGCCAGTCCGGCAGGCGGCTCTACCTGGCCACGGCGAATGAAGGCTCCGACATGCAGGCCAATGTCGACCGGATGCTCGCTGCGCTTGGGAAGGCGAGAGACTGGTGCTACGCCCCGCGCGAAGACCTCACCCACGCCACCATCTACCACACGATCGCTCCGACGGCGCTCCAGTTCCTGTTCCCCTCCGATACGCCTCCCGACCCCCAAAGCGGCTTCGACGTCACATGTTCAAAAAAATCCTGATCGCCAACCGCGGCGAGATCGCCTGCCGGGTCATTCGGACCGCGCGGAAGATGGGGATCGGCACCGTCGCCGTCTATTCGGACGCCGACGCCCGCGCGCCGCATGTGAAGATGGCCGACGAGTCGGTCAGGCTGGGACCGCCGCCCGCGAGCGAGAGCTATCTCAGGGCCGAGCTGATCATCGACGCCTGCAAGGCGACCGGGGCCGAGGCCGTCCATCCCGGCTACGGCTTCCTGTCCGAGCGCGAGAGCTTTGCCCGGGCCCTCGAGGAGGCCGGTATCGCTTTCATCGGGCCGCCGCCCGGCGCGATCGCGGCCATGGGCGACAAAATTGAATCGAAGAAGCTGGCGCGCGAGGCGGGGGTCAGCGTCGTCCCGGGCTTCGTCGGCGAGATCGACGACACCGAGCATGCCGTGAGGATCGCCGGCGAGATCGGCTATCCGGTGATGATGAAGGCCTCCGCCGGCGGCGGCGGCAAGGGGATGCGGCTCGCCTATAGCGAGACCGACGTGCGCGAAGGCTTCGAGGCGACCAAGCGCGAGGGGCTGGCGAGCTTCGGCGACGACCGGGTGTTCATCGAGAAATTCGTCGAGAATCCGCGCCATATCGAGATCCAGCTGATCGGCGACAAGGCCGGCAAGCTGCTCTACCTCGGCGAGCGCGAATGCTCCGTCCAGCGGAGGCACCAGAAGGTGGTCGAGGAGGCGCCCTCCCCTTTCGTCACCCCGGAGATGCGCAAGGCGATGGGCGAGCAGGCCGTCGCCCTGGCCAGAGCGGTCGGCTATTACAGCGCCGGCACGGTCGAGTTCATCGCCGGCGCCGACCGAAGCTTCTACTTCCTCGAGATGAACACCCGGCTCCAGGTCGAGCATCCGGTGACGGAGGAGGTGACCGGCCTCGACCTCGTCGAGCTGATGATCCGGGTCGCGGCGGGCGAGAGCCTGCCGTTCGGCCAGGAGGGGGTGAAGCTGGACGGCTGGGCGATCGAGAACCGGGTCTATGCCGAGGACCCCTATCGTGGCTTCCTGCCCTCGACGGGGCGGCTGGTGCGGTACCGGGCACCACGGCAGGTCCTTCGAGACGCCGGTTCGACAGGCTCACCGGCTCCTCAGGATGAGCGGATCGGCCGTGACCCCGCTCATCCTGAGGAGGGACTGAGCTTTGGCGAAGGCCCGTCTCGAAGGACATCCGACTACGTCGTCCGCGTTGACGACGGGGTCGAGGAGGGCGGCGAGGTCTCGATGTTCTACGATCCGATGATCGCCAAGCTGATCACCTGGGCGCCGACCCGCGAGGCTGCGATAGACCGCCAGGTCGAGGCTCTCGATTCCTTCGCGATCGAGGGCATCGGCCACAACGTCGATTTCCTGTCGGCGCTGATGCAGCATCCGCGCTTCAGGGAGGGGCGGCTGACCACCGGCTTCATCGCCGAGGAATATCCGGAGGGCTTCGAGGGCGCTCCGGCGGACGACCGGCTGGTCGAGGATCTGGCGGCGATCGGCGCCCTCGCCGGAATGGAAACCGAGGCCCGCGCCTGCGCGGTGAGCGGGCAGCTCGGCGCCCCGGTCATTCCACCGGAGGACCGGGTAGTGCGGCTCGCGGGGCGGAGCTTCGCGATCCGCTTCGACGGCTTCGAGGGCGGGCTGCTCGCCTATCTCGACGAAGGCGAGGGGCGCGAGCTGATCGGGCGCTGGGAGCCCGGCCAGCGGTTGTTCAAGGGCATGATCGACGGCCGCAGCCGGATCGTCCAGGTGGCGCGCCGCGGCCGCCAGTGGCGCCTGACGACCCGCGGCGCCTCGCATCTCGTCGAAGTGCTGCCCGCCCATGTCGCGGAGCTCAGCCGCTTCATGATCGAGAAGGTCCCGCCGGACCTGTCCAGATATCTGCTTTGCCCGATGCCCGGACTGCTGACCGCGCTCAACGTCGGCGAGGGCGACAAGGTCGAGGCGGGCCAGCCGCTCGCCGTGGTCGAGGCGATGAAGATGGAGAATATCCTCCGCGCCGAGAAGGCAGGCGTGGTGAAGGCGGTCTCCGCCAAGCCGGGCGACAGTCTGGCGGTGGACGCCGTGATCCTGGAGTTCGAGTAGCCGCAAAGCCTCTCCCGCCTTTCGGGAGAGCAGGGGCCCGCCGCGAAGCGGTGGGAGGTGAGGTCTGTACACCGGACTCGGAAAAAGATCCTCTCCTCCCAAGCCTCCGGCTTGGGCCCCTCCTCTCCCGCGGAAAGCGGGAGGGGGGCTCATCCGAAGTTTCAGGCCGCCGCGCCGGCCGCCTTGGTCACCAAATTGCCGACCGCGGACACCACGCCGGAAACCGCCGCGATGCGCTCGGCGAGCGCCTTGCCGCTGGCATAGGCTTTCTCCGCGGACTGGGTCGCCGAGAGCGCCGCCTGATAGCAGGCCTCGATGTCCGGGCCGGTCGCGTCCAGCGACTGCCGCGCGGCGTCCAGATAGCTGGCTTCGAGCGCGTCGACATTGTCCATGATCGCCTGCACCTGCTCCGCCGTCGTGGCCTGCTTGAGGTCGGAGGCGCGCCGGGCGAAGGCGGATTTGTAGGCGTTGTAGATGACGGTGAGCCTCTGGTTCGCGGTGCTTTGCATGGCTCTGATTCCTATTGCTGCGGCTGTTGCTGCTGCTGCTGCTGATCGGGCGGGGTGGCGTATTTGGCGAGCGAGGCGTTGAGCTGATCGATGATGCGTTCGACGTCGCCGACGGTCACGCTCTGCTTGGTCTCGAGCTCGCGATGTTGGCGGAGCAGGGCGTCGAGGCCGGCGATCCCGGCGCGGTAGCGGCCCTGCGCCTCGATCACCTCGACCCTGGAATTGGCTTCCATCGTCGCCCTCAGCGCGATCATGAGCGCCGGCGAATCGGCGATCATGCTTTCCGCGCCCGGGACGAGAGTCACGCCAAGCTGATCGGCAAGCGGAGTCATGATCGTCATCGGAGAGGTCAGCTTGGCGTCGTAAAAGACCAGCCGGGCCGCGGTGCGCTTGCCGACCAGATAGTCGGTCAGCGTCATGAACACCTCCATCTCGTTCTGCATGCCGTTGCGGAGCTGCAGGACGGCCTGGGCGATCTCGCGATTGGCTCGGAGGATCCGCTTGCGCTGGAGGCGGTCGCCGAGGACTCCGAAGCCGAAATCGAGCAGCGCTCCAACCTCCCCCGGAACCGCCGGGATGAAGCGCTTGCCCTTGTTCAGAGCGGCGGCGGCCTGGCCGAAGCTGTTGGCCGAATCGATCGCCGACCTGGTCGCCCCCTGGAGGTCCGTGCTCTGCTCGTAGGAGGCCTCCTGCTTGAACGCCGCGTAGGCGGCGCCGAGCTGGTCGATCGCATTGGCCCTCAGGTCGACGACATCGGCCAGGCCGTTGCGCTGAATCGAAAGGCGCTCCGGAGTGACGGAGGGAACGCAGGCACCCGGGGCCGGGCTCTGGCATTGCTCCCAGGTGCGGGTGAAGCTGTCGGCGGCATCCGCCTCGCGAAGCTGGGTCGCCACGTCCTTGACCTCGGCGCTGAAACTTCCGGTGGCCTTGAGCCCGGCGTCGGCGAGCGTCGCCGCGGGCACTCGCGGAGCCGCGGCGCAACCGCCGAGCGCGGCCATCGCGGCGAGCGCGAGGCCAAGGAATGGACGAACGGACATGACCTGCGAATTCCCCCCTGATTCGAAAGGCAAGTATCCGCCGGGAGGGGCGGCAAGTCGAGCGGGAAGGCAGGGTCGGGCACCTAAAATTCCACCGCGCTTCGCGCGGTCCCCCTCCCCCGAAAACCGGGGGAGGAATTCATTCGGCCGCCGGCAGGCAAATCTCGACCCGGGCACCCCGGTCGCTCGGGCCTGCCGCGATGGTGCCGCCGCAGGCGGCGAGCAGCGAGCGGGCGATGGAGAGGCCGAGGCCCGAACCGCCCTCGCCTCGGCGGCTGGTGTGGAAGGGCTCGAAGATCCGTTCCCGGTCGGCCTCGGCGATGCCCTGGCCGTCGTCGGCGACGATGACTTGGACCTTCGATCCCTCGGCCCGGCCGGCGACGCTCACCCGGGTCGCGCCCGCCTGACGGCTGTTCTCGACCAGTGTCTCGAGCACGGCTTCGAGCAGCTGCGCCGGCGCCGCCACGGCGGGCAGGCCGGCCAGCGCGACGTCGACCGCGAAGCCGGCTCGGCGGTGGGCGTCGGCGACCTTGAGCGCGGCGCCCTCGCAATCCGTCGCCGCATGCTCCGGAGCGACCGCCATGTCGGCGCGGGCGAGGTCGAGCAGCCGGCTCAGCAGATGCGACAGACGGTCCGCGCCGGCGCCGGCATTGGAGAGGAAGCGGCGCCGTTCCTCCTCGCTCATCTCGGGATGCTCGGCGAGCAGTTCGAGCGCGCCCTTGATTCCGGCGATCGGAGTCTTGAGCTCGTGGCTGACCGCCGCGGCGAAGTCCTTGAGATAGCGCGAGCGGCGCTCGATCCTGTCGGCCATGGCGGCGAAATTGACATAGAGGTCGCGGATCTCGGTGGCGGCGGTCGGCGGCGGCTCCGGAACGGCGACCGCCCCTCGGGCGACATTCCGGGTCGCCTCGCTCAGAGCCTCGATCGGCCGCGAGATTCCGCGCGAGAGCAGGCCCGCGAGCACCAGCAGGGTCAGGAAGATGAGGGCGACCCCGAGCGCGATCTTGCCGCGGTCCTGATAGATTCCGAGGAAAAGGCCGCGCGGGCTCCGGCTCAGCATCAGCACTCCGATCACCTCGCCTCCGGCGACGACGGGACGGACGTAATGGACCCGGATGTTCGAGGCCCGGCTCAGCCATTCCAGCGCGTAGCGCGGCCGGTAGTCGGCGCGCTCGCGAAGAACGGTGCGGGTCTGGCCGACGATCGCCGGGGCGACCTCGGGAAGGTGCAGATAGCTTCGGCCGACGTCGCCGCGTCCGAGGACCACGGTGCCATGGGCGTCCATCAGCCTGACCGCGGCGAGGGTGGTCCGGGCGGTGTCGACAACGACCGGCTTGAGCACCGAGGCGGCGTGGGCGGCGGCGGGGGCCGGAGGCCAGCGCGACGGACCGGCGTCCGGCTGCGCCGGAAGCACCGGCATCGAGCGAAGGTCGATGGTCGGGCGCTCGGGCCGGAGCGGGCCCGGCGGCGGATCGGTATACGGTTCCGGCCAGGCGGCGCGATAGGCCCCGGCGAGGACGGCGCCCTGGGCGATCAGCTCGGCCTCGGTCTGCTGGACGAGGGTGTTCTCGTAGACCCGGAGGAAGACCGCACCGATGCCGGGCAGAGCGGCGACGAGCAGGAGGGTGAGGAAGAGCAGGGTGCGAAGCCTCAGCGCCGGCCAGTGGCGCTTGGCAAGCTCCTTGAGCGGCCGGATCAAGCCGTTGCCTGACAAATGCGGTATCGGATTCGCGCAGTCCCCTCTCCCGTAAAGGACGGGAGAGACGAGCGACGGCCGTTGGCGATCATGCGTTCTCGCCGAGGCAGCGGCCGATGCGGTAGCCAATTCCGGCGCGGGTCTCGATCAGATCGCCGCCTCCGAGCGCCGCGAATTTGGCGCGCAGGTTGCGGATGTGGCTGTCGATCGTCCGGTCGGTGATCGCGAAGCCCGGGCCGTGCAGCCGGTCGATGATCGCGTCGCGGCTGAACACCTTGGAGGGCAGGCTGGCGAGCAGCTGAAGCAGCTGGAACTCGGTGACGGTGACCGTCACCTGGATGGAGTCCCAATACGCTTCCCAGGCTTCCGGATCGAGACGAAGGCGGTTGTGGACGAGCGCGGCTTTCGGCCCCGCCTCGGCCAGAGCCCGGCCGCCGCGCTTGAGGATCGCGCTGACCCTTGCCACCACCTCGCGGGGGGAGAAGGGCTTGACGACGTAATCGTCGCCGCCGAGCTCGAGGCCGAGCACGCGGTCGATCTCATCGTCGCGGGAGGAGAGGAAGAGGATCGGCAGGTCGCCCTCGGCGCGAAGCCGGCGGCAGACCTCGAGGCCGTCCATCCGGGGCATGTTGATGTCGAGGACGACGAGATCGGGCCGGTCGCGGTCGATCTCCCTCAGCGCGGCCTCGCCGTCGCCGGCCTCGCTCGTCTTCATCCCGGCCTTGCCGAGCGCGAAGGCGAGAAGCTGGCGGATATGGGCGTCGTCGTCGACGAGCAGGATCTTGTGGCTCATTGCGTACATGTCACACTCCCGGGCAGCGCCTGTCAAAGGCTCTCCCGTCTCATAAGGGACGCGGGTCCAGCGGCGTTGCGGGGCGGTTCAGTTCGTCGCGTGGAGGCCGTGCAGATTCGGTGCAGGGCAGTTCGTCATGCCAGCGAAGGCTGGCATCCCAGCGGGTGAAAATCACCTGCGCATTTCACCCGCCGAGGCCCCAGCCTTCGCTGGGGCGACTTAGGCTTACCGCCCCCTCAGAACCCCGTCGACGCTGTGCACGACTCCGTTCGACTGGAGCAGGTCGGCCTGGGCGACCCGGGCCTGTCCGCCGGCGGCGTCGGTGACGAGGAGGGCGTCGCCGTCCTTGCTGAAGGTCAGATTGCTTCCGCCGACGGTGGCGAGCTGGGCCTTGCCCTTGCCGCGGTCGATCGCCTTGCCGAGGTCGGCGGCGGTGACCATCCCGGGGACGATGTGCCCGGTGAGGAGGGTAACCAGGCGGCCCTTCGCCTCGGGCGCGAGCAGGCCGTTGGCGGTTCCGGGGGGAAGCTTGCCGAACGCCGCCTCGGTGGGCGCGAACACCGTATAGGGCTGGGCGCCGGACAAGGTCTCGGTGAGGCCCGCCGCCTTGACCGCATTGGCGAAGGTCTTGTGGTCGGCCGAGCCGTTCAGCGCCTGAAGGATATTGGTCTTCGGCTGCTCGCCCCTGGCGGCGGGCGCCGGAGCGGCGACGTTGGAATCCGGCTTGACGCCGTCGCCCTGCTGACAGGCGGCGGCGAGCAGGGCGACGGCGGCGAACAGCGGTCTCTTCATCGGCTTCGGCTCCCTCAGGCGAGCATCTCGACGATCGCCTGGATCATCTGGGTCTTGGCGTCGACCTGATAGATATTTCCGTCGGCGTAACGATAATTGTATTCGTCATCGTCCTGATATTGATCGCGATATTCCATCGGCAGATTGTAGGCGTCATAGCCGCCGGGAAGCGCCTGGCCGACGTTGAGGTCGCCGGCGAGCAAGGCGACGATGCCCTCAATCATCCCCGACTGGCTGTCGACCCGGTAGATGGCGTTGTCGCCGTAGCGGTAGAGCGACTCGTCATTGTCGTAATAATCGTCGCGATACGGCATCGGCACGTTGTAGGCATCGTAGCCCACAGGAAGCGGCTGGCCGATCCCGAAGCCGCCGCCGAACAAAGGGATGATCGCGCTGATCAGGTCGCTGCCGCGGTCGGCGCGGTAGATGTAGCCGTCGTCGTCGTAATTATAATAATAGTCCGGCGTGTCCTGATAGAAGCCGCGGTAGGCGGACGGCATCGAATAGCCCTCGAACCAGTCCCGCTCGATCCGCTCGCCGCGGGAGAAACGCTTCTTCGCCTGGCCCGGTGGAAGGCAGCCATTGCCCTTCTTGGCGAGGCCCGGCGGGCAGAGACGGTCATCACCGGTGAAGCGCCGCTGCTCCGGCCGGAATTCGGGCATCCGGCGAATGTCGTCGCGGCCGACCCGGCGGAAATCGCGGCGGTCTTCGCCCGAGCGGTGGACGAAGGCGTCGTGACGGCGCTCGTCGCGGATCGATCGCCGCTCGGAGCGCTCGGCGCGGAAGGCACGCTGCTCGGCTTTCGCGGGCCTCGCCGCGCGGAAGGCCTGACGCTCGGCCCTGGCGGGCCTCGGCGCGCGCATCTCATGGCCGCCACCGTGGCCGCCACCGTGACCGCCGCCATGCTCGATCTTGGCGGGCTTGCCGCCGCCCTGGCCGTGACCGCCGCCCTTGCCGCCTTTGTCGGCCGAAGCGGGCGCGGCGAGGGCGAGCGCGGCGGTGCCGGCGAGCAGGATGAGGTTACGCATGACGGGACTCCCTTGGTTCACAAGGAGCAACGGCTGGGTTCCGCTCCTCGTTCCGCTTGCGAAAGCACGCTTCGACCGGCCGCAAGGCTCCGACCGTCCCGCCAAGCTGAACCTCGGCTTTCAGTGCCTGAACCCCCGGTGAAGGGTGTCAATCCAGCCCGGCCAGGAAGGTGCGATAGGCCCGGATCGTCTCCGGCATGGTCATCACGTTCTCATGGCCGGCGCCCGCTATCGTTCGAAGGGTCTTGCGGGCCGGAGGCAGCGGCGAGGCGGCGTAAAGGCCCTGCGACAGACGCGGAGGCGTGGTGCCGTCCTTCGCTCCGACCAGAAGCAGCAGGGGCTCCTCGATCCGCGCCATGTTGGCGAGATTGCCGCGGCCGCGAAGGTCCTCGGCGATGTCAACCTTGAGGAAGGGCTTGGCGACCCCGGGCGTGCTCAACGCCGCCCATTGCTCGGTGGTGGTCGCCGAGCTTTCGAGAACGACGCCCGCCGCGGGCCGGTTGGCGGCGACATGGCCGGCGATGAAGCTCCCCAGCGAGTGGCCGTGGACGACGATCCGCTGGCCGTCGCCCGTGATTCCGCGCAGATAATCGAAGACGGCGAGGGCGTCGGCTTCCATTGCGCCGATTCCGCCTGCGCCTTCGCTGAGACCGTAGCCACGATGGTCGACGATCATCAGATCGACTCCCAGCGGCGCGAAGACGCTCGCGGTCCAGGCGCCGTAGCGGCCGACCGTATAGCCATTGCCTCCGAAATAGAGGACGGTCGTCCGCGAGCCCGGCTGGCGCAGGTGGACGGCGTAAAGCCGGCCGCCGTCCGGCCTCGCGATCCGGTGCTCGGCGAGACTGTAGGCGGGCGCGGCCGCGGCGACGGCCTGAGCGGTGAGCGGACCGCCCTTGAGCGGACGGATAAAGTCGCTCTCGCGTATCTCGGCCGTGCAGCCGGCGACGAGGAGCGCGAGCCAGAGAAGAGTGGATCGAATCATCTTCCGACCCCTTGTCGGCTAGCCTGGTTCATGAGACCAATCTGCCGGGATTCGGGGGAGTCGCCAATGCACAAAGCGCTGCGATGGGCCGCGATCGGCTTCGGAGGATTGATCGCGATAGTGATCGTGGCGGCGATCGTCGTCTACGCCTGGTCGGAGATGATCCTGCGCCGGGACTTTGCCGCAGCGGCCGAGACGCTGCCGGCCGTGAGCGCGGCGGACAAAGCGGCGGCGCCGAGGCTCGCGCGGGTGCTCGGCTGCCTCAGCTGCCATGGCGAAGGGCTGAAGGGGAAGCTGATGTTCGACGCGCCCGGGGTGGCCAGGGTGTTCGCGCCCAACATCACCGAAGTCGCCGCGAAAGCCACCGACCAGCAGCTCGCGGCGGGGATCCGGCAGGGCATCGGCTACGACGGCCGGGGGCTCTACATCATGCCTTCGCCCATGTTCTCGCGCCTCACCGACAAGGAGACGGCATCGCTGATCGCCTGGATCCGCACCCTGCCGCGCGCCCAGGGACAGACCAGGGGGCTCAGCGCCGGGCCGCTCGGGCGCCTCGGCCTTTTGACGGGCGCGTTCCAGCCGGGGCCGGACCGGGTCGCCGAATATCGCACCCAGTCGCCGATCGATCTGGGCCCCGGGCACGAGTCCGCGCGCCATCTCGCCGCCACCGCCTGCTCGGAATGCCACGGGCCGGCGCTGATGGGCGGTTCCGTCGGTCCGGACGAGAAGACTCCGGACCTGCGCGCCGCCGCCGGTTACGATCCCGCCCAGTTCCGCACCCTGCTGCGTACCGGACGTCCGCCAGATGGCCGGGATCTGGGCTTGATGGCGACCGTCGCCAGGAACGATTTCAGTCACCTTACCGAGGCCGAGATCGACTCGCTGCACGCCTACCTAGTGGCGAGGGCGAAGCGCCTGGGAGGTTGAGCAGGCGCGTACCGCCCCCGGCGAACCGCCATGCTTAGCGAATATTAACGGACACGCTCTAGACCGCCGGGCGGGAGTTAGAGCGCCGCCGATGATCAGCCGTTTCTCGAGAAAGGCGGGCGAAACCGCGGCGTTTCCCGAAGCCGAGGTTTCGAGGGATTCCTCTCGATTCGCCGAGATGTTCGAGGAGACCGGCAAGGGCTGGTTCTGGGAGGTGGGCGCCGACGGCTGCCTGACCTATTTTTCCGGTTTCGGCGGAGAGGCGGCGCAGTCGGCCTCGGTCGTCGGCCGCCGGTTGACCGATCTTGCGACCGAGTGCCGGGACGAGGGCGGCGAGGGCATCGGCAGCGAGCGGACTCTCGGCTTCTATCTGTCGCGGGCGCTCCCGTTCACCGACCTGACGGTGAGGAGCGCCGAAGATCCGGACGTATTGTGGGCGCTGACCGGACGGCCCGTCCTCTCCGACACGGGCGATGTGATCGGCTTTCGCGGCATCGGGTCCGACCTTTCGGAGAAGACCCGGGCGGAAGCGGAGCTGAGACGCGCCGCCCGCTACGATTCGCTGACCGGGCTGCCCAACCGGGCGACCATCCTCAAATGCCTGGAAGACGCCCTGCGGGTCACCAGCCGGACCGAATGCGCCCTCCTCATCGTCGATCTCGACCGGTTCAAGGACGTCAACGACACGCTCGGCCACCTGGTCGGCGACGAAGTCCTGAGGCAGGCGGCGACCCGGATCGAACAGATTTTCGGCCAGCACGGCACCGTCGGCCGGCTGGGCGGAGACGAGTTCGAGGTCGTCATCTCGGTCAATACGCGCCGCGAGACCGTCGAGGAGCTGGCACGCCGGTGCATCGTCTATCTCTCGCAGGCCTTCAAGGTCGGGGAGCGGAGCATCTCGATCGGTGCTTCCGTCGGCATAGCCTATGCCTTACCCCAGGCCGACGACGCCGAGGCCCTGTTTCGGAAGGCCGATCTGGCGCTTTATGCCGCCAAGGCCGAGCGCGGGATGTCGCGAGTGTTCGAGCCGGAGATGGAGATGATCTCGGCCAACCGCCAGGCGCTGGAGCACGACCTTCGGCTCGCCATGGCCGCCGGCGACCTCGAGGTGTTCTTCCAGCCGATCGTCTCCGGAACGTCAGAGAACCTCGCCGGCTTCGAGGCGCTCGTCCGCTGGGACCATAGCGAGCAGGGATTCATCTCACCCCAGTCCTTCGTCCAGATCGCCGAGGATACGGGGCTCATCAACCAGCTCGGCGAATGGGTGCTTCGGGTCGCCTGCCAGGAGGCCGCGAAATGGCCCGAGAATTTGTTCGTCGCGGTCAACGTCTCGCCGACCCAGTTCGCCAGCAAGGGCTTCTCCTCGCTGGTCCTCCAGGCGCTCGCCAGCGCCGGTCTGCCCGCCGGCAGGCTCGAGCTCGAAATCACCGAGGCGGTGTTCCTCGCCGACGACCCCAAGATCGACGAGACCTTCGCGTCACTGAAGCGGATCGGCGTCAGGCTGGCGCTGGACGATTTCGGCACCGGCTATTCGAGCCTCGCCTATCTGGAGCGGGCGCCGTTCGACAAGATCAAGATCGACCGGGCCTTCGTCAAGGGCGCTTCGCTGCCGGGCAGCCGCAACCTGCCGATCCTCGAGGCCATCGTCGGCCTCGCCCACAAGCTCCAGATGCAGACCACGGCGGAAGGGGCCGAGACCCATCAGGAGCTTGATCTGATCCGCTCTCTCGGCTGCACCTACATCCAGGGCTTCATCTTCGGCCGCGCCATCCCGCCGGAGGAAGCCCTCGCCTTCGCCGGCAAGAGCTGTCCCGTCGACGCCGAGGGCTTCGCGGTCAGCAGGGCGCCGCGGCATCGCCTGATCAAGCGCGCGACCCTCCACGCCGGCGGCCAGAGCCTTCCGGTGAACGTCCGCAACCTGTCCGCGGGAGGCGCGCTCATCGAAGCTCCGAGGGACCTCGAGCCGGGCTCGATCGCCAAGCTCGAAATGACCGGCTTCAACCTTCTCGAGGTCGAGGTCAAATGGTGCCGCGAGCGAAGGATCGGCCTCCGCTTCACCAGCGAGTTCGACCTGCGCGGGGTGATCGGGGCGGGCGGCGTCAGGACGGCCGCGGCCTAGGCCGGCGGGGCGCTGGAGCGGGTGAAGGGAATCGAACCCTCGTCGTAAGCTTGGAAGGCTTCTGCTCTACCATTGAGCTACACCCGCCTGCGCCAGCTTTGCCATAGGCGAACCTGGCTTCGGCGGGCAAGCCCGCCTGAGGTTCGCGCCCCCGACTGGCTTGCCAGCCGTAGCTCACGCGAAGCGGGAGCGAAGGCTGGTGGACAGGGCTGGATTCGAACCAGCGTACGGGAAACCCGGGCAGATTTACAGTCTGCTGCCTTTAACCACTCGGCCACCTGTCCAGGAGGCACCCAATCGGGGAGGGCGTCCCATTGGCGAAAGGGGCGGGGGCTGTCAACGTGGCGCGGGGGCCATGAAACCCCTCTCCGCTTTTCGCGGGAGAGCGATTCTCAGCGCTTCTCGGACTCCGGCCTCAGCCATTCCATCAGCTCGTGGAACGGGATGAGGTGGTTGAAGGCGATTCCGGCGAGGCCGTCGCGGCACCAGCGCACCACTCCGGCGACCGGGCGGAACTTCTCCATCGTGAGGACGATCTCGCGGCCGACCTCGAGCGGCTGGTCACTCTCGACCTTGACTCCCCCCTGGCTGATGTCGCGCGTATTCACCCCGTAGAGCCGGGCGCCGCAGCGCAGGGTCGCCAGACGGTCGACCTCGACCCTCGGCAGGCGGGGACGCCAGCCCGATTCGAGCGCCGACTGGCTGGACAGCATCTCCTCGACGTCGATCGGCGAGTCGAACTCGATGCCGAGGTTGGACTGGTCGGCCCAGACCACCTTTCCCGGCACCGGCTGGTTGCTCTTGAGCTCGATCGCCACCGCCGAGCCCAGGGCGTGGTTGGAATAGACATGGGCCATGAGGCCCCCCGCCGAGATGTTGCGGATGAGGCAGAGCTCGCGCCCGTTCGGACCGACCAGCGCTCCCACCCGGAGGATGGTGAGGTGCCGGGTCGCGCGCCGCCGCTCGGGCGGCTGCGGCGCCCGGGGCGAGAAGGAGAAGATCGTCTCCTCGTGGCATTCGTTCGACAGCATCGTCCCTCCCGGCCATCGTTCCTGCGGCGGACAAGCCCCACGTCCGCCGTGGAAAAGGCATAGAGGTACAGGTGTTTAAGAACTGCTTACGGGCGAAGCGATTGAAGCCGGAACGGACCAATTCGTCCTTATTATCGTCATGCCCGAGCTGATCGGGCATCCATGAACAAGATCCCTCACCAAGTATCGATCACCGGTGTTCATGGATTCGGGCGTTCGCCGGAATGACGCGGGGCCCACTCGTTCACGGCTTTCTTACCATTCCGCCTTAATCCGGGCCCGATGAACGCCGAGGCCAAGATCGTCACCGAAACCCAGGCCGATCCGCGGCCCCGCTCCGCGGTCAGCACCGGCGTCGGCCTTGCCGGCCTGGCCGGGCTCTTCGCCTGGGCGGGTATCGCCCGCGCCTTCGGCCTTTCCGGCCATGGCGGCGCATTGCTCGCCCTACTCGCCTGCGGTCTGCCGATGGTCCTGTGGTCGCTGCTCGTTGACAAGGTCCACCGCCGCCCCTCGACCGGGATCGACTGGGACGCGCCGCCGAGGCCGCTGGCCCGGGCGCTCGACTTCAGCCTCGTCAAGATCGCCGGCCTGTGGGCGACCTGGGCCGGGATCGGTTTCCTCTATTGCGTCGGCCGCTGGTATTGGGACGGGGCCTATCTCTTCTCGATGGAGGTCCTCGGCTTTGCCGCGGGGCCGCTCTTCGCCCTCTCCATCCCCTATGTGATCTGGCTCGACCGGCGCCTCGTCGAGCCGCGCGACGGCGCCTGGCATTTCGGCCAGCTGCTGATCGGCAAGACGACACTGGCCGAGCGCGAGATGGTCTACGAGCATCTGCGCAGCTGGGCGGTCAAAGGCTTCTTCATGGCCTTCATGATCGCCATCGTTCCGGGCAACTGGGCCGGCACGGTTACCCCCGCCGCCGGCGAGATCGCCGGCAACCTCGTCAGCCTGACGCGCTGGCTGATCACGGCCATGTTCATGATCGACACCGTCTTCGCCACGGTCGGCTACGCGCTGACGATGAAGCCGCTCGACGCCCATATCCGCTCGGCCAATCCCTATGCGGCGGGCTGGACCGCGGCGCTGATCTGCTATCCGCCCTTCGTCCTGATGGGCCCGGGCGGGCCGCTCGACTATCATCCCGGGACGATGGGCGAGGACGGCTGGAACTATTGGCTCGACGGCTATCCAGTGCTGATGACCCTGATCGCCTTCGCCATGGTGAGCCTGACCGCAATCTACGCCTGGGCGACGGTCGCCTTCGGGATCCGCTTCTCGAACCTCACCCACCGCGGCATCCTCACCCATGGGCCCTACGCCTGGACCAGGCATCCCGCTTATGTGTCGAAGAACCTGTTCTGGTGGCTGGCGACTCTCCCGTTCCTGGCGACCAGCGACAATCTCAACGACGCGATCCGCAACAGCTTCGTCATGGCCGTCGTCGCCGGAATCTATTACTGGCGGGCGCGGACCGAGGAGCGCCATTTGTCGGCGGACCCGGCCTATCGCGAATATTCCGAGTGGATGGACAGGAACGCGCCGCTGCCGCGCCTGGTCCGACGGCTGGCGCGACGGCCCGCGGCGGCGGCGGTCCCGGCCGAGTAGCCCGAGGCGGTCGCCCTTGACCCGCGGAAGGGCGGGTCCTATCTCGCGGCCCGCGCTGCCCGATCGTCTAATGGTAAGACTACGGACTCTGACTCCGTCAATCGAGGTTCGAATCCTCGTCGGGCATCCAGCTTAAGTCCGGGCCGTGCCGGCCGCGGCCCTCCTCGCGCAGGGGGCCCTGCTTCGACGGCGAATCGGTGGCTATGACGACCTCAATCCCGGTCTCGCGGCTCCATCGCGACAGGAGGAGTAGCCGCCGGGCAAGCGAGATTATGGGGGCCGGAACGCCCGTGGTCCTACGCTCCGACCCCCGCCCCCGCCGCACAGAGGAAGCCATTCTGCTCACCGGCGGGGGTAAGGAAGCTATTGCGACGGGCCGGACCAAATCCGGAGTCCCGCGAGGAGCGTGAAAACGAACAGCGCCCAGGCCGCCCCGACGAGCAGGATCTCTGCCCGCGAGGGTTCGGCGGCGATTTTGTCGGCGGTCGGCTCTTGAGCCTCGTCTTGCATAAGCGTCCCCTGCGTCACGTCTTTCCGCTGCGCCCGACAAGCCGGGCGGTTGATCGCGCGTGAACACAGGGAACCGCGCCCTGCGTGTTCCCCGAAGGTCTTGTATTCCGCAGGCCACCCGACCGAAGCCGGTGCCTGTGTTCACCGCGAGTGCGGGCGCTC
>DASVQS010000026.1:0-1520 GCA_036389015.1 Allosphingosinicella sp. | reverse complement strand
GCCGCCCGCCACCACGCGGGCGACGATGTCGGTGGTGCCCCCGGGCGCGAACGGCACCAGCAGCTTGACCGGCTTGTCCGGGTAGCCTGCCTGCGCGAGGGCGCGGGAGGCGGCGAGCAGCGGTGCGGAGGCCAGCCCACCCAGCAGTAGTGCCCTGCGGTCCAGCCCGCCGGTCATGGCATCGTCGCTCACATCGTCCTCCCTGAAGATCGTCGGCCTGGGGCCTAGCAGGCCTTCTCGAAAACCGGCCTCGGGATGCACCCGGACAGCCCGAGATCGGTGGCAGGACAGCGGCTGAGGCGGTCCCGGTGCAGCACTTGCCTTATCCTCCCGGGACGCGGACACGTCCAACTCAGACCATTGGCGCGGTTCGGGCCGCTATCGGGGCGCCTCTCACGGCGCGACGGTCGCGTCCCCCTGGTTCGAGCGCCCGAGCGCCCCGGCGACCATGCCCGAGGCCTTCATCTCGTCGATGAAGGATCGCAGGTAGACGTGCGCTCCCTCGCGTCCGCGCGGCGTCGCCATCGCCTGCTCGATCACCATGAAACGGCCCTCGATGACGCGGAAGCCGGGGTTGGCGGCCGCGAACGCCACGAGCGGCTGCTTGACGCCGGCGGCCGCGTCGAGCCCGCCGCCTTGCGCGAAGAGCTCGATCGCCGCCGCGGAGGTCGGCGCACGCACGAGCGTGGCGTTCTTCAGGGAGCGCGTGAGGAAGAGGTCGTAGGCGCTCCCCCGTCCGACCGAAACGCGCAAGCCCTCGCGGTCGACATCCTCGATCGCCTTCACGGGCGAGTTCTGGGCGACCATGTACGTGCCCTCGATCACCACGTAGGGCTGGGTGAAGGTGATCTCGGCCGCGCGCACGGGATCGATCGCCAGGAACGCGATGTCCCACGCGCCGGCCTTGACCGCCTCGAACACCCTGCCGGCCGCATCGAAGAACACGAGTTCGACCGGCACCCCGAGCCGCTTTCCGAGCTCGCGGGCGAGCTCGACCGAGACGCCCCCGGGTTCGCCCGATGCGGTCTTCTGCGCGAGCACGGGATTGCCGTAGTTGATCGCGGCCCGAAGAGTGCCCGTCGGCGCGAGCTCGCGCGCGACCTGCGGAGACGGTTCGGTGGCGTGCGCGGCGACCGCGACCATCAGGGCGGCAACAAGCGACACGGCGAGCCTGCCCATGGACACCTCATCCCAATCGGACTTCCAGGGCGCCATTATCCCGGAACATGGGCCGTCGCCACCGTCCAATGATTTCGCTGCGCCGATGGCTCGCTTGGGCGGCTTGGCGGCGGAATACCGGCGTCCGGTTTGGGTCGAACTCGGCGGTTCGGACGACGAACAGCGAAGGTCTGCTTCTGCTCGGTTAGGCCGCCAAAAGCTGCCTGGCCGCTTCCGGCCGGAATGAGCCATTAAACGCGAGGCCAGACGAATCGCATTTACGTCCGCTCGCGAGGCTGGAGCGGACATCCACGTGCCACGCCTTTTGCACAGGCCTTCTGTTTAACCGACATTCCCCGGAT
>DASVQS010000025.1:0-34734 GCA_036389015.1 Allosphingosinicella sp. | reverse complement strand
GGCCCCTCCCTTCCAGGGAGGGGAGCAGCTAGCCTTCCCCCCCGCTGGCGATCGCCTCGAGGCGCCGAACCCGCGCTTTCAGGTCGGCGAGCTCGGGACGGCCGCTCCTGCGGACCCCGCCACCGCGAGTCAGCTCCGCCCGCCTCAGCTCCAGCCAGCCGTGCCAGGCCCTGAGCAAGGCCGCGCTGGCGAGGCCGATGGCGAGCAGGCCGGAGCCGGTCAGGGTGGCAAGGCTGGCGGGGTCGGTCATGCTGCCCCTCCTCAGCGATCGCGAAGCTTCTCGATCTCGCGGTCGAGGCTGTTCTCCTTCTCGACCGTGATCCGCTCCAGGACGGCGATGCGCTCGTGGAGGGCGCGAACCTCCTCCTTCAGCCGCCGGTTCTCCGCCGAGGTCTCCGGCGATTCGCCGACCTGGTGGCGGTGGCGGCCTCCGCCCATCCGGGCCTTGGCGACGCTGGCGATCATCACGATCGCCACGATGAGGACGATCATCTCGAACTGGTTCATCGATCTTCCTCCTCAGGCTCGCCCGGTTCAGACAACAGGCCGCTGGTCGCGCAGCTGCTCGATCTCCTCGGCGACTCCGAGGCCCTTCGAGGTCGCGATCCTCTCGAGCACCCGGACCCGCTCCTCCAGCCGCTCGGTCTGGGCGGCATAGCGCTCGGCCCGCTCGATCGCGGCGCGGCTGATCGCCTGCATCTGCTTCTCCTTGACGTCCAGCCAGCGCTTGACCACCCCGGCGAAGATCGCCGCCAGCGGGATCAGCACCCAAATCCAGCTTGCTATCACTTGCTCATCCCTTCGGTTTCGAGCCGGTTCCCCGGCTCAGCGCAGGCTCTCGATTTCGCGGGCGGTGCGCTCGGCGGGATCGGTGGCGATCCGCTCGAGCACGGAGAGCCGCTCCTCGAGCCGGCCGATCTTGCCCTTCAGTCCGGCATTCTCGCCGCTCAGAAGCTCGATCTCGCGCGCGGCTTCCGGCCGGTGGGCGGAGGCCGCGCGGAGCTCGGCCAGTCGGTGGCGCCCCCGCATCCAGCTCAGGATCAGTACCGCCGTCGCGACTATTGCGGTCATGATGATGATAAAGATTGGGAGTATATCCCCGCTCATAATCCTTCCTTTCCTATCATCTCGCGGCTCAGCGCAGCTGCTCGATCTCGCGGGCGAGCCGGCTGTTGGAGCTGGTTACATAGGTTTCGACCTCGGCGAGGCGGCGGTCGATCTCGCGGAAGCGGGAGCGCACGTCGCGCACAGTCCGCGCCGGCGAAGCGCGCACGCCCTGCCAGAATTTGGTCTGCTCGGGCGTCTCCATGGCCATTTCGCGCGGCTTGACCGGGGCCAGCCAGGCGGCGATCCAGTAAGCGATGAACGTCCAGGGAAAGCCGCCGACGAAGGTCAGGATGACCAGCCCGATGCGGATGATGGTGACGTCGATGCCGGTATAGTCGGCGATCCCGGCGCAGACGCCCTTCCACTTCTTGTTCTGCTTATCGAGATAGAATTTGGTGTGGGGGGCGCTCATCGAGCGATCCTTTCAGCGGTCCGGTCGGCGAGGGTGCGGTCCTCGATGCCGGTGGTCGCCGGATCGCAGGCGATCTGCCGCCAGTTCGGATTCTCGGCGGTCATGATCCGCTCGATCGAGCACATGCGATCGTCGAGGCGCCGGGCGAGGTCGTAAAGCTCCTCCATCAGCTTCTCGTCGTCGTTGGTCAGGGTCGCCGCCGTTTTCCAGCGCGTGATGTAGTGGAAGACCAGCCAGGGCAGGCCGATGAACAGGATCGGCACGATGACGATCGGGATGATGACCTCTTCCATCGCCTCAGCCCTCCTTCTTGCTCATTCGGGCCTTGAGCGCTTCAAGCTCGGCATCCACTTTTTCGGAATTGCGCAATTCGGCGATCTCCTCGTCGAGGGTCTTGGGCGGGGCGCCGAGCGCCAGGGCGTCGGCCCGGCCCTCGGCATGGTCGGCGCGGCGCTCGAGCACATCGAAGCGCGAGAACGCCTCGTCGACCTTGGGTCCGGCATACATTTCGCGAAGCCGGGCGCGCTGGTTGGCGCTTTCCAGCCGGCTCTGGATCGCGTTCTGGCGGGTGCGCGCCTCGCGCAGCTTGCCCTGGAGCTTGGCGATGTCGGCTTCCGACGCGCGCAGCGAATCGTCGAGCACCTCGATTTCGGTCCGGAGGCTGTCGGCCATGTCGGCCGCCTTCTGCTTCTCGACGAGGGCCGCCTTGGCAAGGTCCTCGCGATCCTTGCTGAGCGCCAGCTCGGCTTTCTCGGTCCAGCTCTCCTGGAGCTTGTCGAGGCGCGAGATCTGCCGGCGCATCTCCTTCTGGTCGGCGATCGTCCTTGCGGCGCTCGCGCGAACCTCGACCAGGGTCTCCTCCATCTCGAGGATGATCATCCGGATCATCTTCGCCGGATCCTCAGCCTTGTCGAGAAGGTCCGCGAAATTGGCGGCGACGATGTCGCGGGTGCGGGAGAAAATACCCATTCAATCACTCCTTACGCATGGATTGAAGCGGCGGCCGGGAAGGCAAGGGGGCCAACCCTCCCAAGCCGCCGCCCGCGGGTCAGGCTTGAGCCTGGCCCGAAACCGAAGCCGCGACAAGGCTGATCGGCGCCGTCTCGATCGCCCGGGCCGGGCCGACCGCCGCGCCCACCGCGGTCACCGTAAGCAGCATCGCGCCAAGCGTCGATAAGATCGTCTGCCCCAATTTGCCCATGTCGATCATCGTCTTCCTCCCTGAAACCCGTTCCGCGTCGCGCGGCATGCACCAAACAATACAAGGGACGTGCCAACCGCCGAAACTGGCGAAAAACTGCGATTTCTCTGCTTTCTGCCAGCCCGACGAACTCTTTGTTCTTGCCAAAGCATGGGAATCCGTCCCAATCTTTGGTGATGGATCGCAACACCCAATTGGTCGGCCAATCCTCTTCCTTCCTCGACGCGGTCGAGCGGGCGAGCCGCGCCGCGCCGCTCGACCGGCCGGTGCTCGTGATCGGCGAGCGGGGCACCGGGAAGGAGCTGATCGCCGAGCGCCTCCACCATCTGTCCTCGCGCTGGGACGGCCCGCTCGTAGCGATGAACTGCGCCGCCTTGCCCGAAACGCTGATCGAGGCCGAGCTCTTCGGGCACGAGGCGGGCGCCTTCACCGGCGCGACCAAGGCCCGGGCCGGGCGCTTCGAGGAAGCCGACGGCGGTACGCTGTTCCTCGACGAGCTGGCGACGCTCAGCCAGGCCGCCCAGGAGCGCCTGCTCCGGGTCGTCGAATATGGCGAGGTCACCCGGATCGGGGCCTCGAGGCCGGTCACCGTGGACGTGCGAATCGTCGGCGCGACCAATGAGGACCTGCCGCGCCTCGCCGAGCGCAACCGCTTTCGCGCCGACCTGCTCGACCGTCTCTCGTTCGAGGTCGTCACCCTGCCGCCGCTCCGCCACCGGAGCAGCGACATTCCGGTCCTCACAGATCATTTCGCCCGCCGAATGGCGCTGGAGCTGGAGTGGCCGAGCTGGCCCGGCTTCAGCAACGGAGCGATGGACAAGCTGCTCAACTACACCTGGCCGGGCAACGTGCGTGAGCTCAGGAACGTCGTCGAGCGCGCCGTCTACCGCTGGGAGGATCATGAGCGGCCGATCGACCGGATCCAGTTCGACCCGTTCGAATCGCCCTGGCGCCCGCAGCCGAGGGAGCAGAGCGCGACCATGGAGATAGCGCCGCCGGAGACGGCCGCTCCGGGCATGCCGCCGGTCAATGCCTGGGACCCGGAAAGCTGCGCGGACTTCCGCCTCGCCATCGCCGAATATGAGAAAGCGATCCTCGCGGCCGCGCTCGAGAAATGCCGCTGGAACCAGCGCGCCGCCGCCGCCGCCCTGAGCCTGAGCTACGACCAGCTCCGCCACGCGATGAAGCGTCACCAGCTCCAGGGCAGCTGATCGACCAACCCGCCGCTTCGCGCGACGAAGCCGAGGGGCGCTCAATGGCGAGCGAGGCGCTGTTCTGCTATGGTCCTTCCCATTGAACGGGAGAAGTCGCCATGCGCAGTCATTTCCTCTTCGCCGCCGCGGCCGTGCTGGTCGCGACACCCGCCTTCGGCGCCGTCAGCGTCCTCGGCAATTCCGCAGCCCGAAGCTGCTACCTGGCCGCGGAATCGCGCGGCGCCGCGTCCATGGACGTGATCCATTTGTGCGACGACGCGCTCGAACAGGATTCTCTGAGCCGTGAGGAGGTCGTCGCGACCTTCGTGAACCGCGGCATCCTCAAGGCCCGGCTCGGCAATCTCGACGCCGCCATCTCCGATTACGACGCCGCGCTCAGCCGCGATCCGAATGAGCCCGAAGCTTATCTGAACAAGGGCTTCGCCCTCCTCCACCTCTCGGAATCCGGGGATCAGGCCAAGCCGCTCTTCGACACCGCGCTGGCGAAGAAGACGCGCCGGCCCGAGCTCGCTTATTACGGAAGGGGAGTCGCCCACGAGATGAGCGGCCAGGTCCGCGCCGCTTATCGGGACTATCGCCAGGCGAGCCGTCTCGACCCGAAATGGCGCCAGCCGAAAATGGAGCTGGCCCGCTTCAAGGTGAATTGAATACTGCCTCCCCATCGTCAGATGGGGAGGGGGACCAGGCAGAGCCTGGTGGAGGGGTAACTGACGCAGGACTCGTCAGGTTACCCCTCCACCACCCTTCGGGTGGTCCCCCTCCCCACCGCTTCGCGGCAGGGAGGCAATCTAGCTCTTCAGCCTGTAACCGGTGCGGAAGATCCACGCGACCACGCCCAGGCACAGCAGAAGGAAGCCCAGAGTCGCCGCCAGGCTGATCCCGACCGGGACGTCGCCGACTCCGTAGAAGCTCCAGCGGAAGCCGCTGATCAGATAGACGACAGGGTTGAACAGGGTCACGGTCCGCCAGGGCTCGGGCAGCATGTCGACCGAGTAGAAGGCGCCGCCGAGGAAGGTGAGGGGGGTGACGATCAGCATCGGCACGAACTGGATCTGCTCGAAATTCTTCCCCCAGATGCCGATGATGAAGCCGAACAGGCTGAATGTCGTCGCGATCAGCACGAGGAACGCGACCATCCATAGCGGATGGAGGATCTGGATCGGGACGAAGAAGGCAGCGGTGGCGAGGATGACGAGGCCGAGCGCCACCGACTTGGTCGCCGCCGCCCCGACATAGCCGAGGACGATCTCGAGCGGCGAGATCGGCGCGGAGAGGATCTCGTAGATCGTGCCGGTGAACTTGGGGAAGAAGATCCCGAACGAGGCGTTGAAGATGCTCTGGGTGAACAAGGACAGCATGACCAGCCCGGGGACGATGAAGGCGCCGTAGGGCACCTGCTGCACCTCGGTCATCCGCGAGCCGATCGCCGCTCCGAAGACGACGAAATAGAGCGAGGTGGTGATCACCGGGGTGACGAGGCTCTGCCAGAGCGTGCGCAGCGCCCGGGCCATCTCGAAGCGGTAGATCGCCCAGACGCCATGGCGGTTGAAGCCCGGCGCGCTCATGGCCGCTCCTCGTGGACGAGACTGACGAAGATGTCCTCCAGCGAGCTTTGCCGGGTGTTCAGATCCTTGAAGGCGATTCCGACGTCGCGCATCCGGCCGAGCAGCGATGGGATTCCGGTGCGCTCGGCGGTGCCGTCGAACACATAGAGCAGCTCGTTGCCCTCCGCGCGAAGCTCGAGCTTCCACTCGGCCAGCTCGGGCGGGAGGGCGGCGAGCGGCTCGGCGAGCTGCAGGGTCAGCTCCTTCTTGCCGAGCTTCTTCATCAGCTCGGCCTTGCCCTCGACCAGGATCAGCTCGCCTTTGGAGATGACCCCGACCCGGTCGGCCATCTCCTCGGCCTCCTCAATATAATGGGTGGTGAGGATGATGGTCACGCCGGTGTCCCTCAGCCGGCGGACCAGCGCCCACATGTCGCGCCGCAATTCGACGTCGACGCCCGCGGTCGGCTCGTCGAGGAAGAGGATGTCGGGCTCGTGGCTGAGCGCCTTGGCGATCATCACCCGGCGCTTCATCCCGCCGGACAGCTCCATGATCTTGGACTTGCGCTTGTCCCACAGCGACAGGTCCTTGAGGACCCGCTCGATATGCGCCGGGTTGGGCGGCTTGCCGAACAGTCCGCGGCTGAAGCTGACGGTCGAGAGCACGCTTTCGAAAGCGTCGGTATGGAGCTCCTGGGGTACGAGGCCTATCTTCGTCCGCGCCGCGCGATAGTCGCGGACGATGTCGTGGCCGTCGACCTCGACCTCGCCGTTCGTGGCGGTGACGATTCCGCAGACGATGCTGATCAGGGTCGTCTTGCCGGCGCCGTTAGGGCCGAGCAGCGCGAAGATCTCGCCCCTGACGATGTCGAGGCTGACATTCTTCAGCGCCTCGTGGCCGCCGGCGTAGAGCTTGGACAGATTCCGGACGGAGACGACGGGGCCGTTCATTGCGAGGGCGGCACCGGCGGCTCTTTCTTGCCCGGTTCCAGCTGCATTCCATGCTTCATGAGCATGGGCACGTTGGCGATCGCAAACAGGAAGGTGGCGGGCAGGAAGCCCCACAATTTGAAGCCGATCCAGAAGCTCGTGCTGCTGTTGCGCCAGACCGCCTCGTTGATGACGGCCATGACGATGAAGAAGATCGCCCAGTTACGGGTGAGGAGCTTCCAGCCCTCTTCGGAGAGGCCCGGATAGGCGGTACCAAGCACCATCTTGAGAAGGTTGCGGCCGGTCGCCAGGCCGAAGGCGAGAAGGCTCGCGATCAGCAGGTAGTAGACGGTCGGCTTCATCTTGATGAAGGTGTCGTTGTGAAGCCAGATCGTGAAGCCGCCGAGGATCACCACCATGATCCCGGAGAACCAGAGCAGCGGGGAGATGTGTTTGTAGCGAAGATAGGAGACCATCATGGCAACGATCATCGCCGCCATGAAGGCTCCGGTCGCATAGAAAATCTTGAAGACGTCCGGCACCGGGGCGAGGAAGTTGACGAGAAAGAAGACGAGCAGGGGCCCGAGGTCGATCAGCAGCCGGCCTGCGACCGAAGGTTCTCTTTTTTCCGTCGCCACGCTCACTCTCTTCCCAGTCCCGCGATCGCCCGCGCGGTCTCGCGCGCGTCGAACGGCCGCAGATCGTTTATGCCCTCGCCGATGCCGATCGCGTGGATCGGCAGCCCGAACTGCTCCGCCGCCGCGACCAATACGCCGCCGCGCGCGGTTCCGTCCAATTTGGTCATGACGAGGCCGGTCACTCCGGCCACTTCCCTGAACACCTCGATCTGGCTGAGCGCGTTCTGCCCCGTCGTCGCGTCGAGCACCAGGACGACGTTGTGCGGCGCCTCCGGATTCAATCGGCCGAGCACCCGCCGGATCTTGGCGAGCTCGTCCATCAGCACCTTCTTGTTCTGGAGCCGGCCGGCGGTGTCGACGATCAGAGTGTCGATGCCCTCGGCGGTGCCCTTCTTGACCCCGTCGAAGACGATCGCCGAGCTGTCGCCGCCCTCGGGCCCCGAAATGACCGGAACGCCGATCCGCTCGGCCCAGATCTTCAATTGCTCGATCGCCGCGGCCCGGAAGGTGTCGCCGGCGGCGAGCAGCACTCCATAATCCTGCTCGAGCAGGAGATGGCCGAGCTTGGCGATGGTCGTCGTCTTGCCCGAGCCGTTCACGCCGACGACCAGGATCACCTGCGGCCTCGGGAAGGCGTCGATCTGGAGCGGCACCGCCACCGGGGCGAGGATCTTCTCCACCTCCTCGGCCATGATCTCGCGAACCGCATATTCGGACAGCCCGCGCTCGAACCGCTCTCCGGCGAGGCGGGCTCGGATCCTGGACGCGGTCGCCGGACCGAGGTCGGATGCGATCAGCGCCTCCTCGATCTCGTCGAGAGTCTCCTCGTCGAGCGCCGCCTTGGTGAACAGGCCGGTGAGATTGTCGCCGAGCCGCTCGGAGGTCTTCCTGAAGCCGGACTGGAGCCGGTCGAGCCACGTCGCCTCGCTCATCCGGGGATTCCGATGAGGGTCTCGGCTTCGACCTGAGTGATGACCACGTCGATCACCTCCCCGTCAAAGCCCTCCCCCTCGATGGGGGAGGGTTGGGTGGGGGGGCGGCTGGAGGAAAGCCTGAGGCGGTCTCCCACCTCACCCCTCCCCAACCCCTCCCCATCGAGGGGAGGGGCCAAGCGCACAGGGGCGAAATTCTCGGCATGGCCGCGGCCGCCCTTCTCGACCAACACCCGCTGCCTCGTGCCGACCATGCTCTCCAGCCACGCCGCCCGGCGCCGGCCGCAGGCCTCCCTCAACCGCCGTGCCCTGTCCTTCACCACCGCCGGCGCCACCGCCGGCATCCGCGCCGCCGGGGTTCCCGCCTTCGGTGAGAAAGGGAAGATATGCCCCATCACGATGTCGCACTCCTGGACGAGGCGCAGGCTGTTCTCGTGCATCTCGTCCGTCTCGGTGGGAAAGCCGGCGATAAGGTCGGCGCCGATCGCGAGCCCGGACCGCTTTGCCTTCAGCCGCTCGACGGTCGCCACCGCCTGGGCCCGGCTGTGGCGCCGCTTCATCCGCTTGAGCACCATGTCGTCGCCCGCCTGGAAGCTCATATGGAGGTGAGGCATGAAACGCGGCTCGCCGGCGACGATCTCCTCCAGCCGTTCGTCGATCTCGATACAGTCGAGCGAAGAGAGCCTGAGGCGGGGAAGCTCGGGCACGTGGCGAAGGATCCGCTCGACCAGGAGACCGAGGGTCGGAGCGCCCGGCAGGTCCGGCCCGTAGCTGGTCACGTCGACTCCGGTCAGGACGACCTCGCGGAAGCCCTGGGCGGCGAGCGCCTTCACCCGCTCCACCACCAGCCCCGCCGGAACGCTCCGGCTGTTCCCGCGCCCGTAGGGGATGATGCAGAAGGTACAGCGATGGTCGCAGCCATTCTGGACCTCGACGAACGCTCGCGCGCGCTCGGCGAAGCCGGCGAGGAGGTGAGGGGCGGTTTCGCTGACCGCGAAGATGTCGGAGACCGTAACCGTCGCCCCAGCGAAGGCTGGGGCCCCGGCGGGATTGGCCGCGGTGCTTTTCACCCCCCGGGGTTCCAGCCTTCGCTGGAACGACGAGAGATCGAACTTCTCCTTGTTGCCCACCACCCGGTCGACCTCGGGCATCGCCGCGAAGGTCTCGGGTTCGATCTGAGCCGCGCAGCCCGTCACCACCACCCGGGCCTCCGGCCGGGCCCGTTTCGCCCGCCGGATCGCCTGCCGGGTCTGGCGAACCGCCTCGTTGGTGACGGCGCAGCTGTTGACGATGACGAGATCGTCCGACTCGCCGGCCAGAAGCCGCATCGCCTCGCTTTCGGCGACATTGAGCCGGCAGCCCAGCGTGATCACCTCCGGTCCGCTCACAGGTCGACCTCGCCCTCGAAGACGAGGGTGGCGGGGCCGCTCATCGCGATCGTGCTCCCGGGCGCCCAGGCGATCGTCAATGTCCCGCCGGGAAGCCGGATCTGGACCGGGCTCGTCGCCAGCCCGCGGCTCAGGCCGGCGACGGCCGTCGCGCAGGCGCCGGTGCCGCAGGCCCGGGTAAGCCCCGAGCCTCGCTCCCATACCCGCAGGCGGATGGCGCCGCCCTCGATCGAGGCGATGTTGACGTTGACCCGCTCGGGGAAGAGCGGGTCGTTCTCGATCAGCGGGCCGAGCCGCTCGAGGTCGACGGCTTCGGCATCGTCGACGAAGAAGACGATGTGGGGGTTGCCGACATTGACGGCGAAGGGATCGCGCAAATTCTCCCACCCGACCGGCAGCGCCGCCGTGTCCATCGCGTAAGCGAGCGGGATCTCGTCCCAGCCGAAGCGCGGCTCGCCCATGTCGACCGTCGCCGTCGCTCCGTTGTGGGAGGCGGCGAGGAGGCCGCCCGCCGTCTCGATCCACCCCGCGCCGCCGAGCAGCAGGGCGACGCAGCGCGCGGCATTGCCGCAGGATTCGACCTCGCCGCCGTCCGAATTCCAGATCCGCATCCGGACGTCGGCGGAATCGCTTCGCTCGAGCACGATCAGCTGGTCGCAGCCGATGCCGGTGCGGCGGTCGGCGAGCGCGCGCACGCGCGCTTCCGTCATCTCGACCGGCGCCTCGCGCCCGTCGAAGATGACGAAATCATTGCCGAGACCATGCATCTTCCGGAACCGCCGCTTCATCGCGGCGAGCATCTAGGGAGGGGAGGGCCCCAAGTCCACCTCAGCCCTCGCGCAGCGGTCCTTCCGTCTCGATCCTCACCCAGGAACATTGCCGCTCCACGAACCAGGAGATGCTCGGCTCGCCGAAGCCCGGATCGCCGAAATTGCCGGCGGGGACGGTCACCATCCCGGGCCGGGCCTCGATCCGGTACCAGGCGATGGTGCCGCAGGTGGGGCAGAACCAGTAGGTGCACCAGCGGCCGCCCTCCTCCGTGATCCGGGTCCAGCGGCTCGCCTCGCCTTCGGTCTCGACCTGGCCCTCGAGCCACGTCGAGTTCCACGAGAAGGCGCTGCCGCTTCGCGCCTTGCAGGGGAGACAGTGGCAGACCGATATCCGTACCGGCTCGCCGCTCGTCCTGGCCTTGAGCGCGCCGCAGCGGCAGCTCGCCGTCCTCGTCGCCATCGCCCTCTCCCCAATCGCCTCGAAACACGCTATCTTAGCGGTTCGAAAGGAGACGTCATGCGCATTGCACTCATCGCCCTCGCTTTGACACTCCCCGCGGCGTCGTCGGCGCTGCCGCCAGCGGCCAGGGCGCCGACCGCCCCGCGCGGTGCCGGCGCTTTCGTCCCGTCCCAGATCTGCGGCGACTCGATGAAGCCCCGCGACGCCCGCTCGCCGGATGCCGTGAAGCCGAAGCGGCTCGGCGAGCTGCCCTCGGGCGACCTCACACTCGCGGTCGTCAACAAGGTAGGGGATTGTATCGAGCCGGTCACCGTCCGGCAGGGGTATGGCGTGCTGGGCGACGGGCTCGGCCGCTGAGCGCGCCCGGCCGCCGCTGAGCGGCCCATGCTCCGGATTCTCGTCCTCACCAGCCGGTATCCGGACGCGCTGCGTCCCAATCTGGGCAATTTCGTCGAGCGCCAGACGAGGGAGCTCGCTGCGCGCCCTGGCGTCGAGGTGGAAGTGATCGCGCCCATCGGGCAGGCGGTCATCCCCCGCACGCTCTCCGCGGCTCGGACATGGGATAGCCTGCCCACGCAGGAAGTCTGGAAGGACATCGCCGTCCATCGCCCGCGTTTCCCGCAGTTCCGCTATTTCCCCTCGCTTCGCCCGGCGGTGGTGGCGAGGCGGCTGTTGCCGCTGGCGACGGCGCTTCGCGGCCGTTTCGATTTCGACGTCATCTCCGCCGAATTCTCCTGGCCGGACGGACCCGCCGCGATCGCGGTGGGGCGGGCGCTGGGCGTGCCGGTGGCGATCAAGGCCCGGGGCATGGAGTTCGAGCACCGCGCCAAAAGGGCCTCGACCCGGCGGCAGCTGCTCGAGTCGGGGTTGGCGGCGCGGCAGTTGCTCGCGGTCAGCGCCAGTGTCAGGGACCAGATGACGGCGATCGGCCTTCCGGCCGAGCGGATCGCGGTCCATTATTCCGGGGTGGATTCCGATCTTTTCCGGCCGGGCGATCGCGCCGCAGCCAAGGCCCGGCTCGGAATATCCGGCCCGCTGCTGCTGGCCGTCGGCAACCTCATCCCCGAAAAAGGGCACCGGCTCGCCGTCGAGGCGCTCGCCCGGCTCGACGGCGCGACCCTGATCATCGTCGGCAACGGCCCCGAGCGCGCCGCCTTGCTCGCCAGGGCTCGAAGGCTCGGGGTCGCCGATCGGCTGCGCCTCCCCGGTTCGCTGCCCCACGCTTTGCTGCCCGGCTTTTTCACCGCCGCCGACGTCACCGTCCATCCGTCGTTCGTCGAAGGCTTCGGCAACGTCCGCCTCGAATCGCTCGCCTGCGGCACTCCGCTCGTCACCACCGCGGCAGGCGACTCGGCGCGGATCGTGGACCGCCCCGCGGCCGGCCGGATTGTCGAGCCGGACCCGCGTGCCATAGCCGAGGCGGTGAGGAGCCTGCTTGCCGAACCGCCGTCCGCACAGTCGGTCCGGGCGCAGGTTCGAGATTATCGCTGGCCGCGCCAGGCCGCCGAGCTCGAGCGGCTCCTGGCGGCGGCGGCGGGTCTCTCCGGCTAGGAGGAGATGCCGCTGCCGTCCGCGGCCGCGGCGCCGCCGAATTCCGCCGCTCCGCCGACGATCCGGCGAACTTCGGGTTTCGCCCAGGATCTCGGCGACATCTTCCCGTCAGGCTTAGGCATGGTGTCGTTCCTTCGGCGTTGCGGATCCGGCTCTACCGCGCCAAGTCCGCGCCGTCACCCTTTCTTCGTCTCACGCCCGTTTCAGGCGCACCAGCGCCTCGTCGAGCGCCGACAGGAAGCGCGACCGATCCGCCTTGGCGAAGGGCGCCGGCCCCCCGCCGGGCCCGTCCATTCCGGCGCGCAGGTCGGCCATGATCGCCCGGGTAGCCACCGCCGCCCCGATCGACGCCGGCGTGAACGGCTTGCCGTTGGAGGCGATCACCGTGGCGCCGGCCTTGAGGCAGCGGTCGGCGAGCAGGATGTCCCCGGTCACCACCACAGTCCGAGGCCCGGCCCGTTGGGCGATCCAGTCGTCCGCGGCGTCGAAGCCGGCGCCGACGACGACCCGCTCGATCAGCGGATGGGCCGGCACCCGAAGATGCGCGTTGCTGACGATCCTCACGGCCGCGCCGTGGCGGAAGGCGACCTTGTAGATCTCCTCCTTCACCGGGCAGGCGTCGGCATCGACGAGGATGAGGATCGGCTCGCTCACTTGCCGACGCGCAGGTAGACGAGGCGTCCTTCGCCGCGGTGCAGGACCAGCCTGCCCCGGGCGAGATCGGCCCGCATATCCTCGAAATCGACGGTTCCCAGATCGTTCGGAGTGAGCAGGAAGGTGAGGGCGTTGGCCCGGGCGACGTCGATCGGAAAGCGCTCGGCGGGAAGGCCGAACATGTGCAGCGACACCTCCACCCAGATCGGAATCCGGCGTTCGTCGGAGGAGAGCGACCAGCCGTCCTCCTGCGTATAATCCTCGATCGGGTCTCCTTCGGCGAAGCCGACGCGCAGGTCCGCGCCGGCGACGCCGCGGCCGTCCGGCCAGACCACCTTCACCGTCAGCGGCGCCGAATCGGTGTGGGTCGCCGCTCCGGCCGAGAAGGCCGGCGGGACCGGCTTCGGCTCCGTGGTGAGGAAGATCGAATCGCCCTCACGCCGCCAGCGGCCTTCGGCTTTCTCGTCGAGCGCTCCGGCGATCAAGGCGTAGGAGAAACGGCCGTCCGGCTTGATCAGAAGCTCGGACGCCACGTCCTGCTCGCCGGTCAGGCGGTAGCGGCCGGCCGGGCCCGGCGGGCGGGACTCGGCACCGGCGCCGGCGATTGCCAACAGCAGCCCGGTCGCCGCGATGTGTGCAATGATTCGCATATGCCTTCCTCGCTCGAATATTGAGCCGGCGTCATTATTCGCGACGCTGCTTCGAACAGATTCGCCCGGCCGCTTCAGCGGGCCGCCGGGGGCGCGGCATTGGCGCGGTCAAAGAAGATCGTTACCCGCACGCCTTCCCCAGGCGCCGAGCGGACGTCGAGCCGCGCCTTCGCATTCTGGCGAAGCGACTGGACGATCATCGCTCCGAGCTTGCCGGGCTTCGGCCAGCTTCCGTCCTCGGGAAGGCCAACCCCGTCGTCGGCCACCGTGACCCGGCAGCCATCCGCCTCGACCAGGCTGTGCAGGGTGATGGTGCCGCCCTCGCGGCCCGGAAAGGCGTGCTTGAGCGCGTTGGTCAGCAATTCGTTGACGACGAGTCCGGTCGGCATGGCGACGTTGACCGAGACCGGCCAGGTGTCGACCTTGAGGTCGAGCCGGATCCCCTCCGGCGCATGGGCCCGCATCACCGCCGAGGCGATCTCGCTCAGATAGACTCCGAGGTCGATGGTCTCGGCGTCGACGTCCTCGGACAAGGAGCGGTAGAGCAAGGCGAGCGCCTCGATCCGACCGGCCAGCCGGTCGAAACGCGAGCCGGTGGAATCGTCGGGCAGGTTGCGCGCCTCGAGACGAATGAGGGCGGTGATCATCTGTAGGTTGTTCTTCACCCGGTGCTGGAGCTCGCGCAGCAGCACGTCCTTCTCCTCGATCAGCCGCTCGAGCTCCTCCCGATGCGCCTCGCTTCGCTGCCCGGCCTCGGCCAGAGCGACCAGGCGGAAGCGGGGCGCCCCGTCATCGTCCTCGATCAGATTGGACCAGGCATCCACCGTCCTCGCGCCCCCGGGGCATTCGATCTGGAACATCCCGACATATTCCTGCTCCCCGGCGACCGCTTCGCCGAGGCTGCGCACGTCGCCCTCGGCATGGCCCTTTCCGGGCAAGCTGTCCCAGCCTCGCCCGACGATTTCGGCCGAGCCCATCCCGCTCAATCGCTCGAACTCCAGATTGGCGTAGACCACGCACTCGGGCGCGCGCAGTTCAGACACCGCGATCGCGACCGGCATATGATCGAGGAATTGCTTGAACCGCTCGCTCTCAAGTGCGTGCGCGAGGTCCGGAGTCTCAAGCAGCTGCTCGACCGCCCTAGGCTCGTCCTCGACGGCGCTGATCTCTTCCATGGCGCAAATGGCCTTCGCTCGGCTTCGGCCGCTGCGGCCGGGCCAGAGCGGGATAGCAATTTCGGCAGGACCAATCTACGGCATCGCCGTGCCCGACCGGCTGGAGGCGTAGCCCCGAGGAGTCCGGGAGGACCCGCGCACTCCGGGTTCGCGAAAGGGCCGGGGCCCCGACCCGGGGGAGCGGGGAGCCTCCCCTTGCCATCTCTTCCCCTCGCCGCTATGCGCCCCCCCATCCCTTTGGGATAGTACAGCGCCTCCGGGGGCGCGCGCTGGCCGGCGAGTTTCGCCCGCCGGCGTTTTTCGCGTTTTGCGCCGGTCGAGGTTGGAAGGAAGAGCATGTTCGACAGTCTGAGCGATCGCCTCGGCGCCGTGTTCGACCGGCTGCGCGGCCGCGGAGCGCTTACCGAGGCCGACGTCCGGGCCGCCATGCGCGAGGTTCGCATCGCCCTGCTCGAGGCCGACGTCGCCCTGCCGGTGGTCCGCGAGTTCGTCGACAAGGCCACCGAGAAGGCGGTCGGCCAGCAGGTTCTTCGCTCCGTCACTCCGGGCCAGCAGGTCGTCAAGATCGTCCATGACGCCCTCGTCGAGATGCTCGGCGCCGACGCCTCCGGGCTCGAGATCGACGTCACTCCGCCAGCCGTCGTGATGATGGTCGGGCTTCAGGGCTCCGGCAAGACGACCAGCACAGCCAAGATCGCCCGCCGCCTCCGCGAGAAGTCCGGCAAGAAAGTGATGATGGCCTCGCTCGACGTGGCTCGCCCGGCGGCGCAGGAGCAATTGCGGGTGCTCGGCGAGAAGGCGGAGGTCGCCACGCTTCCGGTCGTCGCGGGCCAGCAGCCGGTCGAAATCGCCCGCCGCGCCCTCCAGGCGGCCCGCCTCCAAGGCTATGACGTCCTCCTGCTCGACACCGCCGGCCGGCTCCATGTCGACCAGGCCTTGATGGACGAGATGAAGGCGGTCGCCGACGTCTCGTCGCCGGCCGAGATATTGCTCGTCGTCGACGCCTTGACCGGGCAGGACGCGGTCAACGTCGCCTCCAGCTTCTCCGCCCAGGTGCCGCTGACCGGGATCGTCCTCACCCGCCTCGACGGCGACGCCCGTGGCGGCGCGGCGCTGTCGATGCGCGCCGTCACCGGCAAGCCGATCAAGTTCGCCGGCGTGGGCGAGGCGATCGACGCGCTCGAGGCCTTCCACCCGGAGCGAGTGGCGGGCCGGATCCTCGGCATGGGCGACGTCGTCAGCCTCGTCGAGCGGGCGCAGGAGACGATCCAGGTCGAAGAAGCCGAGGCCATGGCCCGGAAGATGGCCAAGGGCCAGTTCGACCTCGACGACCTCCGTTCCCAGCTCGCGCAGATGCAGCGCATGGGCGGGCTCACCGGCCTCGCCGGGATGCTTCCCGGCATGAAGAAGGTCGCGGGGGCGATGGAGGCGAGCGGGGTCGACAACAAGGTGCTCGTCCACCTCGACGCGATCATCTCGTCGATGACCCCCAAGGAGCGCAAGCGGCCCGAATTGCTCAACGCCAAGCGCAAGATCCGGGTCGCCAAGGGCTCGGGGCGGACGGTTCAGGAGGTCAACAAGCTCCTCAAGATGCACCAGGACATGGCGGGGATGATGAAGAAGCTGCGCAAGATGGGCGGCCTCGGCAAGCTCGGGGCGCTTTTCGGCGGCGGCGGCGGGTTTGGCGGAATGGGCGGAATGGGCGGCCTGCCCGGCGGCGGAGCGGGTGGGATGCCCGGTCTTCCCGGCCAGAGCGGGGCGCCGATGAACCTTCCGCCCGGCTTCGAAAAGTTCATGAAGAAATAGACTCAAGCTACATAGAAGGAACGATAAAATGGCAGTTTCAATCCGGCTTTCCCGGGGCGGCGCGAAGAAGCGTCCTTATTACAAGATCGTCGTCGCCGACGCCCGCACCGCTCGCGACGGCAAGTTTATCGAGCGCATCGGAAGCTACAATCCGCTGCTGCCCAAGGACAGCCCGGACCGCGTGAAGCTCGACGCCGACCGCGCCCGCCACTGGCTCTCGGTCGGCGCCCAGCCGTCCGACCGGGTCGCCCGCTTCCTCGACGCCGCCGGGGTGCGCGAGCGCGCCGCCCGCAACAACCCGAACAAGGGCGTTCCGGGCGACAAGGCCAAGGAACGCGCGGAGGAGCGCGCAACCCGCGAGGCCGAAGCCGCCGCCGCCCCGGCCGAGGAGGAGACCCCCGCCGTCGAGGAGGCCGCCGCCGACGAGGTCGTCGCCGAGGAAGCCGCCGCCGAAGCGCCTGCCGCCGAAGAAGCTCCTGCGGCTGAGGAGGCCCCTGCGGCTGAGGAGGCCCCTGTTGCTGAAGAGGCCCCTGCGGCTGAAGAAGCTCCCGCCGCTGAAGAAGCTCCCGCGCCTGAAGAGGCCCCAGCCGCCGAGGAGACTCCGGCTGCGGAGGCTCCGGTAGCCGAGGAAGCTGCCGCCGCCGAAGAGGCTCCGGCCGCCGAGGAAGCGCCCGCGGCCGAGGAGGCTCCGGCTGCGGAGGAAGCTCCCGCCGAATCCGAGGCGACTCCCGCCGAGGAGGCCACCAACGAGGGCGAGTCGGCCAGCGAGCCCGCCGAGGGCTCGGACGAAGCCGCTCCCGCCGAGGGCGCCGAAAAGGCCGAATAGCTTGGCGGACGATCGGGTCGCCCTCGCCGCGATTGCCGGAGCCCACGGCATCGGCGGCGAGGTGCGCCTGAAATTGTTCGCCGAAAGCGCCGACAGCCTGAAGCGCCACAAGCAGGTGAGGGTGGGGGAGCGGTCCCTCACCCTGACCGCGCTGAAGGGCGACCGGACTCCGATCGCCCGCTTCGCGGAAATCCCTGACCGGACCGCCGCGGAGGCCCTGCGCGGCCAGCTCGTCACGGTGCCGCGCTCGGCCCTTCCGCCACTCGAAGAGGGCGAATATTATCACGCCGACCTGATCGGCCTCCTTTGTGAAAGCGTGGCTGGCGAGGCTCTGGGCAAGGTGGTCGCCGTCGAGGATTTCGGCGCCGGCGACATCCTCGAGATCGAGAAGCCGGACGGGCGACGGACGATGGTGCCTTTCCGGCCGGGCGTCGCCGACCTGGTCGAGGGACGCATCGTCGCCGACCCGGAATTCCTCGCCTGACCGTCATCCCGGACTCGATCCGGGCCGCCCGCGATGCCTCGAACCGGATCCGGGGCCTGCGCGGGGACGGCGACGTCAGGCGCCGCTCTTCGCCGCGATCGACCCGCTCAGCTTTTCACGCCTGATCTGCCGCTCTTTGGCGAGATCGTTTCGGATGGTGACCGCCGCAACTCCGCCCTCGCCCATGGCATGGCTGATCTGGTCGAGCCCCAGCACGATGTCGCCGGCGGCATAGAGTCCGGGGACGCTGGTGCGCTGATGGCTGTCGACGACGATGTTGCCGTCCTTGAGCCTGGCCCCGACTTGTGCCGCGAGCTCGTTGTGCATGTCCGAGCCGAGCGCCGGATAGACGCTGTCGAAGGCGTGGTGGCCGTCGGCGGTGTCGACAACGATGCAGTCTTCATGCGCGGCGACCGCGGAGCAGGGGCCGTCGAGCGTGCGGATGCCATATTCCTTGAGCCGCGCCTGGTCCTCGGGGCTGAGATCGTGCGAAGCGTGGGGCGCGATGAGCGTGATGTCCTCGGTGAACCCGCGCAGGAACACGGCTTCGGCGACGCCGTGACTGTCGTCGCCGATCACTCCCACCTTCTTGTCGGTCACCTCATAGCCGTCGCAGATCGGGCAATAGCGGATGAGGCCCCGGGCGAGCGCCTCGTCGTGAAGCTCTTCGTCCATTGGCGGGCGGCGGTTCGTCACCCCGGTGGCGAGAAGCACCTTGCGCGCCACGACCGAGCCTTCGCCCCATTCGGCTTTGAAACCGCCCTCGACGATGTCGAGGCGGCCGACCCGGCTGGTAACCATCGAGGTCCCGTATTTCTGCGCCTGCTCCTTCATCCGGGCAATCAGCTCCTCGCCCGAAATGCCGTCGGGATAGCCCGCATGGTTGTGGGTGCAGGGAATCCACCCCGCCCGGCTCTTGCCGGCGTCGACCAGCTTGGCGGTGAGGTGGAAGCGGGTGAGGTAAATGGCAGCGGTCAGCCCGGCGGGGCCGCCGCCGACGATCAGGCAGTCGAAGATGGGTTCGGTCATGGCGGGCGGAGCGCTCGGCGGCGAGAGGGGTTCCGCTTGATTATCGCCAACTGAATGTATATACTTACAGTATATACGGAAATAGCATGAAAAAAACCAAAACCTTCAAGTCCGGGAATTCGATCGCTGTCAGGCTTCCCGCGTCGCTCGGAGTAGCGGCGGGTGTCGAGATGACGGTGCGCGAGGAGCGCGGCCGCTACATTGTCGAGCCCGTTGAAGCACCCCGACGAAAGATCGACCTGACTGGGATTTATGGGTCCTGTGCCGGCCTGAAGCCGCTGACCGACGAAGAGCGCATCATGGAACCGCGCGAGTTGGATTGGGACGGAAAGCTGCTCACGCGTGACTGAAGCGGCATTTCTGCTCGACAGCAATATTCTCATCTACCTCTTGCGGGGCCTTTCACCCGATGCCCGCGCCCGCGTCGAACAGTGTCATCCCGGTGAACTGGTGACCTCCGCGATCGCGTACGCTGAAGTCATGCGAAAAGTACCGCATGATGAAATGGAGCAAGCCGACGTCGCCGCCCTCTTCGATATCGTGCCCATACGACCCTTCGACGCTCGAGCGGCCAAGGCTTATCGAAAAGTGCCCTTCCGGCGCGGCAAATTCGATCGTTTGATCGCAGCGCACGCGCTCGCGCTCGGCCTCACCCTCGTGACGAACAATGAGGACGACTTTGACGACGTCCAGGGTCTCAAAATCGAGAACTGGACAAACCCATGACTGCATGGGGTGCTATCGTCTTCACGCTCTATCCTGAAATGTTTCCTGGGCCGCTCGGGATTAGCCTGGCGGGGCGGGCGCTACAGCAGGGGACATGGTCATTGGAGACTATGCAGATCCGCGATTTCGCCACCGACAAGCACCGCTCGGTTGACGACACGCCCGCCGGCGGGGGCGCGGGCATGGTGATGCGCGCCGATGTGCTCGGAGCGGCGGTCGACCAGGTCCTCGCGAAGCATCCCAATGCCCCCCTCCTCGCCATGACCCCGCGCGGGAAGCCCCTGACCCAGGCCTTCGTCCGCGAGCTTGCCGCCGGGCCCGGAGTCTCGATCCTGTGCGGCCGTTTCGAAGGCATCGACGAGCGCCTGTTCGAGGCCCGGCCGATCATCCCCGTCTCGGTCGGCGACTACGTTCTCTCCGGCGGCGAGATCGGCGCCTTCGTCCTCCTCGACGCTTGCGTTCGGCTGCTCCCCGGGGTAATGGGCGCGGCCTCCAGCGGAGAGGAAGAGAGCTTCAACGACAGGCTTCTCGAATATCCGCATTATACCCGACCTGTCGAATGGGAAGGGCGCAGGATCCCTGAAGTGCTGCGATCGGGGGATCATGCGAGGATTGCCGCCTGGCGGGAAAGCCAGGCGCTGTCCGACACACGGTCAAGGCGGCCGGACCTGTTCGAGCGTCATCGGGACGCGCGAAGGCCACCGCCCTCTGGCGCGCAGCGCGAAGAAGAGAGCGAAGACAAATGAACCTCATCCAGCAGCTCGAGGCCGAGGCCATCGAGCAGGCCGTCAAGGGCCGTCCGATCCCCGAATTCCGCCCGGGCGACACCGTCCGCGTCGGGGTCCGGGTCGTCGAAGGCGAGCGTACCCGGGTCCAGAATTTCGAAGGCGTCTGCATCGCCCGCGCCAACCGCGGGCTCGGCTCCTCCTTCACCGTCCGCAAGATCAGCTTCGGCGAGGGGGTCGAGCGGGTCTTCCCGCTCTATTCCCCGAACATCGAGACGATCGAGGTCGTTCGCCGCGGGGCCGTCCGCCGCGCCAAGCTCTATTATCTGCGCGGCCGCACCGGCAAGGCGGCGCGCATCGCCGAGCGCCGCGACACCCGCCCGGACAAGGCCGCCGCCGCAGCCGCGGCCGCCGCGAAGGTGTCCGAGACCGAGACCGCCGAGGGCTGAGGCTTCGACTGCAGCGGCCCGAAACGGCGGGGAGGGCGAGGCCCTTCCCGCCCTTCCGGGAACGATCGATCGGTGACGGCCTGGCTAAAGCTTCACCCGGCCCACCGCCACCGTCGTGTCCGGCACATATTGCGGCTGGGCCGTGACCGTGCGGGCACGGACCAGCATCGCGCCCTCCGCCGGAAGCCCGCTCCGGGTGCCGACAACGGTCGCCTCGACCGGTGCCGCTCCCTCGACCAGCAAGGCGACCTCCAGCCCGTCGCAGCTGCGTCCGTGACACCGCCAGACCGGAGCTTCGTCCGGACCGCCCTTGCCGAAGCGGCGTAGCGAGCCGCCGGCTTTCACCGCCAGGAAACGGGCACCTTTGGGTCCGACGAGCCGAACCACGTCCGAACCGCGCGTGCGTAGCCGGAACGAGACCAGGCGATTGCCGCCGGCGACACGTCCGGTGAGCCCTTCCAGCAGCGGCGGCGGCACCGCAGGTCCTCGGGCATCGGCCGCCCAACGCGTGTAGCTCGACCAGGGCACCTCGACCCCGCGCTTCATCCCGCCGAGCGGCGCAGGGAGCGGCCCGCGGTCGTGATAGGCCATCCAGCGCGCCTTCCCCTGCGCCTCGTCCCAGACATATTCGAGGCTCAGGCGCTGCTTGCGCTCGAGCGAATAAGCGGGGGCGACGGCCGCAGGCAGCCAGGCGAGCGCCGCCGCCGCGGCGATGACGGCGGTCACGCGCCCGCGTCCCAGCCGCGCCAGCGCCGGCTTCGCCTCGATGAGGAACGGAAAGAGGATCAGGACGGACACCGGCGCGAACACCCAGGCCGAATCGAAATCGAGCAGCACCTGGCTGAGATGGAGGAGCGGCAGCCAGTGGATGGCGAGGGCAAGGAGGGCAAGGACGGTGGCGGGCCGCTCCGAGCTCGGCCACAGCAGCCCGGTGCCGGCGATCAGCGGCGGCAGCAGGAAGTAGATCGCGGCGCCCGGAGCGAGTGCGCAAAGGCCCGCGCCGAGCGACAGGAAGACCAGCCAGAAGGCCAGCCGAAGCCGGTCCCGAGCCACCGGCCGGGCGATCCAAAGCAGCGCCACCGCCGCCGAGGCCATCGCCGTGGCGTCGACCGCAAGCGAAATCCATTCGGGATGCGCGCGCCAATATTCGCCCGGACGGAGCCAGCCGATCAGCCGGTGAAGGAGGAAGGCGGTCAGAGCGGCGTCGGCCATGGCGAGGATGAGGGCGGCGGAGCCCCGCCCGATTCCTCCGCGCCGAGTCCAGGCGAGGCCGGCGAAGCCGAGCAGAAGCGCCCCGAGCAGGACCAGGCCGAGCCATAGCGGCAGGGTGAGGAGCCCGATGCCGAGCACGTCGCCGTAGACCAGGTGCCCGGCCGGCGGAGCCGGGCCGCCGCCGGCGAGATCCGCCGTCACCTGCAGGGCCTGCTCCCCCATATGCCTGAGGCTGCGCAAGTCCAGGGCGGCGAGATTGTCGTCGGGGCTGTGGTAGCGGGTCTCATTGCCGATGATCGCGAAGTTGAGGATCGTCCAGGGCCGCTCCCTGAGCACGGCGACATCCGTCTGGTTCGGGATCAGCCGCGAGAAATCGGTGGTCAGCGAATTCGCCGCCGGCCGCAGGACCGAGCGGGAATAATGGCGGAGCGCCCGGCCGTTGGGCCGGCTCGTCTCGAACATGATCGCCGGTCCCGTGGTGCCGCGCGATTCGAGGTTGACCAGGCTGTCGACCCGAACCGCGAGCGGGTCGCGGTCGAGGAAGGCGCGGGCGCCGATCAGGCCGGTCTCCTCGCCTTCGTCGAACAGCAGGCTCACCGGCCGTTTCAGGGGGCGGTCGCTGAGCAGCGCGGCGACCTCGAGCATCGTGGCGACGCCGATGCCGTCATCGGCCGCGCCCGGCCCGGTGGGCGTCGAATCGTAATGCGAGACGAGCAGGACGTGCCGTCCCTCGGCGGGGCCGAGGGTCGCGACGACATTGCGGATCCGGGCGCAGGAGACGGTCTGCCCGGAAGGCGCGCCATTGCAGGTGAAGGTATCCGCGATGCGCGGAGTCAGCCCAAGGGCCCGCAATTCGGCGACGAGCCGCCCGCGGACGGCGTCGTCGGCGGCGCTGTCCACGGGATGGGGCCTCTGGTCGCCCAGCACGCGCTGAAGCCGCGCCATCGCCCGGGCGGCATTGAAATCGGCGGCGCTCGGGGTCGCGAGCGGACCCGGGATCGGCACCAGGACGCCCTTCGCCCCCATGACCGCGAGCAGCGCCAGAAGAAGCAACGCGACTATCCCGGCTCGTTTCATCTTGTCCCCCGTGGCCGCATCGCCATATCGCTTGTCCCGCGCCGCTGCGCTAGCAGGCGTGTCGCTTCATCTGGAGTTCGGATCATGGGTTATCGGGTGGTCGTCGTCGGCGCGACCGGCAATGTCGGGCGCGAGATGCTGAACATCCTCGCCGAGCGCGAATTCCCATTGGACGAGATCGCCGCCGTCGCCTCGCCGCGCTCGACCGGGGATATCATCGATTTCGGCGACAGCGGCACCGAGCTCAAGGTTCGCAACATCGAGCATTTCGACTTCGCCGGCTGGGACATGGCCCTGTTCGCCGCGGGCTCGGCCGTATCGCGCGAATACGCCCCGAAGGCCGCCGCGGCCGGCTGCACGGTGATCGACAACAGCTCGCTCTACCGGATGGACCCCGACGTCCCCCTGATCGTGCCCGAGGTGAATCCCCAGGCGATCGACGGCTACCGGCGCAAGAACATCATCGCCAACCCCAATTGCTCGACGGCGCAGATGGTCGTTGCGTTGAAGCCGCTCCACGACGCCGCCGGGATCCGCCGGGTCGTCGTCTCGACCTACCAGTCGGTTTCGGGGGCCGGAAAGAAGGGGATGGACGAGCTGTTCGAGCAGAGCCGCAACATCTTCGTCGGCGACTCCAACGAGGCGACCGTCTTCACCAAGCAGATCGCCTTCAACGTCATCCCCCATATCGACGAATTCCTCGACGACGGCTCGACCAAGGAGGAATGGAAAATGGTGGTCGAGACCAAGAAGATCCTCGACCCGAAGATCAAGGTGACGGCGACCTGCGTCCGGGTCCCGGTCTTCGTCGGCCATTCGGAATCGATCAACATCGAGTTCGAGCGCGAGATCTCCGCCGGGGAAGCGCAGAGGATCCTGCGCGAGGCGCCGGGAGTGATGCTCGTCGACAAGCGCGAGGACGGCGGCTACGTCACCCCGGTCGAGGCGGTCGGCGAATATGCCACCTACATCAGCCGGGTCCGCGAGGATCCGACGGTCGAGAATGGCCTCAACCTCTGGTGCGTCTCCGACAATCTGCGCAAGGGCGCCGCTCTCAACGCGGTCCAGATCGCCGAATTGCTCGGCCGCAAGCATTTGCAGAAGGCCGCGTGACCGAGACGGAGCGTAGTTGGACTTGCCGGTGAAAGGGGCTTGGGCGGCGCTGCCGCGGGCGCAAAGGGCGATCCTCGCCGGGTTGGCGGCGTTGCTGCTTCTCGTCCAGATCGACCAGCCCTATCCGGCCGTCGCCCCGCTCCATCATCTGCCGACCCTCGCCCTGCTGGTCGCGGCGCCGTTCCTGCTGGCGCGCCGGCCGATGACGACGGCGGCCGTCGCCTGCGTCGCCGGCTTCTTCGCCCTCCACACGATCGGCGGCCGCTGGACCTATACCGACGTGCCCTACGACGCCCTCGCCAGGGCGCTGACCGGACACTGGGTGAACGAGACCTTCGGCTTCGAGCGCAATCATTACGACCGGCTGGTCCACTTCGCCTACGGACTGCTGGCGGTGTTGCCAGTGCGCGAAGCGCTGCTCCGGCATTTCGGCCTCGGCCGCCGCACCGCCCTCTACATCGCGGTCGAGTCGGTGCTCGCCGTCAGCCTGCTCTACGAGGTGTTCGAATGGCTGCTGACGCTCGGCATGGCGGGCGCCGTAGCCGACCGTTACAACGGCCAGCAGGGCGATATTTGGGATGCGCAGAAGGATATGGCGCTGGCCACCTTCGGAGCCCTCGCGGCTGCAACCTGGCTGGCCTTGAGAAGGAGAGGGGAGAAGCATGGCCGATGAGATGAAGGGCGGCTGCGCCTGCGGGCGGATCCGCTACACGGCGCGGGTCGAGAATGACGAGGCCTATCTCTGCCATTGCCGGATGTGCCAGCGCGCCATCGGCACCGTCTCGATCGCCTTCAAGAACATGAAGAAGGCGGACGTGGCCTGGGAGCATGAGCCCGACTGGTACGTGTCCTCGCCGATCGCCCAGCGGCCCTATTGCCGGGAATGCGGAACCTCGCTCGGCTTCGCTTTCCCCGACAGCGAGAATATGGACCTCACCATCGGCTCTTTCGACGATCCCTCGCGTTTCAGGCCCAAGCATCATTTCGGCGCGGAGAGCCTTCATCGTGCCTGGATCAACACCGAAGGCCTGCCGGAATATCGAACCGATGAGTACAAGCCCCTCGTCGACCGCTGGATGGAAGCCACGGGCAGGCCTCCGCCGGAATGAGCTTCATCATTGCGGCCCCCCGCTCATCCTGAGTAGGGACCGAGCCTGGCGAGGGCCCGTATCGAAGGACCGTCCTTCGATACGCCGTTTCGCAAGGCTCAACGGCTACTCAGGATGAGCGAAGTGGCAGACGCAGCTCCTCAAACCCGCCGCTTCACTGCCTCCGACGGCGCCGATCTCGCCTGGCACGAGCTCGGCGAGGGGAGGGCCGTCGTCCTCCTCCACGGCCTCTTCTCGAGCGCGGACATGAACTGGATCCGCTTCGGCCATGCCGCCGGGATCGCCTCGCGCGGATTCCGGGTGATCATGCCGGACCTTCGCGCTCACGGAGACAGCGCCGCGCCTCATGACGAGGCGTGCTACCCGCCGGACGTCCTCGCCCGCGACGGGCTCGAGCTGATCGCCCATCTCGGCCTCGCCGACTACGATCTCGGCGGCTATTCGCTCGGCGCCCGGACCTCCGCCAGAATGGCGATCCTGGGCGCCCGCCCGCGTCGCCTGGTGATCGCAGGAATGGGGCTTCGCGGAATGCTCGAGACGGGCCGCCGCTCGGCCCATTTCCGCAAGGTCCTGACCGGCATGGGCACGCATGAGCGCGGCTCGAACGAATGGATGGCCGAGGCCTTCCTCAAGACCACCGGCGGCGACCCCAAAGCGCTTCTGCCGTTGCTCGGCAGCTTCGTCGATTCGAGCGAGGCGGAGCTTCGCGGCATCGACGTGCCGACCCTCGTCCTTTCCGGCGTCGAGGACCAGGACAACGGCCCCGCCGAAGAACTTGCCGAAACGCTTCCCGACGCCCGCTTCGTCGAGGTCCCCGGCAACCATATGAACGCCGTCACCAAGCCCGAGCTCGGCCGAGCGATCGCCGATTTCCTCTCGCTTGATTCGGTCCCCTCGTAGGAGCAATAGCCGCGCCAACCAGATCAGAAACGAGGATGCTTACGATGAAAGCCAATGTCTCCGCTCTCGCCCTCGCCATCTGCCTCGCCGCCTGCACCAACGCTTCGGCCGACACGTCGGTGGACACCGCCTCGACCGCCCCCGCGACGCCGGCGCCGGCGGGCCTCGACGAGGCCGCTCCCACACTGGAGGACGCCAGAGCCTTCGTCGCCCGCGCCGAGAAGGAGCTGGCCGAATTCGCGGTCATCAACAGCAAGGCCCAGTGGGTGAACGCGACCTACATCACCGACGACACCGATGCGCTCGCCGCGCATTTCGGGACGATCGGCACGGAGATGTCGGTCCGCTTCGCCAACGAGGCCGCCAAGTTCGCCAACGTCCAGGGTCTCGATTACGATACCAAGCGCAAGCTCGACATATTGCGCAGCGCGCTCGTCCTTCCGGCGCCGACGACTCCCGGCGCAGCGGCGGAGCTCAACACCATCGCCACCCGCCTCAGCTCCACCTACGGCAAGGGCCGGGGCACGCTGGACGGCAAGCCGATGACCGGCAACGACCTCGAGGAGAAGATGGGGACGGTCCGCAACCCGGCCCAGCTCAAGGAGATGTGGACCAGCTGGCACACCAACGTCGGACGCCCGATGCGCCCCGACTACGTCCGGCTGACCGAGATCGCCAACCAGGGCGCCAAGGAGCTCGGCTATCCGGACACCGGAGCGATGTGGCGCTCGCGCTACGACATGCCGCCGGACGAGTTCGCGGCGATGACCGACCGTCTGTGGAGCGAGGTCAAACCGCTGTATGACGAGCTCCACTGCTACACCCGCGGCAAGCTCAACGAGAAATATGGCGACCAGGTGCAGCCGGCGACCGGCCCGATCCGCGCCGACCTGCTCGGCAACATGTGGGCCCAGGAATGGGGCAATATCTACGACGTGGTCGCGCCCAGGGGGGCCGGCGACGTCGGCTACGACCTCACCGAGTTGCTCGTCGCCAGGAAATATACGCCCGAGAAGATCGTGCGCGCCGGCGAGGGCTTCTTCACCTCATTGGGCTTCGCTCCCCTTCCCGAGACCTTCTGGAAGAATTCGATGATCACCGCGCCGAGGGACCGCGAGGTGATCTGCCACGCCTCGGCCTGGGACGTCGACAATGTCGAGGATCTGCGCATCAAGATGTGCACCAAGGTCAATGCCGACGATTTCGTCACCGTTCATCACGAGCTTGGCCACAATTTCTACCAGCGCGCCTACAACAAGCAGCCCCTGCTCTACCTCGACAGCGCCAACGACGGCTTCCACGAGGCGATCGGCGACGCCATCGCGCTGTCGGTGACTCCGGAATATCTCGTCCAGGTCGGCCTGCTGCCGCTCAACAAGGTGCCGAGCTCGGACAAGGACATCGGCCTTCTCCTCCGCCAGGCGATGGACAAGGTCGCCTTCCTCCCGTTCGGCCTTCTGGTCGACAAATGGCGGTGGAAGGTGTTCAGCGGCGAGATCGCTCCCACCGGCTACGAGCAGGGCTGGAACGACCTTCGCCTTCAATATCAGGGCATCGTCCCGCCGACTGCGCGCACCGAGCAGGATTTCGATCCCGGAGCCAAATATCACGTGCCGGCCAGCGTGCCCTACACGCGCTATTTCCTCGCCCGGATCCTCCAGTTCCAATTCTACCAGGCCGCCTGCAAGCAGGCCGGCTGGACCGGCCCGCTCCACCGCTGCTCCTTCTACGGCAACAAGGAGGTCGGCCGGCGGCTGAACGCGATGCTGGCGATGGGCGCCTCCAAGCCCTGGCCGGACGCGCTCGAGGCCTTCACTGGCACCCGCGAAATGTCGGGCCAGCCGATGCTCGAATATTTCCGGCCGCTCCAGACCTGGCTTCAGCAGCAGAACAGAGGACGCAAATGCGGCTGGCAGGCCTAGTTCCGGCGCTTTTGCTGGCCGGGCTTGCATCCGCCGCGGGGGCACAGGACCCCGTGATCGCACTCGCGCGGGGCGAGGTGCTGCTCAAAGTCGATGCCGAGGGCGAGTTCCTGGTCCGGCCCGACATGATGAGCGTCTCGGCCGGCGTGGTCACCACGGGCCGCACCGCCAAGGAGGCGCTCGCGGCCAATTCGGCGTTGGCGAACCGACTCATCGCAGCGGTTCGGGCAAGCGGGGTCGAGCCGCGCGACGTCCAGACCGCCGAGCTGGCGGTCAACCCGCAGTTTGCAAGGGACAAGGGCGCGGAAAACGACGGGGAGGATTCGATACGCCGGATCATCGGTTATGTCGCCCGAAACCGTCTAACGATCCGCCTTCGCGATCTCCGGAGGGCCGCGGACATCGTGGACGGGCTTTTCCAGGCCGGTGCAAACGAAGTGGGCGGACCGTATTTCGGCGTTCAGGATCGCATGCCGGCCCTCAAGGGCGCGAGGCGGGCCGCCGTGACCGAGGCTCGGGCGCAGGCGGACGATTATGCGGAGGCGCTTGGAATGCGCATCGCCCGGGTCCTCCGCGTAAGCGAGCGGGACAACAGCGTGCAGGACGACGGCACAATCATCGTCACCGGCAGCCGCGTTCGTCCGGCTCCGATCGAGCCGGGAGAGATCAGCGTGACCACCCATGTCTGGATCGACTACGCAATGGTCCCGCGCTGACCGGTAGACAAGTTCAGGCGACCGCTGCTTTCAGCTCGGATGGCCCTCGGCCTCACCCGCGCCAGGCTCGGGCGCCGTGCTGGATTCGGGAGCCTGCTGGCACGCCGCCGCCGCTTCGGTCGCGGTGATCGCGGCCGCCAGGACCTGGTTGACCGGCTTGCCCTCGCGAGCGCCGTTGCGCCGCGCCAGGGCCCTTGCACCGAGAACGGCCCCGGCCGCGGCCGCGGCCGCGCCGCCGGCGATGGCGGCCGCGGTCAGCGGGCTGCGCTTGATGTCCTCGGCCAGCTTGAGAGCCGCCGATTTGCCTTCCCGGTTACCGGGCTTGTCGGAATTGGCGGACATGGCTGAGTTCCCCGCGGTCGGATTCGTTCATCGCCTGAACGCACGTCCGTCGCTGGCGTTGCCGGCTACAGCCGCTCGATCATATAATCGGCGCTGCTGACGTTGAAGGCGCCCGGCTCCTCGACGTTGAGCTGCTCGACGACTCCGTCGTCGACGATCGCCGACCAGCGCGAGCCGCGCTCGCCGAGGCCGAACTTGGAGCCGTCCATGGTCAGGCCGAGTGCCCGGGCCCAGTCGCCATTGCCGTCGGCGAGCATCGTCACCTTGCCGGCCGCACCTGCGGACTCGGCCCAGGCCTGGAGCACGAAGGCATCGTTGACGGCGACGCAGGCGACCTCGTCGACTCCCTTCGCCTTGAGCTCGTCGGCACGCTCGACGAAGCCGGGAAGATGGCGGGCCGAGCAGGTCGGGGTGAAGGCGCCCGGAACCGAGAAGAGGGCGACTCGCCGGCCGCCGAAGAAGGCCTCGCTGTCGACCGGCTCGGGCCCGTCCGCGGTCGCCTTGACCAGATTGGCCTTGGGAAGACGCTCGCCCACGCTGATGCTCATCTCGGGTTCCTTTCGTTTCGTCGGTAAGATTTCGGCCGCCCTAGCAGCGCTCCGGCTCGCCGCCTATAGCACAGCCGATGGATCAGCCGCCTTTCCTCTCGGGTCAGCTACTCCTCGCCATGCCGGGCATCGGCGACCCGCGATTCGAGAAAGCTGTGATCGCGATGTGCGTCCATGACGAGAACGGCGCGCTCGGTATCGGCCTCGGCCGGATCGTCCCTCGAATCAGCTTCCACGATCTGCTCGGCCAGCTCGATATCGAGCCGGGCGTCGCCCCCGACGCCGCCATCCACGCCGGAGGCCCGGTCCAGCCCCAGCGCGGCTTCATCCTTCACTCGACCGACTGGGGCGGCGGCGAGACGATCGCGGTCGCGGGCCGCTGGGGCCTCACCGCCACCCTCGACATATTGCGCGCCATCGCCGAGGGGCGGGGGCCGAGCCGCTGGCTCGCCGCTCTTGGCTATGCGGGATGGGGGGAAGGCCAGCTCGAGGAGGAGCTCCGCGGCAACGGCTGGTTCGCCACGCCGGGGAGCGACGAGCTCCTCTACGAATGCGACGTCGACAACCGCTGGTGCGCCGCCTTCCGGAGCGCCGGAGTCGACACCAGGATGCTGACCGCCGATTTCGGCACGGCCTGATCGCCGGCATGCCGTAAACCATTGCCACCACGGTATTAACCAGCTCCCCTCATCCTTCCCCAACCGACTCGTGAAACCCTCCGTTGCTCGCGGTGCGTGTGGAAACGTCCGCGTGTTGAAGGGGACGGATTATGAAAAGAGGAGCTTTCAAGAGCGTGCTCGGAGTCGCGGCCGCGGCATTGGTTTATGCTCAGCCGGCGTCGGCGACGATGGCCTGCTGGGACGAGCACGAAACCGCGGCGGCCAAGATCCGCGATCTCCAGTCGCGGCTGATGGTGGCGACCCTGCGCTGCCGGGCGATGGGGATCGACGTCCTGACCGCCTATAACGATTTCGTCCGGATCAACCGCTCGACCCTCCAGGAGGCGAACGGAGTGATCAAGGCCCAGTTCGACCGCGGCTACGGCAAGGAAGGGGAGCGCTTCTACGACAGCTTCACCACCGCCATGGCCAACCAATATGGCGCCGACGCGACCAGCGGCGAGGTCTGCGAGGAGACCGCGGCGGTGGCCGCCGAAGCGGTGGCGGCCGACGGCGACGTGGCCCGGCTCGTCGAGCTGGCCGACCGCTTCGGCGGCTCGCCCGAGCTTCCCGGCGGAGTCTGCCCGGTGACGCTGACGGCGCGCTGATACTGCCTCCCCATCCGCGAGGATGGGGAGGGGGACCACCCGCAGGGTGGTGGAGGGGTGACCGAACGCGGGCTTCCGCCGTCTCACGGCGGACCACTTCTTTCGAGCTTGATCACCCCTCCACCAGGCTTCGCCTGGTCCCCCTCCCCATCGCTTCGCGGCAGGGAGGCAAAGCGACATATAAAGATATCTTTATATTTGCATCCGGGGGCGGTTGCGGCTAGAGCGCGGCCTGCGACCGCCCCCTATTGCCGGCGGTCTTTTCTTTGCGACAGGAGACCGTACGTGGCGACCCAGGCCCAGACCCGTTTTGACGATTATGTGATCCGCGACATCGGCCTCGCCGACTACGGCCGCAAGGAAATCGAGATCGCCGAGACCGAGATGCCGGGCCTGATGGCGCTTCGCGAGGAGTTCGGCGCCTCGAAGCCGCTGAAGGGCGCTCGAATCACCGGCTCGCTCCACATGACCATCCAGACCGCGGTCCTCATCGAGACCCTGACCGCTCTCGGAGCCCGGGTCCGCTGGGCCTCGTGCAACATCTTCTCGACCCAGGACCATGCCGCCGCCGCCATCGCCGCCTCCGGAGTCCCGGTCTTCGCCGTCAAGGGCGAGACGCTCGAGGAATATTGGGATTATGTCGAGCGCATCTTCGACTGGGGTGACGGCGAGACCTGCAACATGATCCTCGACGACGGCGGCGACGCCACCATGTTCGCTTTGTGGGGCGCCCGCATCGAGGCCGGCGAGGAATTCCCGGCGCCGACCAACGAGGAGGAGGAGGTCTTCCAGGCCACCGTCCGCCGGGTCATCGCCAAGTCGCCCGGGTTCCTGACGAAGACCGTGCAGGCCATCAAGGGCGTGTCGGAAGAGACCACCACCGGAGTCCACCGCCTCTACGAGCTCTCCAAGCAGGGCAAGCTTCCCTTCCCGGCGATCAACGTCAACGACAGCGTCACCAAGTCGAAGTTCGACAATCTCTACGGCTGCAAGGAGAGCCTCGTCGACGCGATCCGCCGCGGCACCGACGTCATGCTCGCCGGCAAGGTCGCGACCGTCGCCGGCTTCGGCGACGTCGGCAAGGGCTCGGCTGCTTCGCTTCGCAACGGCGGCGCCCGGGTCCTCGTCACCGAGGTCGACCCGATCTGCGCGCTCCAGGCGGCGATGGAGGGCTATGAGGTCGTGACGATGGACGAGGCGGTCAAGCGCGCCGACATCTTCGTCACCGCCACCGGCAATGCCGACGTCATCACCGTCGATCACATGCGGGCGATGAAGAACATGGCGATCGTCTGCAACATCGGCCATTTCGACAGCGAGATCCAGATCGGCGCCCTCCAGAACATGAAGTGGACCGAGATCAAGCCGCAGGTCGACGAGGTCGAGTTCCCCGACGGCAAGAAGATCATCGTCCTCTCCAAGGGCCGCCTGGTCAACCTCGGCAACGCCACCGGCCACCCGAGCTTCGTCATGTCGGCCAGCTTCACCAACCAGACCCTCGCCCAGATCGAGCTGTGGACCAAGGCCGAGACCTACAAGAACGACGTCTACGTCCTTCCCAAGCATCTCGACGAGAAGGTCGCCGCGCTCCACCTCGACAAGCTGGGCGTGAAGCTCACCAAGCTCACCGAGAAGCAGGCCGCCTACATCGGAGTCCCCACCGAGGGCCCGTTCAAGCCGGACCATTACCGCTACTGACCCGTGCCGGCGGGCCCGGCGGCAGGCCGGGCCCGTCCGCCGACCTCGCCGGCCGGTCGAGCCGAGTCCCGCCCCGGCGGACGCGGGCCGGGTGTCCGGAATCGGCCGAAGTGGACGAAGTGGACTGGACTGGAACGCTCTTCGGCGGTGTCGATTCCCCACCCACTTCAGAGTGGAAATCGGAAAATTGGGACGGCCGCCGCCTGAAAGCCGCATGTCAAGGAGCCGTTCAGAACATAGCCGGAACATTGCTTTGATGCAAGGGATTTTGGCGGCGTAGCTTCGGCGTAACGGCCGGCGGAATCGTAGACGAAGGCGGTGAGGCCGTCGTTCTCGAGGTTGCCGTTCAGATCGTAGGCGAAGGTCGAGCCCGGCGTGTTGTCGATCAGAGTCGCCGTGTACTGGTTCTGCCCGTTCGCTGCGTAGGAGCGGACGTAGGTGTTGGAATCGCTCCAGGCATAAGCGTCGTTGGTCGTCGTTCGGCCGACGATCTGCAAGGCGTTATTGTAGGTGAAGGTCTCGGTCTGGTCGCGGCTGGTGCCCTCGAGGTCGTGGCTCAGCGACTGGAGCCGGCCGGCGGGATCGTAGACCCAGGTCGTGGTGGTGGGCCAGGTGCGGGTGGCGGGCCGGCCGGCCGAATCGTAGGAGAATCTGGCGAGGAGCTCGCCGACCCCCTCGCGGATCCGGATCGGCCGCCCGAACCCGTCCAGGTCGTAGGTGAAGAAGCTGTTGTCGGGATGGATGACCCGGATGCGGTTGCCGTCCCCGTCGTAGAGATTGCCGGTCGCGCGGGCTCCGGTTGAGCGCATCATATTGATAGGTGAGCAGCAAGCCGTGGCGCTTCCTCAGGCTCGTCCGGTTCGTAGCCATATTCCTCATAGTCGGCCGGGTCGACATTGCCCGGTGTTGCCTTCGAGGGGAAGATCCAGCGCTTCTGCCGGTCGAACGGGTCGTATTTCATCTCGGCGCGGAAGCCGCGGATCGCCTGTACCCAATCGCTATCTTTTTACACCCGGATCGGGAGACAATCTCAGTATCCGGAACTCATACAAAATAATCTCTTTACCGCGAGATCGGGGAGCGTTCTTACCCACCCTGCCTCTAATGAAGACTTCAAAGGCTTCGCCGCCAAACCATCTACCTTTCGACTCCTGGCCCATTCTGTCCATCTGATCATCTTCTTCCGACCCAGACGAAAACCTAGCTATCAGTTGACCAGCGTCGCGACAGCCCAAGCTCGTGATAATTAGAGGGCCGTCGGGGCTATAGAGAGCAACTGCGGTGCCCCGAACATACGTATTTTCAGGAAGCTCCGTATGACTCCAGCAATCCGGGAGCTTAGTATAGTTAGTGCAGCTTGAGGCCAGCAATAGAAACGGAAGGAATCGGCTAAACATATCAGTGACCCTGCTTTTCACTAACTGCTTGGCAAAATGATTGAGGAAAATTGACGGCACATGACCGCAGTGCGCCGTTCTCAATTCTACGGCCTAGCTCTGCAGCGGATATCCCGGATTGCCAGCCACCCTTATCACCATAGCCAGTTCCTTGTTGAATCAAGAACCCAGTCCTATACCCCTCCCGTTCGGAGTTTAAGACTTGGCCAATAGTCCAAACAGGGCCCGTCGCGATATGACTCAGTTCATGTGCAATGCTTTCAACGCCAACAACTCCTATCCCTCGGGAGTTCGTAATACCAGCTTCCTTAGCGAACCGATTCCGCTTGATTTCATCCTATCCCAATCAACCGTAATTGTGCCTTTCCCTTTCTCGGTAGCATCCGCCTGAGCCACGACACCGCCAGCCAAATCGCCAGCTTTGACCGTGATGCCATTTCCGTCACCCGCTCTCCCTAGCATTTTCACAAGACCTTGGAGTTGCGCGCGCTGAGTCGCGGTGAGGCGATCGGAATGGGAAACCGCGATGAGACCCTGCCGAAGAGCCGCGACGGCCGCACAGTGAGAACGTGAGCCCTGACATTCATATAAGCCGCTCGGGTCGACGCGATTGACCGGGTCATTCCCGACATAGGCGTAGAGGTTCATCTGGTCCTTATACCCCACCGGGTCCACTTGCATGAACCGCCCCAGCACGGGCGAGTAGAACCTCGCCTTATAATACCACAGCCCGAGCTCCGGCACCCAGGCCTGGCCCGTATAT
>DASVQS010000024.1:0-95461 GCA_036389015.1 Allosphingosinicella sp. | reverse complement strand
GGGGTAACTGGCGGTGCCGTGGGCGGTTCGCGCGCGCTCCTGACAATTCCGGGACTAATTACCCCTCCACCACCTTCGGTGGTCCCCCTCCCCATCGCTTCGCGATGGGGAGGCAGCGTCTATTCCTGGCTGTCGGGCAGGGTTTCCGGGCCGGTGCCGTCGTCGAGCTGGACGGTGTCCGACGCCGCCGCCGGGGGGGCTTGGCCGAGATCTTCAGCGACGAGCGCCTCCGCCTCGTTCTCCGGCTCCTCGTTGTCGTCGATACGCTCGGCCGAAACGACGTGCTCGTTTTCGGCGACGTCGAAAAGCTTTACGCCGGCTGAGCCACGGCTGAGAACTCGCAGGCCCCTTTCATCATCGTCCTCCGCCGATCTCAATGCGAACTTGAGCTCGATGGGCATCCGGATCACCTTCGCTTGATCCGTGACCAGCATCAGCTGCTGACCGTGGCAGGCGGGAAAGCTCGCCACGACGAGTCCGTTACGGGCGATGTTGTCGATATTGCTCGTCCCCTGACCGCCTCGGCCCGCTCTTCGATAATCGTAAGCCGAGGAGAGCTTTCCGTAGCCGTTCGCGCACACCGTGAGGATGAACTCTTCGGAGGCGGCCAGCTCGGTCATTCGTTCCGGCGGCAACGACGGCGGCGGCACAGGATTCGTTACGGTCCCTTTCTTCCAGGGCGCAGATTTCAGATATGCCTCGCGCTCTTCGATGGACGCCTCGACGCGGCGAAGGATGGACAGGGAAATCACCTCATCGCCTTCGGCGAGGGTGATTCCGCGCACTCCGGTCGACATCCGCCCCTGGAACTCGCGTATTTCGGTCGCGGCGAATCGGATCGCCCTGCCGCCACGGGTCGCTAGCAAGATGTCGTCATGCTCAGTCAGCAGCGACACGCCGATCAGCTTGTCGTTCTCGCCATGCTGAGGGACGCTGTCGTCAAAGCGTATCGCATATTTGCCGGCGGTTGGGACGTTCGCAAATGCATCCATGCTGTTGCGGCGGACGCCGCCGAGCGCCGTCGCGAAGGCCACGTGCAGCTTGGCCCATTCGCGTTCATCCTCGGGCAGCGGAAGCACCGTGGAAATCTTCTCCCCCGGGGCCAGGGGCAGCAAATTGACCATCGGCCGGCCCCGAGCCTGAGGCGCGCCTTCGGGCAGGCGCCAGACCTTCAAGCGGTAGACCTTGCCGGAAGTCGAAAAGAACAAGACTGGCGTATGGGTCGACGTGACGAAGAGGTTCGTGATCGCATCCTCGTCCTTGGTCGCCATGCCCGCGCGGCCCTTGCCGCCCTTGTTCTGGGCCCGGAAAGTCGCCAGCGGGGTGCGCTTGATGTAACCGCCGTGAGTGACGGTGACGACCATGTCCTCACGCTCGATGAGGTCCTCGTCCTCGATCCCGTCCCACGCCGGGGCGATCTCGGTCTTGCGCGGGGTGGCGAATTGCTCGGCGATCTCGTCGAACTCGGAGCGCATGACGGCGTAGAGCTTGACCCGGTCGCCGAGGATATCGAGCAGCTCGCCGATCGAAACGGCGAGCTCGCGCAATTCGCCGGCGATCTCGTCTCGGCCGAGGCCGGTCAGGCGGTGGAGGCGAAGCTCGAGTATGGCCCGGACCTGGGCGTCGGACAGGCGGTAGGTGTCGCCCTCGACCTCATGCTCGACCGCCTCAACGAGGGCGATATATTGGGCGATCTCGGCCACCGGCCAGTCGCGCGAGGCCAGGGCCGCGCGGGCCTCCGCCGGCGAGGCGGAGCCGCGGATGATCCGGACGACCTCGTCGAGATTGGTGACTGCGATGACCAGGCCGAGCAGGATGTGGGCTCGGTCGCGGGCCTTGGCGAGCTCGAACTTGGCCCGGCGGGTGATCACCTCCTCGCGGAAGCGCACGAAGCTCTCGATGATGTCGCGCAGGTTGAGCGTCTCGGGCCGGCCGCCGCGGATCGCGAGCATGTTGGCCGGGAAGCTCGACTGGGCCGGCGTGTGTCGCCAGAGCTGGTTGAGGACGACGTCCGGAGTGGCGTCGCGCTTGAGGTCGATGACGACCCGGACGCCCTCGCGGTTGGATTCGTCGCGAATGTCGGAGACGCCCTCGATTCGCTTGTCCTTGGCCGCCTCGGCGATCCGCTCGACGAGGGTGTTCTTGCCGACCTGGTAGGGGATCGAGGTGAGCACGATCGAGCGGCGGTCGCCGCGGCCTTCCTCGATCTCGTGGCGGGCGCGCATGATGATCGAGCCCCGGCCGGTATGGTAGGCGCTTCGGGCGCCGGCCTGGCCGAGGATGAGCGGAGCGGTCGGGAAGTCGGGCCCGGGGATGATCTCCATCAGCTGCTCGATGGTGATCCCGGAATCGTCCATATAGGCTTTGCAGGCGGCGATCACATCACCCAGATTGTGGGGCGGGATGTTCGTCGCCATCCCCACCGCGATCCCCCCCGCGCCGTTGACGAGCAGGTTGGGGAAGCGGGCGGGAAGGACCTGCGGCTCCATCCTGGAGCCGTCGTAATTGGGGGTGAAGTCGACCGTGTCCTTGTCGAGATCCTCGAGCAGGGTCATCGCCACCTTCGCCAGGCGCGCCTCGGTGTAGCGCATCGACGCCGGCGGATCGGGGTCCATCGATCCGAAATTGCCCTGGCCGTCGATCAGCATCACCCGCATCGACCAGTCCTGGGCCAGGCGGGCGAGGGCGTCGTAGATCGCGCTGTCGCCGTGCGGATGGTAATTGCCCATGACGTCGCCGACGATCTTGGCCGACTTGCGATAGGGCCGGCCTGGGACGAAGCCGCCTTCCTGGCAGGCGAAGAGGATCCGGCGGTGGACCGGCTTCAGCCCGTCGCGAACGTCCGGAAGGGCGCGGGCGACGATCACCGACATGGCATAGTCGAGGTAGGAGGTCTTCATCTCCTCGACGATCTGGACGGGCGAAATATCGTGGCTGTCGATGGTCGGCGGGGCGCTGGCCAAGGGAGGTTTCCTGATTGTCTGTCGTGAAGCGCCGGAGCGCGGAAAAGGGGTCGGAGGGAGCCTAGCGGAAGGGGACGCCCGGCGCCACCCCACGCGCACGCGTACGCACGCGCGCGAGGGCTCTTTCTAGATAGTCACGATGCGCGGAATCGCCACCCTGTCATTCCCGCGGAAGCGGGGACGACGTCACTCGCCATCAAGTCGCTGCAATTCAACCTGTTTCCGCCAGTGCCGGTTCAAGGGCCATTCAGCGCGCGAGCGCTAGAAACGATCGTCATTTGGCGGTAGAGGCCGCCCTCATACCCCGTTCGAACCAGGGCCGCTCAGCTCCGCCGCGGTCAACAGGAGGCTCTTCTTATGAAATCCGTTTCCAGCCTGGCGCTCGCCGTCGCTCTCGTGCTCGGCGGCGCAATCGTGGTCGCCGCTCCCGCCGACGCCAAGAAGAAGCCGGAAGCCGCCGCCCAGCCGGCGGCGAACACCATCACCCTCACCAAGGAAGAGCGGGCCGCGATGCAGCCGGTGCAGGCCGCCATCACCGCCAAGGACTGGGCGACCGCCCAGGCCGGAATGGGCGCCGCCGCCGCTGCCGCCACGAGCCCCGGCGGCCGCTACGCGATCGGGCGCTTTCAGGTGGAGATCGGCATCGGCACCAACAACGTCGCGATGCAGGCGACCGGGATCGACAACATGATCGCCAGCGGGCAGGTCACGGGAGCCGATCTGCCGCCCCTCTACCGCAACCAGGGGGTGCTGGCCAACAACGCCGGCAACAAGGCCAAGGCCGAGACCGCCTTCGCCAAATATGCCGAGCTCAGCCCGAACGATCCCGAGGCCCTGATCAGCCTCGCCCAGGTGAAGAACGATCTCAAGAAGCCCGCCGAGGCGGTCCAGCTGATCTCGCGGGCGATCGACCTGAAGCGCGCGGCCGGCCAGACGGTGGACGAAAGCTGGTACAAATATGCCCTGAAGCTCGCCTTCGACGGCCGCCAGAACCCGGCGCTGCGCGAGGCCTCCCAGAAGCTGAGCCGCGACCTGGTCGCCGCTTATCCGACCAAGGAGAATTGGCGGGATTCGATCCTCATCTTCCGCGACACCAACAATCTCGACGCGGCCGCCGACCTCGACGTCCTCCGGTTCATGCGCGCGAGCAATGCTCTGGCCGGGGAGCGCGACTGGTACGACCTCGTCGACGGTCTCTACAAGGCGGGCAATTACGCCGAGGCCAAGGCCGTGCTCGACGACGGCACCGCCAAGAAGATGATCGATCCGAGGAAGGCCGCCTTCGCCGAGCTGGTCCGGCTGACCAACGCCCGGATGGCCGGCGACCGGGCGTCGCTGGGCGGCGAGGAATCGAAGGCCATGGCGGCTGCCACCGGCGCCAGCGCCGTGAAGATCGGCGACGCTTATTACGGCTATGGCGAGCATGCCAAGGCGATCGCCCTCTACCGAGCGGCACTGACCAAGGGCGGAGTCGACGCCAATCTCGTCAACACCCGCCTCGCCATGGCCCTGCTCGCCTCGGGCGACCGGGCCGGCGCCGAGGGGATTTTCCGGTCGCTGACCGGCCCGCGCCAGAATCTCGGCGCTTTCTGGCTCGCCTGGCTGTCGCGCAGCGGCGCGTAAGCGGCCGCATCCTGCCTTCCCATGCGCAGCATGGGGAGGGGGACCACCGAAGGTGGTGGAGGGGTGATCTGGCGGGCTCGTCCCGTCGCCCCTCCACCGTGCTTCGCATGGTCACCCTCCCCATCTGGCGATGGGGAGGCAAGTTGCCGTCCCATATTGCGACGGCCCGCAAATGCCCCCCTTCCGCTCACCGGGAGGCCGCGTTAACGATTGGCGGGGCCGGACTGCGGCCCGTTCTCGAAGGGCTGGGCCGCTTGCGTTTCGACGACATGATCGCGACGGTGTTGAGGCAGAGCGAGGCGCCGCCGTCCGCGCTCGCCGCCAAGTGGCGCCAGCTCGTCGATCTCGTCGCCCAGGGCCGAAGCGACGGCGAGGCCAAGGCCGAGGCCCTGGCCTGGCTGAGGGCGAACCGCGGGCGGGTCGCGGCGGAGGCCCGGCGCGACGTCGCCCGAAGCCTCGCCGGCCGCCGGGTCAGCCCGGCCGCCTTGGCCTTCTTCGCCGAAGACTTGCCGGTGATCGCCTCGCCGCTGCTCGGCGGAGCCCGACTCGATGCCGACGAATGGCTCGAGCTCCTGCCGAGCCTCGGCCCGGTCGCCCGCGGCCTGCTTCGCCACCGGCGCGACCTTCCCGCGGACGTCGTCCACGCGCTGGCCCGCTTCGGGGCCGGCGATTTCGCTCTGAGCGGCGAGGTCGCGGCTCCGGCCGAGAGCCTCAGCCCCGCGGCGGAGCGAAGCGAGGCGCAGATCCGCGACCTCGTCGCCCGGATCGAGAGTTTCCGCCGCCGCCGCGACGCCGCGGGCACCGCCGCCGCTGCCGAGCCGGAGCCGGTCGAGGAGTTCCAGTGGGAGACCGGGCCCGACGGAGTGATCCTCTGGGTCGAAGGCGCGCCGCGCGGCCCCCTGGTCGGCCAGAGCATCGCCTCGATCGCCGAGCGCGGCCAATATGGGGTCGACGGCCAGGCCGCCGGAGCCTTCGAGAAGAGGGCGCCGTTCCGCGACGCCCGCTTCAGCGTTCCAGGCGCCGGCGCCGCTTCCGGCGACTGGAGGATCTCGGGCGTGCCCTTCTTCGACGCCGCCCAGGGCAATTTCCTCGGCTATCGCGGCAGCGCGAGGCGGCCGCGGCTCGACGAGGTGGCCCACGGCGCGGCCCCCTCCGAAGCCCCGACCGGATTATTCGGAACCGACCTTCCGGCGGATTCCCTGCGCCAGCTGATCCACGAGCTGCGCACCCCGCTGAACGCCATCATCGGCTTCGCCGAGATGATCGACGGCCAATATATGGGCCCTGCCGCCCTGAGCTATCGCTCGCGGGCGTCGGACATCATGGACCAGGCGAGGCGGTTGCTCTCGGCCGTCGACGATCTCGACACCGCCGCCCGCATCGAGACCCAGCGGCTCCAGCTCGCCGAAAGCTCGGTCGACGCCGTCGCCTTGCTCTGCCGGCTCCACGACGCCTACGAGCGGGTCGCCGCCCAGCGCGGCAGCCGGATCCTCATCGAGATCGAGCGCGACCTGCCCGACGCCAAGGTCGAGCTCGACGCGGCCGAGCGGATGTTCGCCCGGATGCTCGCGGCGACGATCGGCCTCGCCCGCGAAGGGGAGACGATTACCGCGACCATGGCGATGGGCGAGGACGGCGCGCGCAAGATGCTGTGCCTGTCGATCGACCGTCCCAAGGCGATCGAGGGCCTCGACGAAAACGCACTGCTCGATCCCGGCTACAGCCCCGACGGCGACTGGCCGGGCGCGCCCGCGCTCGGCCTCGGCTTCGCTCTGAGGCTGGTGCGCAACCTCGCCGAGGCGGTCGGCGGGGCGCTTCAGATCGGCACGGCCCGCTTCTTCCTCTATCTGCCGCCGCTCGAACCGGCGGAACGCTCGACCGGCCGGAACGGTTAGGGCGAGGTGGCGTCACCGGCCTCTCTCGATCGACCGCCGGCCGAGGGCAGCTACATTGCGCTGCCCGAAAGCTTCGGCCGCCGCTTCACCGTCTTTTGCGACACCGAGGAGGAGTTCGACTGGGGCAAGCCGCGAAGCCGCGACAATCGCTCGACCACCCACATGGCCGCGATGCCCGACCTCCAGGAGCGTTTTCGACGGAGAGGCGTCAAATGCGTCCATCTCGTCGACCACCCGATCGCGACCGACCCCGCTTCGGTCGCCATGCTCCGTGAATGGCTCGAGCGGGACGAAATCTCGGTCGGCACTCAGCTTCACCCTTGGGTTAATCCGCCGCACGACGAAGAGGTGAATACTTTCAATAGCTTCGTCGGCAACCTTCCCATGGAACTGGAGCGGGCGAAGATCGAGAATTTGACCGAGACGATCGCGGCCGCTTTCGGCCGGCGTCCCGTCGTCTACCGCGCCGGCCGCTACGGAGTCGGTCCCAACACCGCCGGACTGCTCCGCGAGGCCGGTTACGAGGCCGACGTCTCGGTCCGCGCTCTTCACGATTACAGCGACGAGGGCGGGCCGGACTTCTCGAGGGTCAGGCCCTTTCCCTTCCGGGTCGGCGGCGGCGGCCTCGTCGAGCTTCCGCTCAGCGCCGCCTACGTCGGTCGCCTGAGGGGCTGGGGGAGCGGCGTCTACCGGGCAGCGGGGCGGGTCCCGCGCGGCCGCGGCATCCTGTTCCGCGCCGGCCTTCTCAACCGGGTTCCGCTCACTCCGGAAGGGGTGCCGCTCGAGGAAGCGCTGTCGGCCGCCCGGGCCTTGCTCCACGACGGCCTCCAATGGTTCAGCCTGTCCTTCCACTCGCCCTCCGTCGAACCTGGCCACACGCCGTTCGTCAGAACTGCTGAGGATCTGCGCAGCTTTCACGCCTGGTGGGACAAGATGTTCGATTTCTTCGAGCGCGAGGGCATCAGGCCCGCCTCGATCGAGGAGACGATCGCCGCGGCCCAAGCGGTCTAGGCCCGTCTTGCCATCGCCGCACCCGCTCCCTATCCGGCGAAGGGTGGAGTTACGGGCCTGTAGCTCAATGGTAGAGCCGGCCGCTCATAACGGCTAGGTTGCGGGTTCGAATCCTGCCGGGCCCACCAAGTTTTCGATCAGGGTGGCACTTTGATCGAGGGAAGAAAGCGGAGCCTTTCCTCTTCCTTCCTGCCACGGGTCGAAGTACCACTTTGACCCGATCCGTCGGGGAGTGGCGCAGCCTGGTAGCGCATCTGCTTTGGGAGCAGAGGGTCGCAGGTTCGAATCCTGTCTCCCCGACCATATCCGCCGCCCTGACGCGGTTTACGGCCGGCCGCGCAAATCTCGCGCGGGACATTGAGCTGACGTCATCCCGGATTTGATCGGGATCCACACGAGGTCCGCTCATGGTCGCCGGCGTCCCGGTACAGGGATTCCGGCATTCGCCGGAATGACCGATCAGGACGGCGCGCCGCCCTCTTTCGGCGCCAGCACCTCGTCTAGCACCCCCGCCAGAGTCTCCAGCCGATACGGCTTGAACACCACCGGCCGTCCCGCTCCGCCCGCGCGGGTGATCTCGTCGCTGTAGCCGGTGGTGAGGACGACGGGCACTCCGGGAAGCACGGGGCCGAGCGCCTCGGCGAGCTCAATCCCGCTCATTCCGGGCATGACGACGTCGGTGAACACCGCGTCGAAGCCGCCGGCGCGGGCGAACTCCAGGGCTTCCGGGCCGGTGCGGGCGCGGGTGACCCGGTGGCCGAGCTCGGCCAGAAGGGTCTCGGCGAAGGCGCCGACCTCCTCATTGTCGTCGACGAGGAGGATCCGCCCGGTGCGGTGCTTGCGCCCCGCCTCGGGCTCGGTCCGGACCACGGGCGCCTCGCCGCGCTCGCTGCACGGAAGGACCAGGGTCACGGTCGTGCCTTCGCCGACCACGCTCTCGACCTGGACGTCGCCGCCGGTTTGGGCGGCGAACCCATAGACCTGGCTGAGGCCGAGGCCGGTGCCCTTGCCGACGGACTTGGTGGTGAAGAAAGGCTCGAAGACCCGGCCGAGCACCGCCTCGTCGATGCCTGTGCCGTTGTCGCTCACCGCGACGAAGATGGCGGGCCGGCCGTCGGCCAGGGCAGGGGCCTCGCCGGTGTGAAGGGTGAGCGCGCCGCCCTCGGGCATGGCGTCGCGGGCGTTGACGGCGATGTTGAGGATCGCCGATTCGAGCTGCGCGGGGTCGACCTCGATCGCGCACAGGCCCTCGGCCAGATCGGTCCGGATCTCGACCCGCTCGCCCAGGGTCCGGTCGAGCAGGTCGGTCATTCCCCGGATCTTGGCGTTGAGGTCGATCACCTCCGGCTGCAGCGGCTGGCGCCGCGCGAAGGCGAGCAGCTGACCGGTCAGGGCCGCCGCGCGGCCCGCCGTCTGGACGATCGCGTCGGCGAAGCGGATCCTCTTGGCCTCGGCGATTCCCGGCCGGCGAAGGATGTCGGCCGAGCCCTGGATGACGGTGAGGAGATTGTTGAAATCGTGGGCGATCCCGCCGGTCAGCTGGCCGAGAGCCTGCATCTTCTGGGCCTGTCGCAACTGCTCCTCGGCATGGGCTCGCTCCTCGACCTGGACCTGCAATTCGGCATAGGCGCCGCTCAGAGCCTCGGCGCGCGCCTCGAGCTCGCGCTTCGCCCGGCGAAGCGCGGTTTGCGAAATTCCCAGGATCAGAACCACCAGCACCGCCATGGCGATGAGCAGCCCGATGAAACCGTAGCGGGTGAGCCGGCGCGAGACCGGCTCGCGCATCGCGCCGAGATAGACGCTGCCGATCCGCTCGCCGCCGCGGATGACGGGTACCAGGGCCGCGACGATGTCGGAGCCGCTTCCGGGCGCGCTCGCCACCGCCGGGAGCGCCCCCGGACGCCGCTCGTAGCCGGCGAACCGGGCGCCCTCGCGGTCATAGACTCCGGCCGCGTCGATCTGCGGATTGACCCGGAGCGCGTCCACCGCCTCCTGGGCGGTAGTGGAATCGCCGAAGTCGAGCGCCGCGGTGACGCTGGCCGCGAGGATGTCGGCCTGGATCGTGGTCTCCCGATGTTTCTGCTCGCGATAGGCGCTCTCGTTCTGGAAGATGACGGCGAGACCGATGGCGAGCAGCAGCAAGGCCATGATCCCGGCGGCGATCGGAACGTTGGGCCAGCGGTCGGCGAAGCGGGTGACCGGCCGCATCAGGGGCGCCTCACCGAGAGCGCGATCCCGAGCAGCCTGGAGCTGATCCCGACCCCGCTCCTCGCCGCCTGCGCCTCGTCGATGTTGAATCGCACCCGCCCCTGGTGGATGACGAAGTCGATCATCCCGCTTTGGGCCCCGGCGCGGGCGTCGGTGACGGTGAGCACCGGCTTGCCCTGGAGGCCCTGGAGGAGCGGCGCGCCGCCCTGGACGAAGGCGATGTGGCATCCGCCGGCCTGGCCGGGCGCGGCCATCCGTCGGACCTGAAGCGGATGGCCGTCGACCTGCTGGCCGCGCGCGGCCTCGTCGATCAGCCGGCCGAACGGATCGCCGCCGAGGATGCAGATATGGAGAGGCGCCCCGGGCCGCGGCCGCGCTCCCGCCGGCCAGGCGACGTAGGCCGGGAATTTGGTGAGGAAGGCCGCCTTGACCGCGACGTCGCTCGGCGGTGCCGCGGCGGGGGCGGGCAGGGCGAGCAGGGCCAGGGCCGCCGGAAGCAGGCGAAACACGGAAGCGAACACCCGCACCATCAGAAGCGCAGCCGGGTGCCGAGATAGAGGCTGCGCTCGATCCGCTGGGCGCGGGTCGTGTCGTTGCTCTCGACATGGGATTTGTGGAGGAGATTGCTTCCGGCGGCGTAGAGCTCGATCAGCTTCGAGAGCCGCCACCCCAGCCGAGCGTCGGCCTCGACATAGCCGCCCAGCCCGCTGGCGCCCAGATCGTCGACTCCCCTCAGGCCGAGGTCGAGCTGGAGGCGGTCGGTCAGGTCGACCTGCGAGCGCGCCATCAGCTGATAATCGGGATCGGCGCCGAGCGAGGCTCGGTTGGCGAGGTCGACTGCGCCGTCCTTGAGCCGGAAATGCTTGCCGAGCACGGCCCCGCCGAGGCTCGCCCGCCAGCGGGGGGTGAGCTGGCGGGTCGCCCAGGCCTCGGCCCCGTACGTCCGGCCTTTCAGCCCGTTCCGGAGGCGGATCGGAAGCGGGTTGCCGGTGAACTCCGTGGTCCGGATGTCGTCGTAGAGATTGTAGAAGAGCGAGACGGAGAGGGTCGTGGAGTCGGCAGGCTGGCCGCGATAGCCGGCCTCGAAGGCGATCAGCTTCTCGCTCTCGAAGTCCGCCGCTTCGGCGAGCAGGGGCAGGAAGACCAGCTGGCGGTCGATCCTCGACGGGGTTCGAACCGCCCGCGAGACCGATCCCCACAGCAGATTGCGCTCGTTCGGGTGCCAGGCGAGCCGGGCGTTGGGCAGGAGCTCGACGCCGCTGAACGAGGAGCGCTCGAGCTTGAGTCCGGCGACCAGGTCGAGCTTCGCGGTGAGCGCGATCCGGTCCTGCCCGAAGGCATTGGCCACCCACAGCCGCCGGCTCTGAGGTTCCAGATGAAAGCCATTGAGATTGTTCGTGAAACTGTCCTGCGTCGTTCGCAGGCCGCCGCCCAGCACGATATGGTGGATGCCGAGGCTCGCGTTGAACTGGGTCTCGACGTCGAGGGTCTCGAGCCGGTCCTCGACGAGCGTGAACCGGCGGCGATAATCGTCATAATAAGCCTGGACCTGGAGAGACCGGTCGCCGGTGAAGCCGTGGGTCCAGCGGGCGAGCAGATTATGGCCCCGGTCGCCGTCGCCCGGCAGCGAATCCACGTCGGTGTCGAAGATGTCGCCCTGAAGGGTAAATTTATCGGCCCCGCCGCCGAAATCGGCCCGGAAGCCCGCCTGCCAGCCCGAAAAGCCGTCGTCTCCGCCCGGGGCCGGGCCCGGGGGCAAGTCCTCGCGGTCGAAGCCGTTGGCGTAGACCCGAAGGCCGCCGCTCTTTCCGAGAGGGGCGCCGAGCCTTGCCGCCAGCGTCCGCTCGCGTGGTCCGACCGTCCCCCGGACCAGCCCGCCGACCGTGTCGCGCGCGTCGCGGGTCGCGACGTTGACCACCCCGTTCACCGCATTGGGGCCGTAGAGCGTTCCGCCGGGGCCGCTGATCACCTCGATCTGTTCGATATCCTCGAGCAGCGGCGAGTGAAGCTCCCAGAACACGCCCGAATGGAGGGTCGTGTAGACGCTCCGGCCGTCGATCAGGACGAGCAGCTTGTTGGCGCTCTCCGCCCCGTTGAAGCCGCGCGAGGTGATCGCGAACTGGCGGGCGTCGAGCTGCTGAACCTGGAGGTTCGGGGCCAGGCGCAAGGCTTCCGGAAGCGAGGTCGCGGCGGAGGCGACGATGTCGCCGCCCGTGATGACGAAGATCGAGGTCGGGGCCCGGCTGATCGGCTCGGCCTGCTTGGAGGCGGACCGCACCTCGATCTGGGCGAGCTGCTCGATCGAGAGGTCGCGCAGATCCTCGACCGTCTCCGCCTCCTTGGCGGCGGCCTCGGCGAGCAGCGGCTGCGGGGCGAGCGCGAGCAGGGCGGCCCCCGCGGCATAAGCGGCTCGGCGCCCAGGCTTCATGTGGCTGCGGCCCAACGAAAATCCCCCCGTTCGGCTCTCTCGTCCGCGGCGGGCGCCGCGTCAAGCACAGGGGTTAAGGCGAGGGCGCTTTGCGCTGAATTTCCTCCGGCGCGTTGGCCACGAGGGACAGCACCGCCGTCCAGGCCGCGACATTCTGCCTGAGCTGATCGGGATCGACCTTGTCGAGAGTGTCGTCGGGCGTGTGATGATAGTCGAAATAGCGGGTGCCGTCCTGCTGGAGGTCCGCGCCCGGCGAGCCGGCCCTAACCCAGGCGCCGAGGTCGGCGCCGGCTTCGACCTCGCCGTCCCCGTGCGGGATCCCCAGCGGGAAGAGGGCTGCGGCGATCCGGTCCGCGAGGGGCTTGTTGGCGGGCGCGAAATTGGTGTCGACGCGCCATACCCGGTCGGCGCCGAAATCGGATTCGGCGACGAACACCACCTTCTCGTCCTTATGGGCCGCGAAATAGGCCTTGCTGCCCGTGCCTCCGGTCTCCTCGTCGCCGAACCAGATGACCCGGATCGTCCGCCGCGGCCGGCCGGCATCCATCACCCTTTTGGCAGCGGCGGCGGTGATCGCCACTCCCGACGCGTCGTCGATCGCGCCGGTGCCTAGGTCCCAGCTGTCAAGATGGCCTCCGACGAGGATGATCCCGGCCTTCGGGTCGCTGCCCGGCACCTCGGCGACGACGTTGCCCGAGGGGCGCTCGCCGAGCAGCCTGGGAGTGAGGGTGAGCCGCATCGTCACCGGCTTGCCTCGCTTCAGGATGCGCTGGAGCTGCTCGGCGTCGGGAATCGACAGGGCCGCGGCCGGGATCGGAGTGACGCCTTCGGCGACGCTCTGGGTGCCGGTATGGGGATTGCGGTGATAGTCGGTGCCGAGCGAGCGGATGACGATCGCGGCGGCGCCCTTCTGGGCGGCGATCGAGGGCGCCGACCGGCGAACCGCGCCGTAATAGCCGTAGCCCGAGCCGTCCTGGGCCGGCTTCATCGCGTGGCTGACGAAGACGATCTTGCCGCGCACCGCCGAGTCCGGGGCCGCCTTGAGCGCATCGAGGCTGTCGAAGCCGACCACCTGGCCGCTCAGGCCGCCCGCCGGCGTGGCGCCGCTTCGGCCGAGCGCTGTCACCACCAGCCGCTGCGGGAAGGGCGCGACGATCTCCGCCGTCTCGGCGCCGCGCTGCCAGACGTTCATCACGCTCGGCTCGATATGGACGTTCCTGAAACCGAGCGACTTGAGCTTCCTGACCGCCCATTCGCGCGCCCTGGCCTCGGCGTCGCTGCCGCCCGGCCGGGGTCCGACCTCGGTGGTGAGGCCCTCGACGATATCGTAAGCGACGTCGTCCTTCATGGCCGCGTCGCGAAGACGTTCGGCCTGGCCGGGATTCTGGGCCAGAGCGGGGAAGGAGAGGAGAGCGGTCGCCAGCAGCAGGAGGGTCTTTTTCATGAGCGGGCCGTAGCCTTCCCGTCATTCCGGCGAAAGCCGGAATCCATGAACACCGCCATCAGGCATTTTCGCACCACCGTGTTCATGGATCCCGGATCAAGTCCGGGATGACGGGGAAGGGTGACATTCGCCTGCCGCCTCACTAGGTAGGCGCCAAACCCGCACAACCTCACAGCTTTATCCGGAGACCGCGCCGCCATGGCCGCACAGTACAGCTTCGTCATGAAGGGCATGAGCAAGACCTTCCCGGGCGCGCCCAAGCCCGTGCTCAACAACATCCACCTGCAATTCTACCCGGACGCGAAGATCGCGATTATCGGGCCGAACGGCTCGGGCAAGTCGACCCTGATGAAGATCATGGCCGGCCGCGACAAGGATTTCGTCGGCGAGGCCTGGCCGGGCGAGAACATCCGCGTCGGCTATCTCGAGCAGGAGCCGCAGCTCGATCCGACCAAGACGGTCAAAGAGAACGTCATGGACGGGGTCCGGGCGACCGCCGACATGATGGACCGGTTCAACGAGATCTCGACGATCATGGGCGACCCGCCCGAGGACGCGGATTTCGACGCTCTGATGACCGAGATGGGCGAGTTGCAGGAGAAGATCGACGCGGTCGACGGCTGGTCGCTCGACAATCAGCTCGAGATCGCCATGGACGCTCTGCGCTGCCCGCCCGGCGATTCGGAGGTCACCAACCTGTCGGGCGGCGAGAAGCGCCGGGTCGCGCTCACCCGGCTGCTGCTCGAGAAGCCCGACATCCTCCTGCTCGACGAGCCCACCAACCACCTCGACGCCGAAAGCGTCCAGTGGCTCGAGAAGCATCTCGTCGACTATGCGGGCAACGTCATCCTCGTCACCCACGACCGCTACTTCCTCGATAATGTCGTCAACTGGGTGCTCGAGCTCGATCGCGGCCGCTACTACATCTACGAGAGCAATTATTCCGGCTATCTGGAGAAGAAAGCCAAGCGCCTCGAGCAGGAAGAGCGCGAGGAGCAGGGCAAGCAGAAGGCGATCCAGGAGGAGCTGGACTGGATCCGGCGTTCCCCGAAAGCCCGTCAGACCAAGTCCAAAGCGCGGATCAAGGCGTTCGACGAGCTGGTCGAAGCTCAGGAGAACCGGACTCCCGGCAAGGCCCAGATCCTCATCCAGGTCCCCGAACGGCTCGGCGGAACGGTCATCGAGGCCAACGGCCTGACCAAGGCCTATGGCGATAAGCTTCTCTTCGAGGACCTGAGCTTCACCCTCCCGCCGGGCGGCATCGTCGGAGTGATCGGCCCTAACGGCGCCGGCAAGACCACCCTGTTCAAGCTCATCCGCGGCGAGGAGCAGCCCGATTCCGGCTCGGTCCGGATCGGCGAGACGGTTCGCCTCGGCTATGTCGACCAGTCGCGCGACGCCCTCGACCCGGCCAAGAACGTCTGGGAGGAGGTCTCGGGCGGCTCGGACGTCTTCCGCTTCGGCAAGCACGAGATCGGCACCCGCGCCTACGTCGGCGCCTTCAATTTCCGCGGCCAGGATCAGCAGAAGAAGGTCGGCCAACTCTCCGGCGGCGAGCGCAACCGGGTGCACATGGCCAAGATGCTCCAGAAAGGCGGCAACGTCCTCCTCCTCGACGAGCCGACCAACGACCTCGACGTCGAGACCCTGCGCGCCCTCGAGGAGGCCCTCGAGAATTTCGCCGGCTGCGCCGTGGTGATCAGCCACGACCGCTTCTTCCTCGACCGCCTCGCCACCCACATCCTCGCCTTCGAGGGCGACAGCCACGTCGAGTGGTTCGAGGGCAATTTCGAGGCTTATGAGGAGGACAAGAGACGGCGGATGGGACCTGAAGCGGACCGGCCGCATAGGATGACGTATCGGCGGCTTACAAGGTAGCAGCCAATTATCTATTGAAAATCGAAAGACTGTTGCTAGCCTTCTTTCAGGAGGGGCTAGTGGGGCCTTCCCGTGCAATTTCCATTAGGGGATGGAAAATGTCTTTTGATTACGTGGACGGAGCAATTGCTTCTTTGAATAATCAGGTATCGTCCTATGCTGGTGAACCGATTTCAGCGATGGACCATGGACCGAGCCTGGTCGATGTCTTGGCCGCACAGAATTCCGCCTCAATAAAGGACGAGGGCATCCTACAGCCTAACAGCGATATGGCGGAGATCGACGACCCTGCAGATCCTTCCTCCATTTTATACCTGGACTTGCCCTCTGATGACCCCGGTGGCTCCATTGAGGTCTCTGAACCCGCCATTTATGTCCCAGAGGGGTTCACTGCAGATGACCTTTATGCGGTGGAGTTCATCCTAGACCCCACCACGGGTGTCCTGACGATTAATCTGCTCTTCAGCACGGATCCGGCCGACCATCAGCCCTCGATGTCCGCCTTGGGTTCGATCTCGCCTTCGACGGACGCCCTCATGCTCGACTCGGGCGGAGACGTTTCCCCAGTGCAAGCCAATCCAAGCGGTGGCTCTCGTTGCACAATCACGCTCACCAAGACGACTACCCAAACCAGTCCAACCACTACGGTAAGTTTATTTGGAGGAATTGTCAGCCATACCTCCGGAAGCACCACCGAAACCACAACGCGAACTATAACGGTCGAAGGTCACCTAGTGAACGGCCGTTGCGTGGTGGACGGCGACAAGCGCTAGGATATTGCAACGAGAGGGGGGAGTCGTTTGCGGCTTCTCCCTCGTGAGCCGTTGCGCTAGACGACCGGTGCACGCTTGTCTCCGGAGTCTCCTAAGACTGGTGCATCCGACCATGCCATTCGTATATTTTCTTTTCATGATTGCTTCGCTGCCATCGTCATCGGCTGACAAGCCGAAGGGATGGATGAACGAAAGTGATCAACAGACACTGGTCGTAAACGACCACCGGATTTATTACAGACTTAAAATTAAGTTTCCCACGCAGGGGAAGGTTAGCATATTCTGTAGAGAATACACGTTCAAGCAGATGTTGGTTTGGGATGGAATGAACGGCTCTCCTGGATTCCACGTTAGCTGCATGAAGCATCGGCGAAACAACCGAAAGCTGGTAATATGGCTTCACGGCGGCCCTTGGGTTAATGCGAGAAGTAGTCTGGACGCGGAGCAGCTTGCGTTCGTGGGCGCAGGTTATGATCTCTTCATACCGCTCTATCCAGGCAGCACGGATCGGCCGATCAAGTTCGAGGGCTCGGTGATGGTACCGGACGTGGTGGATGCCCTGACGGAACTCAAGGCCGCGTACGGGTGGGGTCGCAAGCATTATGAGCGGGTCGATGTCGCCGGCGAAAGCTTCGGCGCCTTTCTGGCGGCTTCGCTGGCCCCAGAATTGGGACAAAATAATTCGCTTTTCCTTTTCAATCCCAGCCTCGGGGGTAAAAGCCGACTAGAAGAATATTATGCCCGGCGACCCGATGACGCACTTATGCGCGGCGTGCCCAAAGAAGCTGCTCGGGCCGAAGTAAAGCGGATCACCGACGCTTATTTCGGGCGCCTCCGAGACTATGCGCCGCTGCGGGTGCTGGAGTCGACCAAAGGGCTGAAGCTGAAGCTTATATATGGCGGACGCGACGATCTTATGAAGCAAGACGAGATACAAAGCCTCATCCGGCTGGCTGTGCCCGGTTGTGGTGTCCATTACAGGCCGGATAATGGCCATGAGTCCGGAAATTCGCCGGAGCAGTATGAGGCCTTTCGGAAACTGATACGCTGCGGGAACGTGCCACCACATCGCGGCCCGCCCGTCAGTCTAACGACTGCAGCATCCGGCGCGAGCCTTCGTCGGCCGCAGGCCAATCGATTTTCAACGCTAAGACGTAAAGACGCAAAGAATCCGTAGCGCGTCCCTGACGCCATGCGAATTCTGCATTCTCGGGACGGGGCCTCGGTTGCAGCGTTGCCATCGTTCTGAGGGCGAGCTTTGAAAATTCTACATGACGGCCGATGGCATCGTAGCGTCTTTGCGTCTTTGCGTTGAAAATGAAGGCCGCTGCGCCTGCGGCTTCACGACGGAGGACGACCCCGTCCGGCCTCGATAAATCGGCGCCGGCATGGAACGCGGCTTTGCCTCCATCGATTTCTCCGCGGGGAAATGAAGCGGCAGGAGAAAGCCCATGCGAATCTCTCTCGGCCTCGCCTTGGCCGCTCTCACCCTCGCCGCACCGGCGTTCGCCGAGAGCAACCCGGCCAAGGTCCGCCTGACCGCCCAGTCCGGCAATGGCGCGATACTTATCCGGGTCCCAGTGCAGCCGTTCGGCTACGGCCTGCTGTTCTCGAAGGACGGCAAGAGCGGCTTCCTGTCGCGGGTCTACGTCATGCAGGTGAAGAAGGGCGCGCCTGGCGAGGCATGGATCTCGCGGACTCTGGCGCCCGGCCGTTACCGGCTCGACAGCATGTGGCAGCAGAAGCGGTGGAGCGTCTGCCTCGAGAACGGCACCTTCGAGGTCGAGGTCAGGCCCGGCCGGATCGCCTATGTCGGCCGGCTCGACACCGACGCGCTCCTCGCCGACCTCCAGCGCCAGGCCGTCGCCGCCGGCCGGGAGGTCGTCGTCGGCACCGCTTATTACCTCTCGCACAACAAGACGTCGGTGCCGCCGCTGGGCGGCCGCGACGAAGCCGGCCTTCGCGAGGCCCGGGCCTTCGCCAACGAGGCGATGAACGCAAGCGGCCCGCTCGTCGACCTGGGCGACGTCAGGAATGTGAGCTTCGCCACGTCCAAATCGGGCAAGGCGATCAAGGTCTGCGGATAGGCGGACTCGATGCAATGTTCTTGACTTGTTCTATTTTGCGGCCTAATTAGTAATCTTGCCCGAGTCGGCTGGGGCAACCAATGGAGGCTGGACCGGCCAAAGGGCTTGCTCCAGGGCGGCGGCCGGCGGGAAGCCGGCCGCGATCCTCGAGCGGCGGTGCCGCCCTGTTCGGCGGCGCCGGGCCACTCCATCGGCATTGAACGCCGCCGTTCGAACCTTGGCACAGCCGTTCATGGATCCGGAATCAAGTCCCGGATGACGCCTCGTCCATGGGCGCCGCATCCGTCCACTTCGTCCACTTTGTCCGGATCCGGACGGCCAACACGGTTAACCATCCTCTAACACCCTGTCGATAAAGCGGGCCTTCTCATTGAGACAGGGCCGCTTTTCGATGCTTCACAAGTCGCTGCTGAGCCTGCCCGTGCTTCTGCTGGGGGCCTCGTGCGTGCCGCCGCTCGCCGCTCGCCAGCAGGCGGCCGCGGCGCCGGGGTCGGTGCGTGCCGGCCAGGCCGCGGCGAGGGCGGTTCCGCTGCCGCCGCCCGAGGCGATCGCGCCGGGCCAGGCCGCCGAGCCGTTCGTCGTCGGCAAGCGCAGCGAGCGCGACGTCGCCGCTTCGCTTCAATGCCTGACCGCCGCCGTCTATTACGAGGCGCGCTCGGAATCCTCCGAAGGTCAGCGCGCCGTCGCCCAGGTCGTCCTCAACCGGGTGCGTCATCCCGCTTTTCCGAAAAGCGTCTGCGGAGTCGTCTACCAGGGCTCGAAGCGCCGCACGGGCTGCCAGTTCAGCTTCACCTGCGACGGCTCGCTCGGCGCCCGGCGCGAGCCGGACGCCTGGGCCCGCGCCCGCAAGGTCGCCGGAGCCGCCCTGGCGGGGAGCGTCTACGGGCCCGTCGGCCACGCGACCCATTATCATGCCTCCTACGTCCACCCCTGGTGGGCGGCGTCGCTGACCCGGGCGGTGAGCGTGGGTTCCCACGTCTTCTATCGCTGGCGCGGCGACTGGGGCGATCCCAAGGCGTTCCGGCGTCCCTATCTGGCCGCCGAGGTGATCGACCGCCCCGGCCCGCCCGACCGGACGGCCCGGCGAGATCCCCAGCCCGCCGACGCGGGAGAGACGACGAGGGCGTTCGGAGTGACCATCCGCCGCGGAGGGCCGCCGCCGCGATTCCTCGCCGCGGCCGCCGAGAACGCGCCGTCCGAGCGCTCGGCGAGCGCCTCCGGAGTTCGAATCCACGTCGGACTTCCCGATTTCGTGAGCGCGCAGGCCGGCGAAGCGGGCGAGCCGGCCGCCCCGGCCAGCTGAGGTCCTACCGGACCCTTTTCACATAGACCCGCCCGTCCTCGCGCCGCTCGGTGGCGAAATTGGGCACCGCGTCGATCAGCTCGTGAAGTCCGGCATAGCCGTAGCTCCGGGCGTCGAACGAGGAGCGGTTGCCGGCGCGCTGGCCCACTTCCGACAGGCTCGCATAGCCGCGGGCGTCGCGCTTGGAGGCCCTGAAAGCGGCGCCGAGCAGCTTGACCAGCTCGTCGTCGACCTTGCGCTTGGCGACCGGCGGGGCGGCCTCGGGAGCGTCGTGATCGTCGCTCTGGGCGAGCGCCCCGACGTCGATGAAGCGGCTGCACGCCTGCTGGAACGAGACCGGGGCCCGCGACGTCCCGAAGCCGTAGACCGGAACGCCGTCCTGCCGGATCCGCATCGCCAGCGGCATGAAATCGGAATCGCTCGACATGATCCCGAAGCCGTCGACCCGGCCGCCGAACAGCAGGTCCATGGCGTCGATCGTCATCTTCATGTCGGTGGCGTTCTTCCCCTTGGTGAGGTCGAACTGCTGGTGAGGCTCGATCGCGTGGCGATGGGTCATCTCCGCCCAGCCCTTGAGGGCCGACTTGCTCCAATTGCCATAGGCCCGACGGATGTTGACCGTGCCGAGCTCCGCGAGCACGGTCAGGACCGAATCGAGATGGTCCGACGAGGCGTTGTCGGCGTCGATCAGCAAGGCGATGTTGCCGGCCTGGTGGGCGGTGTCGGCCATGCTAGCGCCGGCCGCCGCGGTTGAGTCGGGCGTCGAGGCTCCACGGCCCCGGCCCGGCGGCCGCGATGTACAGGAAGACGAAGCAATACAGGATCGCCGCGTCGCCCATATTGTTCACCGGGAAGAAGTTCTGGGGCGCGTGGGCGTACCAATAAGCGACCGCCATCGTTCCCGAGGCGATGAAGGCGGCGGGGCGGGTGAACAGGCCGAGGGCGATGAGGAAGCCGCAAACCAGCTCCACGATTCCCGCGAAATGGCCGGGGTTGTTGAAGGCCCAGCCGCTTCCGGCCATCTGACCGGCCGGGAAGGAGAGGAACTTCTGGGTCCCGTGGGCGAGGAAGGTCAGCCCGGTCACGATTCGAAGCAGGCTCAGCAGGCGCGGTGCCCAGCCCGCGGGCAGTCCCAGATCGCGCATCGAATATTCCTTCCTCGGGAGCGAAGGCCGAGTGCCCTAACACCGCTGTTCGAGGTGCGAAAGCGGAGAAGGCCAAACCCTTGAGCGAGCGTGATTAATTCGCCACTGGCGCTTTCCGGCTTTCTGCGGCAGAAAGCCCGCTCCCATGGCCGGTGTACGCAGCCTCTACGACGTGCTCAACGTCGCTCCCGAAGCGGAGCCGGTCGTTCTCGAGGCGGCCTACAAGGCGCTGATCAAGAAATATCATCCCGACCAGGCGGTCGAGGCGCCCGTCTCCAAGGACGCGACCGCGATCAACGAGGCGTTCGCGATCTTGAAGGATCCGGTCAAGCGGGCGGATTACGATCACCGCCTCTGGACCAAGCAGCAGGCGATCCGTCTCGCCGAGGCCCAGGTCGCCAACGCCGGCCGTCCGCCGCGCTTCGTCGCGGTCAGCGGCTGGCTGATCGCCGGCCTGCTCGCCGCCGCGCTCGCCGCCGTCGCCATGGGCAAGAGCCTCGTTCCGCCGCGGATGAGCGAAATCGCCGAAGCGGCCGAGGTCCACGATTCCGAAGCGCCGGCCCGCGCCGCCGCACTCAAGGCAGCCGCCGCCGAAGACGCCCAGGACCGGATCGCGATGCCCTCGTCGGCCTCGGTGATCGCCCGCGTCCGGGCCGAGCATGGCCTTCGCACCGTGGTTCGCCCGCCGCCCGCCGTCCGCACCACGTCCGGCGCCGCTCGAAGCCGCAAGGCCCGGCCGCTGGCGCGCTCCCGGTCCGAGCCGCGCAAGGAAAGCGATTTCCTCGAGCGCCAGGGCTATATCTACTAGATTGTCTCCCATCCCCGGATGGGGAGCGGGGACACGCGAATCGGGGTGGGGCGGCAAGGGATGCGCTCACCCCCTGCACGGCACCGCGCACGGCTTCTGCGGCTCGCCCCGGTTCTTGCGCCGCACCCGGTCCTCGCCGGCGGCGCGCTCGACCTGGGCCTTGAGGCTGCTCTTCTCCTTCCTGTAGCCTTTCGCCTCGAGGCAATCGTAGGCGTTGAGCAGGGCAGCGATCGGATCCATCCAATATTTGTGATTGGCCTCGCGGGTGCACAGGTCGACGTCGACCTGCTGCTCAGCAAGGGTCTTGGTCGGATGCGACACCTGCGCCGTGCAGGCGGCGAGCGCCAGAGCGGGCAAAGCGGACGCGGTGAGCCTCATCCCCACCTTCTTGCATCCGGCGCCGCGGATCGCAACTTGGGGAGCATGAAACGCGCTTCCGCCGCCCTTGCCGCCATCCTCTTCCTCGCCGCCTGCAACTCGTCGCGGCCGCCCTGGGCGGACGGCCGGATGGTGACCGAGGAGCGGCGCACGGGCGGCCAGGAGCAGGACCTCTCGAGGTTCGAGACGCGCCTGCTCGCCGTCCACAATCGGGAGCGGATCGCGACCGGCGCCCGGCCGCTGGTCTGGGACGCCCGCCTCGCCGCAGCGGCGGCCGCCTACGGGCCGGCGCTCGAGCGGCTCGGCAAGCTCGCCCATTCGCCGGCGAACATGCGCTATGGGCAGGGGGAGAATCTGTGGATGGGCACGCGCGACGCCTACGAGCTGGAGGAGATGGCGGAAGGCTGGGCGGCCGAGAAGAGCCTGTTCCGCCCCGGCTTCTTTCCGGCCGTGAGCCGAAGCGGCAATTGGACCGACGTCGGCCATTATACGCAGATGATCTGGAAGGGGACGATTCGGGTCGGCTGCGCCGTCCACAAGGCCCGCAAATGGGATTTCCTCATCTGCCGCTATTCGCCGCCGGGCAATGTCGTCGGGCAGAGGGTTCCGTAACCAGAGTCACTCGAACGCGTCAGGCTGAACTTGTTTCAGCATCCAGTTTCGAGCATCGAGGTGGATGGAGAGCTGGACCCTGAAACAGGTTCAGGGTGACGATGAGGGAGGGGCCGCTTCATGAACCTGTTCGCGCGCAAGGCGGTCGTCGCCGACGAGGATATGGCGCCGGAGCATCGGCTTCACCGGAGCCTCGGCTGGCCGCATCTCGTCGCGCTCGGGGTGGGCGCCATCGTCGGGACCGGGATCCTCACCCTGACCGGGGTCGGCGCCGCCAAGGCCGGGCCGGCGGTCATCCTCTCCTTCGCCATCGCCGGGCTGATCTGCGCCTGCGCGGCGCTGGCTTATGCCGAGATGGCGACGATGATCCCGGCGTCCGGAAGCGCCTACACTTATTCCTACGTCGTCATCGGCGAGCTCGTCGCCTGGGTGATCGGCTGGAGCCTGATCCTCGAATATTCGCTGGTGGTGAGCGCGGTCGCGGTCGGCTGGTCGGGCTATGCCGCGCCCTTGCTCCAGGAGGCGATCGGCTATCCGATGGCCCTGGCCCAGGGACCCGAGCTGGGCGGGATCGTCAACCTTCCCGCGATCTTCATCATCGCCGTCGTCGCCGGGCTGCTGATCTACGGAACCAAGGAGAGCGCCACGGTCAACGCCGTGCTGGTGCTCGTCAAGATCGTCGCCCTGGTCGTCTTCGTCGCGGTCACCCTGCCTTATTTCGATTCGGCCAATTTCGATCCGTTCATGCCCTTCGGCTTCGCCAAGACCGGGGCGCCCGGCGCTGAGGTCGGAGTGATGGCCGCGGCGGCGATCATCTTCTTCGCTTTCTACGGCTTCGACGCCATCGCAACCGCCGCCGAGGAGGCCAAGAATCCCGGACGCGACCTCGCCATTGGGATCGTCGGCTCGATGGTCGCCTGCGTGATCATCTACATGGCGGTCGCCGGAGCCGCGATCGGAGCGCTCTCCTACACCCGTTTCGCCAACAGCCCCGAGCCGCTCGCCCTCATCCTTCGCGAGCTCGGCCAGCCCTGGGCGGCGCGCTACCTCGCGGCGTCGGCGGTGATCGCTCTGCCCACCGTCATCCTCGCCTTCTTCTACGGGCAGAGCCGGATCTTCTTCGTCATGGCCCGCGACGGCCTTCTGCCGAGCGGCCTCGCCAAGGTGTCGGGCTGCGGCTCGCCGGTCCGGATCACCATCTTCACCGGAGTGATCGTCGCTGCGCTCGCCGGGATCGTCCCGCTCGCCGACCTCGCCGCCCTCGCCAACGCCGGGACCCTGACCGCCTTCATCGCGGTCTGCGCCTGCATGCTGATCATGCGGGTCCGGGCGCCCGACCTCCCTCGCCGCTTCAGGACTCCGTGGCCGTGGGTTGTAGGGATCGGCGGAATCGCCGGTTGCCTTTACCTTCTCTACAGCCTGCCCTGGAACACGCAGCGTTACTTCCTGCTCGCCCAGGTGGTCGGGCTCGCCATCTATCTGGTCTACGGCTTTCGGCGCAGCCCGCTCGGCTCCGGCCGCGTGCAACCGCTTCAATATTCCGGATTGCTGTTCGGCGTGCTGGGCCTGTTCATCGCTGCGGCGGCCTTGCTCTACGGGCCGCCGATGGGTACCGGCCTCGGCCTCTATTACCATTTGCTCATCTACGCGATGGGGCTTGTCTTCATGCTGGTGGGGGCGATCCTGTTCGGAAGCGGCGCGGTGGCGGAGCGGCTTCCGCGCCGGGGCGAGGCCGATCGCTAGCGGCTATTGCGGCCGGATCCTCGCCGCTCAGGCCGGAGCGAACGTCCCTGCCGCCTCGTCCAGCCAGTGGAGGACCCCGTCGGCGATCGCGAAATAGGCGCCGTGGAGCTTCAGCCGCCCGTCCGACTCGCGCTCGCGCACCCAGGGGAAGGTGCGCAGATTGGCGAGGCTGACTCGGACGCCCTCCAGCTCCATCGCCCGGAAATCCTCGCCATGCTCGGCGCGGACCTTGTCTCGGGCGTCGCGAAGCATCTCGATCCAGTCGGCGATGAAATGGCCCTCGCCATGGGCGGCGTCGTCGAACTGGCCGGTCAGCGCCGCCGCGCAGCCGCCGCAGAAGCCGTGGCCCATCACCACCACCTCCTCGACCTCGAGCTGGGTGATGGCGAACTCGAGCGCCGCCGAGACTCCGTGATGGCCTTTCGTGGTCTCGTAGGGCGGGACGAGGGCGGCGACGTTCCTGACGACGAACATCTCGCCCGGGCCGGAGTCGAAGATCTGGGTCGGGTCGACCCGGCTGTCGGAGCAGGCGATCACCATCACGCGCGGGCTCTGCCCCTCGGCGAGCTGCGACCACCGCTCCCTCTCCCGCGCCCAGCCGGTCTCCCGGAAGCGGCGGTAACCTTCGATGAGTTCGGTGATGCCGGACAAACCTGGTCTCCCGCAACCGTTCGGGCTGAGCCTGTCGAAGCCCCGATCTTGCTTGCTGCCCCGTAAGAGAAGGGGAGGCCTTCGGCAAGCTCAGGCCAAACGGGGTGGGGAGGGGACCGGGGGAGGTGGCGCAGGACACCCGTTGGCGCTAAACAGATCGCGATTGCGGGAGCGTTCCATGGCCAGCGCGAAGTTCACCAAGAAGAATGACTCGATCGAGATCCGGCTGCCGGACGAGACGAAGGCCGCGTTCAGGGAGAAATGCCGGCGGGAAGGGCGCACGGCCAGCGACGCCGTCCGAGCCTTCATCGATGAGCAGCTCGAGCCTCGGGCAAGCGTCCGCCGGCATCGAAGGGCGCTTTGGCGGCTCGGGCTGGCGGTGACGGCCGGGGCGGTCCTGGGCGGAGGCCTGGCGGCGCCGTCCATCGCCGCTTCCGCCGACAATAGCCGGTCGGCCTTCCGCGCGCTGGACCGGGATCATGACGGCGCGCTCACCTACGAGGAGTTCCGCTCCCGGTAGCGGGACCGGCGGCAGTCGAACCTTTGTCGGGACACGTTTGCCGCTTGTCCGGACACGCCATTGCTGGCGAGGGGGCGCGCAATCGGCTTGACCGGCGCCATGACCGACATCCTCAAGCCCCCGCGGCGGACGAAATGGGCCGCCGAAATCCGAAGCCTGGCCGCACTGCTTCTGCTCGTGGCCGGCGTCCACAGCCTCGTCGCCAAGCCCTTCTACATCCCATCCGAATCGATGATGCCCGCGCTTCAGGTCGGCGACCGGCTCCTGGTCAGCAAATATCCCTACGGCTGGTCCTACGCCTCGGTGAGCTTCCACCTACTGCCCTTCATGAAGGGCCGGCTGTTCGGCCGGATGCCCGAACGCGGCGACATCGTGATCGTCTCTCGGCCCGCGCCCGGAAATAGCGAGGACCTCATCAAGCGGGTCGTCGGACTGCCCGGCGATACCGTGCGGATGGTGCGCGGCCGGCTATGGCTCAACGGAAAGCCCGTGCCGACCGTCGATCTGGGCTACCGCCGCTTTCGAGCCGACCGGAACCTGCGTTGCTCCGTGGAGGAACGCGGCGATCCTTATTGCCGCTTCCATGTCCTTAGGGAAACCTTGCCCGGCGGACGGTCCTACGAGGTCCTCGACCTGTTCCCGAGCCGCCAGGACGATACGGCGCCGTACAAGGTCCCCGCCGACCATGTCTTCCTGCTGGGAGACAATCGCGACAACAGCGCCGACAGCCGGTTCCCGCTCACGATGGACGGGCTCGGCGGAGCGGTTCCGGTCGAGGCGATCGGCGGAAGGGCCGAGTTCGTAACCTTCTCCCTCAAGGGCGAGGCGAGCTGGAACCCGATGACGTGGCTCCCGGATTTTCGGCCCGGCCGCTCGGGCGTCTCGCTTCGACCGGAGGAGTGAGCGCCGGCTTGTTGTTAAGAGTGGCGAGCATCGCTATCTGGCGCCCATGAGCGAAGCCGACCCGATCCTTTCCCCGCTGCCCGCGCCGCGCCAGCGCAAGCCCGACTGGATAAGGGTCAAGGCGCCGACCAGCACCGGCTTCGCCGAGACGAAGAAGCTGATGCGGAGCCTCAACCTCGCCACCGTCTGCGAGGAAGCGGCCTGCCCCAATATCGGCGAGTGCTGGACGAAGAAGCACGCGACGGTGATGATCCTCGGCGATACCTGCACCCGCGCCTGCGCCTTCTGCAACGTCAAGACGGGGATGCCGAGGGCGGTCGACCCGCTCGAGCCCGAGCATGTCGCCACGGCGGCGGCCGAACTGGGCCTCACCCATATCGTTGTCACCTCGGTCGACCGCGACGACCTCCCGGACGGCGGCGCAAGGCAATTCGTCCGGGTGATCGAGGCGCTCCGCCGCAACACGCCCTCGACGACGATCGAGATCCTCACCCCCGATTTCCGGAACAAGCCGGAGAGCGCGATCGAGGCCATCGTCGCCGCCCGGCCCGACGTCTACAACCACAATCTCGAGACGGTGCCGAGGCTCTACCCGACGATCCGCCCCGGCGCCCGCTATTACGCTTCGCTCCGGCTGCTCGAGAGCGTCAAGCGGCAGGATCCGACCATCTTCACCAAGTCCGGCCTGATGGTCGGCCTCGGCGAGCAGAGGCTCGAGGTCCACCAGGTCATGGACGACATGCGCTCGGCCGACGTCGATTTCCTGACCATGGGCCAGTATCTCCAGCCGACCCCGCGCCATGCCAAGGTGGAGGAGTTCATCACTCCGGCGGCGTTCTCGGCCTATGGAGCGATCGCCCGGGCCAAGGGCTTCCTGCTGGTCGCCGCCTCGCCGCTCACCCGCTCGAGCTACCACGCCGGCGACGACTTCGCGAAGATGAGGGCGGCGCGCGAAGCCCGGCTGGCGGCGGTGCGTTAGGCGGTCATGCCGCGCCACACCGAAACCCGGCGGATGCCCTATACGCCCGAGCAGATGTTCGATCTGGTCGCCGACGTGAAGCGCTACCAGGAGTTCCTGCCGTGGATCGCGGCGACCCGGGTTCGCTCGGACAGCGAGACTTTAATGATCGCCGACCTCGTCGTCGGCTTCCGGGCGATCAAGGAGACCTTCACCTCGCGGGTCGAGAAGCAGCGGCCGACCCGGATCCACACCGAATATATCGAGGGCCCGCTCAAATATCTGCAGAACAGCTGGGTGTTCAAGCCGGACGGGGAGGGCGGCACCGAGATCGATTTCTGCGTCGACTTCGCCTTCAAGAACCGCCTGTTCGAGAGCCTCGCCGGCCAGATGTTCGACCGCGCGCTGAGGCGGATGATTGGGGCCTTCGAGGACCGGGCGAGGGAATTGTACGGCGAGGCTGGGACGGACTCGCGGAGCGCGCCGGCCTGACGTCATCCCAGCGAAGGCTGGGATCCCAGGGGGTACAAGGCGCCGTCGCTCTTCACCCGCCGGGGCCCCAGCCTTCGCTGGGGCGACGTGTCAGCCTTCCGATCCCTTGTCCGCCACCGGCATCAGCAGCTCGAGCGCGCACAGCGCGGCCTGGAGCCTAACACCGCCGCGGCCGAGGTCGCCGAAATGCCTGGTGTCGGCGACGATTTCCTTGGGGTCGGCGCCGCGGCGGGCGCGGGCGAAGATGACCGTCCCGACCGGCTTCTTCTCGCTTCCCCCGCCCGGACCGGCGATCCCCGTGACGGCGACCGCGGTGTCCGCGCCGGTGCGCTTCAGCGCCCCTTGGGCCATGCTCCAGGCGACCGCGATCGACACCGCTCCGAAAGTCTCGACCACGTCCTCGCTGACCCCGAGCAAGGCGATCTTGGCTTCGTTCGAATAAGTGATGAAGCCCGCCTCGAGCACGTCCGACGAGCCCGGAATCTCGGTCAAGGCGGCGGCGACGAGGCCGCCGGTGCAGCTCTCCGCCACTGCCAGCCTCAGCCCGGCGGCGCGGCTGGCCTCGACCACCCGGCGGGCGGCCACGACCAGCTTCCGCGGAAGGACGGATTCGCGTGTTTCGCTCACGGGCGGGCCGTGGGACAGATTGCGAGCGAAGTCTTCCTCTTCCCGTCGGCCACTCCAAGCTCGATGATGACGGCGATGAGCCCCGCGAGGTTGTCGGACGGCAGCGGGGACAGCAGTTCGGCGAGACGGTTGGCGCGAACGCAGTCCTCGGGCGTCAGCTTGCCGAACAGTTCGGTCGCGGCGGTGTCGCGAAGCAGGCCGATGGCGGTCGACGCGCTAATTCCGGGGGGCAGTTTGCTGCTGCCCATGGCGCCTAGAGCAGAGTTGGCGCCCGCGAAGCGCCTGAGGCCCTCCGGCTCGAGCGTTCGGGCAAGAGCGCGGCCACCGTTCAGCACATAGGCGTCGGCCGGAAGCGAGGGCCCGCATTTGGTGGCCAGGCCGTCCAGCATCGGCGGCAAGGCGAAAAAGGTGAGATCCTCGAGCTGGGCCTCGGTCAGGCAGGAACGTTTCGCCGGCTCGGCGGGGGCGGCGGCGAGCAAGGCAGCGATCAGGATGGATTTCACGGCTGTTCCTCCGGCAGGCGGATGGTGGCGATCGCCTGGGCGGCCAGGCCTTCGCCGCGTCCGGTGAAGCCGAGGCGCTCGGTGGTCGTCGCCTTGATGCTAACCCGCGTCGGCGCAACCCGCAACAAGGCCGCGACCGAGGCGCGCATCGCCTCGCGATGGGGGGCAAGCCGCGGCGCCTCGCAGATCAGGGTGACGTCGACATGGTCGATCCGCCCCCCGCGCGCCTCGATCAGGGCCCGGGCATGCTCGACGAACAGCGACGAGGCGGCGCCGCGCCACCTCGGGTCGCTGGGCGGGAAATGATCGCCGATGTCCCCGGCGCCGATCGCTCCGAGCAAAGCGTCGGTGAGGGCGTGGAGGAGGACGTCGGCGTCGCTGTGGCCCTTGAGGCCGCGCTCGTGCGGGATGAGGATCCCGCCCAGGCACAGCTGCTCGCCGGCGGCGAAAGCGTGGACGTCGAAGCCCATTCCGGTCCGGCTGGTCATGGCGGCGGCGAGGCGCGCTTCGGCCCGGGCGAAATCGGCCTCGTGGGTGAGCTTCTCGAGCGCCTCGCCCCCGGCGACCGTCGCCACCCGGAGCCCGGCGGCTCGGGCGACCTGGGCGTCGTCGGTGGCCGGCGGCCCGCTCCACCGCCGGTGCGCGGCGAGGATCGAGTCGAAGCGGAAGGCCTGCGGGGTCTGCACCCGGACCAGGCCGTCGCGGCCGACCGGCTCGCCGAGCGCCGCCTCGGCGCGGGCGAGGGTGTCGACCACCGGAAGCACCGGCACGGCGCCGTCGGCCGCGGCCAGGCCCTCGCGAAGCCGGCCGACCACGCTTGCCGGAAGGAAGGGCCGGGCGGCGTCGTGGATGAAGACGGCTCCGGCCCCGCCCTCGGCGGCGATCGCCTCGAGGCCGAGGCGGACGCTGTCCTGCCGCTCGGCGCCGCCGAGGATCGGGGAGGGGAGGGCGCGTCCGCCGATCGCCTCGCGGTAGAGCGCCTCCTGGCCGGGGCCTATCACCACGCGGATATCGCGGATCCCGGCCCGTTCCAGCGCGTCGAGGGCGTGGAGGAGCACGGGCTTGCCGGCGAGGGGGCGATATTGCTTGGGCAAGCTGCCTCCCGCGCGGCTTCCGCTCCCCGCCGCGACCACAAGGGCGACCATCCTCTCCATGGCGGGCCTCCTAGAGCATCGGCGGCCGATTTGTAGCCCATTACCGTTGGCACCCTCGTCATTCCGGCGAAGGCCGGAATCCATGAACACGGCCGGTCGACATCCTGGCACGCCCGTGTTCATGGATCCCGGCCTTCGCCGGGATGACGGTTGGAGGCAAGCCTTGCCCCTCAGCCGCTTTGCCCTTATCTCCGCGCCTCCCATGCGCCCGCTGCCGCCCATCTCGATCGGACCCGTCCGGATCGCCTCGCCCGTCATCCTCGCACCGATGACCGGCGTGACCGACCGGCCGTTCCGGAAGGCGGTGAAGCGCTACGGCGCCGGCCTCACCGTCACCGAGATGATCGCAAGCCAGGCGGCGATCCGCGAGACCCGCCAGGCGCTTCAGAAAGCCGACTGGGACCCGATCGAGGATCCGGTCTCGATGCAGCTCGCCGGCTGCACTCCGAGGGAGATGGGCGAGGCGGCCAAGCTCAACGAGGACCGCGGCGCCGCGATCATCGACATCAACATGGGCTGCCCGGTGCGCAAGGTGGTCAACGGCGACGCCGGCTCGGCTCTGATGCGCGACCTGAAGCTCGCCGCCGAGATCGTTGATTCGACGGTGAAAGCGGTGAAGGTGCCGGTCACCCTCAAGATGCGCATGGGCTGGGACCATTCGAGCCTCAACGCCCCTGAGCTCGCCCGCATCGCCGTTGATCTCGGCGTGAAGATGATCACCGTCCACGGCCGAACCCGCAACCAGATGTACAAGGGCTCGGCGGACTGGGCCTTCGTCCGCCGGGTCAAGGAAGCGGTCGACGTCCCCGTCATCGTCAACGGCGACATCTGCACCCTCGACGACGTCGGGGCGGCTTTGGCCCAGTCCGGCGCCGACGGCGTCATGATCGGCCGAGGCGCCTACGGCCGCCCCTGGCTCCTCGCCCAGGCGATGCACTGGCTGGCCACCGGCGAGCGCCTCCCCGACCCGAGCCTCGACGAGCAGTTCGCGGTGCTGATCGAGCAATATCGGGACATGCTCGCCCTCTACGGCCCCGAAGTCGGCGTGAACTGCGCCCGCAAGCACGTCGGCTGGTACACGAAAGGCCTCCACGGCAGCGCCGAATTCCGCAACGCCTTCAACAAGGAAGGTGACGCGAAGAAGGCGCAGGCGATGCTGTACGAGTTTTATGCGCCTTGGCTGAGCCGCGCCGCCGCCTGAGCTGCCTCCGCGATAGCTAAGCACAACCAACTAGATCGGTGTGCAGCCGTCCGGTGTGCAGAGAAAACTGTGGCACCCACTCGGGGTACATACTGTGATTATTCTTGGTGCCTGCTGTGCATAGGTAGGTGCTAGTGGTAGCGTCATGGCAACTAGCGCGAACAAAGCCTTTTTCATGTCCGGTCTCCCACGCGGCGGTGTCAGATGCCCTGAAGCAGGGTGACATAGAGTCGCGTAGCTCGTGGCCGGCCGCACAGCGCTGCCGGGCAACGACCACGGTGCGGCCAAACGAGCCGCTGATGCTACATACTGTGTTCTTTTTGCCACAATGTTGTGGTAGCCAACATATGTGAACGCAGAAGTCCCTCTCATTCCTGAGGCCAGGCCCCGGTGGCGCCGACGGCTCTCGGTGGCTTTGCGGCGCGGGCGCTTCATGCCGCTGATTGAGGTGCTGACCCTCGTTGCGCTCCTCCTCGTCGCGACGACCAGCTACTTCATCGTCACGGAGAAGGGCTCTCCAGGAACCCTGCTGACGCCGCCCATGGTGGCAACCCTGCTTGTTGCCAACCTCGTGCCGGCCATGGCCTTGATGGTTCTGGTGGCGCGTCGGTTGGCGATGCGACGAGCGGCGGAATCGCCAATCGGGGGCAGGGGGAGATTGCACGTCAGGCTTGTCGCCTTGTTTTCGGTCATCGCCAGTGTTCCCACCCTTCTGGTCGTGATCTTCGCGTCTCTTCTGTTTCAGAGCGGCTTCAATTTCTGGCTTTCGGAGCGCGCTCAGACGGTCATCCGCAACGCTCAGGAAGTAGCGAACCAGTATCGCAAGGACCAGCGCGAAGACGTCCAGCTGGAAGTCCAGACCATGGGCGGCGACGTGGTCAATTGGGTGAACGAGAACGGGATCGACCATCCGCAATTCGCCGATTTCCTGCTGAATCAGACTGGGAACCGGAAACTTCTGGAAAGCGCCCTGCTGACGATTACACCCTCTGGCGAAATCCAGATGCAGGGCGGGGTGAATTTGTACGACCGGCCGCTCGAAGATCGATTCAGTGTCGCCACCTTACGGAAGTTGAAGGCGGGAAAGGCAATCGGCAAGGAGGAGGACGGCGATCGGGTGGAAGCGGTCGTCCGGCTCGATCCGAAGGCCGAAGTCTATATTTATGGCGCCCGAGCGGTAAATCCACGGCTACTCGCGCTGGCCGAGGGCGCCCAGAGCGCAGCGGGCGATTATCAGAGAACGTTGACCCGGGCCCGCACGCTGCAGTTCCGGTTCAACGCGATCATGCTCCTCGTCTCGCTGCTGATTGTCGGACTTTCGATCTGGATCGCGCTCAAGCTCGCTGATCGGCTCGTTCGCCCTGTCGGCGAGCTGGTCGATGCCGCTCGGCGCATCACGGCCGGTGACCTGACCACGCGGGTAAAGACAGGCGAGCTTTCAGGGGGCCTGCCCCGCAAGCAGGTGCAGGATGAGATCGGCATACTCGGCCGGGCATTCAATCGCATGACCAAGCGCCTGGAGGAGCAGACCGGCGATCTGGTCTCGGCCAATTCCCAGCTGGAAAGCCGTCGAGCGTTTATCGAAGCCGTGCTGTCGGGTGTCACCGCCGGTATCATCTCGCTCGATCAGCAGCGTAACGTTCGCCTCATCAACAGCTCTGCCGAAGCCTTGCTCAAGACCGACACAGGCCACGCCATTGGCCACAAGCTCGCCGACCTCGCCCCCGAGCTCGACGCCCATCTCGACAGCGACCAGCGCGAGGACATCATCCAGTTCGCTTCGGGCGGCGAGCCCCGCACCCTCGCCGTCAAGCGGGTGCGGGTCGAAGGCGGCCATGTGCTCACCTTCGACGACATCACCGAGCAATTGCTCGACCAGCGCCGGGCCGCCTGGTCGGACGTGGCGCGGCGGATCGCGCACGAGATCCGCAACCCGCTGACCCCGATCCAGCTTGCCGCCGAGCGGCTTCAGAGGCGGTACGGGAAGGAGATCACGTCGGACGCGGGGACGTTCGAGAAGCTGACCGGGACGATCGTCCGGCAGGTCGGCGACCTTCGGCGGATGGTCGACGAATTCTCCTCCTTCGCCCGGATGCCCAAGCCGGTGTTCCGCGAGGAGAAGATCGCCGACATCGTCGGGGAGAGCCTGTTCCTCCACCAGGTCGCGCATCCCGACATCGCCTTCAAGCTCGACGCGCCCGAGCCTTCGCCGCTGCTCGTCTGCGACCGCCGCCAGCTGGGCCAGGCGCTGACCAACGTCATCAAGAATGCGGTCGAGGCGATCCAGCAGAAGCGCGAGGACGGGCGCAGGGAAGGGGACGACAAGGTGTCGGTCGCCATCCGCGACGCGGAAGGGCGGATCGTCATCGAGGTCGCCGACACCGGGATCGGCCTTCCCGGCGACCGCGGCCGGCTGACCGAGCCCTATATGACGACCCGGGTGAAGGGCACCGGCCTCGGCCTCGCCATCGTCAAGAAGATCGTCGACGAGCATTTCGGCAATATCGAGTTCGACGATTCGCCCGGCGGCGGAAGCCTGGTGCGGCTGGTCTTCGACTCCGAAGCCCTCGCCCGGCTCGCCGCGGCGGCGGACGAGCAACCCCAGAGCATATCGGCAGACGGATAGACAATGGCCCTCGACATACTCATCGTCGACGACGAACTTGACATCAGGGACCTGGTTTCGGGGGTGCTCGAGGACGAAGGCTATTCGTGCCGGACCGCCGCCAACAGCGGCGAGGCCCTCCAGGCGCTGGCCGACCGGCGGCCGTCCCTGCTCCTTCTCGACGTCTGGCTGCAGGGCTCGAAGCTCGACGGGCTTCAGCTGCTCGAGGAGGTCAAGAAGCGCGATCCCTCGCTTCCGGTGCTGATGATCTCCGGCCACGGCAATCTCGACACCGCCGTCGCCGCGATCCGCCAGGGCGCGGCCGATTTCATCGAGAAGCCGTTCGAGGCCGGCCATCTCGTCCACCTCGTCGCCCGGGCGACGGAGACCGACCGCCTCAGGCGCGAGAACGCCAGCCTCAAGGCCCAGATCGGCCAGGACACGGAGCTGACCGGCTCCAGCGTGGCGATCAACGCGGTCCGTGCCACCCTGAAGCGAGTCGCCGGGACCGGCAGCCGGGTGCTGATCTCGGGGCCGGCCGGAGTCGGCAAGGAGGTCGCGGCCCGGCTTCTCCACGACTGGAGCAACCGGGCGCGGGCGCCGTTCATCGTCGTCAGCGCGGCGCGAATGACGCCGGAGCGGGTCGAGGAGGAATTGTTCGGGGTGGAGGAGGGGGGCGAGCTCGCCCGGCCGGGCCTTCTCGAGCAGGCCCATGGCGGCACCCTGTTCCTCGACGAGATCGCCGATATGCCGATCCCGGCGCAGGCGAAGATCCTCCGAGTGCTCACCGACCAGAGCTTCACCCGCGTCGGCGGCCAGCGCATGGTCAAGGTCGACATGCGGGTGGTGTCGTCGACCTCGCGCAACCTCGCCGACGAGATCGCCGCCGGCCGCTTCCGCGAGGACCTGTTCTACCGGCTCAACGTCGTCCCCGTCCATTTGCCGGCGCTGGCGGAGCGGCGCGAGGACATTCCGGCGCTGACCGCCCATTTCGCCGCCCGCTACGCGGCCGAGCAGAGGCTTCCGACCCCCGAATTCTCGACCGACGCCGTCGCCGCCCTCCAGGCCTATGACTGGCCCGGCAACGTGCGCCAGCTGAGGAACGTCATCGAGCGGACCATCATCCTCGCGCCGGGCGCCCGGGTCGGCTGCATCGAGCTCGACATGCTCCCGCCCGAGATCCTCAACGAGCAGGCGAGCCTGAGCTCGGGCGAGGCGGTCAAGGCGATCATGGGCACTCCGCTGCGCGAGGCGCGCGAGACGTTCGAGCGCGAATATCTCAAGGTCCAGATCCGCCGCTTCTCCGGCAACATCTCCCGGACAGCGACCTTCATCGGAATGGAGCGCTCGGCCCTGCACCGGAAGCTCAAGGCGCTGGGCATCGGCGACACCAAGGGCGAGCCGGAGGACTAGGCATCGAGTGCCTGTCCTCGCCGGCCGCAGGCCAATCATTTTTTAAGACGCAACGACGCAACGACTCGACGAGGCCGAGCATGCGAAAGAGACCTGCGCCTAACGACACGCCGTGAATCGTTGCGTCGTTGCGTCGTTGCGTTGAAACCTGAAGGGGCTCGGAGCGTGAAGGTGGAGAGCCGCTTGCGGCCGGTGCTGGCGCGGGAAGGGCGCCAGTGCTATTGTTTCGGGGCAGGCACGCTCCACATTATGAAAGACGTCCTTCGCGGGCGCCTTAGCGGACAACGATCCGCCAATAAGGAGAGTGGGATATGGCCGACAAGGTCAACAACCTCCAGGATCTGTTCCTGAACGGCCTTCGCCGGTCGAAGACTCCGGTGACCATGTTCCTCGTCAAGGGCGTCAAGCTCCAGGGGATCATCACCTGGTTCGACAATTTCTCGGTGCTGCTTCGCCGCGACGGCCAGGCCCAGCTCATCTACAAGCACGCTATCTCAACGATCATGCCCGCGCATCCGCTCGACATGGGCGAGATCGAGCGCGCCTTCGAGGACGGCGGCGGCGGCAGGAAGCCGGCCCTCCTCCAGGAGGCGTTCCTCGGCGCCGTGCGCCGCTCCGGCGAGCCGGTCACCATGTTTCTCGTCAACGGAGTGATGCTTCAGGGAGAAATCGCGGCCTTCGATCTGTTCTGCATGCTTCTCCAGCGCGACGGACTGTCGCAGCTCGTCTACAAGCACGCCATCTCGACCGTGCAGCCGGAACGGCCGGTGAGCTTCATGGAGCAGGATGACGAGGAGCCGGCCGCCTGAGCTTTTCCGAACAACCGGCCGACGGCGAATTCACCCGCGGCGCCAAAGCGATCGTCGCTCTTCCCGACATGAAGGCGGGGAGGGGACGGCGCGACGTCGACGCTCGCCTGGACGAGGCCGCCGGCCTCGCCGAGGCGATCGGCGTCGAAGTCTCCGACCGACTCCACTTCCGGATCCGCTCGCCCAAGCCCGCGACCCTGTTCGGCTCGGGGCAGGTCGAATCGATCGCCGAGGCGGTGGCCCGCGACGAGGCCGAGCTGGTCATCGTCGACGCTCCGATCACTCCGATCCAGCAGAAGAATCTCGAGACCGCGACCAAGGCCAAGGTGATCGACCGCACCGGCCTCATCCTTGAGATATTCGGCGAGCGGGCGGCGACCGCGGAAGGGCGGCTTCAGGTCGAGCTCGCCCACCTCGACTATCAGGCGGGCCGGCTGGTGAGGAGCTGGACCCACCTCGAACGCCAGCGCGGTGGCTTCGGCTTCCTCGGGGGTCCCGGCGAGACCCAGATCGAGGCCGACCGCCGGCTGATCCGTGACCGCATGGCCAAGCTCAGGAAGGAGCTGGAGCAGGTCACCCGCACCCGGGCGCTCCACCGCGCCCGCCGCCAGCGCGCGCCCTGGCCCGTCATCGCCCTCGTCGGCTACACCAATGCCGGCAAGTCGACCCTGTTCAACCGGCTCACCAACGCCGACGTGATGGCCGAGAACCTGCTCTTCGCCACTCTCGACCCGACGATGCGCGAGATTCCGCTGCCCGGCTTCGACAAGGCGATCCTCTCCGACACGGTCGGCTTCATCTCCGAGCTTCCCACCCAGCTCGTCGCCGCCTTCCGGGCCACGCTCGAGGAGGTGATCTCGGCCGACCTCATCGTCCACATCCGCGACATCTCCCATCCCGACAGCGACGCCCAGCGCGAGGACGTCGAGGCCGTCCTCAAGGAGATCGGCGCCGGAGGGGAAGGGGGGGCGCCGCTGGTCGAGGCCTGGAACAAGACCGACCTGCTCGAAGCGGAAGAGGGCGAGCGAGTCGCGGCCGAGGCGGCTCGGCGCGAGGACGTGATCCTTATCTCCGCTCTGACCGGCGAAGGGCTGGACGGACTGCTGGAATGCGCCTCGGCCAAGCTCAGCAAGGGCGCTAAGCTGCGCACGGTCACGCTCGGCGCCTCGGACGGCGAGGCGATCGCCTGGCTCCACGCCAACGGCCGCATCGAGAGCCAGAGCACCGATGGAGTGGAGACGGTGTTCGAGGTACGCCTGTCGGACGCCGATTGGGCGAGGCTTCAGAGCCGGCAGCGGGCGTGATTTGCCTCCCTGCCGGCAAAGCCGGCGGGGAGGGGACCACCCGAAGGGTGGTGGAGGGGTAACGGCTCAGCTTGAGAGGTTCTCGCGCGATCCTTAATCGTCAGCGCCTTTTACCCCTCCACCATGCTTCGCATGGTCCCCCTCCCCATCCCCTCCGGCGATAGGGAGGCAAAGAGTCTTCGCCCTCTGCCAAAGCGCCTCCAGCGCCTCGATATCCATACCCTTCAAGGGCTTATCCGCTATTTCTTCCACCTTGCGGAAACGCTGTTCGAAGCGCGCCGAGGCTTGGCGAAGCGCCGTTTCAGGGTCGATTTCAAGGTGCCGGGCGAAATTGACGACGCTGAACAGCAAATCGCCCAACTCGGCGGCGCGTTCTTCGGCTGTGGTCGCGGAATCGATCTCGCCGAGTTCCTCGTCGATCTTGGCGCGCGGCCCTGCGACGTCCGGCCAGTCGAAGCCGATGCGCGCGGCCCTGCGCTGAAGCTTCTCGGCGCGCTTCAGTGCGGGGAGAGCCAGGGCGACTCCGGCAAGCGCGCTCTTGTCCTCCTCGACGTTGCGCTCGGCCGCCTTGAGCGCCTCCCAGCCTGGGCTGGCCGCTTCGCCGCCGAAGACGTGCGGATGGCGGCGGATCATCTTGGCGCAGATCGACGCCATGACGTCATCGAGCGTGAAGGCGCCGATCTCCTCGGCCATCCGGGCATGGTAGACGACCTGAAGCTGGAGGTCGCCCAGCTCGTCCTTCAGCGCCTCGAGATCCTCGCGGGCGATCGCGTCCGCGACCTCATAGGCTTCCTCGATCGTATAAGGGGCGATCGTCTCGAAGCTTTGAGCCCTGTCCCACTCGCAGCCGCTCTCCGGATCCCGAAGCCGGCGCATGATCTCGACGAGGTCGGACAGGGAAGTGGACGAAGTGGACAGAGGCTAGCCCTTAAGTGCGATAATATACATTATGTAAAATTCGCTCATGGCTTGAGGACCAGCCACTGGCCTTCCACCCCCCAGGCTGAAAGCGAGGACAGGAAGTTCATTCCGAGCACGTCCGTGTCGCCGAACGTCTCGGAGACGTGGACGGCGAGGTCGCGGCGCTCGATCGAGCCGATCTTGAGGCGCTCCGCCCGGCCGCGCCGCGCCTGCACGACCCCGTTGGCGGTCTGAACCATGACCGGAAAGCCGCCTGTGACGACGCCGCCCCGGGCCGCGGTCGCGGCCGAGATGCTGGTAACGGTGGCGCCGCTGTCGACCAGGAAGCGCACTTTCCTGCCGTTGAGCTCGCCGTTGACCCAGAAATGCCCGTCCATCGACTTGCGGATCCGAAGCTCCCTGCCGACCGCGACCGTCTGGCCTTCGCCGCGGCCCTCGGAGAGGATTCGCTTGCCGAGCGCGGTGAAATCGTCCTTGAGCGTGTAGGCGACGAAAGCGGCGAGGAAGATCAGAACCCAGCCGGCGAACATCTTGAGCCCCTGGCCGATCGGAATCCGGCGAACCGTCAGCGCGCTGACCACGAGCACCAGCACTCCGATCAGATAGAGCAGGCTGAGAGCCTGATCGCCGTCCTTCACAGCTCGATTTCCATGCCGTCGTAGGCGGGCTCGACCCCCGGCGGGAGCTCCTCGACCAGCGTGTCGTAGTCCATGCTGTTGTCGAGATGGGTCAGCAGCGCCCGCTTCGGCTGGAGCCGCGCGATCCAGTCGAGGGCGAGATCGAGGTGCGGGTGGGTGGGGTGCGGCCGGCGTCTCAGGCTGTCGACGATCCACAGGTCGACGCCTTGAAATCGGATCTCCATCTCCGGCGTCAACTCGTTGAAATCCGTGGAATAGACGATCGAGCACCCGCCGGCGTCGAAGCGCAGACCGGCGGTCGTGATGTCGCCGTGGGGCTGGTCCACCACCTGCACGGAAATGCCGTTCAGGTTCATGTGATCGGGCAGCAGATTGCCCGTCGCGACGGCTGGATAGCCGCTCTTGCCGTCGAAGGCATAAGCGAAACGGTGCTTGAGGCTCTCGAGGGTCTCGAGCCGGGCATAGCCGGTCACCGGCTGGCCGCGGGCGTGGTAGAGCTGGCGAAGGTCGTCGATGCCGTGGCAATGATCGGCATGGTCGTGGGTCCAGATCACCCCGTCGACCCCTGTGACGTTGGCGTCGAGCAATTGCTCGCGAAGATCGGGCCCGGTGTCGACGAGGATGCGGGCGTTGTGATGGGTGACCAGGATCGAGACCCGGCGGCGTCGATTCTTCGGATTGGCCGGGTCGCACAGGCCCCAGTCGTTGCCGACCCGCGGCACTCCGCTCGATGTACCGCTTCCGAGGATTGTCACCTTCATCAGGCAACCTTGTTGAAAAGATTGCGGAAGTTGGCGCTCGTCCGATCCGCCAGATCCTCGACCGCCTCGCCTCTAAGCTGAGCCAGGAAGCGGGCGGTGTCGGCGACGAAGGCCGGCTCGCAGGGGCGGCCGCGGTGCGGCACGGGGGCGAGAAAGGGGGCGTCCGTTTCGATGAGCAGGCGGTCGGGAGGGATCATAATCGCCGAAGATTGCAGGTCTCTGGCGTTTTTGAAGGTCACGATTCCGGAAATGGACACGTAAAGGCCGAGGCCCAGCGCCTTGTCGGCGAAATCCCGGCTTGCCGTGAAGCAGTGGATCACTCCCGAATAAGCCCCCTTCCCCATCTCCTCCGACAGAATCGCGTAGGTGTCCGCCTCGGCCTCCCGAGTGTGGACGATGACCGGCAGGCCGGTCTCGCGCGCCGCGGCGATATGGGCGCGGAAGCTGGTCCGCTGCCGCTCGCGGTCGCTGTGATCGTAATAATAATCGAGGCCGCTCTCGCCGATCCCCACCACCCTGGGATGGGCCGCCCGCTCGACCAGGGTCGCGGCCTGGACGTCGGGATGGGAGTCGGCCTCGTGCGGATGGATCCCGACCGACGCCCAGACGTCGGGCTCGGCCTCGGCAAGGCCGATCACCTCGTCCCATTCGGACTGTCGGGTCGAGATGTTGAGCATGGCGGAGACGCCCGCCGCCCGGGCGCGCTCGAGCACCGCCTGCTGCCCCTCGACCAGGCCCTTGTAGTTGAGATGGCAATGGCTGTCGGTGAACATCCCGGTTCCTTAGCCCCATCCCCTCCCCTCCGCGCAAGCCTCGTCTCGTCGCAAGCGTCCCGCGAGCGCCATCAAGACGCTGGCCCGGGAGTCCATTTCTGCTAGGAGCCGATTCGCAGAGTTGATGTACGTTAAAAACTTCACCGTATGGGGCGTGCGGTGCGGGGGGATTGAACGAAGTTGCTTGATGAGTTCGCCGGCGGAGAGCCGGTCAATGCCGCCGCCCTTCCAAAAGGCCCCCGAGGACCAGCGGTCGCGGTGGTCATTCCTTCGTTTCGAGCCGCCGCGACGATCGGGGCGGTGCTTCGCGAAATCGGGCCGGAGGTGGAGCATATCTATGTGGTCGACGACGGTTGCCCCGACTCGACCGGCGACCGGACGCTGAGAGACAGCGTCGACCCGCGAGTCGTCGTGCTCCACAACAATCGCAACCTGGGCGTCGGCGGAGCGATGAAGCGCGGCTATGCGCGCGCGCTTGCCGACGGCGCGGAGATCGTCGTCAAGCTCGACGCCGACGGCCAGATGGATCCGCGCCACATCCCGCGCCTGATCGCTCCGGTCCTCGGCGGGCGGGCCGACTACGCCAAGGGCAATCGCTTCGCTCCGGCGCGGCTGATGCCGTCTGGAAGCTCACCTCGAGCCCTGAGCTCGATGCCGGCCGCCCGGCGGCTAGGCAACATGGCCTTTTCCGTCCTCCACAAGGCTGCGACCGGCTATTGGCGGATCGGCGACCCGGCCAACGGCTATACCGCCGTCCACGCCCGGGCGCTGGAGCGGATGGGGATCGAGGCCCTGGCCGACTGCTTCTTCTTCGAGACCGACATGCTGTTCCGGCTGAACCTGGTCGACGCCGTCGTCGCCGACGTCGCTCTTCCGGCCTGCTATCCGGGGTCGGGAAGCAGCCTCAGCCTGCGCCGGGTCGCGCCCCGCTTCGCCGTCATGACCGCGAGCCGCCTGGTCCGCCGGCTGCGGGCGAAATATTTCGCGGGCCCCTGGAACCCGGGCTCGATCAAGCTAGCCTCGGCGATGGCGATGATCGCAGCTTCCGTCGGCCTCGCCGGCTGGTGGATCGAGGCGCCCGACCGCGCTGGAGCGATCGAGGGAGCGGCGATCTGCCTCCTGATGGCCCTCGCCCTGCTCGTGGCCGCCGGCCTCTACGACGCCCGCGGGGCCGCCCGCGAGCCTCTCTCGCGCCGGAGCTCGCCCTGCTGAATGAGGGCGAGGGAATCGATCCTGGCTCGCCTCGCCGGCGTGAAGGCGCCGTCGCTGCGGGTGGCGGCCCTGCTCGCAGCCGGTTGCCACGGCGCCTTCGTCCTCGCCGCCGGAGTGACGATGTCCCCGGACAGCCGGGCATACGCTTACTGGTCGGCGCGGCTGGTCGAGAGCGGGTTCGACTATCAAAGGCTGATCGGCGAGGCGAGCGGCGGCTTTCCGGCGATCCTCTACGCCCTTTTCGGGACGTTGCTGGCGCTCCTCAGGCTGGCGTTCGGCGAGGCCTGGGCGACGGCCCTGGTCGCGCTCAACCTCGCCGCTCACGTGACGCTCGGCCTGCTCGTCGTGAGGCTGGCGGGCCGGACGACCGGAAGCGGCCTCGCGGCATGGGGCGCGCTGCTCCTCTACCTCGTCTGCTTCGATCTGCTCATGTGGGTTCCCTTCGTGCTCTCGGACGCCACCTTCGTCCTCATCGCCTTCGGCATCTTCACGCTCGCCTCCGCCAGAATCCTGGGAGCTTCGAAAGGCTGGGCGGCGGTGATGGCGCCGGCCGCGGCGGGACTCTTCTACCGCCCGACCGGGATGGTCCTCATCCCCGATCTCGCCTGGGCGATCTATCTGTCGAAGACCGGAACCGCGATCCGGCGCGGGCCGCTCCTGGCCGCGCTGGCAATCCTCGTCGCGGTCGCGGCCCTGGCCTTCGCCTGGCTGGTGCAGGACCCCGGCCGGTGGCCGCTGGACATGCTTTCCGCCGCCTTCCACGATACCGCCGCCGGCTATGCCCAGGGCGAAGTGGTCAGCGCCCGTCTCGAGACCTACCATCCGCCGCCCGCGGCACTGGCCGATTATCTGCTCATCTCGGCCAACCGCTTTGTCCACTTCTTCGCCATCGGCGCCTCGGTGTTCAGCGCGTCGCACTGGCTCGTCGAGCTGCTCTTCTTCCTGCCCTGCTACGCTCTCGCCGGCTGGCTCGCCGTCGCCTTGTGGCGGGGACGAACGCGCTTCGCGGCGCCGGAGCGCAAGGTCTTCCTGGCCGCCTTCGGGGCGGTCCTCTCCTACGCGATCTTCCACGCCCTCGTTCAGGTGGATTTCGACTGGCGCTACCGGACTCCGATCCTGGCCCACCTCATCCTGCTGGCCGCCGGCGGCGTCGCCGACCTGGCCGGGCGATGGCGAGCCCAATGACCGGCACCCTCCCCTATTTGTTCAGCGTCGACGTCGAGGATCCGCGCCTCGATCTGCCGGGCGGCGAGAGCCTGCCGCCGCGAGTGCCGGCGCTGGTCGAGGTCTATCTCGATTTCCTGCGCCGGCATGGCGGCAAGGCCACCTTCTTCGTCGTCGGCGAGGTCGCCCGCCGCCACCCCGAGGTCGTCGCCAGGATCGCGGCCGAGGGCCATGAGCTGGCTTGCCATTCCGACGCGCACGTTCCGCTCGACCGGCTCGGACGGGGGCGCTTCCGCGACGACCTGATGCGCAACCTCGACGCTCTGGGCTCGGCCGGAGGCGGCGCGATCAGGGGCTATCGCGCGCCCTGCTTCTCGCTGACGGCGCAGACGGGCTGGGTCTATGAGAAGCTCGCCGAACTCGGCTTCGCTTATTCGAGCTCGGTGCTCCCGGCGCGAAGCCCGCTGTACGGCGATGCCGGCTTCGGCACCGTGCCGCGCCTGATCGAGGGCGTCGTCGAGCTTCCGGTGACTCTGCTTCCCTTCCGGCTGCTTCCGGTTCCGGTCGGCGGCCTCTATTTTCGCGTGCTTCCCCGCTCCATCCTGCGCCGGGCCCTGGCGGTCCGCTTCCGGGGCGGCGAGGCGGTGGCGAGCTATCACCACCCCTACGACCTCGACACGGAGCAAGGCTTCACCCATGCCGGCTTCCGGCGCTGGGGCCCGTTCGACCTGCTGATGCGGGCCAACCGGAATTCGGTCCTGCCGAGGCTCGAGATGGCCAGGTCGCTGGGTTTCGCCTTCGCCGCCTACGGACCTTATGCGCAGGGCGTCGGCGAAGCGCTGCGCTCGCGGCGAGGCGCGAATGGCTGACGAATATCGCTTCGAGCTGCTCGAACACGATGCCGCCGGCTATGCCCGGGTGTCGAACCTGCTTCGGACGGTCTTCCCCAAGGCGAAGCACCTCACCGCGCGCTACCTCGAATGGCATTATGGCGGCAATCCCGACGGCAAGGCGGTCGGCTGCAACGCCTTCGCCGGCGACGAGCTGGTCGGCCACATGGCCGCGATCGTCTTTCCGGGCCGCCTCGAGGGCGAGGACCGGCGCGGCATGTACATGGTGAACGGCGCCATCCACCCGGCGCATCGCGGCCGGCGGCTGCAGAGCCGGATCAGCGCGGCGATGTTCGAGGAGGCTGAGCGCCTCGGCTACGCTTTCTGCCTGGGCACCGGCAACAAATGGAGCACCGGCCCTCTGCTCACCCGATTCCGGATGATCCGGCCGCTCGACGCGCGCATCGGCCTCGGCCTGCCGCGCCGCCGCGAGCCCGCGGACCGGCCCAGCTTCGAGAGGACCTGGAGCGAGGCGGCGCTGCGCTGGCGGGTGGCCAATCCGGAGGCCCGATATTCGAGCGCGCGCGCCGCCGGCCAATCGGCGATCCTCTCGGCCACGGGCCTTTCCGGCCTTCGCGCCATCCTTCACCAGGATGCCGGCGGCGAAATCGGACCGGCCCTTCGCCGGAGCCCGGGACCGCTTCGGCTCTGGCTCGGGCTCGACCCGGACATCGACTGGAAGGCCTCGGCTTTCCTGACCATTCCGATGCGCCTTCGCCCCTCGCCCCTGAACCTCGTCTACAGGGACCTGACCGGCGGCGGCTTCGTGCCCGATCCGAGCCGGGTGGTTTTTCGCGGAGTGGATTTCGACGCCTATTGATGTCCCCCAAAGTCATGAAGGGAGCGGTTACGGGACGGTCTTCCATCCGCTAGACTGGTCCGGCCAGCCTGGGAGAGCGCCATGACCGACGACCGCTTCGATGCCTTATCCGAGTCGCGCTCGCCCAAGCTGGGCGAGGCCATCGACGGCGCGGTCGGCAAGATCACGACGGGAATCGTCATCGCCGGAGCGATCGTCGGCCTCGCCGTCTACGCCCGGCCGGGACCGCCGCGCTTCGACGCCTTCGCCGTCGGAGAGAAGATCGTCCGGGTCGACATGCGCAAGGGCACGATCATCGCCTGCGAGGGCGAGCAGACCTGCCAGCTCATCCTCAAGAGCGGACAGCGGCTGACCAAGGTGAAGCGGACGGACGCCCCGGACACGCCCCAGGCCCTGCCCAAGCCGGCCGCCGCTATCCCTCCGCCGGCAACTCCAGCCGCGGGAAAATAGGAGTCGGCGCCGCCAGGGTGAAGCCGGAGGCTGCGAGGCGCGCGTAGCGTCCTGTATCGGACAGGATGGTGAAGTCGCGCTCACGCTCGGGAACGCCCATCTGGTCGAGCAGCTTCGCCGCGGAAGCCGGGACGACCGGAGCGATGGCGATGGCGAGGTCGACGATGGCCTCGCACAAGGTGGCGAGGACGGCCGCCATCCGCTCGGGATCGGTCTTGCGCAGCGCCCAGGGCGCCTGGGCGTCTATATATTGGTTGCAGGCGAAGACGGCGCGGATCCAGGCCTCGATCCCCTGGCTGAGCGAGAGCTCGGCGAACAGGGCGGGAACGTCGTGAGCGGTGGTTCGACGGACCAGATCGAGCAGCTCGGAATCCGCCCCGTCCCCTCGCCCGCCGCCTGGCAGCACTCCGCCGCAATTCTTGGCGATGAAGGACAAGGTGCGCTGCGCGAGGTTGCCGAAGCTGTTGGCGAGATCGGCATTGACCCGCGCGACGATCGCCTCGGGGCTGTAGCTTCCGTCCTGCCCGAAGGTGACGTCGCGCATCAGGAAATAGCGGACCGCGTCGGCGCCGAACGCCTCGATCAGCTCCGCCGGAGCGATCACGTTGCCGGCCGATTTGGACATCTTCTCGCCGCGAAGGAGGACGTGGCCGTGGCCGAACACCTGTTTGGGAAGCTCGATCCCCGCCGACATCAGGAAGGCCGGCCAGTAGACGGCGTGGAAGCGCACCACGTCCTTGCCGATGACGTGGAGATCGGCCGGCCAGAACCGCTTGTAAGTGTCTGAATGCGTGTCGGGATAGCCGACGCCGGTCAGATAGTTGGTGAGCGCGTCGAGCCAGACGTACATGACGTGGCGCTCGTCGCTCGGGACCTTGACCCCCCAGTCGAAGCTGGTCCGCGAGACGGAGAGGTCCGACAGGCCGCCCTCGACGAATCGGAGCACCTCGTTGCGGCGGGATTCGGGGCGGATGAAGCCGGGGTTGTTGCGGTAATGGGCGAGCAGCTCCTCCTGATAGGCGGAGAGGCGGAAGAACCAGCTCTCCTCGACCGTCCATTCGACCGCGGTCCCCTGCGGCGACAGCCTGCCGCCGTCGGCCCCGTCGACCAGCTCGCTTTCGTCGTAATAAGCCTCGTCGCGAACCGAGTACCAGCCCTCGTAGCGGCCGAGATAGAGGTCGCCTTTCTGAGCCATCGCCCGCCAGATCTCCTGGCTGGCGCGGTGGTGGGCCGGCTCGGTGGTCCGGATGAAACGATCGAACGAAATCTGAAGCTGTTCGTCCATCTTCCTGAAAATGGAGGACATCTCATCGGCGAGCCGGCCCGGCGATACTCCCCTTTCGCGGGCCGCCTGGGCCATTTTCAGGCCATGCTCGTCGGTCCCGGTCTGGAAGAAGACGTCGCGGCCCATGGCGCGCTGGAAGCGGGCGATGACGTCGGTGGCGACGGCCTCGTAGGCGTGGCCGATATGGGGCGGCCCGTTGGGATAGTTGATCGCGGTGGTAATGTAGAAAGGCTCGGCCATCCGAAGCCCTTAGCGGGTCGGCGCCAGCGATGCGAGCATGCCGGCGAGCTCGAACACCACGCTTTCGGGCTCAAGCGAGAGTCCGCGGGCGCTGGCGGCGAGGCCCTGGGCCCGTTCCCACGTCCGAAGCGCCTCGGCCAGCGCCGGGCCGCGCCGTCCCCTGGCTTCGGCGGCGATCACCGAGGGAGCCCGGGCCAGGAAGGCTTCATAGCGGGGCTGGGCCGATTTCAGGGCGAGGCTCTGGGCGAGCGCGCTCCGCCGGGCGTTGCCGGGATCGCCTTTCCGGACGAGGTCGCCCATGGCCCGGTCGAGGCCGGCGACGTCGAGCCCGCGCCAGGCCAGAGCGCGCCCCGGCGAGCCGTTGCCGGCGGCGGTCAAGTCCTTGATTTCCTTCTCGTCCGCGTCGGGCAGGGCGGAGCGCAGGGCTGACGTCATGGCGTCGCCGTCGAGGCTCGAGAGCCGAAGGGGGCGGCAGCGCGAGCGGATCGTGGGGAGAAGCCGCTCAGGGGCATGGCTGACGAGGAAGAAGACGCTGCTCGGCGGCGGCTCCTCGAGATTCTTGAGCAGGGCGTTGGCGGCGTTGCGTTCGAGGTCGTCGATCGAATCGACGATCACCGCCCGCCAGGGGGAGAGCGAGGCGGTGGTGTTGAACAGCCGCTGCAGCGAGCGGACCTGGTCGACGCTGATGCTTCGCGCGAGCTCGCCGGTCGAGCTGTTCTCCCTGGGCAGCCGTTCGAGCTTCATCAGATCGGGATGGCTCCCCGCGGCGGCGAGCCGGGCGGCCGGATGATCGTCGGGAACGTCGAGCCCGGGCGCCTCCACCCTCCCCTGCCCCTGGGCGAGCACTCGAAGCGCCGCCTTGGCCGCGAACAGGGCCTTGCCGACCCCTTCCGGCCCCGAGATCAGCCAGGCGTGGTGGAGCCGGCCCGAATCGTGCGACTCGCGGAAGGCAGCGACGGCGGAATCGTGGCCGTAGAGGGGGGTCATCGCGGCACGCTCCATGATGCCGGCAAGCGTCGATCGCGAGAATAAGTTGAGGAAGTTGAGGGTAACCGAGAGCCGCGCGAACTTGTGACCTTCGGCGCCTGTCGAGCGCCGGCGCGGAGGTTCGTGGCGGTGATGTCCTCGGCTTGTCCCATGGACAGAACATAGCAGGAACTGCGTATCTCCGCCAGACTCACAGCAGATCCTCGACGGCGGCGAGCAGCCTTGCCGTCACCTCCTCGGCCGACCCGCCGGCCTCGATCCGCCGGAAGCGATCCGGCTCCGCCTCGGCGAGGGCGGCGAAGGCGGCGGCGACCCGGTCGTGGAAGCCCCCGCCCCGACCGCCGATCCGGTCCGAGCCGTCGGGGTCGCGCACCCTCAGCCGCTCGCTCATCGCCTGCGGCGAAAGCTCGAGGAGTAGGGTTCGATCGGGCAGGAAGCCGCGGCTGCCGATGTTGTGCAGGGCGCGCACCGCCTCCACGCCGACTCCGGCCGCGCCGCCCTGATAGGCGAGCGAGCTGTCGAGGAAGCGGTCGCTGATCACCCACGCGCCCCGCTCCAGGGCCGGCCGGATCGTGCGCGCGACATGATCGGCCCGGGCGGCGGCGAACAGGAGCGCTTCGCCCTCGGGAGTCCAGCGATCGTCGCCGCCCTCGAGCAGGAGCTTGCGGATCGCCTCCGCGCCCGGGCTTCCTCCCGGCTCGCGGGTCTCGACCACCTCCAGGCCGCGGCCGCGAAGCGCCTCGGCCAGCGCCTTGAGCTGGGTCGACTTGCCGGCGCCCTCGCCGCCTTCGAGGCTGATGAAGCGCCCGCTCACCTCAGCCGAACAGCGACGTCAGGCCGTTCCAGATCCGGCCGAAGAAGCCGGCCTCGCCGACCGCCTCGGCGGCGACCAGGGGCATGGTCTGAGGCGGCGTGTCCGGGGTGGAGACGACGAGATCGGCGACGTGAGCGCCCTTGGCGATCGGCGCCTTGATCGGTCCATCGTAGACCACCTTGGCCCGGATGCTGCCCGCCGCGCCCGCGGGCAGGGTGACGGCGATGCTGCGCGGGGCGACCAGCGGAACCGTGTCGTCCCCGCCGCCCTGGACCCGGGCCTCGGCGACCTTCTCGTTCTGCTTGAACAAGGGCTGCGACTTCCAGGCGCGGAAGCCCCAGTCCATGAACTTGACCGATTCCTCGATTCTCTGGTTGAAGCTGCCTAGGCCGGCGACGACCATGATGATCCGCCGTCCGCCCTGCTCCGCCGACCCGGTGAAGCCGTAGCCCGCCTCGGCGGTATGGCCGGTCTTGAGCCCGTCTGCGCCGGGCACCCGGCCGAGCAGCGGGTTGCGGTTGGCCTGGGTGATCGGAGCTCCGGCGCCGAGAGTCTGGCCCCAGGTGAATTCCTTCACCTGGTAGAATTTCTTGTAGAGGTCCGGAGTCTCCTCGATGGTCGCGGAGGCGAGCCTGGCGAGATCGCGGGCGGTGGTGAAGGTGACGCCTTCGTCGGGCCAGCCGTTGGTGTTGCCGAAATTCGAATTGGCCATCCCCAGCCGCTTGGCCTCGGCGTTCATAAGAGCGGCGAAGGCCGGCTCGGTGCCGGCGAGGCATTCGGCGAGGACGACGGTGGCGTCGTTGCCGGACAAAGTGACGATGCCGTGAAGCAGGTTCTCGACGCTGACCTGCTGGCCGGGGGACAGGAACATGGTCGATCCGGCCGCCGGTCCGTGCCACTGGCGCCAGGTCTCGGGACGGACCTGGCAGATTTGCGCGAGCTTCGCCTCGCCGCGCTTGATCATGTGGAAGGCGAGGTGGGCGGTCATCATCTTGGCCATCGACGCCGGCGGGATCCGCCGGTCGGCATCCTTGGCGTAGAGGACCGCGCCCGAGCTGAGATCGACCATGTAGGCGACCGGCGCGGCCGTCTCGAAGGGCGGCGCGGCGGCGGTGGCCGGAAGCGTCGTGGCAGCGGCGAAAGCTAGCAGGAACAGGCTTTTGCGGATCATGGTTGAGACGATTCCTCTGATTTAAAGGTGGCCGGCCGGAGCGTCGGCTTATGCTTAACCCCTCGCCTCGAATTCGTCACCCCGGACTTGATCCGGGGTCCACCTTTTCTTCCGCCCTTGCCGTGAAAAGGGAAGGTGGATGCCGGATCAAGTCCGTCATGACGAACCCAATCGGGCCCGACGCCCTTCCCGGTCACCTTGCGATCGCGTCGGCGAGCAGGCCGACCGAGAGCGCGTAGAAATTGGAGCAATTATAGTCGAGGATGGTGCGGTAGTTGCTGGTGAGCAGATAGGCCGTGGCGTTGGGGCCGTCGGGCTCGAGCAGCGAGGCCATCTCATTGTCGTTCGGCCAATTGCCGTAGGGCGCGACGAGCCCGAGGCGGCGCCATTCGCCGATCGTCTGCCAGCGGCTGTGGCGCTCGAAGACCTTCGGGCAGCGCGGCGCGCGCACGGTGTTGCGGATCCGGCTCCGGTCGAGGCCCGGCGGGACCCGGACGGCGAGGCCCCAGGGGACTCCCGGCCTCCATCCCGCGTTGCTGAGGTAATTGGCGATCGAGGCGAGCGCGTCGGGCTCGCTCCGCCAGATGTCGGCCCGGCCGTCGCCGTCGCCGTCGACTCCGAGCCGGAGCCAGACCGAGGGCAGGAATTGCGGATGGCCGGTGGCTCCCGCCCAGCTCCCCCGGAGGCGGCTCCTCGGAACGCCGCGGTCGATCATCTTCAGGGCGGCGACGAACTCGTCTGAGAAAAGCTGCCGCCTGCGGCCGTCGTAGGCGAGCGAGGCGAGCGAGTTCAGAAGGTCGAAATTGCCGGTGACGGCGCCGTAGCTGGTCTCGTGGCCCCAGATGGCGACGAGCACCGACGGAGTCACTCCATAGCGCCGGCCGATCTCCCGGAGCCGGGCGAGATTGGCGGCATAATGACGCTGGCCCTTGGCGATGAGCGCCGGCGAGACGTGGCGGGCGCGATAGGGCGCGAAGGGGGGATTGGCGTTGCTTCCCGGCCTGCCGCCGGGCTGGGCGCGGTCGAGCTCGACCGTTCGCGGGCTGAAGACGAGGTTGGGGAAGACGCTGGCGATCGTTCCGGGACTGACTCCCGCGCGCCGGGCCTGGGCCTCGAGCTGGGGCAGAAAGGCCTCGAAGCCCGATTGGCTGAGGCCCGACTGGGCCGGCGCCGGGCTCGACAGCGGCAGCATCGCACCGGCCAGCGCCAGGCCGACGAGCCCCTTTGACAAACGCATACACTCTTCTCCCGCTCGGCGCCCCTGATGCCACAGGCGGGCAAGCGTAGATACTCGGCTCGCCGCGCCGGTTGCACGTCTCCCCTCCCTGCAAGGGAGGGGCCGGGGGTGGGCAGGCGAGCGAAGCGAGACTTTTGCTGAGTCCCGGTTTCGGTCGCCTTCGTCGAACCCACCCCGACCCCTCCCTTGCAGGGAGGGGAGTTTGCGCGGTGTCAGCTTTGGGCTAGAGCCGCCCCCATCTTGGACAGGTGGCCGAGTGGTTTAAGGCAGCGGTCTTGAAAACCGCCGTGGGTTCACGCCCACCGTGGGTTCGAATCCCACCCTGTCCGGTCAGTCGATGATCTCGTGCGCCAGTACGATGAGGGTGTCGAGCTTGGCGCTGACGAGTTGCCCGGCCTTCGGTCCCGGGTAGACATGTCCGCTTGTCCTGACCTTGATGAGCCGATCGCCCACGTAGAGCGCATGGCACACGATGTCCGTCTCCGACTCGCAGGCGTCGACTGCCTCCAGCTGTTCGGGCTTGAAATTCGCGATGATGGATTCGCACGAACCGGTGTCGAGACGGGTAAGACTGCACTCCAGCGGAAACTTGCGTCCGGCACGGACCGACTCCCTCAGGGCGAGCCAGGCGCGATACCCGGCGGTCGCCTGCTGCTCGTCCCTCGCGGTGAAGAAGGCCTGATCTTCCGGGAGTCCGGAGCAGGCCTCGGCGGATCCGAGCCGATCCTGCCGGGCCTCCTCATATTCGGCGGCGGGGGCCGACAGGAAGGTGAAGTGGGAGGTCGAGGTCAGGCCGACCGGGCGAACCGGGGCATCAGGTCCCTCGTCGCCGGGCTTCACCGGCTCGAACTCGATCCGGACGTTGTCGTAGCGGCAAAGGCCCGGCACCCGCGTCGCCTGAGCCTTGGTGCGCAAGGTCATCCCGGACAGACGTCGGGTCGGAGCCTTCCTTCCGCGATGATCCTGGCTCGCGAACATACTCCAGAAGACGTCCCTGAGCTTTCGATCGGTGACTTGCGGCGGGTCCGAACGGATCTCACTCTTCGTGATCGTCCGGGCCGGTGCGCCGGCGGCCGCGCCGGGAGGGATCAAGGCCAGCAGCCCCATCCAGAGGGCCAGACGCCCTCGCGAAGGTACGATTGCCATTCTGCAAGAATAGCGAACGGCTCCGCGAGCGAAAGCGCCTTCTGCCGCAGGCGCCCGCACCGGTGTAGACAGACGTTCCGCAAAGAGCGAATGGGTCTCCTTTTCGACGATGGCGGGGAATGAGATGGCCGAGGCGGCGATTGGCAGGTTCGACTGGGAGGATGCGTTCGGGCTCGAGGCCCAGCTCTCCGACGAGGAGAGGCTCGTCCGCGACACGGCCCGGGCCTATGCGCGGGAGAAGCTCCAGCCGCGGGTAACCGAGGCCTTTCTCGACGAGAATTTCGACCGCGAGATCATGTCGGAGATGGGCGAGCTCGGCCTGCTCGGAGCGACCATTCCCCACGAATATGGCGGCGCCGGCCTCAATTACGTCAGCTACGGGCTGGTGGCGCGCGAGGTCGAGCGGGTCGACAGCGGCTACCGCTCGGCGATGAGCGTCCAGTCGTCGCTCGTTATGCACCCGATCCACGCCTACGGCTCCGAAGAGCAGCGCAGGCGCTGGCTGCCGGGGCTTGCGGCCGGCGAGCTGATCGGCTGCTTCGGCCTGACCGAGCCCGACGCCGGCTCCGACCCCGGGGGAATGCGGACCAGGGCCCGGAAGATTGACGGCGGCTACAGCCTTTCGGGCTCGAAGATGTGGATCACCAACTCGCCCATCGCCGACGTCTTCGTCGTCTGGGCCAAGTCGGACGCGCATGACGGCAAGATCCGCGGCTTCCTGCTCGAGAAGGGCATGAAGGGGCTGAGCGCTCCCAAGATCGGGATGAAGCTGTCGCTTCGCGCCTCGATCACCGGCGAGATCGTCATGGACGGGGTCGAGGTGCCGGAGGAGGCGCTTCTGCCCAACGTTTCCGGACTGAAGGGCCCGTTCGGCTGCCTCAACCGGGCACGCTACGGGATCGCCTGGGGCTCGATGGGCGCGGCCGAGGCCTGCTACCACGCGGCCCGGACCTACACGCTCGACCGCAAGCAGTTCGGCCGTCCCCTCGCCGCGACCCAGCTGGTGCAGATGAAGCTCGCCAACATGATCACCGAGATCAGCCTGGGCCTGCAGGCGGCGCTAAGGGTCGGCCGGCGGATGGACGAGGGCGAGCTGATCCCGGAGACGATCAGCCTCATCAAGCGCAACAATGTCGGCAAGGCGCTCGATATCGCCCGGGTCGCGCGGGACATGCACGGCGGCAACGGAATCTCGGCCGAGTTCCAGGTGATGCGCCATGCCGCCAATCTCGAGACGGTCAACACCTATGAGGGCACGCACGACGTCCACGGCCTGATCCTGGGGCGGGCGATCACCGGGATCTCGGCCTTTTGACGTTCCCGCCCATCCTGAGTAGCCGCTGAGCGAAGTCGAAGCGGCGTATCGAAGGACGGTCCTTCGATACGGGCCTTCGCCAGGCTCAGTCCCTACTCAGGATGAGCGGAGGAGAATGTCCGTGAGTTGTAATGGATAAGCCCCTCGCCGGCCTCAAGGTGGTCGAGCTGGCCCGGATCCTCGCCGGGCCTTGGGCCGGGCAGCTGCTCGCCGACCTGGGGGCGGAGGTGGTGAAAGTGGAGCGCCCCGGCACGGGCGACGACACCCGCCAGTGGGGCCCGCCCTTCGCGCCCGACGGCGCCTCCGCCTATTTCCACAGCTGCAACCGCGGCAAAAGCTCGGTGGCGATCGACCTCGACACCCCGGAGGGTCAGGCGCAAGTGCGCTCGCTGGCCGCCGAAGCCGATGTCGTCATCGAGAATTTCAAGGTCGGCGGGCTGGCGAAATACGGGCTCGACCACCCTTCCCTCTCGAAGCTCAATCCGCGCCTGATCTATTGCTCGATCACCGGCTTCGGCCAGACCGGCCCCTACGCGGCCCGCGCCGGCTACGACTTCATCATCCAGGGCATGGGCGGGGCGATGTCGCTGACCGGCGAGCCGGACGGGGCGCCGCAAAAGTCCGGAATCGCTTATGCCGACCTGTTCACCGGCCTCTATGCGAGCGTCGCGATCCTCGCCGCGCTTCGGGAAAGGGACCGGACCGGCCGGGGCGCCCATATCGACATGGCCCTGCTCGACACCCAGGTGGCGGTGCTCGCCAACCAGGCGCTGAACTGGATGGTCTCGGGAGACGTTCCCACCCGGATGGGCAACGGCCACGCCAACCTCGTCCCCTACCAGGCCTTCCGGGTCGCCGACGGCGAGATCATCGTCGCGGTCGGCAACGATTCCCAGTTCGAGCGGCTCTGCGGCCTTCTGGGGCTCGACCGGCTGGCCCGGGACGAGCGCTTCCGAACCAACCCGGCGCGGGTGGTCAACCGGGCCGCCCTGATCCCGGCGCTGGAGCAGGCGATGCTCCGCCGGGGCCGGCAGGAATTGTCCGACGCGCTCGAGGCCGCCGGAATCCCCGCCGGGCCGATCAACGCCGTCGATGCCGTGTTCGACGACCCGCAGGTCGTCCATCGCGGCCTGCGGATCGAGGGCGAGGCGCCCGGCCTGGCCTCGCCGATCGTCATCGACGGCAAGCGCCAGGTCGCGAAGGCGCCGGCGCCCCGGCTCGGGGAATCCCGGCCGTGCTGACCCAATATGGAGTCATCCCGGTCCGCCGCGGGGCGGAAGGCGGGATCGAGGTGATGCTCATCACTTCGCGGGAGACGAGACGGTGGGTGGTTCCCCGCGGCAATCCGATTCCCGGCAAGAGCCCGTCGGAATCGGCCGCCCAGGAGGCCTATGAGGAAGCGGGAATCATCGGACCGGTCGAGCCGGAGCCGGTCGGCCGCTATTTCTACCGAAAGCGCCGGCGCAACGGCGCACTGCTTCCGGCGGAGGTCCAGCTGTTCCGGATGAGCGTGTCCGAGGAGCGCGACGACTGGCCCGAGAGGGGCGAGCGCGAGCGGCGCTGGTTCCCGCCCCAGGAGGCCGCGGCCGCCGTCGCCGAGGTCGAGCTCGCCGAGATGATCCGCAGCCTCGCCCCGGGACCGGGCTCGGCCGCCCGGGCCATCGCCCGCAACGTCCTCGAGGCTCTGCCGGAACCGGCGCTGATCGTCGCCGGCGGCCGGGTCGAGATGAGCAACGCCGCCGCCCGGGCGACTCTCGGAAGCGGAATCGAGGGACAGGACGTCCGGCTCGCCATCCGCCATCCGGAGGCGACGGAGAGGCTCGTCGCGAGACTTCCCGCCGTTGCCGAGGAAGTGGATCTGGCCGGCCTCGGGGAATCCCGTCGGCACTGGACGATGCGCATCGCGCCGCTGGAGGACGGCGGCCTGTTCGTCCGCCTCAGCGACCGCAGCGAGGCCCATGCCGCGGAGCGGATGCGGGTCGATTTCGTCGCCAACGCCAGCCACGAGCTGCGCACCCCGCTCGCCACCGTGCTCGGCTATACCGAGACCCTGCGGGAGCAGGGCGACGAGCTCGACGAAGCCACGAGGCGGCGATTCACGGCCATCGTCCATGACGAGGCCAGGCGGATGCAGCGCCTGGTCGAGGATCTCGTCTCGCTGTCGAGGATCGAGGCGGAGCGCTTCAATCCGCCTCGGGAGCCGCTGGGCCTGGCCGGACTGGTCGAGGAGGTGCGCTGCAACGTGCGCCATATGGCCGCCGAGCGTGCCTCCGAGATCGGCATCGAGGCGGCGCCGGACCTTCCCGAGGTCGCCGGCGACCGGGCGGAGCTGCTCCAGCTGATCGACAATCTGGTCAGCAACGCTTTGCGCTACGGCCGCCCGGGCACTCCGATCAAGGTCCGCCTCGCCCGCGAAGGCGACATGGTCCATCTCGCCGTCACGGACGAGGGAGAGGGAATCCCCGCGGACCATATCGCGCGCGTGACCGAGCGCTTCTACCGGGTCGACCCCAGCCGCAGCCGGTCGCTCGGCGGCACCGGGCTCGGCCTGTCGATCGTCAAGCATGTCGTCGAGCGCCATCGCGGCCGGCTTCGGATCGAAAGCGAGCCCGGCGTCGGCACGACGGTCCACGTCCTCCTTCCGGTGGCGGGCCCGCCTGTCATCAAAGTGTAACCGCGCCGTCATACGGAAAGGCGCCATGGGCAAGGGAAAGCTGCTCCTCGTCGAGGACGACAAGGCTCTGGCCGAGCTGCTGGTCTGGCATTTCGAGCGGCAGTCGTTCGATGTCCGCAGGACCGCCGACGGCGAGGAGGCGCTCCTGCTCGCCGAAGAGGAGGTTCCCGACATCGTCATCCTCGACTGGATGATCGAAGGGGTTTCCGGCCTCGAGGTCTGCCGCCGCCTCCGCCGCCGCGAGGCCACCGCCAATGTCCCGATCATCATGCTCACCGCGCGAGGCGAGGAGAGCGACCGCATCCGCGGGCTGGAAACCGGCGCCGACGATTACGTCACCAAGCCGTTCAGCCCGGGCGAGCTCATCGCGCGAGTCGGAGCGGTGCTTCGCCGGGTTCGGCCGGCGCTGGCCGGGGCGACCCTGAGCTACGGCGACCTCGAGATGGACGTCGCCGCGCACAAGGTCCGGCGGGCTGGAAAGGCGGTGCCGCTCGGCCCGACAGAGTTCCGGCTGCTCCGCCATTTCCTCGAGCATCCCGGCCGGGTCTTCTCGCGCGAGCGGCTGCTCGACGCCGTCTGGGCGCATGACAGCGACATCGAGGCGAGGACGGTCGACGTCCATGTCCGCCGCCTGCGCCGGGCCCTGAACGAGGCCGGGCAGGCCGACCTGATCCGGACCGTCCGTTCGGCCGGCTACGCGCTCGACTCCGAGAACGAAGCCTGAGCGCTTGTCACAAAAGTGCAACCTAAACGCCATAGGCGCGTACCGACGGGGGGCCGGTAGCCTCGCTTTCAATGGCCGCCGCGCCGCTGTACAGCCGGCCGCCTGCAGGGGGACGAAATGCTGAAGATGTTCCGTGCGGTCATGCCCAAGGAGGTCGCCTTCTTCGACATGTTCGAGCGACATGCCGGGACCCTGGTCGGCGGCTCCGAGGTGATGAGCCGGATGTTCGCCAAGGAGGAAGGCATCCAGGAGGCCTGCCGCCAGATCTCGCAATTTGAGGAGCAGGCCGACGAGGTCACCCGCGAGGTGCTCCACGCCGTCCGCCGGACCTTCATCACCCCCTTCGACCGGAGCGCGATCACCGACCTCATTTCCTCGATGGACGATGCGATCGACGAGATGCAGAAGACCGCCAAGGCGATCACCCAGTTCGAGGTCGCCCATTTCGAACCCCAGATGCGCGACATGGCGGCGCTCGCCGAGCAGGGCGCGAAGCTGGTCGCGGAGGCGATGCCGCTGATGCGCAAGATCGGCAGCAACCATCTCAAGCTGGACAAGATCACCGAGAAGATCGTCCATCTCGAGGAGGAGGCCGACGCCCTCCATGACGCCGGGCTCAAGGCCCTTTTCCTGAGGCATCGCGACGGCAATGCGATGGGCTACATCGTCGGCCGCGAGATCTATAGCCACCTGGAAAGGGTCCTCGACCGGCTCGAGGACGTGGCGAACGAGATTTCCGGCGTCGTCATCGACCACGCCTGAGGAGCGCGCAGCATGCACGAGCTGGCCCTGCCGCTGCTCATCGGCCTCATCGCCATCGCCCTGGCGTTCGATTTCCTGAACGGCCTCCACGACGCCGCCAACTCGATCGCGACCGTGGTCGCGACCCGGCTGCTCAGTCCGGTGCAGGCGGTCGCCTTCGCCGCCTTCTTCAACTTCGCCGCCTACTTCCTCTCGCTGGCCGTGCCGAGCCTCCACAAGGTCGCCGACACGATCGGCAAGGGCCTGATCGACAAGGACCTGATCACCCCCGCGGTGGTGTTCGGGGCGCTGATCGGAGCGATGTTCTGGAACGTCGTCACCTGGCTGAAGGGTATTCCCTCCTCCTCCAGCCATGCCCTGGTCGGCGGCCTGGTCGGCTCGGGGGTCGCCCATGCCGGGCTGACCGGGGTGCAGTGGACGGGCCTCAATAAAACGCTGATCGCGATCGTTCTGTCGCCGATGCTCGGAATGCTGCTGGCGATGCTGATCATGCTCCTGACCAGTTGGCTTGCGGTCAGGGCAAGCGCGCGCGGCGCCGAAAGAAGCTTCCGCTCCCTGCATCTCGTCTCATCCGCGGCCTATTCGGTCGGCCACGGCCTCAACGACGCCCAGAAGACGATGGGGATCATCACCGTACTCCTCTATTCGACCGGCTATCTGACGGGCGAGTTCCACGTGCCGCATTGGGTCGCGATCTCCTGCTACGTCGCGATCGGTCTCGGCACCCTGAGCGGCGGCTGGCGGATCATCAAGACGATGGGAACGGGCATCACCAAGCTCTCGCAGCACCAGGGCTTCAGCGCCTCGGCCGGCGGCTCGGTGATGCTGTTCGCCGCTTCCTGGCTCGGCATTCCGGTCTCGACCACGCATACGATCACCGGCTCCATCATCGGCGCCGGAGTCGCCCGCCGGGCCTCGGCGGTACGCTGGGGAGTCGCCCAGAACGTCGTCCTCGCCTGGATCATCACCATCCCCGCCTCGGCGACGGTGGGGGCGATCTTCTACTGGATCACGACGCTGTTCTAGCCTGGCCCCTCTTCCTGCAGGGGAGAGGGAGGGGCCCAAGCCGAAGGCTTGGGAGGGTGAGGGCCTATCCCGCCGATTGCCGCTATGCCCTCACCCTGCCGCCGCTTCGCGACGGCTGTCCCTCTCCCCTCCAGGGAGAGGGGGTTTGACTAGAACTTCCCCCGCACCTGGAAGGAGAAGATCGGGCCGATCAGCCGGTCGCGATGCTCGATCTGCTGGATCGGGCCGGTCCGGCGGCCGACGTAGACGGTGCGATCCCACATGCTGGTGGCGGCGAAGATGTTGCTGACGGTGGCCCGGACGGTCAGGCCCATGACGTCCTTGTTCTCGACATAGGCGCTCAACCAAACCGGGCCTTCCCACTGGCGTCCGACCTCGGTCAGGCGATAGTCCTTGGCGTAGAGGGCGTAATTGATGTTGCCGCCCCACGCCCAGTCGCTTGCTGGAATGTCGTGGCGGAGGGTGAGGTCGATGAAATGGAGGAGAGTCCCGGAGATCGAGCGGTGTTCGCCGGTCAGCGGGTCCTTGACGTCGGTCTTCTGAGCTTGGGCGCGGAGGTCGAGCTTGGCGCCCTTCCAGCCGAGCGGGTCGAAGTTGAACGTCGACTTCCACTCGACGCCGTAGGCGCTGGCCCGGTCGATATTGCCGCGCGATTCGCCGGTGAGGCCGATCGGGATGGTGTCGACGATATCGTCGTAGAGCCGTCCGTAGAGGCGGACCGTCGTCGTGCCGTAGCGGCCCAGATTGCGGGTCGCCTCGAGATCGGCCTCCCAGCTCTGGGTGGGAACGAGCTCGACGTTGCCGGCATTCTCGCGGTCGTCGGTGAGGTTCACGGTGGCGAGGAAATCGCCGAAATTCAGCTGGCCGACCCGGCGCTGGAGCTTGAAGTTGACGTCGAGCCGCGGAGTCGCCTTCCACGCCGCCGAGAAGAGCCCCTTGGGCCGCCAGAAGGTGCGCGCCAGCCCGCCGGCGCCGATCTGGCGCAGGTTCGAATATTCGGCGCCCGCTGCGAGCTGGACGGTGAGCTTCGAGGACAGCGGCCGGCCGTGGCTCGCCATCACCTCGTAGCGATCCTCCTTGACCGTCGCGGTGCCCCCCGGAAGGTCGATCTCGGTGAATTCGCCGCCGGGCTCCAGCACCAGCAATTCGGTGACGTTGTCCAGGCTGTTGAACGCGCCTTCGGCCGAGATCTGCCAGTCCCCCTTCCCCCATTTCCAGCGATATTCGGCCCGGCCGATCCGCTCCTGGGTGTCGGCGACGTTAAGGAAATGGCTGCCGGTGTCGGGATCGCCACTGGCGAATTCGGTGCGCACGCCCTGCTCGAACGGGTCGTGGTCGGACCGCGCCAGGCCGATGAGCTTGAGGCGGCCGCCGGCCAGGCCGAACTCATAGTCGCCGCCGACCTCCCAGATCCATTCGTCCTCGTCGTTGGTCACGCGCCGAACGCGGTCGACCAGCCCCGGGCCCACCCGGGTGCCGAGCTCGCGATAATCGTAGAAGAAGCCGCGAAGCGAGGCGTTGAGGTTTGCCACCGAGCTGCCCGGGCCGTCCCAGGTCACCCGGGCGCTGGCGCGAAGGTCCTCGCCGCTTCCCGTCCATTTATCGTGGCGGCGCTCGATCAGCGAGTGGTCGGGCGCGTAGACGAGGGTCCGCCCCCCGGCGCCACTCCGGAAGCTCTGGTTCTGCAATCCCACATTGTAATCGAACTTGCCGAGCTTGCCGCTCACCGAGACATCGCCGCGGGTCAGCAGCGGCTTGGTGTTACGCTGGCGGAATTCCGGCCGCCAGGCGAACTGGCCGCTCATCGCGTCGGCCTTGACGAAGACGTTGGCGATCTGGCCCGAAAGGCCCGGAAGGTTGAGCGTGGCGGCGTCGACGATCTCGATGCGGGTGACGTTGGACGCGGGAATCCGCCCCAGCTCGGTGAGCACGTCGTTCGACTTGCCGGAGATTCGCCGGCCGTTGATCAGGACGTTGCCGGTCGCGGTTCCGAGCCCCCGCTCCTGGGTCGCCTCGCGGATCGTGAAGCCGGGGACGTTGCGGAGCATGTCGAGCGCGTTGCGCGGCGCGAAGCGGGTGAAGTCCGCGGGGACGAAGGTCTTCGGCCCCTCCACCGACGCGGGCAGGGTCGGTTCGGGCGGGGGCGCGTCGCCCGTCTCCTGCGCGAGCGCAGGCGTGGCGGCAAGGGCGAGGATCGAGCTTCCGACAAGAAGCCGGCGCGAACTCAGTCGGCAAACGCCAAATCCCATTGCACCCCCCTGTTGGCTCTTCGGCCGGCCTGTCACGAACGTAGCAGGAGTTGTGCCAACTCCCTGAACGTGACGGCTTTTGCACGACTACAAATGTTTTCGTGAACGGCGGATGACCGGAAAAGCGTTCAATCCCGCACAGGGGGCGTTCGGGAACGGACAGTCGCAATAATGTCGCCCCAGCGAAGGCTGGGGCCCCGAGGAGTGATAAGCGCCGCGTTCTTCACTCGCCGGGACCCCAGCCTGCGCTGGGGTGACGTCAGCGCGCCGGCCGTCTGAACAGGAGGATGGGCTCGCCCTTGTAGACGGCCTCCTCGCGGCTGCTGAAGCCGCCCTTCTCGGCGATCCGGATCGAGGCGGCGTTGGAGTGGCTGATGATGGCCACGATCTCGCCCCCGCCGAGAGCCTCGTCGGCCCAGGCGAGCGCGGCGAGGACGGCTTCGGTGGCGTAGCCCTGGCCCTGGGCGTCCCTCGCCATGATCCAGCCCATTTCGGGAATGCCCTCGATGCTCGGGGCCATGTCGCGCTTGAAGTCGGCGAAGCCGATCTGGCCGAGATAGGCGCCGTCCTCGCGCCGCTCGGCGACCCAATAGCCGTAGCCGAGCAGCGCCCACAGCCCGGGCGAGCCGAGGATCTTGCGCCAGGTCTCCTCGCGCGTCGCCGGAGCGCCGCCGAGGAAGCGGTAGACCTGCGGATCGACCATCGTCGCCAGCTGAGCGTCGAGATCGCTCGCGCGGAAGCCGCGGAGGCGGAGGCGCGGAGTTTCGAGGATCGGGGCTTCGGGTAACATCGCCGACCTTGATGCAAATAATTCCTCCCCGAGATTTCTCGGGGAGGGGGACCGCGCGAAGCGCGGTGGAGGGGCTCTACGGAGTCGGCAAGGCCCCTCCACCAGGCTGCGCCTGGTCCCCCTCCCCTGCACATGCAGGGGAGGAATTGAAGTGCCGCTATTTCTTGCCCAGGGTCAGACCGCCGAAGCGCTTGTTGAAGCGGGCGACCTGGCCGCCGGAATCGACCATCTTGCCGTGGCCGCCGGTCCAGGCCGGGTGGACCTTGGGATCGATGTCGAGGGTCAGGGTATCGCCCTCCTTTCCCCAGGTGGAGCGGGTGTCGAAGGTGGTGCCGTCGGTCATCTGCACCTTGATCATATGGTAATCGGGATGGGCGCCGTTCTTCATGTCGCTGATTTCCTTGAGATGTGGCTGGTTCCGACCAGCCTCGCGAAAGGTCGTGCGGCCCTGTAGCCAATAGGGCCGAATTTGACAAGGCGCGGCGCCGCCGCCTAGTTCTGCGCCCAGCGAAGGTGCCATTCACGCCGTACACGCGGCGGGGGAGTGGTGAAAAGGGAAGCCGGCGGAAATCCGGCGCTGTGCCCGCAACTGTGATCGGCCCGAGCCGAGAGTCAGGAACCTGCCTCCGCCGTCGTCCGCACCCGGCCGGGACCAGCCGCTCGTGCGTGGCATCGGGTACGGCCTCGGCCGCCCGGTTCCTCCGAGACGACATTCGTGTCGTTGCAAAGGAGGATCCGAAATGACTCTCGTCCTGTTCCTGGCCGCCGCGGCCTCCCCGCCCCCGACGCCCCCGCCCGCGTCAGACTCGACGATCGTCGTCACCGGCTCCAAGGCACCGGAGGAGACCACCGAGTCGGCGACCCCCGTGATCACGCTCGACAACAGGGAGCAGGATCGTCCGGGGTCCGGCCTGCCGATGGTCACCGACATCCTTCGCCTGACCCCGAGCCTGTCGGTTTCGGTGTCCGGCCCGCGCGGAAGCCAGACCCAGGTCCGACTGCGCGGCGCAGAGGCCAATCACACCCTGCTGTTCGTCGACGGAATCCGATTCAACGACCCCGCGGCCGGCAACGAAGCCCGGTTCGAGCTTCTGACCGTCGACGCCGTCGACCGAATCGACGTCATCCGCGGTCCTCATTCGGCTTTCTGGGGATCGGAGGCGATCGGCGGAGTCGTCGCTATCTATACCAACGCCGCCTACGGCAAGGCCGGGGTCGACGCCCTTGCCGAATATGGGGGCCTGGACAGCGGCCGGGGCTCGCTCCGCGCCTCGCGCCGGGCCGGCAAGCTCGAGCTGGGCGGGACGGCGGGCTGGCAGGCGAGCCGGGGAATCGACTCGTCCGGCCCGGACGGAGAGCGCGACGGCTATGAAAACCGGTCGGCCAGCTTCAACGCCCTGTTCCGTCCGGCGGACGGGATAAGCATCGGCGCCGTCGGCCACTGGATCGCCGCGGAGAGCGAGTATGACGGCCTCGACCCGGTCACGTTCCGCCGCGCCGACACTCTCGACGAGACCGGCAACCGGATCGCCGCCGGCCGATTGTGGGGGGAGATCGACCGTGGCGGCTGGAGCGCCAGGCTCGACGCCAGCCTGCTCGACAGCGCCAATCGCAACCGGCTCGCGGGGGCGCCGCTCAACAGCACCTTCGGACGGCGGCTCACCGTCGGGGCAACGGTGTCGAAGGAGCTCGGCGGTCACCGCCTGACCGCCGCCGTCGACCGTCAGGAGGAGGATTTCCGGGCCCGCGACCAGGTCTTTTTCGGAGGCACCGACCAGGACCGCTCGCGCGAGGTCACCGCGCTGATCGGGGAATGGGAGGCGGAGTGGAGCGAAGCGGTGACCACCGATGTCGCGGTTCGCCACGACCGGTTCAGCGCCTTTGCCGACGCGACCACCGTCTATGCCGGCGCCAACGTCAGGCCGGCCGGGGGCTGGCGACTGATCGCCGGATATTCCACGGGCATCGCCCAGCCGACCTTCTACGATCTGTACGGTTTTTTCCCGGACTCGTTCACCGGCAACCCGGCGCTTCGTCCGGAACGGTCGAGGGGCTGGCACGCGGGGGTTCGGCGAGGCGATCCGGGCAAGCTCTCGGTCGGGCTCAGCCTGTTCAGCGCCGATCTCCGGGACGAGATTGTCGATGTTTTCGACCCGGCGACCTTCCGCTCGACCACCGCCAATGCCACCGGCACCAGCCGTCGCCGCGGTGTCGAGCTGGAAGCCGACTGGCGTCCGAGCCGGAACACCTTTCTCAAGTTCAGCTACAGCCTGCTCGACGCGGAGGAAAGGCAGGTGGCAGGCGGCCTCAAGCTGCGCGAGGTGCGCCGACCGAAGCACAGCCTCAATCTCGTCGGCGAGGGCCGGCTGGGACCGGTTCGCTGGGGCGCAGGGCTGGCCTATGTCGGCGAGCGCGGCGACACGGATTTCGACGTCGTGCCGGCGCGCGCGGTGACTCTGGGGGATTATGTGCTGGCGTCGGCGCGCCTCGCCTGGCAAATCTCGCCGACGCTCGAGGCCTATGTCCGGGCCGAGAACGCCTTCGACTCGCGCTACCAGGACGTGGTCGGCTACCGCACCCCGGGGAGAACGGCCTATGCGGGCCTTCGCTTTCGCTTTCGCGATTAGCCTCGCGCTCGCCGGCGCGGCCGAGGCCGCGCCGCGTCGCGTCGCGTCCCTAAACCTGTGCACCGACGAGCTTCTGCTGATGCTCGGCGACCCCGCGCAGATCGCCTCCGTCACCCATCTCGCCCAGCAGCCGGCGGAGACCCGGCTGTGGCAGTCGGCCCGGCGCTACCGGAGCAACGACGGCAGCCTGGTCTCGGTCGCCGGGCTTCGGCCGGACCTGGTGCTGACGATGGGCGGCGGTGCCCGCGACCGCGGCCGGATCGCCGGCCGGCTCGGGATCCGGATCCTTGATCTCCCTTATCCGCAATCGCTGGCTGACATCGAGGCGGGGGTGCGAACGGTCTCGGCCGCGCTCGGCCGCGGCCCGGCCGGAGCTGCGCTTCTGGCCCGGATCGCCCGGCTGAAGGCGGCCCGGCCCGCCGCGGCCGCCGACACGATCTGGCTGGGCGGCGGAGGGCGGACGGTGGCCGCTGCCGGGCTCGCTGCCGAGTGGATGGCACTGGCGGGCTTTCGCCAGCGCGCCGTCGGCGGCGACCGGGTGTCGCTCGAGCAATTGCTCGTCCGGCCTCCGGCGGTGCTGCTGCGCAGCGATTATCGCCAGGGCCAATATTCGGGCGAGCAGAGGTGGCTTTCCCACCCGCTGGCGCGCCGGGCGCGAGGCGCCCGCAATATCGTCACCGACGGCCGGCCCTGGACCTGCATGGGCCCGGCCCTGGTCGGCGAGATCGAGCGGCTTCGCCGATGAGCCGGCCGGTCCTGCTGCTCCTGGCCCTGGCGGCTATTCTGGCCTTCGCTCTGTCGCTCGCCCTTCCCTGGGCGCCGATCGCCGCCCTGCTCGGGCAGGACAGGCCGCTTGCGCTCGCCCTGCTGTGGGAGCTTCGGCTGCCGCGGGCGCTGCTCGCGCTGGCCTACGGGGCGATGCTCGGAGCGTCCGGAGCGGCGATCCAGGGGCTGTTCGCCAACCCGCTCGCTTCGCCCGACCTGACCGGGACGACCAGCGGCGCCGCGCTCGGGGCTGTGGTCACGGCCTATCTTCTCGGCTTCTCGGCCCCGCTCGCTCTCGCTCTCGGCGCGGTCGGAGGCGCGCTGGCAGCGCTGCTCCTGCTGCTCGCCCTGGCCGGGCCGCGGGCGGAGACGGCGACCCTGCTGCTCGCGGGCCTCGCGATCAGCGCTCTCGCCGGGGCGCTCACCACCCTCGCCCTCGCCTTGGCCCCCTCCCCCTTCGCTTTCTACGACGCCTACGAATGGCTGATGGGCTCGCTGGTCGACCGAAGCTTCGAGCAGTCGGCCTTCGCGGCGGCGCCGGCCCTCGCCGCGATCCTGCTCCTGCTGCGGCTCCGGCGCCCGCTCGACAGCCTCACCCTGGGCGAGGAAGTGGCGCAATCGTTCGGCCACGACGTCAGGCGGCTCAGGGTCGAGATCGTCTGCGTCACCGCCTTCGGGGTCGGCGCCTGCGTCGCGATCTGCGGGGCGATCGGATTCATCGGGCTGGTCGCCCCGATCTTCGCCCGGCGGCTGACCGGCGGTCATCCCGGCCGCGCCATCGCCCCGGCCGGCCTGATCGGAGGACTGCTGCTGCTCGCCGCGGACCTCGTCGTCCGGACCGCGCCGCTGGGACGGACGCTTCCCATCGGAGTCGTCACCGCCCTCCTCGGCGCGCCCTTCTTCCTATGGCTGGTCGGCCACATGCGCTGGGGGATGAGCCGGTGACAGCGCTTCTCGAAGCCAGAGGCGCGAGCCTCACCGGGAGGCTCGAACCGACCGACTTCGCGGTCGCGGACCCCGAGCTGGTCTGCCTGATCGGCCCCAACGGCAGCGGCAAGACCAGCCTTCTTCACGCACTCGCCCGGATCGGCCGCCCCGCCGGCGAGGTCCGGATCGACGGACTGCGGCCGGAAGACCTCGCGCCCCCAGCGCGTCGCCGGCTGTTCTCCTATCTTCCCGCCTCGCGCGACATCGCCTGGCCGCTTTCGGCGCTCGACCTCGTTCGGCTGGGCTCGGGCAAGGAGGAGGCGGAGCGGGCGATGACCGAGCTCGACCTCCACCGCTGGGCCGGGCGCCGGGTCGACCGCCTCTCGACCGGGGAGCGAAGCCGGGTGCTGATCGCCAGGGCCCTGGCGCCGAGGCCGCGGCTGCTCCTGCTCGACGAGCCGGTCGCCAATCTCGATCCGTTCTGGCAGCTCAGGCTGATGGATATCCTTCGCACGGCCGTCGAAGGCGGCCAGGCCGCCGTGGTGGCGATGCACGACCTCGACCTGGCGGCACGCTTCGCGGATCGCCTGGTGCTCATGGAGGGGGGCGCGATCGTCCTGGACGGCGGGCCGGAGGCCGTTCTCAACTCGGCACGGCTCGGTCAAGTGTTCGGGATAAAGCGGATCGACGGGCGTTGGCGGCCTCTATCCTCCCCATCGCCAGATGGGGAGGATTTCAGTCGGCCGGAGGATCGGCGATCATCGCCGTGAAATTGGTCTCGGCGGCGACCTTGCCGTCGATCAGCACCTTGCCGGCGAACTTGCAGACGCTGCCGCGGTCCTGGACGAGCTCGACCTCGATCCTGAGCAGCACTCCCGGCTCGACCGGACGGCGGAACTTGGCGCTGTCGATCGCCATGAAATAGACGAGCTTGCCGGTGCCGGCGAGGCCGAGGGATTCGACGGCGAGCACCCCCGAAGCCTGGGCCATCGCCTCGACGAGCAGGACTCCGGGCATGATCGGACGGCCGGGGAAATGGCCCTGGAAGAAGGGCTCGTTGATCGTCACCGCCTTGATCGCGACGATCCGCTTCTTCGGCTCCAGCGCCTCGATCCGGTCGATGAGCAGGAAGGGGTAGCGATGCGGCAGCGCCGCCATCACCCGCCTGATGTCGAGCGGGCCGATGGCGGCGTTGCCGGGTTCGGAGCTCACCGGCCCTGGGGCTGCGGCTGCGCCGGCTGCTGCGCCTGCGGCAGCGGGGTGACGCTGACCGACGGCAAGGCCGCGTTGAGCGCGGTGAGGACGTCGTTGGTGACGTCGAGCGCGTTCGCGCGGGCCAGGGTCGCGTTGACGTCGAGCGCGATATTGGCCTGGCGGGCGGTCATCACCTGGGTGATGATCGGGTTGAGCCGGGCGTTGATCTGGCGAAGCACGTTGGCGCGGGTCGACTGGATGTTCTGCTCGAGACGCTGCAGCTCCTGGTTGGCGGTGTTCTGCCGGGTCTGGAGCGCCTGGGCGCGGGTCTGAAGCGAAGTCTCGGCCGCCGTCCGGGCGGCGCCCTGCTGGGCCTGGGCGGCCTGAGCGGCCTGCTGCAGCGACTGCATCTCGGTCTGGATGGGCTGGCCGAGCGTCTGGGCCCGCTGCTGAGCCGAGGTGATCAATGCCTGGAGCTGGGTCTGCGCCGCCTTGCAGGCCGTGCATTCGCTATAGACTCGGTCGGTATCGACGACGACGATCACGGCGCCGGGAGTGCGCTGCGCCTGGGCGACGCCCGGCAGCGCAAGCGAGAGGGCGGCCAGGGCCGCTCCGAAAGCGAGTTTGTTCATCAGAATGCGGTTCCTACGTTGAAAGTGATCAGCTTGGTGTCATCCCCTTCGGCACTTATCAGCGCCTTGGCTATATCGATCCTGAACGGGCCGAAGGGCGAATTCCAGTTGACCCCGAAACCGATCGACAGACGCGGCTTGGGGGTGTCGCCGAGAAAGCGCTCGTTGAAGGGCTGCACGCCCGGGACGAGCTGAGTGCCGTCCGCGCAGGAGCCGCCCTCGGGACGGGGGGTGGAGTTGCCGGTGGAATCGAAGCAGCGGTCGATGGTCAGCGGGTCGCCGGGGAGGACCGGATTGGTCTGCGGATCCTTGATCCCCCAGAGCGCGCCGACGTCGACGAATACCGACGGCCGAAGGCCCATCTCGCGGATGCTGGAGCTCATCGGGATTTCGAGCTCGGCGCGGCCGACATAATAAGCGCGGCCGCCGATCGCGTCGTCGACGATCTGCTTGCGGTCGGTGACCGGCTTGCCGTCGGCGTCGAACGGGATGCGCTGCACCCGCGGTCCGACGCCGCGAATGTCGAAGCCGCGAATCTGCGGCTCTCCCAGGAAGAAACGGTCGACGAGACGGACCGGATCCTGGTCGACGCCGGGACTCTTCTCGAAGCTGTGGATATAGCCGCCCTCGACCGAGGCCGAGAAGATGAAGCCGCCGCCGACGTTCCAATATTTGGCGGCATTGGCGCGGGTCCGCAGATATTTGACGTCGCCCCCGAGCCCGGCGAAATCCTGGTTCAGGGTGAGGCGCTGGCCACGTGTCGGGCGCAGCCGGTTGTCGGTCGAATCGTAGAGCAGCGAATAGCCGATCGACGAGGTGGTGCGCTTGCCGACCGCCTCGCACAGGTAGCGGCCCACCCTGAGCGGGTCGCAGGCCGCGGGCAGTGGCCCGGCCCCGTCCGGGTCGGTGAAGAAGCTGGCCTTGTCGAGCGTGACGTCGTCGAAGTTGAGCCCGTAGCGAAGACCCAGCTGCATATATTCGGTGAGTGGCATGCCGCCGCGAAGCTGGCCGCCGGTGCTCACCTGCTTGTAGGTGGTGTTGCGGTTGTTGTTGACGAAGTTGAAGCTCGAATAATCGCGGCGGAACAGGTCGAAGCCGAGCGCGATGTTGCGATCGAACACATAGGGCTCGGTGAAGCCCAGCTCGACCGACTTGGAATAGCTGGAATAATTGACCGACGCGCGCAGGGTCTGGGCCATGCCGCGGAAGTTGCGCTGCTCGATCGAGAGGTTGAGCAGGAAACGCTCGAGGCTCGAAAAACCGGCGGAGATCTGGAGCTGGCCGGTGGCCTTCTCCTCCAGCGCCGTCGACAGGATGACCCGGTCCTGGGTGGAACCCTGGGTCTGCTCGATCTCCAGATTCTCCTGGAAGAAGCCGAGCGACTGGATTCGGTCGCGCGATCTTTTCACACGGACGGTATTGAACGGATCGCCCTCGGCGAGGCGGAATTCGCGGCGGATCACCTTGTCGCGGGTGAGGGTGTTGCCGCTGACGTCGATGCGCTCGACATAGACTCGCGGGGTCTCGGCGACGTTGAACGTCAACGACATCGTCCGGTTGTCTTTGTTGCGCTGGTAGTTGGGCTGAACGTCGGCGAAGGCGTAGCCGAACAGCCCGGCGCTCTCGTTCAGCGACGTGATCGTGTCCTCGACCAGCTTGGCGTTGTACCAGTCGCCGCTCTTCATCGGCAGCACCTTGGTCAGCGCCTCGCCGCTGAAGTCGCGGATCGCGCTCTCGACCTTGACGTCGCCGAACTTGTAGCGCTCGCCCTCCTCGACGACGTAGGTGATGATGAAGTCGCGCCGGTCGGGGGTGAGCTCGGCCACCGCCGAGACGACCCGGAAATCGGCATAGCCGTTGGTCAGGTAGAACATCCTGAGCTTCTGCTGATCGAAGGCCAGCCGGTCGGGATCGTAGACGTCGCCCGAGCCGAGGAAGCTCAGCATGCTGGTGCGCTTGGTGACCATCTCGCCGCGAAGCTCGCCGTCGCCGAACTTCTCGTTGCCGAGGATGTTGATCTGCCGGATCCGGGATTTCGGTCCCTCGTTGATCTCGTAGACGACGTCGACCCGGTTCTGCTCGAGCTGGACGATCTTCGGCTCGACGGTGGCAGCGAAACGCCCCTGGCGGCGATAGAGCTCGATGATTCGGGCGACGTCGGCGCGGGCCTTGGCCCGGCTGAATATCTGCCTCGGCGAAAGCCGGATCTCGGGCGTGATCTTGTCCGACTTGAGGCGCTTGTTGCCCTCGAGGACGATCCGGTTGACGACCGGGCTCTCGCGCACTTCGATGGTGAGGTTGCCCTGGTTGTCGCGGATCGCGACGTCGGCGAAGAGATCGGTGCCGTAAAGGTCGCGCAGGGCCTCGTCGAGCCGCTCCCGGTCGTAGGGCTCGCCGATGCGAAGCTTGACGTAGGAAACCACGGTTTCCGCCTCGAGCCGCTGGTTGCCGGTCACCGCGATCGACCGGACCACCGACGCTTCGGGGGGAGGCGCCGCGGCGACCGGCGCCGCCGGCTCCGGAGGCAGCGGAGTCGCTACCTGCGCCTGGGCGGGAAGCGCCAGTCCGCCGAGGATGGTGCCGACGAGCAGGACAGAGCAAAGCCGCCGGCCGTTCGTAAATGAATTTTTGGGTGTCACGCGTCCCCGCCCTTAGACTGAACGGACGGCACGATCGGCCATCCTGTTTCCCTGTCGCCCCTGCCCTGCCCGATCCTGCTCAGTCGATCAACCCGCCAAGCTTCGACCACAGGCCAAAAGAGGCCAAATCGTTGAAGGTGACGAGGATCATGAGCGCCAGCAGGGCAGCCAAGCCGGTCCTGAACGCCCATTCCTGTGCCTCCGGCCGCAAGGGTTTCCGGCGGACGGCCTCGATCCCGTAGAAGAACAGGTGGCCCCCGTCGAGCATCGGGATTGGCAACAGGTTGATGAATCCCAGATTAATTGAGATGACGGCGATGAACCACAGGAAGGCGAGCGGCCCCATGCTCGCCTGCTCGCCCGAGAATTTGGCGATCTTGAGCGGCCCGCCCATTTCCTTGACCGAGCGGCGGCCGGTGACGATCTGCCCCAGCCCCTTCACGGTCGTTGCCACCACGAGCCAGCATTGCTGCGCCGAGGCGGCGACCGCGCCCACCGGCGACACCGGCGTCAGAACCTGCTCGGCCGGCCCGATGCCGAGCATGGGACGGCGGCTTTCGTTGCCGAACTGATCCTTCTCGACCACCACCCGCGGGCTGACGTCGAGCCGGAAGCGGCGGCCCGCCCGCTCGATCTCTAGGGCCAGTGGCCCGCCGATCTTGAGCGCGACTAGCGGCACGACGTCCTCGAAGCGGTCGATGCTCTTGCCGTCGATGCTGACGATGCGGTCGCCGATCCGAAGCCCCGCCGCCGCCGCCGTCGAATCCTCGCTGAACGTACCGATCACCGGGGGAGTCTCGGGGACTCCATAGGCGATGTTGAAGCCGGTCAGGATCAGGATGGCGGCGAGGAAATTGGTCATCGGGCCGGCCAGGACGACGAGGAAACGCTGCCAGACCGGTTTCGCCTGGAAGGTCTGCGCCCGCTCCTCCGCCGGAAGCGCAAGCCATTCCGGCGAGGCCTGGCCGGCGGGGTTCATGTCGCCGGCGAACTTGACGTAGCCGCCGAGCGGGAGCCAGGCCAGCTTCCATCGCGTACCGCGAGCGTCGGTCCAGCCGGCGATCTCGCGGCCGAAGCCGATCGAGAAGACCTCGGCCTTCACTCCGAACCAGCGTCCGACGAAATAATGGCCGAGCTCGTGGACGAAGATCAGCGGACCGATGACGAGCAGGAAGCTGAGGACCGTCCAGATGATGCTGGGATTGTCGTTCAACGAGTCACCCTTTTCACGATAGTTTCGGCGGAGGCGCGGGCCTCCCGGTCGATGTCGAGCACCTCTTCGACCGAGCCGGGCGCCGCCGGCGAATAGCATTGCAAAGTCTCGGCGGCGATGGAAGCGATGTCGAGAAAACCGATGCCGCCGCCCAGAAACGCTCCGACCGCGACTTCGTTCGCCGCGTTGAGGACCGCCGGCCTCGCCCCACCGTCGCGAAGCGCCTGCCGGGCCAGTTCGAGAGCGGGGAAGCGCTCGGGATCGGGGGCCGCGAAGCTCAATGTGCCCGTCCTGACCAGGTCGAGCCGCTCGCAGGGAGTCTCCATCCGCTCGGGCCAGGCAAGCGTATAGGCGATCGGGATCCGCATGTCGGGCGAGCCCAGCTGGGCGAGGACCGAGCCGTCGACATATTCGACGAGGCTGTGGACCACCGACTGCGGGTGGATGACGATGTCGAAAGCCTCGGCGGGCAGCGGGAAGAGGTGGAAGGCCTCGATCAGCTCGAGTCCCTTGTTCATCAGGGTGGCGCAATCGACCGAGATCTTGGCGCCCATCGACCAGTTGGGATGGGCGATCGCCTGGCTCGGAGTGGCCGTGCGCATCTCCTCGAGGGTCTTGTCGCGGAACGGCCCGCCGCTGGCGGTGAGGACGATCCGGCGCACCGCTTCGGGCCGGGCCCGGTCGAAGCACTGGAAGATGGCGTTGTGCTCGGAATCGACCGGGAGCAAGGCCGCGCCGCTGCTGCTCGCGGCCTCGATCATCAAATGGCCGGCCGAGACCAGCGCCTCCTTGTTGGCGAGGGCGACCGTGCGGCCGCCGCGGATCGCCGCCATGGTCGGGCTGAGGCCGGCGGTGCCGACGATTGCCGCCATCGTCCAGTCGGCGCCGGCGCCGGCCGCCTCGAGCACGGCTCCCTCGCCCGCCGCGGCCTCGGTGCCGCTCCCCGCCAGTGCGCAGCGGAGCGGTTCGAGCAGGGACTCGTCGGCGATGACCGCCCGGCCGGCGCTTACCCTGCGGGCGGCTTCGGCGAGACCGTCGACATCGCGATGGGCGGTGACCGCGAGGACGTCGTAGCGCTCCCGGTTGCGTTCGATCAGGTCGAGCGTGGAGCGGCCGACGGAGCCCGTGGCGCCGAGGATGGTGACGCTTCGCCGCTGGGTCACGCGAGGCTGGCGATCAGGACGAGAAGGGTCGCAAGGATGACAGGGAGGAGACCGTCGAGCCGGTCGAGGACTCCGCCGTGGCCGGGAAGCAGGGTGCCGCTGTCCTTGACCCCGAGGCGGCGCTTGACCCGGCTCTCGTAGAGGTCGCCGAGCTGGGCGAGCAGGCCCATCGGCGCTCCGAGCCAGACGAAGCCGGGAAGCTCGGCCGAGATTCCGAACAGCCAGGCGGCGAGCGCTCCGACGACGGCGGCTCCGGCCATTCCGCCGATCAGCCCGGCCCAGGTCTTGTTGGGGCTGACCTTGGGCGCCAGCTTGGGGCCGCCGATCGAGCGGCCGGCGAAATAAGCGAAGATGTCGGTCGCCCAGGTCACGAGCATAAGCCAGAAGACGAGGTCGAAACGGGCCCATTCGACGACCATGAGGGCGAAGGACGGGATTCCGACGTAGAGCATCCCCCAGCCCAGGCTTACCCGTCGACTGGCGAGAAGAGCGGCGAGCGCGGCCGCGGCGACTGCGGCGAAGCCGAGCCAGGCTTCCTCGAAGGTGGAGACGGAAACCGCCTCGATCCCTTCGATGACATCGATCTCGCCGACCGGGTAGAGATATTGCGCCGCTCCGAGAAGCACCAGGACGAGCAGGCCGAGGGCGAAATAGCTGTAGCTCCGCCTAAGCCGGTGCATGTCGCCCCATTCGAGGATCATCACGCCCGCCCCCGCCGCGACGAGCAGCCGGAACAGCCAGCCGCCGACGTAGATGGCGACGCAGGCGACCGCGATCATCACCACGCCGGCGGCGAAACGGGTGAGCAGGTCGGATTGGGGCGCCGCCGGGGCCTTGTCGCTCATCGGCCGCCGAACCTGCGCTCGCGGCCGGCATAGTCGGCGAGCGCCGAGCGCAGGGCGTCGCCGTCGAAGTCGGGCCAGAGGGTGTCGACGAACAGCAATTCGGCATAGGCCGCCTGCCAGAGCAGGAAGTTGGAGAGGCGCTGCTCGCCCGAGGTTCGGATGAGGAGGTCGAGCGGCGGAAGCTCGGCGGTGTCGAGCGACGCCTCGATCCCCGCCTCGTCGACGTCGGCGGGGCGCAGCTCGCCGGCTTCCACCCGCTCGGCGAGCCGGCGCGCCGCCTGGACGAGCTCGGCGCGAGCGCCGTAGTTGAGCGCGATCGCCAGGGTCATTCGCCGGTTGCCGGCGGTGCGTTCGACGGCCTGATCGACCAGTTTCGCAACATCCGCCTGGAAGGCCTTGTGATCGCCCAATATTCTCAGCCGGACACCTTCCCGGTGGAGGGCGTCGAGCTCGCGCGAGATATAGAAGCGCAACAGCCCCATGAGGTCGTTGATCTCGTCCTGCGGCCGCCGCCAGTTTTCAGAGGAGAAAGCGTAGAGGGTGAGGCATTCCACCCCGGCTTCGCCGGCGGCGCGAAGCACCTTGCGCGCCGCCTCCGCGCCCTGGCGGTGGCCCGCGGCGCGGGGCAGCCCTCTCGCCTTCGCCCAGCGGCCGTTGCCGTCCATGATGATGGCGACATGGCGGGGAATCGGCGAGCCGCCGCCGCCGGAGCTTTCCGGCGCCAGGGGGGCGGAGCGGACGGTCACTGCTGAAGGATTTCCTTCTCCTTGGCGGAGGCCGCGGAGTCGATCTCCTTGATCGTGTCGTCGGTGAACTTCTGCACCTCGACGGCGAGGCGCTTGTGCTCGTCCTCGCTGATCTCGTGCTTCTTCTCGTCGGTCTTCAAGGCCTCCATGCCGTCGCGGCGGACGTTGCGGACGGCGATCCGGGCCTTCTCGGCATATTGGCCGGCGAGCTTGGCCAGCTCCTTGCGCCTTTCCTGGGTCAGGTCCGGGATCGGCAGCCGGATGGTGGTGCCGTCGACGATGGGGTTGATGCCGAGGCCGGCGTTGCGGATCGCCTTCTCGACCGGAGTGACGTTGGATCGGTCCCAGACCTGGACCGAGAGCATCCTTGCCTCCGGAGTCGAAACCGTCGCCACCTGGTTGATGGGCATGTTGGCGCCATAGACCTCGACCTGGATCGGATCGAGCAGGCTGGTCGAGGCTCGGCCGGTCCTCAGGCCGACGAGATCGTGCTTCAGCGCTTCCACCGCGCCATGCATTCGGCGCTGGATGTCGGCCTTGTCGTACGCGGGCATGTCCTACTCCTCGTTCTGGACGATCGTTGCGGTCCCCTCGCCGCTCAGCACCCGGGCGAGGTTGCCCTGCTCGCGGATGTTGAAGACGACGATCGGGATGTCGTTGTCGCGGCACAAGGCGACGGCGCTGGCGTCCATCACCTTGAGGTCGTCCGCAAGCACCTGCTGGAACGACAGACCCTCATAACGTTTGGCGTCGGGCTTCTTCTTCGGGTCGGCGTCGTAGATGCCGTCGACGCTGGTGCCCTTGAACAAAGCGTCGCAACCCATTTCGGCGGCGCGAAGGGCGGCGGCGGTGTCGGTGGTGAAATAGGGATTGCCGGTGCCGGCGGCGAAGATCACCACCCGCCCCTTCTCCATGTGGCGGAGGGCCCGGCGGCGAATGTAGGGCTCCGAGACCGTCGCCATCGGGATGGCGGAAAGCACCCGGGTATCGGCGCCGATCTTCTCGAGAGCGTTCTGGAGGGCGAGCGCGTTCATGACCGTGGCGAGCATGCCCATATAATCGGCGCTCGCCCGGTCGAAGCCCTTGGCGGCGCCGGCCAGGCCGCGGAAGATATTGCCTCCGCCGACGACGATCGACAGCTGATGCCCCGCCTCGATCGCAGCGGCGATCTCGCTGGCGAGGCGAGCCGTCGTGTCGGGGTCGATTCCGAACGCCCCCTCCCCCATCAACGCCTCGCCCGACAGCTTCAGCAGGATCCGGTTGAAGCGCGGGCGCGGCATGGCGGGCTTGGGTCCGATCGGCGTGAGGAGCGGCGGGGTGGCGCACCTTAATAAGGGCGCGCCACCCTGCCAAGCAGGGTTAGGCGTCGGCGGGCTCGGGCTTGCCGACCCCGGAAGCGGCGGCGACTTCGGCGGCGAAGTCGCTCTCCTTCTTCTCGATGCCTTCGCCCAGCTGGAAGCGGACATAGGCGTTGAGCGAGATGGCGCTGCCGGTGCGCTTGGCCTCGGCGGCGATGACGTCCTCGACCTTCGTCTTGTTGTCCATGACGAAGAGCTGGCTCATCAGCGCATTCTCCTTGCGGAACTTGGCCATTGCGCCGTCGACCATCTTGGCGACGATGTCGGCGGGCTTGCCGCTCTCGGCCGCCTTCTCGGAGGCGATGGCGCGCTCGCGCTCGATCAGCGACGGGTCGAGCTCCTCGCCGGTCAGCGCCTGCGGGTTGGCCGCGGCGATGTGCATGGCGAGCTGCTTGCCGAGCTGGCTCAGAGCCTCGACGTCGCCCTCGCTCTCGAGCGCGACGAGCACCCCGATCTTGCCGAGGCCGGCCTTCACCGCATTATGGACGTAGGAAACGACCACGCCCTGGGGGACCTGAAGCACGGCGGAGCGGCGAAGCGACTGGTTCTCGCCGATCGTCGAGATGTTGGCGGTGAGCTTCTCCTCGACGGTGCCGCCGCCGGGATATTCGGCCGCAAGGAGGCCCTCGACCGTGCCGCTGCCGGTGAGCGCGAGCTGGGTGACCGCGCTCACGAACTCCTGGAACTGCTCGTTCTTGGAGACGAAGTCGGTCTCCGAATTGACCTCGACGACGGCGCCGCGATTGCCCGCGACGGCGACTCCGACGAGGCCCTCGGCGGCGGTCCGGCCGGCCTTCTTGGCGGCGGCGGCGAGGCCCTTGGCGCGGAGCCAGTCGATCGCCGCTTCCATGTCGCCCTGGGTCTCGCCCAGCGCCTTCTTGCAGTCCATCATGCCGGCGCCGGTGCGCTCGCGCAGTTCCTTGACGGTGGCGGCCGTGATCTCAGCCATGTCTCATATCCTCTTGATCTAGTGCAGAAACACCGTTCGCCCTGAGCCTGTCGAAGGGCCTTCCTTCGCTCGGAAGAAAGGGAGGGCTTCGACAGGCTCAGCCCGAACGGGAGGGGGATCGCTGCCCCTTCGAAACCTAAGCCTCGGCCAGGGCCGCCTCGGCCGGGGGCGCGTCCATCGCTCCGATGTCCTCGCCGCGGGCGGCGGCTCCGCCCGACTTGCCGGCGAGGGCGGCGTCGGCGACGGCGTCGCAATAGAGGCGGATGGCTCGGCTGGCGTCGTCATTGCCCGGGACCGGGAAGGCGATGCCCTGCGGGCTGACGTTCGAATCGAGGATTCCCACGACCGGGATTCCGAGCACGTTGGCTTCCTTGATCGCAAGCTCCTCCTTGTTGGCGTCGATCACGAAGATGACGTCGGGAAGGCCGCCCATCTCGCGGATTCCGCCGAGCGAGAGCTCGAGCTTGTCGCGCTCGCGGGTGAGCTGGAGCACCTCCTTCTTGGTGAGGCCGGCGGTGTCGCCGCTGAGCTGCTCCTCGAGGCTCTTGAAGCGCTTGATCGAGTTGGAGATGGTCTTCCAGTTGGTGAGCATTCCGCCCAGCCAGCGATGGTTGACGAAATGCTGGCCGGAGCGACGCGCGGCTTCCGCGATCGGATCCTGGGCCTGCCGCTTGGTGCCCACGAACAGCACCTTGCCGCCGGCGGCGACCGACTGGCGGACGAAATCGAGAGCGCGGGCGAAGAGCGGCACGGTCTGCGAGAGATCGATGATATGGACCCCGTTCCTGTCGCCGAAGATGTACGGCTTCATCTTGGGGTTCCAGCGGTGGGTCTGGTGGCCGAAATGCGCTCCGGCCTCGAGCAATTGCTGCATGGTGACGTCGGTGGACGCCATGGTCTTTCTCCTTCCGGTTATGCCTCTGCAGGGCCGAGAGACCCGCCGTCGCTATAAGCTCTGGCGGGCACCGGTATGATGGCCCTGCATGTGGGATGGCGCGCCTGTAGCGGGCGAGCCCGCCTAAATCAAGCCGCCGGGCTGGCGAACCGGAGCGGGCGCGATTAGATGAGGCCCAGCAATCGAGGGAGCCAACCCATGTCGCGCAAGCCTTCCTACCCGAAAGACGCCGCGGTCGGCGAGGCCGAGGGCTCCGAAAACGGTCCGCAGACCGGCGCCGAGGGCTCGAAGCGCAACAAGCATCTGGTGACGGGCGCCGCGATCGGGATCGGCTCGGCGGCGATCGTCGCCGCCCTCCTCTACGCCAAGAAGCGCAAGGGCGACCGCTAAGTAGCTGATCGAAAAGCTGAACCTCGCCTGTCAGTCGAGTTCAGGCGGGACTCAAGGGACTCGGGCTAGACGCTCCTTCAGTTGAACAAGGAGTGTTTCCGATGCGTACCCTCGTCATGGCCCTTTCCGCCGCCACCCTGACGGTCCCGGCGATCGCGCTGCCCACCACCCCGGCCGTCGCCCAGTCGACCTACCACGGCAAGACCTGGCGCGGGTCGGACGGCAGGATCTATTGCCGCAAGCCCAACGGCACCACCGGCCTCGTCGTCGGCGGCGCTGCGGGCGCGCTCGCCGGCCGGGCGATCGCCGGCCGCGGCAGCCGCACGACCGGCACCGTGCTGGGCGCCGCCGTCGGAGCCCTGCTCGGCCGCCATGTCGAGCGCAACGTGGTGAGCAGCCGCCGCTGCCGCTAGGCGGCGCCGACGCGATTTGTCATCGACGCCCCGGCCTCGCGGCCGGGGCGTTCTGCTTTGGGGAGCGTTCTGCTTTGGGACGCCCGCCGGCCCGAGCGCCTGCGCGGCGTCATGACGTCACAGTAGAAGTACGAAGCGTCCGGTGATAAGCTGTTGACGAGAAACGGCGCCGACCGTTCGAGCCGCCGAAAAGGGAGAGCCGAATGAAGAGACTGATCCTGGCCGCAGGGGGGCTGCTCCTCGCCACCGCCAACACGCCGCCGTCGACGACCGCCAGCGTTCCCCCCGGCGGCGAGCTGGACTCGGTGGTCGCGGCCGAAGCCCCGAAGGGCGCCGCTCCCGTCGCCGCCAAGCCGGCCAAGCCGAAGCCGCCGCGAATCGCGGTCGCGCCCGAGGCCGATTCCGGCGCCTATCCGCGTTGCTCGTCGACGGTTCGCGACCGCTGCGCCCAGGGCCGCTCGGGTCACGCCCGGGCCCGTGCGCACCGGATGCAGCTGGCGATGAGGGCCGGCGAGCGGGGCTAGGCCTCCCGCCCGTACCATTCGTCGAGGCGCATCAGCTGGTCGTAATCCCCGTAAGGGGCATGTTCCGGGTGGAGCTTCGCCGTGAACGCCTCGTCTCCGGTCAGCCAGCGCTCGGCCGCCCCCAGGAAATTGCGGGCGGCCACGGTGGTGAATTCGGCGGCGTCGATCCCGCCCCGGCTCGTCACCGGGCTCGCGACATAGCCGAGCCTGCCGGCCTTGCGGGCTAAGGACCAATATTCGAAGCAGGCCGGAACCCCTTCGATTCCCTCGAAACCTCCGCGCTCCGCGATCAGTCCGAGAAGCCCGAGCTGCATCGCATAGCCCTCGGCCACCGCCTTGGGCCCGGGCGGGGTCCCGGTCTTATAGTCGACGATGGCGAGGCGGCCGTCGGCGAGCCGGTCGATCCGGTCCGCTTCGCCGTGAAGGATGACTCCGTCCATCTCGATTCGCCCCTTCACCTCCGCCGCCGCCGGACTTCGGCCCGAGGCGAGGTTCTTCGCCATCTCCGCCGCGATCCAGTCGATCGCCTCGAGCAGCCGGGGCTGCCACAACGCCCGCATCAGCGGGTGGGCGGCGGAATCCCCGAGCAGGGCCTCGGCCCGGGGCCGGAGCCTCGAGGGCTCGCAACGATCCTCCTTCATCCAGGCTTCGAGCACCTTGTGCACCGCGCTTCCACGCCAGGCCGCGCTCGGGTCGGCGTCGATCGCGTCGAGCGGGGCGAAGGCCAGCATCTTGCGGGCGTAGAAAGCGAACGGATCGGCCTTCAGCCGGTCGACGTCGGTGACGGCAATCCGCCGCGGCCGGTCGACCACGGCCGGGCGGGGCGCGGGACGCGCTGCGGGGAGGAAAGCGGCGGGCCGGTCCAGCGCTCGAGCCCAGCTCCGATGCGTCGGCGAGCGTGTCACTCCGGCGGTCATCGCCTCGAGCCTCAGCCAGAAGCGCGAGGCGATGGCGGGCGAGCGGGCGTCGCGGCGGGCGCGCGTGACGAGCACCTCGCCGCCGCCGAGCGCGCTCGCGAAGTCGTGGGCGGCGAGGCCGATCCGGCGCTCCAGGCTCGGCAGGCCGAGCTCGCGCCGGACGCGCGGCGCCAGCCAGGGGTCCGGAGTCGGCAATTGCGGCCAGACGCCCTCGTTGAGCCCGCCGAGAATGACGAGATCGGCCGATTGAAGGCGCGCTTCGATGAGGCCCCAGATGAACAGGCGCGGATGCTGGCCGTAAGGGGGCCGAACCGCGACTCCGGCGAGGAGCTGCTCGAGCAGCGCCGGAAGGCTCGCCGGCGACAGCCGGGCCGGACCGAGCGCCGAAGCCGGCTCCGCCGATTCGAGAAGCTCGGCGGCGGCGCGGCCGGCCGGACCGGCCCAGACCTCGTCGCCGCTCAACTCTGAAGCCGATTCGCGCAGAAGCCCGAGCAGGGCTGGAAGCGCCGCGCGTTCCGCCCGAAAGCCGCGCTCGAGAGCGCTCAGCCGGGGGGCGGCGTCTCTCCACCAGACCGACGCGCGCTCGCGCCGCTCGGCATCGCGGCCCGCGCGGTCGGAAAGATGATCGCTTATCCCCGCGAGCCCCGCCGGCGGCCGCGGTCCGCGCAAGGCGAGATCGAGGGCTCGAGCGCCTTCGAGCCAGTCCAGCCTCCCCTCCCCGCGCATGACCAGGGGGTGCTTGAGCAGGGCAAGCAGCGGTACCGGCGCGAACTGCTCGGCGGCGGCGGTGGCGAGGGCGAGGAGAAAGGTCCCGGGCGCGAGCTGCGAGAGCGGCCGGCCGGCGCTGTCGTCGGCCTCGACTCCCCACCGCCGGAGATGGCTCGAGACCCGCCGGGCGAGGTTGCGATCGGGAGTCACCAGCGCGGCGGTCCGGCCCGGAGTTTCCAGCGCCTCGCGAAGCGCCAGCGCGATCGCCTGCGCCTCTTCGGCCGGATCGGCGAGCTCGAGCGCGCGGACTCCGGTGAGCCTGCGCTCGGCGGGGGGAAGGACCTGCCATCGGTCGGTGAAGGCGGCGGGCTTCATGGCGTTGGCGATGGCCCGGCTGCGCACCGCCGGCGCGTCCCGGCCGCCGCCCCAGCGCCAGCGCTCCACCTCGCCCCGGCCCACGCCCATCCGGTCGAGGAGGAGCTTGAGATGGAATTGGGGATGGGTCTCGATCGGCCGCCGCCTGAGGCCGGTGACCTCGTCCGGCTCGTGCGGCCCGAGCGAATCCCATTCCGCTTGTGCCATGCCGAGGTCCAGGCCCGGGAAGACAACGAGGCCGCGGTCGAGGCGGGAGACGGTTCGAAGCAACCCGGCGATGGCGGGGGCGCTGCTGGTAATCCCGGCGGCGGCGACGAAGCCGGCGGGCGGCGAGGAGCGCCAGCGCCTGGCCACGGCGGCAAGGAGGCGGTTGCGGCGGTCGGCGAGGTCGATCCGCCCCCGCTCGGCGAGCAGTCGCGGCCATTGGTCGAGGATGATCGCGAGCCGCTCCAGCGACTTCTGCCAGTGAAGCGACAGGTCGGGCAGATCCGCGGCGAAATCGCGCAGCCGGGCGGGATCGACGCCCTCGACGAGCAGCTGATCGAGCGTCCGGGCGAGATCCTCGGCGAGGCGCAAGGCCTCGGCGGCGTCGACCGCGGCGACATTCTGCTGGACCAGCCGGGCGAGCAGGAACAGGCGTTCGATCGGCTCGACCGCGGGCGGAAACGCCTCCCCCTCCCCGAGCGGCTCCAGCGCCCCGCCGATCCGCTCGTCCAGCTCCGGGTCGCCCACGGGCACGAGCCGGGGCAGGAGCAGGCCGCCGCCCGAGCGCCTGACGAAAGCGTCGGCGACAGCCCTCGCGGCGCGGTTGTTGGGGACCAGCACGAGCCCCTCGGCCAGCCCCAGCTCGCCACGGCCGAAGCGCGCGATCAGCCCCGCGGCGAGCGCGTCGGCGAAGGCGCGGTGCGGCGGAATGGTGAAGACTCCCGGGCGCAAGGCGGTCACGATTTCACCGCCGGGCGGGGCCGCGGAGAGCGACAACAGCGACACGGAAGTTTCGGAAGGTTCGGCTTCCTAAAGAGTGAAAAAAGCAGGCTGCCTCGCCGGGGCCATTGTCGCTGTCCGGCAACGCGGCGACTGGAAGGCATGCGGGTATCCATCTGAGGAACATAACATGAATCATCAGGCTCGGCAAACGTCCGGCCTGTGGAACGGAAGCGCTTTCCGCACCCGGGAGCTCGAAAGCCTGGCGGCGGCGTCAGGCGAGCCCAAGCACTTCCTCGGCCTGCCTGATGTTGGCCGGAGCGCCGACGTCGAACCAGAGGCCCTCGTGGACGGCGCCGAAGAGGCGGCCCCTCGCGATCGCCCGGTCCCAGAGCAGGTTGGTCGAGAACGGGCCGTCCGGCACCTCTCCTTCGAGCAGCCGCTTCGAGACGATCTGGACTCCGGTGTAGACGAAGGGCGCCACCGAGCCCGGCTTGCGGCGCTTGAGAACTCCGCCCGAGCTCATGTGGAAATCGCCCTGGCCCTTGTGGCAATGGGCGCGAGCGAGCGGGACGAGGAGCAGCAGGGCATCCATCCGCGAGTCGTCCCAGTTGCTCGCGAGCAGCCGGAGCGAATCGACGGGGCCGTCGACCCACAGGTTGTCGGAATTGACGACGAGGAAGGGATCGGAGTCGATCAGAGGCAGCGCCCTGACCAGCCCGCCGCCGGTCTCGAGCAATTGCTCCCGCTCATCCGATACAATGATTTCAAGGCCCTGGACGCGATTTTTCAAATGGGCTTCGAGAGCGTCGGCGAGATAATGGACGTTGACCACGACCTTCTCGACTCCGGCCGCGCGGAGCCGGTCGAGGCAATGGTCGAGCAGAGGCTTGCCGGCGACCTCGACCAGGGGCTTGGGGCGGGTGGCGGTGAGCGGGCGCATCCGCTTGCCAAGGCCGGCGGCGAGGACCATCGCGGTCTTCGGCACGTCGCCGCTGGGCACCGGGCGAAGCGCGAGCGGCCGGCGCTGGCGGTTCATGCCGCCGCCGCCTCGGCCCAGGCGGAGGCGCGCTTTTCGGTCGGCACATGGGTGTCGAACCAGGCACGGACCGGGGCCAGCGCCGGATGGGCCAGGTTGCGCTCCAGATAGGTCCACACCCGCGGCTGGAGCGCGAGATAATGATCCTTTCCGTCGCGCTTCCACAGACGGGTGAAGATGCCCAGGATCTTGGTGTTCCGCTGGGCGCCCAGAATCTCATAATGGGCGCGAAACCGAGCGCGGTCGGCCACTTTCGCCGCCGCGCAGTAGCGGTCGATCATCGCATCTTCCAGCTCCGGAGCGACGTCATACCGCCCGCTTCCCTGGAGCAGCGATTCCAGGTCATAGGCCGGATGGCCGGCGAGAGCGTCCTGAAAGTCGAGGAGCCCCAGCTCCGACCGGCCCGGCAACACCATCAGATTGTCGGCATGATAGTCGCGAAGCACCATCACCGGGCTTCGCTCGACGATCTCGAGCACCTCGCCCCACACATTTCGCCACGCTTCCATGTAGGAAGCCTCGTCGACCTCCATTCCCAGCGCCGGCGCGTACCAGTTCGTGAAGAGGAGCACCTCGCGGCTCATCGCATCCTCGTCGTAGGGCGCGAGGTCGGCCGGCGCCGGCCGGCCGGCGAGGCGCGCGAGGATGTCGACGGCCGCCTCGTAGATCGGGCGCTCGCGCTGAGGCTCGCGCTCGAGCAGGGGCCCCGCCCGGTCGTCGCCGAAATCCTCGAGCAACAGCAGGCCCCGCTCGCGGTCGACGGCGAGCGGGCGCGGCGGGTGGAAGCCGCGGTCGAGCAGGTGGCCGGCCACGGTCAGGAACGGCCCAATATCCTCATGCTCGGGCGGAGCGTCCATCAGGACGGCGGTTTCCTCGCCGCGATGGACCCTGAAATAGCGCCGGAAGCTCGCGTCCCCGGCGAGCGGGCGGATCTCGGCGCCGCCCCAGCCGTGGTCTGCCAGGAAATCGGGTGCCGCTGCGGGCGGAATCATGGAAGCGGCCATCGGCCCTCCCAAGCGGCGGGCACCCCGGCTGTCAAGGCGCGGGCGCCCTCCCCTTCCCGCCGCAGGCCGAGACGAAGCGAATGCGGCCACAGGGCGCCGCCCATCCGCTCGGGCCATTCGACGATGAGAACGCCGTCCTCCAGCGCTTCGTCGAGCGCCAGCTCCGCGATTTCCGCCGGATCCTCGATCCGGTAAAGATCGACGTGCCAGGCCGGAACGCTCAGCGCCTCGTAGGGGATGACGATCGGAAAGGTCGGGCTGGCGACCTCGCCGTCATGGCCGAGACCGGCGAGGATTCCGCGCGCCAAGGTCGTCTTTCCCGCGCCGAGATCGCCGGACAGAGCGACGACGTCGCCCGCGCGGAGCTGAGCGGCGAGGCGGCGCCCGAAGGCTTCGGTCTCCGCAGGGCCGGAAAGCATCATGTTCTAAAGCCCTCTCCCTCGATGGGGGAGGGTTGGGTGGGGGTGCGGCTGGACGAAATGCCGTGTGGGCCTCGCGCCTCACCCCTCCCCAACCCCTCCCCATCGAGGGGAGGCGCTTCAGTGGCGCGCCCATCCAGACCCCTCACGCCCGCTTCCGGGGGAGGCGAAGGGTGACGGTGGTGCCCTCGCCCGGCTCCGAAAGCAGGTCGACGGTGCCGCCATGGGCCTCGACGAACTGCCTGGCGAGCGGCAGGCCGAGGCCGAGCGCGGCGCCGTCCCCGCCGCGGGCGTCGGCGCTTCGGTTGAATCGGTCGAAGACCCGCGCCTGGTCGGCGGCGGCGATTCCGCGGCCGTTGTCGGAGACTGTGATCGCCGCCTCCTTGCGGCCGCCGGCGGCGTGAAGGAGGACCCGGCCGCCGTCGCCCGTATAGGCGAAGGCGTTCTTGAGGACGTTGTCGAGCGACTGGCGCAGGCGGGCCCGGTCGCCGGCGATCGATCCGGCGCCGGTCTCGATCTCGACCGCGAAGTCGATGCCCTTCTTCGCCGCCTGTTCGCGGAACGCGTCCGCCGCCTCGGCGCAGAGCCTGGCGAGGTCGACCTTGTCCTCGGCAAGCAGAAGGCTTCCGCTGTCGCTCTGGGTGAGGTCGAGCACGTCGTCGATGAGAGCGCCGAGGCGTCCGACCGATTCCAGTATGGCGGCGACATATTCGCTCGCCGCCGGCGCAAGCTCGCCCGCATAGCCGCCGGCCAGCATCTCCGCGAAGCCGCCGATCGAGGTCAGGGGCGTGCGCAGCTCGTAGCTCATGTTGGAGACGAAGGCGGTCTTGAGCCGGTCGGCCTCCTCGAGCGCCTGGGTTCGCTCCCGAAGGGCCGCCTCGACCGTCCGGCTGGCGGTAACGTCGAGCATCGTGAAGAGCGCGTTGCCGTCGGGAAGCGGAACCGCGGCGAACTCGAACTCGCGCCCGTCGGTGAAGGCGACCCGGCCCGTCCTCTGCTTGCGCTCGACGGTGGCGCTGCGGACGAGCTCGCGGACCAAAGCGGCGTGGCTCGAATTCCTGAGCTTCCTGCCGATGTGCGCGGTCAGCGAATCGATGCGCGGGTTGCCGGCGAGCTGCTCCTCCTCGAACTCCCACAATTCGCGGAAACGGTTGTTCCAGAGATGGAGGCTTCCGTCGGAGGCGAAGACTCCGACCGCCTCGAACAGATTGTCGAAGGTCGCGGTGCGCACCCGAAGCAGGGTGTCGCGCGCGGAGGCGAGGCGGAGCTGCTCGGTGCGGTCCTCGAAGATGAGCAGCAGCCCGCCGTCGGGAAGCGGCTGGGCGACGACCCGGAGGTGGCGGCCGCCGGGCAGGAGCCAATCCTCCTCCTCGGCGGCGAGGCCGCCGGTGAACCAGCGGTCATGCTCCTTCTTCCACTCGGGGTAATCGCGGACCTCGGGCAAATGGCCGGTCTCGCGCATCGCGTCGAGCAGGCGATTGAACTCGGGACGGTCGGCGAGGAAATCGGGCCTCAGCGCGAACAGCCTGGCGAAGGGCTGGTTCGAGAAGATCAGCCCGCGGTCGCGGGCGAATTGAGCCACTCCGGCGGAGAGACGGTCGAGCATGTCGCGCTGGGCGTGGACGAAGCGGGCGAGCTCGGAGCGCGCCTGCTCGCGATCCTCGACGTCGATCGCATAGCCGGCGACCCCCGCTTCGCCGAGAGGGACTTCGACCACCCGCATCATCCGCCGCTCGCCGCCGACCGTCGCGGGGACGTTGCGGGCGCTGGCCTGGCCGCTCTGGCGGACCGCGGCGGCCTCCGCCATCGCTCCCGCCTCGCCGTCGTCGACCAGCTCGAGCCCGCCCTCGATCACGGCTCGGCCGTCCTCGGCCTCGACGGCGGCGACATAGGCGCTGTTGACCATCGCGAGGCGCAGATCGGGCCCGCGATGCCAGATCGGGAAGGGCGCGGCCTCGATCAGGCCCGACAAGGCGTCGAGCGCCGCGGCGAGCCTTTCGCTGCGCTCGCGAAGGGCCGCCATCTCTTCCTCGCTCGCCGTCGCGTCGGTGAGCCACAGAAGGACGGTGCCCGCGGGGTAGGACGGCGGCGCCGGGCCTCCGCTGATCCGGTAGACCCGGGCGGACCCGGCGGGGCGGAGCGAGAGGGCGAAGTCGCCGGCGGCGGCGGCGGTCGCGGCGACCTGGCCGAGCAGCGCCTCCCGGTCCTCCTCGACCAGGGCGTCCGCGATCTCGGCGAGTCGACGCGGAGTCCCGGCGAGGCCGAGCGCGAGGCCGACGCGCTCCGCTTCCTCCAGGCTGCCGTCGCGGCGGACGATGATCGGAAGCGCCGGCGAGGCCGCGAGCAGGGCCTCGTGGTGCCGGGTGGCCTCGATTCGCGCGGCGGCGTCGCGGCCCCGGCCGAGGCCGCGCATCGTGGCCCAGAGGGCGACGGCGAGCCACGCCCCGGACAGGAGCGCGATCGCCGCCAGCGCGGTCGGAGAGAGGTTTATCATTGAACCGCCTCTCTAACCGTCGTCCGGAGCCTCCGGAAGGGCGCTCGTAAGCGGGAATCGCTTGTGACATTATTGCCACGCGTGACCACATAAGTAATCGATAACCTCCCGCCGCCATTGGAATATCGGCGCCGCATCGGTAGTCCGTCAGCCACAATTTTCCTCGTGGAGAGAGAAACACCCATGGCCATGACCTTCCGCTCGCGCGCTCTGCGCTCCGTCGCCTTTATCGGCCTCCTCGGCGCCCTGGCCGCCCCGGCCATGGGCCAGGAGACCCAGGGCACCGAAGGCACGGCCGCCGGCGAGACCGACGATCCCTCCACGCTTCAGTCGGAGCCCGAGATCGAATCCGGCCAGGACGCCAGCGCCGCCAATGCCGGCGACATCACGATCACCGGCTCGCGCATCCGCCGTCCGAACCTCGAATCGTCGGTTCCGATCACCTCGATCGGCGGCGAGGAATTCTTCCAGACCGGCCAGACCGCGATCGGCGACGTGCTCAACGAGCTCCCGGCGCTTCGCAGCACGTTCAGCCAGTCCAACTCGACCCGCTTCCTGGGCACGGGCGGCCTCAACCTGCTCGATCTTCGCGGCCTCGGCACCCAGCGCACCCTGGTGCTGCAGAACGGCCGCCGCCACGTCGCCGCGGACATCCTCAACAACGCCGTGTCGGTCGACACCAACCAGATCCCGACCGACCTCATCGAGCGCGTCGACGTGGTCACGGGCGGCAGCTCGGCGATCTACGGCTCGGACGCGATCGCGGGCGTCGTCAACTTCGTTCTGAAGCGCAATTACGAGGGCATCCAGGTCCGCGGCCAGAGCGGCATCAGCCAGCATGGCGACGCCGGACAATTCTACGTCAGCGGCCTGTGGGGAATGAACTTCGCCGGCGGCCGCGGCAACGTCGCGATCAACGCGGAATATGCCCACCAGGCCGACTGGTACGCGTCGCAGCGCAAATCCTACCGCACCGTCAACAGCTTCCTGACCGTCGACAGCGACAAGGTGGCCTGCTCCGCGACCACGACCACGAACTGCGACCCGCGCGGCAGCGACGGCAATCCGGACGCCGTCTTCTTCAAGGACATCCGCAGCACTTTGTTCAGCAACGGCGGCACCTTCCTCGCCTGCTGCGACCCGACGGGCAATTACTACATGCCCTTCCTCTTCACGCCGGACGGCAATCTGGTTCCGCAGACCTACGACCAGCTGGTCGGCAACACCGCCGTCGCCAGCGCCATCGGCGGCAACGGCAACAACTTCCGCGAGGGCAACCAGACCGGCTTCAGCCCGAGGCTGGACCGCTACAGCGTCAACCTGATCGGCCACTTCACGGTCAGCGACGCGTTCGAGCCCTTCGTCGAGGCGAAGTACGTCCGCACCGACTCGCTCAGCAACGCCAGCGGTCCGTTCTTCATCAGCGGCTCCACGCTCGGCGGCGACGTTCGCGAGCGGCCGCGCCTCGACAACCCGTATCTTGGTCCCCAGGCCCGCGCCTTCCTCCAGGATTATTACGGCACGACCGCGGGCGGACAGCGCTTCTTCATGGGCGAGAACGTTCTCGACCTGGGCAGCCGCGAAGAGGAAGCCCGCCGCGAAACCTATCGGATCGTCGGCGGCGTGCGCGGCACGTTCAACACCGACTGGGGCTATGAGGTCGCGGCCAATTACGGCGAGTTCAAGGAGCACACGCTGCTCACCGGCAACGTGAACATCCAGCGCTTCCTGCTCGCGTTCGACGCCGGCCGCAATCCGGCGACGGGCCAGATCCAGTGCCGTTCGCAGTACATCCCGTCGGCGGCCTTCGCCTACACCGCAGGCGGCAACGACGCCGCCTACGCGAACTCCACGCTCGCAGCCGACATCGCGGCCTGCGTTCCGATCAACCTGTTCGGCCCGGGCAACGTCACCCAGGCGGCTCGCGACTACATCCTCCAGCCGACGACCTCATTCGGCAAGATCACGCAGCTCGACTTCTCCGCCTTCGTCAACGGGGACCTCAGCCAGCTGTTCGAGCTTCCGGGCGGGCCGATCGGCTTCGCCATCGGTGCCGAGTATCGCCGCGAGACCAACTTCTTCGCCGAAGACGCGCTCGTCCAGACCGGGATCACCTTCTACAACGCCATCCCGACCTTCGATCCGCCGTCGTTCGAAGTGAAGGAAGCGTTCGGCGAAATCCGGATCCCGCTGCTGAAGGACATGCCGCTCTTCCACGAGCTGACCTTCGAAGCGGCCGGCCGCGTCGCCGATTACAAGGGCCGCACCGGCACCGTCTTCGCCTACAACGTCGGCGCGGAATGGTCGCCGGTCCGGGATCTTCGGTTCCGCGCGCAATACGCCAAGGCGGTCAGGGCGCCGAACCTCGGAGAGTTGTTCACGCCGTTCGGCCAGAACTTCGCTCCGCCGCCGGCCGATCCCTGCTCGGTCGAGTCGATCAACGCCAACCCGAACCGCCCGGCCAATTGCGCCGCCGCCGGAATCCCGGTCGGCTACAGCTTCCTGTTCAAGCAGTCGCTTCCGTACCTTTCGGGCGGCAACGAGAACCTGAACGAGGAAACGTCGAAGTCGCTGACCGTCGGCGGCGTGTTCCAGCCCCGCTTCCTTCCGGGCTTCTCGCTCTCGGCCGACTATTACGACATCCAGGTCGACCAGGTCATCGCCAACCTCAGCGCTCAGGGCATCCTCAACCAATGCTATGACGAGCCGACGCTCGACAATCCGTTCTGCCCGCTCTTCCAGCGCTTCGGCGCCAGCGGCGGCCCGAACGGCGAGCCGGCCTTCTCGATCATCCCGAACAGCCTCAAGGTGGCCCCAGTCAACTTCGCCAAGCTGAAGACCCGCGGCATCGATGCGGAGATGGCGTACCGGCACAAGTTCAACTTCGGAACGCTGAGCACGCGCGTCGTCTACACGCACGTCTTCCAGAACGACAACTTCCTGAACCCGGCGACTCCGGACCGCGCCAACCAGGTGCTGCTCGAGCTCGGCGATCCCCAGGATGCGTTCAACTGGAACGTGGACCTGAAGTCGGGCCCGATCACCGTCGGCTACCAGCTGCGCTACATCGGCAAGATGGCGCCGGGCGCGATCGAGAACATCAAGTCCGTCCAGGGCCGCGACCCGATCAACGAGGACGCCTTCGAGATCCGTTACTATCCGGAGGTCCTCATCCACGACGCCCGCCTGCAGATCGACGCCGGCACCAAGTATAATTTCTACCTGGGCGTGGACAATTTCACCAACCGCCTGCCCCCGTACGGCCTCACCGGCATCGGCGCGGGCAGCGCGATCTACCACAATATCGGCCGCTTCTTCTACGCGGGCTTCACCGCGAAGTTCTAAGTCGAAACGCGGAGGCTTCGGAGGGCTGGGACGAAAGTCCCGGCCCTCTTTCTTATGCGGCGCTTCTCCGTCCCGGCCGCGGCTGGCCTGTCCTTAACCGCGGCGCCGCGCTAACGGAGCCCGATGACGGACTCCCCGCGCACCGGCGGCCTCGATGCCGCGCTCGCGAACGGCTACCGGCTGCTCGCGAGCGATCCGGCCGCCGCCGCCGAGCAGGCCGCCGAGATCCTACGGGTAAGCCCGAATGTGCGCGACGCCCTGCTGCTGTTCGCGGAGGCGCTCCGCCGGATGGGCCGCCCCGGCGACGCCGAGCGGGCGGAGCTGAAGGCGATCTCGCTCTTCGCGAGCGAGCCTTTACTCGCGGAGGCGGCTCGGCATCTCGCCGGCGGACGCCTGGACGAGGCCGAAAAGCGGCTTCGCCCCTATGTCGCGCGCAGGCCGGGCGACGTCGCGGCCAAGGCCATGCTCGCCGAGGTCGATCTCGCCGCGGGCCTTCATTCGGATGCCGAAGCGCTGTTCATGGAGTGCCTGGCGGTCGTTCCGTCCTTCGTCGACGCCCGCCTCGGCCTGGCGACCGCGCTGTTCCGGCAGGGCCGGGTCCGGGAGTCGCTCGATCTCCTCGATGCGCTGCTCCTCGCCGATCCCGGCAACGTCGCAGCGGCGGAGGAAAAGGCGAGGACTCTCGGCCATCTCGGCGAATATGAGAAATCGGCCGCCGTCTTCGAGGAAATCCTCGAGCGCCGGCCTGATTCGCCGCCGATCTGGCTCGGCTACGGCAACGTCCTGAAGACGATCGGCCGGCTGGAGGAATCGATCGCCGCCTACCGCCGGGCGCTCGAGCTAGATCCGGCGAGCGGCGAAGCCTGGTGGAGCCTCGCCAACCTCAAGACGGTGAAGCTGGGCGAAGGGGACCAGGCAAGGATGGAAGCGCTGCTCGGTCGATCCGATCTCAGGGTCGAAGACCGCCTCCATCTCCATTTCGCGCTGGGTAGCCTGCTCGAGGATCGCGGAGCGTTCGAAAGCTCCTTCGGCCATTACGCCGAAGCGAACCGGCTTCGCCGCTCGATCCTGCCCTACGACTCCGACTTCACCGCCGACGAGGTCAGCCGTTCGAAGCGGCTCTTCACCCCGGACTTCTTCGAGCGGCGCGAAGGCTGGGGCTGCGCCGCGCCGGATCCGATCTTCATCCTCGGAATGCCGCGCGCCGGCTCGACCCTGATCGAGCAGATCCTCTCGAGCCATTCCGCCGTCGAGGGCACCTCGGAACTGCCGTACATACCCGCCCTGGCGCGCGGCCTGGTGGCGGAAAGGTGGCGTTCCGGAGCGCGCTATCCGGAGGTCCTCGCGGACCTCGACCGAGCGCAGCTGCGAGCGCTGGGCGAAGAATATCTGGAGCGCGCCCGGGTGCACCGCAAGACCGGCCGCCCCTTCTTCATCGACAAGATGCCGAACAATTGGGCCGATATCGGCTTCATCCGCCTGATCCTTCCCAACGCGAAAGTGATCGATGCCCGCCGCCATCCGCTCGGCTGCGGCTTCTCCAACTTCAAGCAGCATTTCGCCTTCGGTCAGGCCTTCAGCTATTCGCTTGACGACCTCGGCCTTTACTACAGCGACTACGTGAGGCTCCTCGCCCATTTCGATTCGGTGCTTCCCGGCCGGATCCACCGAATCTTCCACGAGCGGATGGTCGAGGACAGCGAGGCCGAGATCCGCCGGCTGCTCGCCCATCTGGGCCTGCCCTTCGAGGAGGCCTGCCTTCGCTTCCACGAGAACGACCGGGCCGTCCGCACCGCGAGCGCCGAGCAGGTGCGGCGGCCGATCAACCGCGAGGGAGTCGAACGCTGGAAGGCCTTCGAGCCCTGGCTTGGCCCGCTGAAGGCGGCGCTGGGGCCCCTCCTCGACTGCTATCCGGAAGTGCCGGAGGCCTTCCTGACCGGCGCCTCCTAGAGGGCTAGGGCCTGGCTTGAATCGTCATCCCGGACTTGGTCCGGGATCCACCTTCTTCAAGCGCTTTCGAAGCCGAAAAATAGTGGTTGCCGGATCAAGTCCGGCATGACGAGCCCTGCAACCCGGTGCCGGCGCGCCCTAGCCGCCCGTGCCGTTCGCTTCCCACCAGTAAGGCGCGCGCACCCGGTTTCCGGTCACCACTTCGTTCATCGTCACCGGATCGTAGAGCCGGCCGCCCAGCATGACCCGGTGGATCTTGTCGCTGTTGCGGATGTCGACCGTCGGATCGGCGTCGAGCACGACGAGGTCGGCGAGCTTGCCGGCCTCGAGCGAGCCGACGTCGCGCTGGTAGCCGAGCGAGGTCGCCGGGACGATCGTTCCGGCGCGAAGCGCCTCGATCGGGCTCCAGCCGCCGCGCACGAACGACCACAGCTCCCAATGCGGGCCGAGGCCCGACTGCTGGCCGTGGGCGCCGATCGAGACCTGGACTCCGCGGTCCGCGAGCTTCTTGGCCTCGCGGGCCGTGTCGTCGTCGACATAATCCTCCTCGGGCGCCATCGTCCGGCGCACGTTCTGGGCGGCGAGCAGGGTCGGCGGCGCGTGCCGCGACAGCAAGGGATGGCGCCACACGTCCATATGCTGGCGCCAGTAGGGATCGCCGGCGAGGCCGCCGTAAGCGACGACCAGGGTCGGCGTGTAGTTGGTCTTCGTCTGGCTCCACAAGCTGACGACGTCGTCGTAGAAGGTTTCGACCGGCAGGTTGTGCTCGAGCGTCGCGTTGCCGTCCTGGATGAGCGAAATGTCCATCGTGTAGAGGGAGCCGCCCTCGGGAACGACCTCCATCCCCTCGCGTTGGGCGGCGGCGACGACCATCTGGCGCTGCTCGCGCCGAGGCTGGTTGTAGTTCTTGACGCTCAGCGCCCCCTGCGCCTTCAGCCTGCGCACATGGGCGAGGGCATCGTCGAAGCTGTTGATCTCGGCGTAAACGTCCGCGGCCTTGGCGCCGTAGATGATCTCGCCGGTCGAGAAGATTCGCGGAGCGACGATCTTGCCTGCGCGCTGCATCTCCGAAGCGACGAAGATCTCCGCGGCGCTCGCGGAAGGGTCGTGGATCGTCGTCGCGCCCATGGCGAGATTGACGATCGACGACCAGTTCTGCTGCGGGACGAGTCCGTCCTCGCCCTGCGGGCCGTGGGCATGGGCGTCGACGAGACCGGGGATGATGGTCTTGCCGGTGACGTCGACGCTCTTCGCTCCGGCCGGGATGGCGACCTCGCCGCGCCGGCCGACGGCGACGATCCGGTCGCCCCGGACGACGATGACGCCGTCGTCGATGATTCCGCCGTCCGCGCCCGCCATGGTGACGATCCGGGCTCCGGTCAGTGCGACGGTGCCGGACGGCCGGTCGGCGGCGACATCCATCGAGAGCGATACGCCGGCCGTCGGCGGCTGGAACTTGGGCGCGTTCTCGGCCGGCGGGGCGTTGCCGAACAAGGCGCCGGTGTCGACCGTGTAGACGGTCGGGCCCGTGCTCCAGTGAAGCCTCCGCCCGCCGCTCGACCAATGGATGAAGTCGGCGCCCACCGCGCTGACCCGGGTGACCGGAAGCGGGCCGCCCTTGGCGTCGGCGGCGACGTCCTGGGTGCCCGGCATGAGCGGCATGACGAAGGCCTGATAATTTTGCCGGAAGGCCAGATACTGGCCGTCGGGCGACACCTGATAGTCGCTGACCATCTCGCCGGTCGAATGGACGTGCCTGGCCTCTCCGTTCAGGTCGGTGCTGACCAGCTGGCGCTTTCCGGCCGAATTGACGATCATGAACAGCCTGTCGCTGGAGGCGCCGAACTGAGGCTCGGTGCCCTCGCGGGCGATGAGGACCGGAACCCCGCCCGTTGCCGCCACTCGGTAGATGCCCGGGTTCTCCGACCATTTGGGCGAGGTCAGGAAGCCCCCCTGCCCCCGCTCGAACACGATCGTCCTGCCGTCGGGTGAAAAGCGCGGCCGGGCGTAGTGGCCGGGCCGGGTGGTGACGTCGCGGGCCGTGCCGCCGCTCGAGGCGACGGTGCGCAGCCGCCCCAGCCCCTGGTCCGTCCAGCCGACGAAGACGATGCTTCGGCCGTCGCGCGACCAGGAGGGGTAGAGCTCGAACTCCGATTCCTCTCCCCTCACCAGCCGGCGCGCGGCGCCTCCGCCGGCCGGCTTGACCCAGAGCTTGCCGAGAGTCTCGAACACGATCTGGCGCCCGTCCGGGGAGACGCTGGCCCAGCGCGGCATCTTGGTCCGGAAACGGTCGGGCGCGACCTCCACGCTCGGGTGGAGAGCGTCGATGACGACCCTCGTGTCGTTGACCCGGAACGGAATCTCGGCGGAACCGCTGCCGTCGCCATCGACCCGCCGGAGCTTGCCGCCGGCCCAGAAGACGATCGAGCGGCTGTCCGCAGTCCAGTCCATGTTCGGATAGACTCCCGTGACCGCCCAGGTCTCCTGCACGTCGCGGTCGAGGTCGTCATAGACCTTGCGCTCCTCCCCGGAGTCCAGGTCCTTGACGTAGAGCTTCGACCGGGCGCGCTCCCGCCTGACGAAGGCGATCTTGCGGCCGTCGGGTGACGGAGTCGGCCGAACCGAGCCGCCGGCGCCCGAGACGGCGGTCGTCACCTCGCCGGTTTCGATTTCGTAGCGGAAGATGTCGAACAGATCGGTGTTCGAATCCTGGGCGTATTGGAAGATCGGCCCCGGAGTGACGTTGCGGGTGAAATAGATGGATTTGCCGTCGGGGGCGTAGAAGGGCTCGCCGAGCTCCTTCTGATGCTGCTCGTTCGGCTTCTTGACGAGCGGAACGCCGGCGCCGCCCGAGACATGATAGAGCCAGACCTCGCCGGTGCCGAGCGAGCGGCCGGTGGTGAAATGCTTCTTGGCCGCGATGAAGCGTCCGTCCGGGCTCCAGGTCGGCTGGTTGAGGAGGCGGAAATCCTCCTTGGTGAGCTGGCGCTTGTCGCTCCCGTCCGAGTTCATGATCCAGATATTGTCGCCGCCGCCGCGGTCGGAGGTGAAGGCGATCCGCCGCCCGTCCGGCGAGAAGCGCGGCTGCTGCTCGTAGGCGAGCCCCTCGGCGATCCGGGTCGGAGTGCCGCCGCCGATCGGCATCGTGTAGATGTCGCCGAGCATGTCGAAAGCGATCGTCCGTCCGTCGGGCGACACGTCGACGTTCATCCAGGTGCCGTTGTCGACGTTGATCGGGACCTGGCGGGTGGTCATGCCCGGAGGCGCGTTGACGTTCCACTTGGCGGGCTTGTCGGGCTGGGTGGCGGGCGTGCGGGCCGCGGCGGGCGGAAGCGGGCCCGTCGTCCGCTGCTCGGGATTGGTCGCCTGGTTCTCGGGCGCCTGGGTTTCCTGGATCGGGGGCGTCGGAGCGGGCGTATCCCGGGGCGGCGCCTGACCGCTGGCCTGAGTGGCCGCCAGAACCGCGGCGATCGCCGCCGTCACCCGATATTTCATCCATCCCTCCGAGCCGGTTTCGG